>NZ_CP016282.1:2783000-3478750 GCF_001679725.1 Cryobacterium arcticum | reverse complement strand
CACCCGGCCATGTCGTTCACCGGGACCAGCCTGGACATCAGCCGGCTGGCCGACAGCTACTTCGCCGTCACCGCCCCCGCCCCTGTACTGCCGATCGGTCAGGCCCTGGTGGTGGAGATGGGCGGTGAACCGGTGATCGTGGCCGAAGCCGACCGCGCCGCCTACGCCGAGGCCATCGAGACCGCCACGGCGTTCTCCACCTCGATCGTCGAGCAGTCCACCCGGCTGCTGCAGGGCATCGGCATCGAGCAGCCCGGCGCCGTGATCGCGCCGCTTGTGCGATCGGCCATCGAGAACGCGCTCACCCGCAACGGGGCCACGCATCCGCTCGACGACCTCGACACCTTGCCCCACCCGTTCGACCTGCCATACCCGTTCGACCCGGAGGACCAGTGACCGTGCTCACCAAGCCAGAAGTCATCGACACCATCGATGAGCTGCGGGGCCAACTCTGCCTCGCCAAGCAGAACGTCGCCGCCCAAGGCGGCGACGCCCATGTCGTGCTCGTACCCACCATGGGCGCCCTGCACGCCGGCCACCGCGCCCTCGTGCGCCGCGCCGCGGACCTCGGCGCCATCGTCGTGGTCTCCATCTTCGTGAACCCGCTGCAGTTCGGCGTGAACGAAGATCTCGACACCTACCCGCGCACCCTCGACGCCGACGTGGCGGTGCTGGCCAAGGAGGGCGCCGCGTTCGTGTTCGCGCCCACGATTCGCGAGATGTACCCGGACGGAGCGTCCTCCACCCGCGTCACCGCCGGCGCGATCGGCAGCCTGTACGAGGGCGCGGCCCGTCCCGGCCACTTCGACGGCATGCTCACGGTGGTGGCGAAGCTGTTCAACATCGTCGAACCCGACATCGCCGTGTTCGGCCAGAAGGACGCCCAACAAGTGTTCCTCGTGGAGCGCATGGTCGCCGACCTCAACCTCAGGCTCGGCATCGAGGTCGTTCCCACCGTGCGCGAGGACAACGGCCTGGCCCTGTCGAGCCGCAACCGCAACCTCGACGACCCCGCCCGCGACGCGGCCCGTTCGCTGTCGGTGGGCCTCGCGGCCGCCGCCGCTGCCGCCTCCGCTGGTGTGCCGGCCGCGATCGTGGCGGCGCACGCGGTAATCGGCGCTCAGCCACTGGTTAAACTGGACTATCTCGTTGTCGTGCACCCGCACACCTACCTGCCGGTCGCCGACGACTACCGAGGCCCGGCCAGAATGCTGGTCGCCGCGGTGGTCGGCAGCACCCGGCTCATCGACAACATCGCACTGGACATCCCCTAACCGCCTTTCCCAGGCGCTGGCTGCGGCCCGCGCACGCCCACCGACGGAGAACCGCATGAGCACCACCCCCGACGCCGCGCCCGGCCACACGTCCGGCACTGACGAGCAGGACGCGCAGGCCGCAGCGGCCGAACTGTCCGAGCAGAAGGCCGTTCGCCTGGCCAAGCGCGACCGCCTGAACGCGGCGGCAACCAACGCCGGCGGTGGTGCCTACCCGGTGTCGGTGCCCGTCACCCACACCATCCCCGCCGTGCGCGCCGAATACGGCGACCTCGAGGCGGATGCCGCCACGGGCGTCACAGTGGGCCTGGCCGGCCGCATCGTGCACCTGCGCAACACCGGCAAGCTGTGCTTCGCCAGCCTGCAGTCCGGCGACGGCAGCCGCATCCAGGCCATGGTGTCGCTCGCCGCCGTCGGTGAGGAGTCCCTCGCGGCCTGGAAGGACCTCGTCGACCTCGGCGACCACGTCTTCGTCTCCGGTGAGGTCATCTCCTCCCGCCGTGGCGAGCTCTCCATCATGGTCTCCGAGTGGCAGGTGGCCGCCAAGGCGCTGCTGCCGCTGCCCAACCTGCACTCCGAACTCAGCGAGGAGACCCGGGTGCGCAGCCGCTACCTCGACCTCATTGCCCGCGACCAGGCCCGCCGCACCGTCGTGCAGCGCTCGCAGGCCGTCGCGAGCCTGCGCGCCACCTTCACCGCGCGCGGCTTCCTCGAGATCGAGACGCCGATGCTGCAGACCATGCACGGCGGCGCCTCCGCCCGGCCGTTCTCCACGCACAGCAACGCCTTCGACACCGAGCTGTTCCTGCGCATCGCCCCGGAGCTCTTCCTCAAGCGCGCCGTCGTCGGCGGTATCGACCGGGTCTACGAGATCAACCGCAACTTCCGCAACGAGGGCGCCGACTCCACCCACTCGCCCGAGTTCGCCATGCTCGAGGCCTACGAGGCGTACGGCGACTACACCTCGATCGCCGAGCTCACCCAGACCCTCATCCAGGATGCCGCCGCAGCCATCACCGGCGGCTCGCACGTCGTGACCTGGGCCGACGGCACCGAGTACGACCTGGGCGGCCAGTGGGACCGCATCAGCATGTACGACAGCCTCTCGGCCGCCGTGGGACGCACCATCAGCCCCGCCACCCCGCTGGCCGAGCTGCAGCAGCTCGCCGCGGCCGAGGGGGTCGAGGTCGACCACCCGATCCACGGCAAGTACGTCGAAGAGCTCTGGGAGCACTTCGTCAAGGGCGACCTCGTGCGTCCCACCTTCGTGCTCGACTTCCCGGTGGACACCAGCCCGCTCGTACGCGGGCACCGCTCCATCGACGGTGTTGTGGAGAAGTGGGACCTCTACATCCGCGGCTTCGAACTGGCCACCGGCTACTCCGAGCTCGTCGACCCCGTCGTGCAGCGCGAACGTTTCGTGGAACAGGCCCGGCTCGCCGCGGGCGGCGACCCCGAGGCGATGCGCCTGGACGAGGAATTCCTGCGGGCGCTCGAGCACGGCATGCCGCCCACCGGTGGCATGGGAATGGGCATCGACCGGCTGCTGATGGCCCTCACCGGCCTCGGCATCCGCGAGACCATCCTCTTCCCGTTGGTAAAGTGACCGCATGATGACTTTTCTGCCCAAGGACGAGCTGAAGCCCGACGACGACGGCGGCAAGAAGGGTCCGTCGACCAACCGGATCATGATCTGGATCGTGGTGGGCGGCATCGGCCTGTACCTGCTGGGTTCGGGCATCTGGGGCATCCTCGTCAAATAACCCCCGGACCCTCCCGCGAACTGTGAGACAAGCACGCAAAACCGGGGAATCCTGGTGCTTAAGCGACAGCTCGCGGATGGGGCGGGGGCGGGACAGCGTAGGCTGGAGTGACTATGGATGACTTCTGGGCCAACGCACTGTTTTCGCTCGCGCCCACGGTTCTGGTCGGCGTGATCTTTTGGATCATCATGCGTGCCATCATCCGGGCCGACCGCACGGAGCGAAACGCCTACGCGCGCATCGAAGCCGAAGAACGGGCCAAGCTCGGCCTCGACAAACCGGCCGGCTAAACGTGTTCGGAATCGACCTGTCCACCATCCTCCTTGTGGTGGCGTTCCTTGTTGACTTCGCCATCCGGGTCGTGGCCATCATCGTGGTCCCGCGCAACCGCAGGCCCACCTCCGGGATGGCCTGGCTGCTGGCGATCTTCCTGATCCCGTACTTCGGGGCGCTCCTGTTCCTGCTGATCGGCTTCCGCACGCTGCCCAAGAAGCGCGTCGAGAAGCAGGCGGAGATCAACCAGTTCATCCTCGACAGCACCGCGGGCATGGAACGGGTCACCCGGGAACACCCCTGGCCCGGCTGGCTGGAGTCGGTGGTGGAGCTCAACCGCAACCTCGGCGCCATGCCGCTGGTGGGCGACAACCGGGCCCGCCTGCACGGCCACTACGAGGAGACCCTCGCCGCGATGGCCGCCGACATCGACAGGGCGACCAAGTACGTTCACGTGGAGTTCTACATCCTCTCCCTGGACGACACCACGGCGGGGTTCTTCGACGCCATGGAGAACGCGGTCAAGCGCGGTGTGACCGTACGGGTGCTGATGGACCACATCCAGTCGGCACGGAAGCCCGGATTCAAGCGCACCAAACGGCGCCTCACCGACTCCGGCGTGAAGTGGGAACTGATGTTGCCGCTGCAGCCGTTCAAGGGCAAGTGGCAGCGACCCGACCTGCGCAACCACCGCAAGCTCGTCATCGTGGACGGCCGGATCGGGTTCATGGGCTCGCAGAACGTGATCGACCGCACCTACAACATGAAGTCCAACATCCGCCGCGGACTCAAGTGGAAGGACCTCATGGTGCGGCTCGAGGGCCCCATCGTGTCGGGCCTGAACGCCATCTTCATCACCGACTGGTACAGCGAGACCAACGAGCTGCTCACCCGCGACATCGAGCCCGTGCACCCCGAAGACATCTCGGATGCCATCGACTGCCAGGTGGTGCCCAGCGGCCCCGGCTTCGTGGGCGAGAACAACCTGCGCCTCTTCCTCGCGCTGCTGTACTACGCGCAGGAACGCATCGTGATCACGAGCCCGTACTTCGTGCCGGACGAGTCGATCATGTACGCGATCACCACGGCGGTACAGCGCGGCCTGCACGTTGAGCTGTTCGTCTCCGAGATCGGCGACCAGGCCCTCGTGTACCACGCCCAGCGCTCGTACTACGAGGAACTGCTGCGCGCGGGCGTGAAGATCTACATGTACAAGGCGCCGTACGTCTTGCATGCCAAGCACTTCACGATCGATGACGACGTGGCCGTGATCGGCTCGAGCAACATGGACATGCGCTCGTTCAGCCTCAACTTCGAGGTGTCGCTGATGGTGCGCGGGCACTCCTTCGTGGAGGCGCTCCGCGAGGTGGAAGACGGCTACCGGGCCGACAGCCGGGAGCTCACCCTGGACGAGTGGATGAAGCAGCCGCTGCGTTCGACGATCCTGGACAACCTGGCCCGGCTGACCTCGGCCGTTCAGTAGGCGCGTTCAGTCCCGGGGCTTCAGCCGCACGGTGGGCAGAACCGGTGCCGGCAGGGCGGCGCCGTGGTACGCGACGTGGCCGAACGGGCCGGCCGCATCCGTTTCGTCGATCACGTCGGACTGCCACTGGGCCCGCCATGCGGTGATCTCCTCGTGGCTGCGGCCGATGAAGTTCCACCACATCACGATCTGCTCGCCGAGCGGCTCGCCGCCCAGCAGCAGTACGCGGGCGTGCGCCTCGCCGGTGTTCTCCACGCGGATGCGCCGGCGCCCGGCATCGACGAAGCCCAGCTCGTACTGCCGCACCGGGGTGCCGGCGACCGAGACCGCACCGGTGTCGACGAGCACCCCGTGCTCGAAGGCGCTCTGCACCTCCAGGTCGATCGAGGCCCCGGCGGGCAGGTCCAGCTGGGCGCCGACCAGGGGGGTATCGCCAAGGGCCGCCGCGGTCTGCCCGGCCAGGCTGCCGATGAACACGTGCAGGGTGACACCGTTCAGGGTGACGGGGGCGATGACGTGGTTCTCGAAGTGCGGGGCCTGGTGCCGGGTGAGCTCGGGCAGCGCGATCCACAGTTGCACGCCGTGCAGGGCCGTCGTGGCCGGCGTCGACACCTCGGAGTGGCTGATGCCGGCCCCGGCGGTCATCAGGTTGAGCTCACCCGGACGCACGAGCGCCAGGCTGCCGACGCTGTCGCGGTGCTCGACCTCACCGGCGAAGAGCCAGCTCGCGGTCTGCAGCCCGGTGTGCGGATGCGGCGGCACGACCATGCCACCGGTGACGGAGACGTCGTCTGGCCCGTAGTGGTCCACGAAGCACCAGGCGCCGATCAGGCTGCGCCGGCGCTGGGGGAGCGTGCGCCGCACACCCATGGCGCGGGGCCCACCCAGGGGCACGTCGCGCGGCTCGAGGATGACGACCGGCGCGGGCGCCTCGGTCAGGGTGCCGATCGGCGTACTGCCGTCGCAGAGGAGTTCGGCCGGTTCGGTTTCCAGGTTGCTCACCCTCCGACCCTAATCCGTGTCGCTCTTGGACGATAACGGTGGCAGAGGCTCGGTGGGCGCGGTCTGGTTGCGGTCGCCGAGTCCGTCCGGCGGCAGCGGCCTGGTGGACGCGAGGACCTCCTCACGCTGCTCGGACTCGGATGCGGTCGGCTCGGTCGGCCCCAGCGGTTCGGGGGCGATCTCGGCCGTATCGGTTCCCATCGACTCGGTGGGCGGCCGCTGCAAAAGCTCCACGAGGAGCACTGCGAGCAGCGCGAGCACGGCCGTCCAGATGATCACCGGGGGAGTCAGCGGCCGCCAGAAGATCGCGACGGCGGCAGCGGCCAGGCCGATGAGCACGTGGGCGAGCCGGCGGTATTGGTAGAGGAAGGCGCCGAACCGACCGGTGCTGACACCGGCGTCGGCCGCGGCGAGGCGGAGCCGGGCGGAGGTGTTGACCGTGGTGCGCCGCACGACGGTGGAGCCGCGGAACGGTCCGGCCAGGTAGGCGACGACAGCCACGGTCACGCCGACCAGGCCCACCGACAGCGCAGTGGCGTTGATGATCGGTACCACCGCATCGTAGAGCGCCTGGGCAGTGTCGCTGGGCAGGTAGGCGGGGGAGATTGAGTTGACGAACACGATGCGGCCCACGGCGACGCCCGCCGCCAGCAGCGCCATCGACGCCGCCAGGGTCAGCCCCGCCCAGATCAGGGTGCGCGCGCGACGCCGGGCCATCAGGATGCCGATCACGATCAGCCCCAGGCTCACCAGCGGCAGCACGAAGCCCAGCACGTTCAGCAGCTGGTACGCCGTGCGCGCCTGCACGAGGGAGGCGGATTGAGCGACCACGATGGTGCGGTTGACGTCGGGGATGTTCTGCGCCAGCGTGAAGCCCCGGTTGACCAGCTCGTTCTTGACCTCGGAGATGATCGGGCCGAGCTGGATCCCCAGCTCGCCGGAGCCGCTGATCACGAGCGCGGAGGTGGGGTCGCCCTCGAGCGCGGCGACGATCTGGGTCTGGCTCACCCGGACGGCTTGCGCCCAGAGCTGGGCGAACGCGTCCGAGGTGACGATGCTCGACGCGGCCGACCGGATCAGCCCCTGGATGCCCTGCACCGCAGGTTTCTCCAGCAGCGCCAGCGCGTCCTTGGCCTGCTGCGGCAGATCCAGGCTCTGCAGCCCGGTGAAGAGGTCGCCGGTGATGGTCTCGATGTCGACGTTGTCGTTGACCACGGTGACGATCTCGTCGACCAGATACGCCTGCACAGCCGGGTCCTTGGCCAGCGGGGCGAGGGAGGACACCACCTGGTCGGTGTTGTTGACGTACCCCTTGGTCCAGTAGGCCACCACGCTCACCGGTGCCAGGAGTACACCCACGGTGATCAGGAGCGCCGCGAAGAACGCCCGCCACCGCGCCGCCGCCCGGTGGTCGGCGGCCGGGCCGGCCTGCGCGCGCAGCCGGGCATTCTCGGCGGAGAGCCGGGCGATCTCCTCGGCCGGGTCCGGCGGGGCGGCCGCGCCGCTGGCCTGGCCGATCGCCGAGCCGCCGGCCGTGCCGTCCTGTGGAGCGAGGTTCTGAGTGCCGTCCATGGTGCCGCCGCCTTTCGCCTGCGGTTCTGGGTCGGTTGGTCGCGCTGTACTGGATGCAGCCAGTATTTGCGCACTCCCGAGCCCTGGCAAGGGCACCGCACTCGGCGAAGGCCCCGGTCAGTCGGCGCGCACCAGCAGGTCGCCGACCTCGCAGTCCAGCGCCACACAGACCGCGGCCAGGGTCGAGTAGCGGATGGCCTTGGCCCGGTCGTTCTTCAGTACCGACAGGTTGACCACGCTCACCCCGACCAGCTCGCTGAGCCGGGTGAGGGTGAGGCAGCGTTCGACCAACAGTTCGTCGAGCCGGCAGTGGATGCCGGTGCTCTCGTCGTCATCGACGGCTGCCACTAGATGAGGCCGTCGGTGTCGCGCTGCATGCGCTGGCCGATCGAGATCGCCCCGGCGGCCACGAGGAGCACGAGACCGGTGCCGGCCGGGCCGAGATCGACCACGGTGGCCAGCGGCCAGAAGCCATCGGCGCCGGCGCCGTTCAGCTCGCCGGCCGCGATCATGCGGCCGAGCCCGCCGAAGCCCTGGCCGAGGATCGTGCCCAGGAGCAGCGCGTAGCCGACCAGTGCTACCAGGGCGAAGACGGGGCGGCTGAACGGTCGGTGGCGCAGCACTCCCCAGCAGAAGTAGGCCACGGTCGCCGAGACGAGCAGCGTCGTCGCCACGGCCGTGGCGCCCTCCAGGGTGAGCAGGAACCGGGGCAGGGCGCTGAGCCCGGTGACAGTGACCTCCGCAGTGTCGAAAGAGCCGTCCACCAGGCGGGCCGTGCCGCCGGATGCCGCGTCGGGCACGGGTGTGTCCGCGAGCAGGGTCAGGTCGAAGCGGTCCTGCAGGAGCTGGGCCAGCACGGTGACGATGCCGGCAACGGTGGCCAGCAGCCCCCACCCGACGGCCCCGACGAGCACGGTCCAGGTGAGCCCGCGGGCGGACCGGCGTTCCCAACGTTCGGTGCGTTCGGTGCGGGTGAGGTGAGTGCTCGGCATGGGGTCCTGTTCCTAACGATTATCGATATGTCCAAGGCGGTAAACATATCGATTGTCGATGTGTTAGGCAAGTGGTTCCGCGGAATAGTCCGGGTTCCGCCGACCCGGGCCGCTCGTGGCGCGTGACGCCGGGTGTCGGCATCCGTCACGCCCACGGCGAACAGAGGCCCGGTTCTGCGCTCGCGCTGGTTACTCTCTTTGTATCGGTGCCATAACCGCCCTGGCGCCAAGGGAGTGTTCATATGTTTGAGAGATTTACCGACCGAGCTCGTCGTGTCGTCGTCCTGGCCCAGGAAGAGGCCAAGATGCTCAACCACAACTACATCGGAACCGAGCACATTCTGCTCGGTCTCATCCACGAGGGTGAAGGCGTGGCCGCCAAGGCCCTGGAGAGCCTCGGCATCTCCCTGGATGCCGTGCGCGAACAGGTGCAGGACATCATCGGCCAGGGCCAGCAGCAGCCCACCGGGCACATCCCGTTCACGCCTCGTGCCAAGAAGGTCCTCGAGCTGAGCCTGCGGGAAGCCCTGCAGCTCGGCCACAACTACATCGGAACCGAGCACATTCTGCTCGGGCTCATCCGCGAGGGCGAGGGCGTGGCCGCCCAGGTGCTGGTCAAGCTCGGCGCCGACCTCAACCGGGTGCGCCAGCAGGTCATCCAGCTCCTTTCCGGCTACCAGGGAAAGGAGCAGGTGCAGGTGGGCGCGAACGAGACCGCAGCCGGCCCCGCGGGCAGCCAGATTCTCGACCAGTTCGGACGCAACCTCACGCAGGCGGCGCGCGACAACAAACTCGACCCGGTCATCGGGCGCGAGAAGGAGATCGAGCGGGTCATGCAGATCCTCTCCCGCCGCTCCAAGAACAACCCCGTGCTCATCGGTGAACCCGGCGTCGGCAAGACCGCCGTCGTCGAGGGCCTCGCCCAGGCGATCGTCAAGGGCGATGTGCCCGAGACGCTCAAGGACAAGCAGCTTTACTCGCTCGACCTGGGCTCGCTGATCGCCGGCAGCCGCTACCGCGGTGACTTCGAAGAACGCCTGAAGAAGGTCACCAAGGAGATCCGCACCCGCGGTGACATCATCGTGTTCATCGACGAGATCCACACCCTCGTCGGAGCAGGTGCCGCCGAGGGCGCCATCGACGCGGCGTCGATCCTCAAGCCCCTGCTCGCCCGCGGTGAACTGCAGACCATCGGTGCGACCACGCTCGATGAGTACCGCAAGCACTTCGAGAAGGATGCCGCTCTCGAGCGTCGCTTCCAGCCCATCCAGGTGAACGAGCCGTCGCTGCCGCACACCATCAACATCCTCAAGGGTCTGCGCGACCGGTACGAGGCGCACCACAAGGTCTCCATCACCGATGGCGCCCTCGTGGCCGCGGCCAACCTCGCCGACCGCTACGTCTCCGACCGCTTCCTGCCCGACAAGGCCATCGACCTGATCGACGAGGCCGGCGCACGCCTGCGCCTCTCGATCCTGTCGAGCCCGCCGGAGCTGCGCGAATTCGACGAGAAGATCGCCGTGGTCCGTGCTGCCAAGGAGACCGCGATCGAGGACCAGGACTTCGAGAAGGCCGCTGGCCTGCGCGACGAGGAGAAGAACCTCCTCGGCGAGCGTCTGCGCCTGGAGAAGAAGTGGAAGTCCGGCGACGTCAAGACCACCGCCGTGGTCGACGAGGGCCTGATCGCCGAGGTCCTGGCGCAGGCCACCGGCATTCCCGTGTTCAAGCTCACCGAGGAGGAGTCCTCGCGGCTCGTCTTCATGGAGAAGGCACTGCACCAGCGCGTCATCGGTCAGGAAGAGGCCATCTCGGCGCTCGCCAAGACTATCCGTCGCACCCGTGCGGGCCTGAAGGACCCGAAGCGTCCGAGCGGTTCGTTCATCTTCGCCGGCCCCACCGGTGTCGGTAAGACCGAGCTCGCCAAGGCCCTCGCGGAGTTCCTCTTCGACGACGAGGCAGCCATGATCTCGCTCGACATGAGCGAGTACGGCGAGAAGCACACCGTCTCGCGACTGTTCGGTGCTCCTCCCGGGTTCGTCGGCTTCGAAGAGGGCGGCCAGCTCACCGAGAAGGTGCGCCGCAAGCCGTTCTCCGTGGTGCTGTTCGACGAGATCGAGAAGGCTCACCCCGACATCTTCAACTCGCTCCTCCAGATTCTGGAAGAGGGCCGGTTGACGGATGGCCAGGGTCGCGTGATCGACTTCAAGAACACCGTCATCATCATGACCACCAACCTCGGCACCAGGGACATCAGCGGCTCGCCCGTCGGGTTCCAGCTCGAGGGCGACACGGCGACCAGCTACGACCGGATGCGCGGAAAGGTGAACGAGGAGCTGAAGAAGCACTTCAAGCCCGAGTTCCTCAACCGTGTTGACGAGATCATCGTCTTCCCGCAGCTGTCCAAGCCGGAACTGCTGCAGATCGTGGACCTGTTCGTCAAGCGACTGGGTGACCGGCTGCTCGACCGCGACATGACCATCGACCTCACCCTGGCGGTGAAGGAACACCTCATCGAGGTGGGCTTCGACCCCGCACTCGGTGCCCGGCCGCTGCGTCGCGCGATCCAGCGTGAGGTGGAGGACCGTCTGAGCGAGAAGATCCTGCACGGCGAGCTGAACGCCGGCGACCACGTGCACGTGGACTTCGTCGACGGGGAGTACGTGTTCACCACGACGAACCGCAACGAGGCCGTCTCGGTGGGCATCAACACCGCCGCGGGAGTTGGCACCGGCCCGGGCACGCCCGACCTCGCCATCACGAGCGACTAGCACCACTCTGAGGAACGGCCCGGCGGATTCCGCCGGGCCGTTCCCTCGTTAACCCGGCCCGGACGCGGCCCAAGCGCCGCCCTAGACTGGACCTTTCAGCAACATCAACGGCCCGAAGCGGCCAAGAGAGTGGGCGGGCGTGACAGAGCAGGGTTTCACGGTCCGTCGGGCCCGCACGAGCGATGTGCCGCTCATCCAGGAACTCGTTGAACCGCTCGTTCAGCAGCGCATCCTCCTCGGCAAGGACCGGGTGGTCTTCTACGAGGCCGTGCAGGAGTTCCGGGTCGTCGAAGACGCCCACGGCGCTCTGGTGGGTTGCGGCGCCCTGCACGTCATGTGGGAGGACCTCGGCGAGGTGCGCACCCTCGCGGTATCGCAGGACTGGCTCGGCCGCGGAGTGGGTCACGCCCTGCTCGTCCGGCTCGAAGCGGATGCCCGCGAGCTCGGGCTCAGCCGGCTGTTCTGCCTCACCTTCGAGGTGGGCTTCTTCACCCGCCACGGATTCCTCGACATGGGCACTGAGACCGTCGACCCGCACGTCTATGCCGAACTCGTGCGCTCTCCCGACGAGGGTGTCGCCGAGTTCCTCGACCTCGCCCGCGTGAAGCCGAACACCCTCGGCAACACCCGGATGCTCAAGCGCCTGACCTGACATCCGCTCAGATGTGGGCCGAGGGATCATTTCCCTGCTCATTTGAGCAATTAGATCTCTCGTAACCAACCGGACACAGTCGGTCGTTAAGCTCACCGGACAGCACTTCCCGGCCGACTCGCCTCGGGTGTGCGCTGCCCGCCTCGGCGTGCGCGGCGCGCCCGAACGCCTGCTCGGTGTGCTGTTTCCGGAACCCGAATTCCACCCCGTACGACCTGCTGCCCTGCTGCCCTGCACCCTGTTCATTCAGCCGTTCATCGCATTCACCAGGAGTCTTCAATGTCGTTCGCCCCACCCCGCCCGCTCCGGCTGGCCCTCGCCTCAGCGTTGGGAGCGTGCCTGGCGCTCGCCCCGGTCGTCGCGTTCCCCGCCCAGGCCAACACGGCCGGCACCGGCGTCGTCATCAACGAGGCCTACCTCAGCGGAGGCAGCGCCGGCGCGGCCTTCTCGGCCAAGTTCGTCGAGCTGTACAACCCCACCGACACTGCCATCGACCTCTCCGCCTGGTCGCTGCAGTACCGCAAGGCCACCGGCGTCGTCACCGACAGCCCGGCGGCCGTCGCTTTGACCGGAACGATCCCGGCCAAGGGGTACTATCTCGTCTCCGGCGGGTCGAATGCGAACGGCGCGAACGGTGCGGCCCTGCCCACCCCCGACCAGGTCTCCACCCTCAACCCCAGCGGCACCACCGGTACCCTCATCCTCGCTGACTCCACCTTGCCACTCAGCCTCGAGTCCGGCAACGCCGCCGGTAACCCGAACGTGATCGACCTGGTGGGCTACGGCGCCTCCCTCACCTTCGAAGGCGCCGTCGCCCCGGCTCCGTCATCCAACACCGACGTCAAGTCACTGAACCGCACCGCGTTCGCCGACACCGACAACAACGCCACCGACATCAGCCTGTCGGCGAGCATCACACCCACCAACGCGGCCGGCCAGACGGCGGCCACCCCGACCCCGCCGCCCACTGACACACCCGAACCCACGACGCCGCCTGCGCCGCCGACCGACACCACCGCGATCAGCGCCATCCAGGGCACCGGCGACACCAGCCCGCTGGTCGGCAGCACCGTGAAAACCGTCGGCATCGTCACCGCCGCCTACCCCGTCGGCGGGTTCGCCGGCTTCTACCTGCAGACGCCGGGCACCGGAGGCAGCAGCACCGAAACGGCCTCGCAGGGCATCTTCGTGTACACCAAGACCCTGGTGAGCCCGGTCGCGGTCGGCGACTACGTGAGCGTCGTCGGGGCGGTCAGTGAGTACTACGGCCTGACCCAGTTGACCATCGGCACCCTGGCCGACATCACCCCCCTCGACGGCAGCGGCATCGCCGCACCGGTCGCCAGCGAGTTGCGGCTGCCGAGCACCGACGCCGAGCGGGAACGTCTCGAAGGGATGCTCGTCAGCCCGGTCGGCGACTTCACGGTCACCAACAACTACACCACCAACCAGTACGCCGAGATCGGCCTCGCGGCCGGCACCACGCCCCTGGTCAACCCCACCGTGACCGACCGTCCCGGCAGCGCCGGTTACACGGCCGCCGTGGCCGCGAACGCCGCCCGGGCGATCACCCTCGACGACGGCGCCAGCACCAACTACCTCAGCTCTAGCAATCAGGGCAAGCCGGTTCCCTACCTGTCCACCGAGGACCCCGTGCGCATCGGCGCGGCCGCCACCTTCACCCAGCCGGTGATCCTGGACTACCGCAACTCCGCCTGGAAGCTCCAGCCGCGCGAAGCGCTCGTGCCGGGCAACGCCGCCACCGTGCAGCCGGCCACGTTCGCCGACACCCGCACGGCGGCCCCGGAGGACGTGGGTGGCGACATCCGCCTGGGCACCTTCAACGTGCTCAACTACTTCTCCACCACGGGCGACACCCTCACCGGCTGCAGCTTCTACACCGACCGCTCCGGGGCCAACATCACCGTGCGCAGCGGATGCGACGCCCGCGGCGCCGCCGACCAGGCGAACTTCCTGCGCCAGCAGGCCAAGATCGTCGCGGCCATCAACGCCCTCGACGCGCAGGTCATCTCGCTCGAGGAGATCGAGAACTCCGCAGTGTTCGGCAAGGACCGCGACACCGCGCTGGGCACTCTCGTGGCCGCGTTGAACGCCGATCTCGGCACGGACACCTGGGCGTACGTGCCGTCCCCGGCGGCACTGCCGGCCAACGAGGACGTCATCCGCACCGCCTTCATCTACCAGAAGGCCGCGGTCGAAACCGTGGGCGCGTCGACCATCCTCACCGGCTCCGCCGCGTTCAGCAACGCCCGCCAGCCGCTCGCCCAGGCCTTCCAGCTGGTCGGCGACACCGGCAGCCGGTTCCTCACCATCGTCAACCACTTCAAGTCGAAGGGGTCCGGCACGGGCGTGGACGCCGACATGGGCGACGGGCAGGGTGCGTCCAACGCCTCCCGCGTGAACCAGGCGACCGCCCTGGTGGCCTTCGCCGACACCATGTCGGCGCAGACCGGCATCGACCGGGTGTTCCTCACCGGCGACTTTAACGCCTACGACCAGGAAGACCCGATCAAGGTGATCACCGACGCCGGATATCTCAACCAGGAGGCCAAGAGCGGCGAGTACACCTACGCCTACGACGGTTCGGTCGGCTCCCTCGACCACGTCTTCGCGTCGGTCGAGGCGGATGCCGCCGTGGCGGCGGTGGATGTGTGGAACATCAACTCGGTCGAATCGGTGGCCCTCGAGTACAGCCGGTACAACTCCAACGTCACCGACTTCTACGTCGCCGACCCGTACCGCTCCTCCGACCACGACCCCGTGGTGCTCGGCCTGAACCTGGCGACCCCGACCGAGCCGGCACCGGAGCCCAGCACCCCGGCGCCGACCCCCGGACCGACCACTCCCGCCCCGACCACGCCGGCGCCTACCCCGCCCATCACGCCGGAGACCCCCGCCGGGTCACCCACCGCCGCGCCGGAGAGCTCCCTGACCGCCGCGCTCCGTGACCGGATCAGCACGAACCTGTTGCGGTACACGGCCGGCTCGGCCATCACCATCACGGCCGGCACGCAGCACGCCGGCGAGACGGTGTCCGCCTGGGTGCGCTCCACCCCGGTCAACCTCGGCGGCTGGCTGCGGGTCAGTGCCGCGGGCACGGTGACCACCGCCCTGCCCGCCGACCTGGCCGCCGGCACGCACCGGATCATCCTGCAGGACGCCGCAGGCGGCGTGATCGGATGGACCGAGATCACCGTCGTCGCGGTCGGCACGGCAGCAACGGGCGGCCTGGCGAGCACGGGCGTGGAGCCGCTGCCCGTGCTGGGCGGCGCCCTGCTCCTGCTGCTGCTCGGCTCCGTGTTGACGGGCACCGTGCTCGCACGCCGGCGCCGCGGCACCGTCACCGGCGCCTGACCGGCGCTCCACCCCTCGACGGCCGGGCACCGACGCCACCGGTGCCCGGCCCCACCCCCACCCCCACCCGCACTGCTCACATGTTGGGCAGACCGCCACCTGGCTGCTCATCCGAGCACGTTGACGCTACGTAACCCGCCGGACATCCAGCGTCGTTAGGCTGCCGACACCGCCAGACCCATCACCGCCATCACGCACCCCGTCATCCCGCATCCCGTCATCACAGGTCGACTTTCGAGGAGAACAATGTCGCACAATCCGTCCCGCCCGCTTCGGCTGGCCTTCGCCGCATTGATCGGAGCGTGCCTCGTGGCCGCTCCCGTCGTGGCGGTGCCCGCATTCGCCGCACCGGAAGGCGCGGTGCAGCTGAACCTGCTGAACATCAACGACTTCCACGGACGCATCGACGCGAACACCGTGAAGTTCGCCGGAACCGTCGAGACACTGCGCGCCCAGCACCCCGACAGCACCCTGTTCCTCTCGGACGGTGACAACATCGGCGCCTCGCTGTACGCCTCCGCGTCGCAGAAGGACACCCCGACCCTCGATGTGCTCAACGCGCTCGAGCTGTCGGCCTCCGCGGTCGGCAACCACGAATTCGACCAGGGCGTCGCCGACCTCACCGGACGGGTCTCCGACGAGGCCGACTTCGACTACCTCGGCGCGAACGTCTACCTCGCCGGCACCGAAACCCCCGCTCTGCAGGAGTACACGATCAAGGACGTGCAGGGCGTGAAGGTCGCCATCATCGGCACCGTCACGGAGGAGACCCCCACCCTGGTCTCGCCCAACGGCATCTCGACTGTGAGCTTCGGTGACCCCGTCGCCGCGGTCAACCGGGTCGCCGCGCAGCTCACCGACGGCAACACCGAGAACGGTGAGGCCGACGTCATCATCGCCGAGTACCACGAGGGCGCCGGATCCGGCACGGTGGAGAACGCCACCCTCGAGCAGGAACTCGCCCTCACCGACAGCGCGTTCGCGAAGATCGTGACGCAGACCTCATCCGCTGTCGACGCCATCTTCACCGGCCACACCCACAAGCAGTACGCCTGGAACGCCCAGGTTCCCGGCGCAGCGGCGGGCGTGACCCGTCCGGTGCTGCAGACCGGCAGCTACGGCGAGAACATCGGCCAGGTCGTGCTCAGCTACGACCCCGCCACCCAGAGCACCAGCACGGTGACCAACCAGAACGTCAAGCGCAGCACCACCGCCGACGCCGACCTGGTCAGCGCATTCCCCCGCGTCGCCACGGTCAAGTCCATCACGGATGCCGCGCTCGCCCAGGCGGCCGTCACCGGCAGCGTCGCGGTCGGCTCGATCACCGCGCCGATCACCCGCGCCTCCATCGGCGGCGCCACCCCGGTGGTTGAGGACCGGTCCGCTCCGTCGACGCTCGGCACCCTGGTGGCCAACTCGCTGCGCGCCTCCCTGTCCGACCCGGCCAAGGGCGGCGCCGAGATCGGCATCGTGAACCCCGGCGGCATGCGCGCCGAGCTCTCGACCACCCCGGACTCGTCGGTCAGCTTCGCCGAGGCCAACGCGGTGCTGCCGTTCCTGAACAACCTGTGGACCACCACCCTCACCGGCGCCCAGTTCAAGACGGCTCTCGAGCAGCAGTGGCAGCGTGACGACAAGGGCGCCGTGCCCAGCCGCGCGTACCTGCAGCTCGGCCTGTCCGACAACGTGAACTACACGTTTGACGCGACTCGCGCCGAAGGCGATCGCATCACGGGCATTTGGATCGACGGCAAGCCCATCGACCCCGCCCGCGGCTACCGGATCGGTTCGTTCAACTTCCTGCTCACCGGCGGCGACAACTTCCGGATCTTCGCGCAGGGCACCGGCACCCGGGACTCCGGCCTGGTCGACCGGGACGCCTGGATCTCCTACATCACCGCCAACAGCCCGCTGTCACCGTTGTTCGCAGCTCGCCAGGCCTCCGTCACCGGTGTGCCGGCCACGGCCGTCAAGCCCGGCGACAGCGTCAGCTTCTCCGTCTCGCAGCTGAACCTCACCTCCACCGGCGCACCGAAGAACAGCCAGCTCGCCGTGGCCTGGGGCGGCAGCAGCACGACCTTCGCTCCGGCATCCGTTGACGCCAATGGCGCCGCCACCGTCACCGTCACGGTGCCGGCCGACGCCGCCGCCAGCAGCATCCTCACCCTGACGGCCAAGGAATCCGGCACCGTCGTGCGGGTGCCCCTTGCGGTCACCGCAGCGGTACCGACCCCGACACCCGCTCCGACGACGGAACCGACCCCGCTGCCGACGACCGGACCGTCGGCACCGGCCACCGCGCCCACGGCTGCCGCCGAGTCCGCGCTGACGGCCGCCCTCAAGGGCACCATCACGCTGTCCGACTCCACCGTGGCGCCCGGCGACAAGATCAGCATCACCGTGGGCACCGCCTTCGCCGGTCAATACGTCTCCGCCTGGGTGCGGTCCACGCCGGTCAACCTCGGCGGCTGGAAGCAGGTCAGTGCCGCGGGCGCCATCACGGCGGTCCTTCCGACCAACCTGGCCGCGGGCACCCATCGCATCATCGTGCAGGATGCCAACGGCGCCGTGATCGGTTGGACCGAGATCACCGTCTCGGCCGCCGGTACCACCGCGACGGGCCTGGCGAACACCGGGCTCGAGGCCGGCCCCTGGCTGGCCGGCGGACTGCTGATGCTCGTGCTCGGTGGCGTCCTGCTGCAGCGCCGTCGCCGGGTTTCGATGGAATCGTAACCGACACGCAAGGCATTACCGGCGGCGCCGGTAGACCTCGCTAGCCTGGAACCATGTCGACGACCAAGCACCCCGTCGGCCCCCAGGCCAGCGCCGTCTACCGGCGCCGTCGTCTTGTGGTGGGCCTTGGCCTGCTCGCTGTGCTGCTCATCATCGTGCTGATCTTCGTGCGGCCCGGCAGCGGCAGCGACCCGGCCGCCACCCCGGCCCCGGCGGCCACCGGCGCCGCGACCGACCCGCCCGCCGGCGCCGACCCTGCCGCCGAGAACCCCGCCGCCGGTGCCGCGTGCGACCCGGCGACCGTCGTCGTCGAGGCGATCACCGATCAGGGCTCCTACGACCCGGGCGACGAGCCCCAACTCTCCCTGAGCGTCACCAACACCGGCAGCGCGTCGTGCACCCTCAACGCCGGCACCTCCACCCAGGTGTTCACCATCACCAGCGGCGCGGACGTGTACTGGACCTCCACCGACTGCCAGACCGACCCGGCCGACGCCGAGGTCACGCTCGAGCCCGGAGTCGCGGTGAGCACCAAGACCCCGGTGACCTGGGACCGCACCCGGTCGAGCCCGGAGACCTGCGAGATCACCGACCGGGAGCCCGTCCCCGGCGAAGGCGCCTCGTACTATCTCTCGGTGAGCGTGGGCGGGGTCACCTCCGCCAGCCCCACCCAGTTCCTGCTCAACTGAGCCCCGCCTGCAGTGCCCACGCGCCGCATCCGCCTGCCGCGTTCGCTGCCGGCTGAGCCGCGAGGTGGGCCCCGCTCGGGTGCGGATGATTGAATGGAACACGTGACAGACGCAACCCCGGACACCCGCTCAGAAGCCCTCGCCACCGCCCTGGCCAAGCAGGATGTGGCCGCTGTGGCCTACGCCCTGCGCAACGACGTGGTGATCGTGCCGCAACTCGTGGTCAACGGCGCCGCCGAACAGGTGCGGGTCTTCGGCCGCGAGGGCAGCGACAAGCGGATGCTGCTGCTCTTCTCCTCCGGCGAGAACTACGCCCAGATGATCCCCGATGAGGTGAACCCGCAGGTGATGGTGGGCGACGCTCAGTGGCTGCGCGAGTTCCTCACCGTGCACAGCGCCACCCTCGAGATGGTGTTCTTCGACATCGCCGGCCCGCATGTGATGCAGGCGGCGCCCGCGGACCTGCTCAAGGCGCTCGGACCGATCGGCGACGAGGGCGGCCCGACGGCCTGAGCCCGCCCGCTCAGTCGCGGCCTGGCACCGAGCATTGCCCGGCCGGCCCTAGCCGAACGCCCTGTCGAGCTCGGCGTCGCGCCGGGAGAGCCCTGTGCCGAGCGCCCGGAGGACAGCCGTCTGGACGGTGCTGCTGGAGGCGTCGATGCGGGTGGTGAAGCCGAGCCGGGCGGCCTCGGTGGCGCGTTGCTTGGCGGCCGAGACGGGCCGGATCTCACCGGCCAGGCTGATCTCGCCGAACGCGACCACGTTGTGGGCGATGGGCTCGTCCTTGAGTGCGGACGCGACCGCGATCGCGATGGCCAGGTCCGCGGCGGGTTCCACCAGCCGCACCCCGCCCACCGTCGACACGTAGACGTCCTTCTTCGACAGCGGGTAGCCCACCCGCTTCTCCAGCACCGCGAGCAGCATGGCCACCCGGGACCCGTCCACGCCATTGGTGACCCGGCGCGGGTTGGGCATGGCGGTGTCGATCACGAGCGCCTGCACCTCCACAGGCAGCGCGCGGCGGCCCTCCAGCGACACCGTCACGCAGGTGCCTGAGACCGCGGTGGTGCCGCGGCTGAGGAACAGGCCGCTCGGGTCAGCGACCTCGCTGATACCGTCTCCGGTCATTTCGAAACATCCCACTTCGTCGGTGGAGCCGAATCGGTTCTTCAGCGCCCGCACGAAGCGCAGCGCCGTGTGCCGGTCGCCCTCGAACTGGCACACCACGTCGACGAGGTGCTCGAGCAGGCGGGGGCCGGCGATGGTGCCGTCCTTGGTCACGTGCCCCACCAGGAGCACCGGCAGGTTGCGGTCTTTGGCGAGCCGGATCAGCGTGGACGCCACCTCGCGCACCTGCCCGGGCTGGCCGGCCTGGCCGTCGTTGAGCGAGCTGGAGACGGTCTGTACCGAGTCGATGATCACCAGGTCGGGCTTGACCGCGTCGATCTGGCCCAGGATGGTGGCCAGGTCGGTTTCGGCGGCTATGTAGAGCTCGGGCTGCAGTGCCCCGGTGCGTTCGGCGCGCAGGCGCACCTGCGCCACCGATTCCTCGGCGCTCACGTAGAGCACCCGGGACTTGGCGATCGCGGCCTTGGACGCCACCTCGAGCAGCAGCGTGGACTTGCCCACCCCGGGCTCGCCGCTGAGCAGGATGACCGAGCCGGGCACGATGCCGCCGCCGAGCACCCGGTCGAACTCGTCGATGCCGGTGGGCCAGTGCGCCACGGCGGTCGTGTCGACGTGGGTGATCGGCCGGGCGACGCCGGGTCCGCTCACGATCGAGGGGGTGACCGAGCGGCTGATGCCGGTCTTTTCCGCGGCTTCCACCACGGTGCCCCACTGCTGGCACTCGCCGCAGCGGCCCGCCCATTTCAGCGTGGTCCAGCCACATTCGGTGCACCGGAAGTTGGAGACGGGTTTGGCCATGTCAGCGAGCCTAGCTGCGGCCGCCGACAGTCCCGGTTCGGCCGGCCTATTCGGCCAGCGCCGCCTGGGGGACCCGGCGGGCCGCCACGGCGCTCATGTCGGGCAGGAACGCCTCCGCCCAGATGCGGTAACCGCGGTCATTGGGGTGGAAGAAATCGTTGGCGACCTGGGTGAACACGCTGCGCCAGCCCTCCCGGTGGGTGGTCGCGTGCAGCGGCACCACGGTGAGGCCGTGCTCGGCGGCCACGTCGCGCACGATCCGGTTGGCCACCATGACCTTGCGCTCGTTGTGCGGCAGGTGGAAGCAGGGCAGATCGGCCACGAGGGCGTGCGGCGGCAGCGCCGCGAACACCTCCCGGATACCCGCCTCAAAGCGGGCCGCATCCCACTGGGCGATGTCGTTGGCGCCGATCGCCACGGTCACGAAGTCGGGCTGCAGTTTCGTGAACCGTGGTAGCTGGTCGCGCACGGCCAGGTCCACGGTGGCGCCGGAGACACTGAGGTTGACCACCCGCAGGCTCTGCCCGGTGGCCAGGCGGATGTGGTCGGCCAGGATCCCCACGTAGCCACGGTTGGGCGCGCTCGCGCCGATGCCCTGCGCGGCGCTGTCGCCGATCGCCACGTACAGCAGGTCGCCCTTCTCCTTGGCGTGAGTGCGCCACCAAAGCGAGTTGACCGGCAGCGTCTCATTGAGCTCGGCGGCGTTGGCCGCCAGGCGCAGCCGGAACTTACGGTAGTTGACCATGGCGGCGGCGCCGAGCCCGGCGGTAGCGGCCACGGCGCCCGCGGTGAGGGCAAGGGTGCGGGGAGTGGAGGTGTCGTTTGTCACGGAGGAGAGAGTACCTCCAGGCACTGACAGTTGCCCGGATTCGCGCCGCACGCGCAACTCAACTACAATCGCTCTCGGTACCGTGTCCGAGCGGCCGAAGGTGCAACTCTCGAAAAGTTGTGTGGGGGAGACTCCACCGTGGGTTCAAATCCCACCGGTACCGCCACGAAAAACCCCGTCAGTCCCAGTGATTACGGGGTTTTTTGCTACCTAGACGCGGCCACTGCCCGCAAGAACCGCACAGCTGAGCGGGCTCGGGCCGTGAACAGGCACGCAATCATGGGTACGCTCGATGAAGCGCGTTTGCAGAACCAGGTGACGTGCCGCTCGGCGGGCACTGCACCGTCGCGCTCAGCTCGAACGTGAAGGAATCACCGTGTCTGACCACGCAAGAATCAAGGGCCACACCGTGACCCGCACCGTGCACATCGAGGCCTCCCGTGACCGCGTCTGGGAGGCGCTGACCGACCCCGAGGTGATGGTCAAGTGGTTCGGAGACGCCGCGGGGTTTGCCGCGCTCGAACCCGGCGCTACCGGCAGCATCGAATGGGAGGATTACGGCACCTTCCCGATCGAAATCACCGAGGTGGTCCCCGCGGACTCGTTCGGCTTCCGTTGGTCGGGAATCCCCGCCGAAGCGCTCGACGAGTACTCGACTCACGTGCGCTTCACCATCACCGATGCTGACACTGGAACGGATGTCACCGTGGTGGAATCCGGTTTCGACACGCTCCCCGGCGGCACCCGCTACCGGCGCGACCGTCTCGAGCAGAACCGAGAGGGCTGGGACGTCGAACTCGACGAGCTTGCGATCTTCCTCGAGGGCGCCGACCAGTAGGTCACGATTGCGGGGAAGTCGCTGGACGCCGTGTCCGCGGTGCTCGGCCTGAAGTTCCGCTGTTGGCGGAGCTCAGCGGGTGTGGTGACCCACCGACTAGGGCGTGACGTCGCCGGCGATTTCCCTCAACGTTGCGAGGTGGGCTTTCCACACCGTCCGACCCTGACGTGTGAGGGTGAGCGAGGTGCGCGGCATCTTCCCTGCGAAAGACTTCCCAACCGAAAGGTACCCGGCGGACTCCAGCAACGTCACCTGCTTGCTCAGCGCAGAGTCGGTGATCTCGACCGCGTCGCGAACCTCTCGGAAGCCGAGCGTGCCGGCGCGGTCGAGAGCCGCCACGATTGAGAAGCGAACGGGATTCTGGAGGAGATCATCGAGCCGGTGCCTGGGGTGCTGTTCCGTGGCGGTCACGAACGTGCCTCGTGGGCTGCGCAGACGAACGCCACGATGAGCACCAGGCCGGACGCGATCCCCGCCAGGAGAACGGATCCATGCGCCCAGATCACCACGGAAATGGCGGCTGCATAGCTGACGAACCAGCTCGCGATGTACCCGGTCCAGCGGCGGCTGCGCGCGAAGGCCGACCGGCCCTGGATGCTCACCATGAAGAAGATCATGAGCGCGAACATGACGAAAAGCGTGCCGAAGTAGGCGAGGCCGAACGCACTGTCCGTCGTCAGGGCCATCGCGAAGGTCCCCATCGAGGTCGCCACGCCGAGCGCGAGGATGAACGTGATGTACGGCCAGCGGGTGGCGTTGTGCGCGGACCGGCTGACCCGATCGGCCCGATCGAGAAGGCGCCGGGCCTCCAGTGCGGTGATGGTGGGCGTGGTTCCCATGACATGCTCCCTTCGTAGATTCTCATCCTGGCAACTACTTGCTAATAATGCAAGTACTTTCTTGGGGTGCCGGTACTTGGTCCTCGTAGGGAAGCGACTAGCCTCGAGCCATGACCGAATCAGGCTGGGTCGAGGTGGGCCGTGGGGTCTTCCAGCGGCGCTACAAACCGATGGATGTCTCCGTGATCGTGGTGGTCGGGCCCACCGGTCTCACGGTCGTCGATACCCGCAACAATCCGGCCGAGGCCGAAGAAATCGTCCGGGATGTCGATGCCCGGTTCGGGCGACCGATCGTCGCGGTGGTGAACACCCACGCCCACTACGACCACACCTTCGGCAACCAGACCTTTGCCGCTCTCCCATCGGTGCCCGTCTACGGCCACCACCGCATCCCGCAGCACTTCGCTGAGTACGAGGCCCCCCGGCTCGCCGCTCAGCAGGCCGACCCGTCCCGGGAGCCAGACAAGGACTGGGCGGATGTGGTGTTGACCCCGCCCGACGTGCTCGTCACGACTCGGGCGACGCTGGTGGTCGGCGGGCGCACTCTCGAGTTGATTCCGCTGGACCCTGGCCACACCGACACCGACCTCGCGGTCCTCGTTCCGGACTGCCGCGTGTGGCTGCTCGGCGACGTCATCGAGGAATCCGGTCCGCCGATGTTCGGCTCGGGCAGCTACCCGTTCACCTGGCCCACAGTTCTGGCGGGACTGCTCGACGCGATCCGGCCGGGCGACGTCATCGTGCCCGGCCATGGCGCGGTGGTGGATCGGGATTTCGTGGTTCGCCAGATGGAGGGGTTGCAGAAGGTGGCCGACACCATCCGCGCGAGCGTGACCGCCGGAACCTCACTGCAGGACCTGCCGGCCGACCACGACCTCTTCGGCCTCTGGCCGGAGGTGATGCTCGAATCCGCCTTCTCCCGCGGCGCCGACCAGCTCGGCGGCTGAGCGGATCAGTCGTCTTGCGCCACCCCTGCTTGCGATCGAGGTTGCGCTCCTGCTTGAGAGAGTTGCCGCGCCGCGAGCACGTGGAACCGGTGTCGCTAGCATGGGCGGATGATCGTCTGGCTGAATGGCACCCATGGTGTGGGGAAGACAACCGCCGCCGCTCTGGTGCAACGGCTGATCCCCGATTCTCGGGTGTTCGATGCCGAGAAGGTCGGCGAGACACTCATGGACATCAGCCCTGGGTTACCGCACACGGATAATTTTCAGCACTGGCCTCCGTGGCGTTCGCTGGTCGTCGACACGGCTCGCCGCATTCTCGACTACACCGGGGGCACCCTGGTGATGCCGATGACCGTGCTGGTCGAGCCCTACTGGCGGGAAATCAGCGAGGGCCTGGACTCCTACGACATTCCAGTGCACCACTTCGTGCTTCACGCCGATCAAAGAACCCTCATGCGACGAATACAGGCCGACTCCGTGATGGGTCCCTCTTCATTTCGTCTCAACTACCTTTCGCCCTACGCTGATGCCTTCCAGTCCTGGTTGGGCGCCGAAGCGCACGTCATCGACACCTCGGAGCTCACGCCCGCTCAGGCCGCGTCGGAGGTCGCCACGGCGGTCAAAACCCTAGGCACTCCGACTCAACTGTGATCCCACAAGATAGCCGTTGACCACCCTCGAGCCACCGGCACAGCGTTGTTCCCTGAAGGGGTCTCGGCGCCTTTCATCCGGCCGCTGGTGGATCGTTGTGTGTACCTGTGTCCGCGCCGATACGGACACCGTCGCGCCATACGGCACGAGGGACCAGGGCGCTGTCCCAGATCACGAGGTCACCGCGGCAGCCCACCTCGAGATGGCCGAGGTCGTCGCGCTGTATCGCTCGAGCCGGCACGGCGGTGGCCGAGGCGATTGCCGCACCGAGCGGAATGCCCCACGACACAACGTTGCGGAGGGCTCGGTCCAGGGTCAAGGTCGAGCCGGCCAGAGTGCCGGTGCCGTGAAGCGTGGCAAGTCCGTCTCTCACGGTGACCTGTTGCGCGCCGAGCAGGTATTCGCCGTCGGACGCTGCCGCGGCGGCCATTGCGTCGCTGACGAGTGCCACCCTGCCGGGTGCGGCCGCGAAGAGCATCCGGACGACCGTGGGATCGACGTGACTGCCGTCAGCGATGATCTCAAGGATCATCCGGTCGTCCGCCGCCGCGGTACCGATCGGCCCCGGCGCCCGATGAAGCACCGGCGGCATCGCATTGAAAGTGTGCGTCAGCAGGCTGGCTCCGGCATCAATCGCGCACAGCGTGGTGTCCGCATCAGCGCCGGTGTGCCCAATGGCCGCAACGCTCCCGGCGACGACAATCTGGCGTACCGCCTCGATACCGCCGGTGAGCTCGGGTGCGAGCGTCACCTGCTGGACCACCCCCGTCGCCAGCAGACGGGCGAGCTCGTGCGCCTCCGGCGGGTGGAGGGCGGCTGGGTCGTGCGCTCCGCAGCGATCACCGTCGATGTATGGACCCTCGAGGTGGGCGCCAAGAATGCCGGGGTGCTCACGCCGGGCGGCGGCGATCCGGGTCAGCTGAGCCTCAAGGGCTTGGGGAGGGGCGCTCACAAGAGAAAGCACAATCCGGGTCACGCCGTGGGCGGCATGAGCGCTGACGGCCTGCAGGATCTCGTCGATGGTGCCGTCAAACGCGAAGGTCGCTCCGCCGTGGTTGTGGATATCCACGAGTCCGGACGTGATGATCGCACCCGGCCCGCCGATCTGGCGGGCATCGACAATCTCGTCCCCATCGGGGGCCCAGTCGCCGGTCGCGCCGGTGGCCGAGATGACGCCGTCGTGGATGCGCACCCAGCCGGCCGGCTCGTCGCGGATGTCACCGTGAGCGTTGGCGGTGATGAGTCGAGCGGAATGTACGAGCAGACCGGTCATGCCTTCACCTCACGGGCCGTTCGAACGTTGCGGATCGCCGTGAGGTTGCTCTCGACGGTGCGAACAATGTCCGCCGCCGTCCGATCGTGCGGTCGACGGCTGACCTTCACGCCCAGCCACTCCACGTCGCCCGCAGCCATGAGAGCCGCCCGCACATGAACGTCGTCGAGGAGCGACCCGGATGCCGGGTCGGCGCTGAGGACGGGAAGATGCGCGTCACTCCAAGCGTGACCATAGGGACCGTCGGTGGCACTCGCCCCCGAGAACGTGAGCCCCTTCAGGAGCCCGGAGTCGGCAACCGCGGCGATCTGTGAGGTGACGGAGTGTGCGCTGCGCAGTTCAATGGCCGAGCGCCCCCAGTTCACCCACATGCCGATGGACGCGCCCGACTGGGCGGCCACGGCAATCTCGTCGACGACCGGGAGGAAGCCCTTCTCGAACGGGTGGTCCGGCATGACAGTGTCGCAGTGTTCGATGACGAGCTGAGCCCCATTCCAATCGACGTCGGTGAGTTCGGCGAGCGACTCGGCAAGAGCTGCAGAGTCTGCGCCCCCGGCGGGAGCGGTGTGCAGGCTGACCAGGGCCACCTCGGCCTCAGACTGCTCGGTGAGTATCCGCACGTCGGCGGCCAGGCGCCGCAGGTCGGCGAGCGCGGCCGTCCTGCCCGCACGATCCCGAGACGCGATCCCATAGTGAGGGGCTTCCCGGCATCGCTTCATGACAAACGGCAATGCGGTCAGAGACAACTGCGCGCCGGCAGGAACATTGTGCAGGAACCACGCACTGTCGTGCGGGTGAATGGCACCCAGCCAGGGTATTTCAAGCCCGACCACATCGGGCAGCGCGCATAATCCCCGAAGCAGCTCCCCCTCGAGGACGGGATCCCAACTGCCGTGCGCGGGCGAAGCGGCATAAGCGCTGACGAGCGTTCCCCGAGGTGCCAGGGGCTCGGCCGGCGGCTCGTACCTCATCGGATCACACTGTCTCGATGAGCGTACGTGGAGCGGTAGTAGTCCGCCAGTTCCAGCTGCGCGGCCGCCGCGTCGTCGACGAACACGGTGACATGCGGGTGGTGCTGGAGGATTGTGGCCGGCCAGAGCGCCGACACCGCGCCCTCGACGAGCTGTCGCACCGCTTCAGCCTTTCCGGCGCCCGTGGCGACCAGCACGACGTGACGGGCTTCCATGATCGTTCCGAGCCCCTGGGTGAGGCAGTGCACGGGAACCGCATCGACGTTGCCGTCGAAGAACCGCGCGTTGTCGAGGCGAGTTTGGTCTGTGAGGGTCTTCACCCGCGTGCGCGAAGCGAACGACGAGGCAGGCTCGTTGAAGGCGATATGACCGTCGGTGCCGATCCCCAGAATTTGCAGGTCGACACCGCCCGCCTCCCGCATCGCGCTCTCGAAGGAGGCGCAGGCGGCAGCCAGATCGGCTGCGCCGCCGTTCGGGCCCTGCACGGCGTCTGTGGGCAGATCGACTCGGGAGACGAAGTCCTGCTCGATCACCGTGCGGTAGGAGCAGGGGTGCCCCTCAGCCAGGCCCACGTATTCATCCAACGTGAACGCACGGGCCCGGGCCAGTGAGATCGTGCCCTCGGCGACCCGGTCGGCCACAGCGTCGTAGGTGCGCAGGGGGCTTGACCCGGTGGCGAGCCCCAAGACTGCGTCAGGCTTGCGTGCCATCAGCGCCGCGATTTCGTCGGCAACGAGGTCGCCGATCCGGTCTTCCCGGACAATGATTACTTCCACTAGCTGACTCTCCCTGACGTGGTCGCCAATGCTTCGACGAACCATGACGTGATCGTGGTTGGATGCGTGATCGCGGTACCCACGCACACGGCATGGGCGCCCGCTCGACGTGCCGCTTCGGCGTCGGCCGGTGTATGGATTCGCCCCTCCGCGACGACAGGCTGGACGCAACGCGCGGCGATGCTCCGGATGAGATCAAGGTCGGGTCCTGATGTCTTATTGCGCTCCCCGGTGTAGCCGGAGAGGGTCGTGCCGAGGATGTCTGCGCCCGCTTGCTCGGCTGCGATCGCGTCGTCGAGGGAACCGCAATCGGCCATCACGAGGACGTCCGGATGTGTTGTCCGCAGCCCCGCGACGGTTTGGGCCAGCGTGAGCCCGTCAGGGCGGGGCCGACGTGTGCCGTCGATCGCGACGATGCTCGCCCCGGCGTCCGCGACGGCACGGGCATGCTCGAGCGTCGGGGTGATGAAGACGCCGGAGCCACCGTCCTTGACGAGCCCGACGATCGGAACGGTGAGGTCGGCGGCAGCCCGGATGTCGGCGATGCCCTGCAGCCGCACGCAGACGGCACCGCCGAGCACGGCCGCGCGGGCGATCTGTGCCATCGTGTTGGGGTCGCGCATAGGCTCGCCCGGGTAGGCCTGGCAGGAGACGATCAGGCCACCGGTGAGGAGGCCGAGAATGCTCTCGGCACGCGTCGTCACGACTTTCCCCTCAGCGCGGACCACGCGGATGCAGCAGCTCCGCGCAGCGGAGCGTCGCCGCCGAGGGTGCCGGCGAGGAGCGGCACCCCTTGGAGCGCGTCGATCACTTCGGCGCGGAACGCGGCGTCCATGGCACTCCACCAGGCGTCGCCGATCGTGGGCACACTGCCGGTGATGACCACGCGCTCGGGATCGAGCACGGTCACCACCGCTGCGATCGCACGTCCGACGGCCGCAGCGGAATCGCGCACGGCGCGGGCTGCGAGAACATCCCCGGTTGCGGCCCGGCCGGCCACACCCCGCGCATCCGTTTCGGCGGGATCTCCGCCGAGCCAGAGGTAGTGCCGGTACAGGCCCAGACCTGACCCGATCGCTTCGAGATGACCGGACCGCCCGCACGTGCACGTGAGGTGTTCGGCGCCGGGAGTGGGGACGTGCGCAATCTCTCCGGCGACGTGGCGCGCCCCCCGGAGCGCGCGACCGCCGAGGATCACGCCGGCGCCGACACCGGTGCCGACCGCAACGACCAGCACACTGTCGGCGCCGAGTGCTGCGCCGTGGCGAATCTCGCCGGCGGCGTGCGCGTCGACGTCGTTCTGCACATGCACAATCGCGTCGACCGGGAGTCGGGTGCCCATGCCCCTGCGCACAGCGTCGGCGAGCGGGGTGCCGGCCCAGCCGGCAAGAGTGTCGGTCGAGGACACGATCGATCCCGACCGCACGTCGACGACTCCGGCGGTACCGATGCCGACACCACGGAGAATCGCTTGGGGCATACGGTCGAGCAGCTCGGTGGCCAGGTTCACAACGGTGCTGACGACGGCACCTGGTCCTGCCGATCCCGGTGTCGGCCGTGTGGCCCGGCTGAGGATGACGTCCTCAGAGTCGACGAGGGCGACGGCCGTTTTCGTGCCTCCGATGTCGACGGCGAGCATGACGTCGTTCATCACACCGGCAACAGGTCGTGGTCCGCGAGGATCGCGCGGATCTTCGTCACAGCGGCGTCGTCAAGAGCTTCGACACCGGTCGCCACGGTGGCGTGGTCGATCAGACCGCGTGCGAGCATCGCTGCCTTGAACGCGCCGACGCCTGTCGCGTCGCCGGACAGGCCCGAGGGCTGAAAGACGACCTCGAACAGGCGGTTGATGCGGACCTGCTCTGCCCGCGTGGTGTCCCAGTCTCCGAGAGCGGCGGCCTCCCACAAACGCACGTATCCCTCGGCCTCGACGTTCGCGAAGCCGGGGACCACGCCGTCGGCACCGGCAAGAAGCATCGCATCGACGACCATTTCGTGCCCGGTAAGAACCTGCAGCGGATGCCCGGCGGCCTCATTCGCAGCCAGGAGGCGACGGAACCCGACGTCATCGCCGGATGAGTCCTTCACGCCGTGCAGAACTCCCTCAGTGGCCAGCTCCATGAGGAGGTCCAGGTTGAGTTTCGAATGGACGCGCACGGGAACGTCGTACGCCCACAGCGGCGCGTCGATGGCGGCCGCGATGGTGCGGAAATGTGCGGCGACCTCGGCAGTCGAATTCAACGTGTACAGCGGCGCGGTGGTGACGATCGCATCGACCCCGACCTTGATGAGCTGGCGGGCGACCTCGATCACGCGCACGGCCGTCAGTTCTATGGCCCCGGCGATGATCGGCACGCGCCCTGCCGTGGTGTTGACGATGGTGCGGGCGATCTCCACTCGTTGTGCATTGGTGAAGTACGCGGTCTCGCCGGTGGAACCCAGCGCGAAGAGGCCAGCGCAACCGGCGCCGATGAGGTAGTCGACGAGGCGGGCGAGGGACGCGTGGTCGATAGTCCCGTCCGGATGGAGAGGAGTCGCGACCGGGGGGATGATGCCGGCGAAACGGATGGTGGAGGGAGTGGCGAGGGAAGTCATCTGTACGTCCAATTGAGGTTGATGGGTCAGGCGGGTGTATGCGGGTTGAGCAGGGAAGGCGCGGCTCCGAGGAGGCTGCGTGTGTAGGGATCAGCGGGGTCGTTGAAGACGCGGGCAGCGTCCCCGAACTCGACAACACGGCCCTTGTTCATTACAGCGATCTCGTCGGAGAGGTAGCGCACGGTCTGGATGTCGTGGGAGATGAAGACCATGCCGAGGTTCAGTTCGTTCTTGAGATCGGTGAGCAGGTTCAGGATCTGCGCTCTCACCGAGACATCGAGGGCCGAGGTGGGCTCGTCCGCGACGATCACCTGCGGGTTGAGAGCCAGCGCTCGCGCGATTGCGACGCGTTGACGCTGACCACCGGAGAGTTGGGCGGGGAACGCGTCCAAGGCCGATGTCGGGAGGCCGACCAGGCCGATGAGCTCCTTCACTCTGCGTTCGCGGTGCGAGGGCTCGCCGACGTGGTGCACCTGCATCGGATCCAGCAGCGCATCTCGCACCGTCATCCGGGCGTTCAGGGCGGTCGCCGGGTCCTGAAAGACGACCGACAGGATGCTGCCGAGGCGTCGGCGCACACCGGGAGTGAACGAGGAGACGGCTTCGCCGGCGAACACCACCTGACCCGCCGTCGGCTGCTGCAGACCCACGAGGACTTTCGCGGCGGTGGACTTTCCCGAGCCGGATTCCCCGACGATGCCGAGGGTCTGTCCCCGCCTCACCGTGAGTGAGACACCCGCGAGCGCATCAATATAGCTCTTGGTGAACAGTCCGGACGTGCGGGTCTTGAACCGTACGTGTACGTCCTGAAGCTCGATGATGGGTTGACTCATCGGGTGCCTCCTAGTGGCAGGATCGGCGCGTCCTCGGGATGCGCGGCGTAGTAGTGATCCGTCCCGTCGAGACGGCGGCGCACGGGGGCGACCCCGCGGCCCCGTTCCGGGGTGGACGATCGTGGCGCGAAACGGTCGCCGGCCGGAAAGTCTCGCGGCGACGGTACAGTCCCGGGGACCTGGTGGAGGCGATCGGAACCGGATTCGATCGAGAGCACAGCGCCGAGCAGCCCGCGAGTGTATTCGTGCAGCGGCTGGGTGAGCAGCTCCCGGGTCGTCGCTTGCTCCACAACCTGGCCCGCGTACATCACGGTGATGCGGTGCGCGAGTTCGGCGACCAAGGCGAGGTCGTGGGAGACGAACACCATGGCGAATCCGAGTTCCTCGCGGAGCGAGTTGAGCAGATCGACGACCTGAGCCTGAACTGTCACATCCAGAGCCGTTGTCGGCTCGTCCGCGATGACCAGCCGTGGGTTCCGGGTGAGGGCCATGGCGATGAGCACTCGCTGGCGCTGCCCACCGGACAACTCGTGCGGATACGACGCCAGAGTGCGTTTCGGCTCGAGGCCGACCAGGTGCAAAAGCTCCTCCGCGCTGCGGGTGCCGCCTCGCGAGGTCAGTTGCTTCATCTGCGAACGGATCAGCATGGCGGGATTGAGCGAGCTCAGAGCATCCTGGTAGATCATCGCGATGTCGTGACCACGGAGCGCGTTGCGCTCCTTGGGCGCCATCTGCAGAAGGTCCTTGCCGTCGAAGAGGATCTGGCCGGTTATCTTCGCCCGCGGGTCGAGCAAACCCATGATGGCGAGGGAGGTGATCGACTTGCCGCACCCGGACTCGCCGACCAACGCCATGGTCTCGCCTGGGCGCACCGTGAAGTTGACGTTGTCAACGACACTGACGTCACCGTGGCGCGGGAAGGAGATCGACAGGTTCCTGACCTCGAGCAGCGGCGGCACGTCGGTGGTGAACTGCAACCGGTCCGAGCGCCCGAGCTCGATGTCACGGAGGGCGGTGAGCCGCTCTTCCAGTGGGACGGCTGCCGTGGTGGCTTCCAACGTGGGTATGGCGACCGTCACGATGGGCACCTCGGCGCCGTCGGACCTGGTGTCCCCGGTGAGTCCGGCCCCCGAGGCTGCGCCTTCCGACTGGCCGGCTTCGAGCGTGCTCGTCGCCTCGTCGGTCGCGGCCGCTTTGGTGGTGATCTTCCGCGTCTTCTGGGTGAGCATGGCATCGGTCATCCCCTCGGAGAGGATGTTCAGGCACAGCACCGAGAGCATGATGAGCAGGCCGGGGAAGAACGTCGCCCACCACGCACCGCTCATCAGGAGATTCCGACCAGACGCGATCACATTGCCCCAGGAGGGCTCAGGGTCGGGGACGCCGGCCTGAAGGAATGACAGGGACGCTTCGAAGACGATCGCGTCGGCGACGAGAACCGTGGCGAAAACCAGTACCGGTGCCATTGTGTTGCGGGCGACGTGCTTGACGATGATCCGTGGTGTTGATGCACCCATGACCCGTACGGCAGCGACGTAGTCGTCGCCGTACTGGTCGAGGATGTTGGCGCGCACGATTCGGGTCAGCTGGGGGACGTAGAGAAAGGCGATGGTGAAGATCAGGACCGGTAGTGACTTGCCAAACACCGCAACGAAAACGGCCGCCAAAGCGATTCCGGGAAATGACATGACGACGTCCATCACGCGCATCAGGGTCTCGGCGATCCACTTGGATGCCGTGGCGGCGATTGCGCCGAGTACCGATGCCACCGCGAGGGCGCTCAGCGTCGCGCCGAGGCCGATCGCCAGTGAGTACCGGCCGCCGTAGAGGAGCCGCGAGAAGATGTCGCGCCCCTGCCGGTCCGTGCCGAACCAGTGTTCAGCGCTGGGCGCCTGCACCGGCGGGCCGGATGCTAGGGGGTCGAATGGGGCCACCAGCGGTGCGAAGACCGCGGAAAGGGCGATCACAGTGATGATTGCCAGACAGATTCTTGACCCGATGGACAGGCCGGCAAGGCGCAGGCCCGGTACCGAAAGTCGTTCGGCTAGTGTGCGTCGCATGGTCTCAAACCGCCCTAATTCTTGGGTTGATCAGCACGTACAGGAGATCAACGATGATGTTGATCACGACGAAGGCCAGGGCGACCGCGAGGGTGACCCCCTGCACGAGATTGGGTTCGTTGTTGGTCACGCCGTTGAGGATCAGCGTTCCCATTCCCGGGATGGCGAAGATGACCTCGATCACCACGGCGCCGCCGATGAGATATCCCACGCGAAGTCCGAGCACCGTGACCGGGGTGATCAGAGCATTCCGCAGCACGTTCCGGGCGACCACGATGTGTCGGGGGATACCGGCGCCGAGCGCGGTCCGCACGTAGTCCCGGTCGAGTTCCTCCACCGTGGAGGTGCGGATGACTCGTGATAGCTGACCTGTCACGGGAATGGCAAGCGCGACCGCCGGCAGAGCCATCCGGGCCAACCAACCGACCGGATCCGAGCTGAAGTCCGGAAGCCTGCCTGAGGCGGGAAGGATCGACAGCTGCAGGGTGAAGAGCTGGATGAGGAGGATGGCGAGCCAGAAGGACGGCGTGGACAGTGACGCGACACCCACGATGCGGATGATCTTGTCTGGCCACCGATCGCGGTAGACGGCTGCGAGGACTCCGAGCGCCAGGGCGAGGACGACAGCGATCACCAGACCGAGGAAGGTGAGGGAGAGTGTGATGGGAAAGGCCCGGGCGACTTCTTCGCTGACGGGGAGGCTCCGAGCGGAGTAGGTGCCCAGGTCGCCGCGCAGCAGACCGGCGAGGAAGTCGCCATACCGCACGAGCAGTGGGTCATTGAGGCCTTGCGCATCTCGGTACGACTCCAGGGCATCCGGGGACGCGGTTTCGCCGAGTGCGGTGCGTGCCGGGTCGACGGGGGAAAAAGACATCACGAAGAAAACCAGGAATGTGATGCCCAGGATCATGATCGGCAGCTGCAGGAGCCGACGGCCGATGAGGCGGAGGGTGTTGGACACGGACCGCTCCTTCCTAAGAGTGGGGGCGGGGGGAGGTGCGCGCAGGTGCGCACTTCCCCCCTTGGGCGGGTGGGCGACGGACGACGGTTAGTTTGCGGCGACGCCCACGTCGAGGAAGGAGAGCCCTGTGGTGGGGACGGGCTGGAAACCGGTCAGTTCCTGCCCGCTCCACGCGGTGGGGAGCTTGCGGTGGAAGAGCGGGTACAGCACAGCCTGTTCGGAGATCAGATCGAATGCTTCGTTCCAGGTCTCCTGCTGTGCGCTGCCGTCCTCCTGCACTGCAGTGTCGAGCAGACCGCGCAGTTGGGCGTACTCCTCCGTGTCCGCCCAGTTGGTGCGGGTGTTTGACCAGACGTTGTCGCCGTACCACCAGTTCATGAGGAGGTCCGGGTCGTTGCCGAATACTGACGGGTCGCCCGGGGCGACCATGACGGTGTAGTCCCCGGAATCGACCTTGGCGTACGCAGCAGCCGACTGGCCGATGTCCAGGGTCACGTCGACTCCGATGGCGTCCAGGGACTCCTTGATCAGCGGAGCGACTTCTTTCACCCAGCCCGTGTCGGTGGTGAGGAGTGTGATCGAGAGGTCGGACGCGCCGGCCTCGTCGAGCAGTTCTTCGGCCTTGTCGGGGTCATAGGTGTAGACCGTGGACGCCTCGTGGTAGTTCGTGTAGTCCTCGGGAAGGAAGGATGTGGCCGCGGTCGCGTTGCCGAGCATGCCGGTTTCGATGATCTTGTCCATGTCGAGCGCGTAGAAGAACGCCTGGCGCACGCGAGGGTCGTCGAACGGAGCCGCATCCGTGTTGAACATCATGAACAGGAGTCCGAACGATTGGACGCTGTCGACATCGGCCGATGAGGCGAGCTGGTCGACATCGATGTACGGAACGTCTTCCATGGCCTGAATGGTGCCGGAGGACATGGCCGTCACGCGAGCGGCCGCGTCAGCCAGGAGGTTCCAGTTCATGCCGGCCGCGAGCGCAGGACGCGGGCCGTTGTAGTCGTCGTAGCGTTCGAAGACCATCTTGTCCTCGGGAACCGCGGAGACCAGCGAGTACGGTCCGGAGCCGATCGGGTTGGCGCCGAATCCTTCGGGGTCTGCCTCGACGACAGCCTTCGGAACGATTTTGACGATGCCGAGGCGTTCATTGATCAGCGAGAACGGGTAGTCGGTGGTGATTCGAACGGTGTCTTCATCGACCGCGGTGACCGAGTTGATGAAGTCGATGTACGTCGTGAACAGCGATCCGCTGTCCGGGTTGAGGACCCGCTCGTAGCTGTACACGACATCTTCCGGTGTCACGGGTTCGCCGTTCTGGAAGGTTGCGCCTTTTCGGAGGTCGATCTCGAAAGTGGTGTCGTCGACCTTCGTCGGGAGATCCGCAGCGAGCGCCGCGTAGGGCTCTTTGGTGACGGGGTCCAGATCGACGAGCCCCTCGAAGATGTGCCAGTTGGCGGCGACCGTCACTGCGCCTGAGGCGATCATCGGGTCGAAACTACCGTTCAGGGAATACGAGATTCCGGCTTCGATGATGCCGTTCGGATCGACCTCGGCTGAGGCGTTGTCCTCGCTAGGATCGGGGGTGGATGCTCCGCAGCCGGCTAACACGATGGCGGTCACGACGGTGCCAGCTACTGCGGCAGCGAGACGACCCATACGACGGCGGGTGGGTATTCGATTCATGAGTTCTCCAAGAGGGACGGGAAAGCATTGCAGGACATCTGACGTCTGATGTACTGTAGACACAAGTTCGGCCCCGACGCAATGGTGGAAACCAAATTGTCACGTCGGGGAAACCGAGGGGACGGAGACTGGATGTCACAGATCGACAAGCACACGTCGCGGATGCGGCGTTCTACCGCGGCCGACGAGATCAAGAAATTGATCCTCACCCGAAATCTCAAGCCGGGTGACCTGCTGCCGACCGAACCCGAACTCTGCGAGACCCTCGACGTGTCCCGCTCGTCAGTGCGCGAGGCGATCAGGACTCTCGCGACCCTTGACATCGTCGACGTACGCCACGGGCACGGAACCTATGTCGGCGCCATGTCGCTGGACCCCATGGTCGAGGCGCTCGTGTTCCGCGGTGTGTTGTCACCGGAGGGATCGCTGGCGGCCCTCCGCGAGGTCGTCGACGTGCGGCTCGCCCTGGACCTCGCCATGGCCGACGTCATTGTGAACGGCGCCCTTGAAGCAGACTCGACGGAGCTGGCGGCGCTCGTGGACGAAATGATCGACAAGGCATCCCGCGGCGAAGGGTTCCTCGAGGCCGACCGGGCTTTTCACACCAAGCTGTTCGCCGTCACCGGCAACCGGCTGGCCGTGCAGTTGGTGGGCGCCTTCTGGGATATCCACACCGCCGTAATTCCTCAGCTGGGAATCGCCATGCCTGCGGACATCAGACACACGGCCGAAGCCCACGGCGATATGCTCGCAGCCGCGCTGCGGGGCGACGTTGAGGGCTATCGAAAAGCGGTGGTCGAGCACTACCGCCCCCTGCAGAAGTCGATCTCCGCTGCGACGGCGTAACGTCGCCCGGGCGATCTGCCTGGGATGACCCTTCCTCAACCGAGCTTGAAGCCGCCGTTGCTGTTCAACAGCTGACCGTTGATCCACGAGCCCGGCTCGGAGAACAGGAATCGCACGAGGTTCGCCGTGTCGTGCGGGGTGCCGAGTCGGCCGGCCGCTGTCTCGGCCGTCGCCCACACGCGCACCGTGTCGTCCATCCAACCGGTGTCGATGGGGCCGGGGTTGATCACGTTCGCGCGCACGCCGCGGACGGCCAGCTCCCCGGCGGCGGCGATCACGATGCGGTCGAGCGCTCCCTTGCTGGCGCCGTAGGGCAGGTTGTTCACGGTGTGGTCACTGGTGAGGGCCACGATCCGGCCGCCGACGGTGCCCGGTATCACGGAGGCCGGCAACTGCTCGGCGAAAGCCTTGATGAGCAGCCAGGTCGCGCGGGCGTTCACGGCGAAGTGCCGGTCCCAGGCCGAGACTTCCGTGTCGAGTATCGAGCTGTCCACCGATTCGCAGTGCGACATCACCAGGCCCGTGACCGGACCGAGGGCCCGTGCCGCAGCCAGGAGCGCGGCGGGCACATCGGGGTCGCTAAGGTCGCCGGGGACGAGTTCGACTCGCACACCGAGGGCACGGCACTCGTCGGCGACGGCTTCGGGGTCGTCGGCGCTGCGCTCGTAGCCGAGCCGGTCGTCGTAGGGCCGCCAGTAGTTCAGGGCGAGGTCCCAGCCGTCCTGGGCGAGACCGAGCGCCAGGCTCGCTCCGATCGACCGGCGCCGGCCCACTCCTGTGACCACAGCGATTTGGGGCGGAACGATACTGTTCATGTCCCCAGGCTAGGCGGTGTCAGGCCGGCCCGGCGGACGGCTTCCGGCGCGCTGACCCGGGCTAGGCGCGCCCCTTGAGGATCAGGTTCCAGTAGACCCAGGGCAGAATGTGCCGGTCGAAGACCCAGGTGAGTCGGCGTTCACGGGCCAGACCCGTCCAGAAAGGGATCGTGGGCTGGGGCTGGTAGCTGTCGTCGAATTCGGCGAAGACCACGGTTCCCCGCGACACCGTGAAGGGACAGACGGAGTAGCCGGTGTACCTCTTCGCCAGGGGCTTGCCGTTCAGCACCGCGGACAGGTTCTTCGCGAGCGCCAGGGTCTGCTTGCGCAGGGCGCCGCCGGACTTGGAGTTGCGGGTGGCCGCCGCGTCGCCGAGCGCCCAGACATTGGGAAACCTCGTGTGACGCAGGGTCTCCGGGTCGACCTCGACGAAGCCCCGCGAATCGGTGGGCGCCGGCAGCGGGGTGGCCTTCAGCCAGTCCGGCGCCGACTGGGGCGGAACGGCGTGCAGGACGTCATAGGCGAGGTGCTCCCGCACACTGCCGTCGGCCCTTCCGATGACGACACTCCGGGCGTCGGCATCCACCTCGAGCAGCTCGGACTGGAGCTTGACCTCGATGCCGTATTCGGCGATCGTGCGCTCCAGCTCCTCGTCGATCAGGGGAATCCCGAAGAGCGTCGGGTCCGGCAGGACCAGCACCACGCGGATGTCGGCCAGGACGCCGATGGTGCGCCAGTAGTCGCAGGCCAGGTACATGGGCTTCTGCGCGGCGCCGGCGCAGCTGGCGGGGCCGGCCGGCTGGGTGAAGACCACCGTGCCGCGGCGCAGGTCGCGCAGCAGCCTGGACGCCTTGACCGCGAGGTCTAACTCGAAATTGGACGCCCCAGCGGGCGAGGCCATGGCGGCGGCCAGCCCGGGCACGCTGTTCCAGTCCTTCTGGATCCCCGGGCAGACCACGAGCTGGTCGTACCGCAGTGTGCGGCCGGAGCCCAGCTGTACAGAGTCGCAGTCCGGCCGGATGTCGGTCGCGCGGTCCTGCACCCAACGGATGCCGCGGGGCGTCACGGCGGCCTGCGGACGCATCGCCAGACCAGCGCGGGCGGTTCCGCCGGCGATGTGCGAGAACAGCGGCTGGTAGAGATGGTGCTCGCGGGGTTCCACCACGACGATGTCGTCGATGCCCTCTCGGCGCAGCCGGCCGGCGACCGACAGGCCGGCGTTGCCGCCGCCGATGATCACGACACGATGATGCTCGGGTGCACGGTCCGTCATACGCCGACTGTAGACGCGGCGGGACGGAACGGGAAGATCAGGCGGCGACGCGCAGCGCTTCGCGGAGGTGGGTGAGCCCCTCGCTGAGGCGGGAGTCGGCGACGTCGACGCTTACCCCGAGCAGGTTGGCGACCTGATCGTTGTTGAAGCCGGCGTAGTAGGCCAGGTGAATCGCCTGGCGGTGTTCGGGAGCCAGGGTGTCGATGGCATCCGTGGCGTTGTCGAGGTTGATGGTGGGAGTAAACATGTGAAGCAAACTTTTCGTTGTGACGTGTGAAGGCGGCGCGCAACTTTGCGCACGCCGAAATTCTGCAGCGTGAATGACCGACCGGTATTCCGGTCGAGTGGTTCCGAATGGGGATGGACCCGATCGGAGGGTGTGCGGCTCCGGCCATGGATTGGGGCAGCGGAGGGGTCGAATCGTGATAAAGATCGACGCGCAACTACCAACACTAACACAACCGGGGGTTTGGCAGGCCACGCGCTCAACAATCGCCGTCAACGAACAGGAGAAGGCGCCGGCCCCGGTCGACTAATCGGCCTGGGACGGCGCCTTCTGCGGTTATCCGGCCGGGTCAGGCCATGGTCGCGACGTCGATCACGAAGCGGTAGCGCACATCCGACGCCAGCACTCGCTCGTACGCCTCGTTGATGTAGTCGGCCGCCACGAGCTCGGTCTCGGGCGCGATGCCGTGCTCGGCGCAGAAGTCGAGCATTTCCTGGGTCTCGTGGATGCTGCCGATTCCGGATCCGGCGAAGGAACGACGGTTGCCGAACAGGCTGAACACCTGCACCGGGAGCGGCTCGGGCGGGGCGCCGACGCTCACCAGGGTGCCGTCCAGGCGCAGCAGCGACAGGTAGGCGTTGATGTCGATGGAGGCGCTCACCGAGTTGATGATGAGGTCGAATGTGTTCGCGAGGGTCTCGAAGGTGGCCGGGTCGCTCGTGGCGTAGTAGTGGTCGGCGCCCAGGCGCAGGCCGTCCTCCTGCTTGCTCAGGCTCTGCGAGAGCACGGTGACTTCGGCGCCCATGGCGTGGGCGATCTTCACGGCCATGTGGCCGAGGCCGCCCATGCCCACCACGGCGACCTTGCGGCCTGGGCCGGCCTTCCAGTGCGCCAGGGGCGAGTAGGTGGTGATGCCCGCGCAGAGCAGCGGTGCCGCGGCCTCGAACGGAATGCTCTCGGGAACCTTGAGCACGAAGTCTTCGACCACGACGATGTGTGTGGCGTAGCCGCCCTGGGTGATGGTGCCGTCGCGGTCAACGCTGGCGTAGGTGCCGGTGTTGCCGCGGAGGCAGTACTGCTCCTCACCGGCCAGGCAGTTCTCGCACTCGCGGCAGGAGTTCACCATGCAGCCCACACCCACCCGGTCGCCGACCTGGTGCAGGCTCACGTCGGAACCCACGGCGGAGACGATGCCCACGATCTCGTGGCCGACGACCTGCGGGTACTGGATGGGGCCCCATTCGCCGCGGACCGTGTGGATGTCGGAGTGGCAGATGCCGGAGTACTTGACGTCGATGAGAACGTCGGCCGGGCCGAGCTCCCGTCGCTCGATGGTGGTCTTGACGAGGGGCGCGGTCGCAGACGGCGCCGCATAGGCGGTGACGGTGAGCATGGGTCTCCAGAAATCTCTAAATCGAATGCGGGATATCTAGCATCGCTCACCAGGAAGCCCGCCGGCGCAGCGAGGGGTGCCCTGTCGTGGCACCCCACGGCCGAGCAGCGGGCGGCTACGGCATCCCGAGCAGCCGCAGCCCGGCCGCGGCGGCGGCACCCACGATCACGACCACCAGGAACGGCGCCTTGAGCCAGAGCGCCACGGCCGCGGCAGCCAGAGCGCCCAGCCGGGAATCCAACACCAGCGCCTGACCCGACGCCACGGCATTGGCCACGGTGAGTGAGGCCAGCAGCCCGATCGTCAGGGTGCCGGCCACCCGGGCGACGCGCGGGTTGGTCAGCCAGTTGCGGGGCACCAGATAGCCGAGCAGCTTAGTGAGGAACCCGGCGACGCAGGCCACCACGATCCAGAACCAGAGCGTCATGACGGAACGCCCCGTCCGTCATTGTGCGGGTACGGGTCGACGTCGGGCTCCAGACCCTCGCCGGGCGGGGCGTCCCGGTAGCCGAACCAGCCGATGAGTCCGGCCACGACGGCGGCCACGAGGATCGGGATGCCCGGCGGCACGAACGGCACGGCGAGCAGGGTGGCCAGTGCGCAGACCACGGCGATGGCGCCGGCATCGCGTGACCGCAACCGGGGCCAGAGCAGGCCGAGAAAGGCGGCGACCGCGGCCCCGTCGAGGCCCCACTGTTTGGGGTCGCCCAGCGCGTCGCCGGCGAGCGCCCCGACCAGGGTGAACAGGTTCCAGAGCACGAAGACCCCGACGCCGGCGACCCAGAAGCCGCGCTTCTGCTCGAGCGGGTCGGTTTGCCCGGTGCTGGTGGCGAGGGACTCGTCGATGGTCACGTGCGCGGCGGCGAACCGGCGCCAGCCCCGCGGATGCAGCAGAACGTTCATCTGCATCCCGTACACGGCATTGCGGATGCCCAGCAGCGCGGCCGCGCTCGCCGCGGCCACCGGGGTGCCGCCGCCGGCGATGACCCCGATGAACGCGAACTGCGAGCCGCCGGTGAACAGCAGCAGGCTCAGCGCGGCGGTCTGCCAGACGTCGAGGCCCGACGCGACCGACAGCGCGCCGAAGGAGATGCCGTACAGCCCGGTCGCCACGGCGATCGATACACCCACCCGGGTGCCGGGGGACTGGCGGAAGGAGAGGGACATGGCCGGTCTCAGCGGAGCGCTGCCGGGCGCAACCGCACGGGCGCGAGCATCCGCACCACCACGACGGCGGTGATCGAGCCGGCGGCCATGATCGACGCCAGAACGACGAGCTGGAACCGACCGGCCTCCAGCGGTGAGACGCCGCCGAAGATGGCCCCGACGAAAGCGCCGGGAAGGGTGACGAGTCCGGTGGTCTTCGTCTGGTCGGTGGACGGGATGAGCGCCGAGTAGACCGCGTTGCGCGCCAGGTCGAGGGTGGACTGCCGCGGGGTCGCGCCCAGAGCCATCCAGCCTTCCACCTCATCCCAGTGATCGTTGACGCTCTCGGTGAGGCGGCGGCCGGCGAGTGTCGCGATCGACATGGCGTTGCCGATGACGATGCCGCCGATCGCGAGGGCGTACCGCGGCGAGAATTCGATGGCGCCGCTGACGAACACGATGAGCAGGGTCGTGAGGATGCCCGCGCCCATCGCCGAGGCGACGAGCCCGAGGTGGGCGCGGCGCCCGCCGAGACGACGGGCGGCGGTGACGGCGGCCACGCTGAACATCACCAGCAGCGCCACGGTCACCCACAGCGGACTGGTGATCACCCCGCTGAGGACCACGCTGATGAGCATCAGCTGCACCGCCCCGCGGAGGATCGCCAGGGAGGGCGCGAAGGGATGCGGGGTGCGAGTTCCCCACAACACCGAAATGGTCAAGAGCACCAACGCCGCGACACCCACCAGGGTCGGGGCAAAGGTGCTGAATCCGGTCATCCTGCCAGCGTACCGAGCGGCGGCGGTGTCAGCGGCCGCGGGTCACTCCCTCGCGGTGGCCGGCGGGCGCAGGGCCAGCCGGGTCTGGGTCTGGCCCGCGCCGGCCTTCTTCTTGAGCCGGTGCAGCAGGCCGTTCAGGTGTGTGGTGTCGGCGACCCACACGTGCAGCAGGTAGTCGTAGGGGCCGGTCACGTGCACTGCGTCGCGCACCTCGGGCTCGCCCAGGGCGGCGTGCAGGAACGCCTCGGAGTCGGCGTCGGCGCGCAGCCGCACGTCAATGAACGCCTCCAGGCCGAGCGCGCCCAGCGGGGTGTCATCGGCCAGGATCGCCCGGTATCCCACGATCACACCGTTGGCCTCGAGTTTGCGCACCCGGGCCGCCGCGGCGTTCGTGCTGAGCCCCACCGCGGCGCCCAGTGCACTGAACGAAATGCGGCCATCTTCGCGCAGAATGCCGATGATTTCGCTGTCGAGACTGTCCATGCCGCGAGTGTAGCCGCGCCGCCGCAAAAATCTAGGTCACCGCGTGGGAGCCGGTGCAGGATCGGCCCATGGAGATTCTGGAGTTGTTCGGTGCGGGGGCGCTCGCCGGGTTGGGGGTGGCCGTTCCGCTCGGCGCCATCGGGCTGTTGCTCGTGCGTCAGGGGGTGGCCGGTGGGTTCGTGGTGGGCGCGGCCGGCGCTGCTGCGGTGGCGCTCGTGGACAGCGTGTATTGCATCGTCGCGCTGGGCGCCGGGGCGGTCGTGGCGCCGGTGCTGGGGGAGTGGGGCGGAGCGGCCGGGCTGCTGGCCGGCGCGGTACTGGTGGCGCTCGGTGTGGCCGGTCTGCTGCGGGAGCGGCGCCGCCCGACCGTCAGTCAGGATCAGCCGGAGCATCAGCCGGGCCGCGGCAGTGTGCGGCGGCCCGCACCCGCCCGGCTCTTCCTGCTGATGCTCGGCCTCACCGCGGTCAACCCGGCCACCCTGCTCTACTTCGCGGCGCTGACCACGGCCCTGCGGCCCACTGTGGCTGCGGCCGGCGGCGCGGCAGCTGCCACGGCGTTCGTGGCCGGGGTGGCCATCGCCTCGCTCGCTTGGCAGTTGGGGCTGGTGGCGGCCGGGGCGTTCTGGGGTGGCCGGATCACGCCGCGCGGTCAGGTCCTCGTCGGTCGCGCCGGGTATCTCCTGGTGATCCTGCTGGGTGCCGGGGCGGCGCTGGCCGCCCTGGCCGCCCCGGCGACCGCCTAGATGCCTTGCCCGGCGTACTTGTTCGCCCAGGCGTACCGGTAGTAGTCGATGTTCTCCAGTCGGGAGGCCGCCGCCTCGTCGACGAGCACGGTGACGTGCGGGTGCAGCTGGATCACCGACCCGGGTTTGCTCGAGGTGACCGGGCCCTCCACGGATGCGGCGATGGCATCCGCTTTCTCGGCGCCGAACGCGAGCAGGATGAGGTGCCGGGCCCGCCGGATGGTGCCGAGCCCCTGTGTCATGCAGTGGATCGGCACGTCGTCGGGCGAGGCGAAGAAGCGGGCGTTGTCGATGCGGGTCTTCTCGGTGAGCGTCTTGACCCGGGTGATCGACGCGAACGACGAGCCGGGTTCGTTGAACCCCACGTGGCCGCTGCGTCCGATGCCGAGGATCTGCAGGTCGATGCCGCCCGCCGCGAGGATGGCGTTCTCGTAGGCGACGCCCGCCGTGGCGAGGGTGGCGGGGTTGCCGTTGGGAACCTGGATGTTGGCGGGGGTGAGGCCGAGGGGTTCGACCACGTCGCGGGTGATGACGGCACGGTAGCTTTCCGGGTGGCCCTCCGGCAGTCCCACGTATTCGTCGAGCGCGAAGCCGCGTACCCGGGAGACGTCCAGGGGGTCCCGGCGCAGGGACTCCGCCAGCGCACTGTAGACGGAGAGCGGGGTGGATCCGGTGGCCAGTCCGAGGACGGCATCCGGCTGTCGATCGATGAGGTCGCGGATCGCGGCGGCGGCGAGGATTCCCGCCGCGGTTTCGTTCTCGAGGATGACTACTTCGGCCACTGGATGCTCCTGGTGCGGATCGGTGTTCGGTGAGGGTGGCCGCGGGCCGGGCGCTGGAGGGCGCCCGGCCCGCAGCCGGGTGAGGTTAGACGGTCGTCGCCGAGGCGGAGTCCGGCGCGCCGGCCTCCGCGATCTCGTCGTCGCCGCGACCGGGGGTGCGCAGGTTCCAGCGGCGGATGACGAACCGGAAGAGGAAGTAATAGATCGCCGCGTACGCCAGCCCGATGGGGATCAGCAGCAACGGCTTCTCCGCCAGTCCGAAGTTGAGGATGTAGTCGAAGGCGCCGGCGCTGAAGCTGAAGCCGTCCCGGATGCCCAACGCGTTGACCAGGGCGAGGGACGACCCGGTGAGCACGGCGTGGATGGCGTAGAGCGGGAACGCCACGAACATGAAGGAGAACTCGAGCGGCTCGGTGACGCCGGTGAGCATCGCCGTGAGGGCGCCGGTGAGCATGATGCCGCCCACGATCTTCTTCTGCGAGGGCTTGGCTTCCTGCCAGATGGCCAGGGCGCCGGCCGGGAGGGCGAACATCATGATGGGGAAGAACCCGGTCATGAACGAGCCCGCGGTGGGGTCGCCGGCGAAGAACCGGTGCAGGTCGCCGGTGGCGCCGTTGTAGTCGCCGATCACGAACCACATCATCGAGTTGAGGATGTGGTGCAGCCCGACCGGGATCAGCAGCCGGTTGGCCGTGCCGTAGAGGAAACCGCCCCAGATGTCGTTCGAGCTCACGAACTCGCCGAAGCCGGTGAGCCCGCTGCTGAACGCCGGGTAGACGAAGCTGAGCAGCACCCCGAGCACGAGGGCCACCACGGCGGTGATGATCGGCACGAATCGGCGGCCGCCGAAGAAGGCCAGGTAGCTGGGCAGTTTGATGCGGTGGTATTTCTGCCAGAGCACCGCCGAGACGACGCCCATGAGCACACCGCCGAGCACGTTGTAGTTGACGAGGACCTGGTCGGCACCCTCTGCGGGCAGGCCCATCACGGCCGGCGACATGGCCTTGCCCACATTGCTGAAGACGAGATAGCCCACCACGGCCGCCAGCGCCGTCGAGCCGTCGGCCTTCTTGGCGAAGCCGATCGCGACGCCGAGGGCGAACAGCAGGGGCAGGTTGTCGAACAGGGCGCCACCGGCCGAGGCGATCACGGCCGCCCCGGTCTCGAAGCCGGGGATCGCGCCGAGTAGGTCGGGCTGGCCGAGGCGCAGGAGCAGACCGGCGGCGGGAAGTGCCGCAATGGGCAGCATGAGGCTGCGACCGATGCGTTGGAGCTGGGCGAGGCCGGGGATCTTGCGTCCCGTCCCGGCATCTACGGTGGTGCTGGACATAGATTCCTCCTGATGGTTGGCGCGTGTGCATGGGGTGTGGCGGGGACTGCCGTGCGTGGTGCGTCGGTGCGGATGGTGCTCTGAACGGTGCTGCGGATAGCCTCGCGACGGCGCGCCGAATAGCGCCGGGGTGCGGCGTGGACGGGCGCTCCTGAGCGGGGCGGGGAAAGGTCTGTGGGGTTACAACTCGTGGTGCAGGTCGAGAGTCATGTGGATCTGGTACCGGTCACCGCGGTACCAGGAGGTGATGTATTCGAGCGGGGTCGACCCGGCCGAGGAGGTGCGTCGGAAAACCAGCAGGGGCGTGCCCGGCGGGGTGCCGAGCGAGTCGGCGAGCGGCGCATCCGCGGTCTCGGCCCAGGCGGTCTGTTCGGCGTGGTCGATGCGGAGCCCGTATTCGGTCGCGAAGGTCGCGTAGAGCGACCGGGTCAGGTCCTGCTCGCCCAGCCCGGGCACCAGGGCCACAGGGTAGTAGCCGCGTTCGAAGGCCATCGGGATGCCGCCGGCCAGGCGGAGCCGCTCCACCTGGTAGACCTGGGCGCCGGACTTGAGCCCGAGGGCGGCCCGCACCTCCAGCGGGGCGTCGATGAGCGCCGCCGTCATCACGACGGTCGCCGGCACCAGGCCGCGCCGCCGCATGTCTTCGGTGAACGAGGCGAGGTGCAGATCGCTCTGCACACGTTCGCCGGCGACGAAGGTGCCCTTGCCCTGGATGCGATACAGCACGCCTTCCTCCACCAGCTGCCGGATGGCTTCGCGCACCGTCGACCGGCTCACACCGTACTTGGTCATGAGCTTGCGCTCCGGGGGAATGGCGGCGTGCGGGGCCAGCGTGGTCTCTACCCGATCGAGCAGGATCGAGCGCAGTTGCGTGTGTTTGGGCACCGCGCCGCCGGCGAGTACCGGTCCTTCGTCGAGCTGTGTCGCCACGGCGAACCTTTCTTTCTGACGGTTGGCCTGTTCTGTGACCAGACCACTTTCGCTTTTTGGTCCGTACTGGTACGGTCCAATTACTTCGATAATGAAGGTGCGGCGGTTCGTTGTCAAGAGCCGGTTCGCACGGGCATCTCGATGAACGAGGTGCTCCTTCCCGACCGTTCCCGGCACCCCGGTGCCACGCAGTACCCGAGGAGAAGATGATGACGAGCAAGGCAGAGCAGATCCTGGCGGGCCTCGGTGGCTCCGGAAATATCGTGGATATCGAGGCCTGCATCACCCGGCTGCGTACCGAGGTGACGGATGCCGGCCTGGTGGACGAGGCGGCGCTCAAGGCCGCTGGTGCCCACGGTGTCTTCCGCAACGGAACCATCGTGCAGGTCGTCGTGGGCCCAGAGGCGGACAACCTGGCCGACGACATCGAGGACCTCAGGTGACCGCGGTCGAGCCGACGGTTGAGCTCGTGACCGAACAGACGCTCGCGCCGCTGGTCGTGCTGGCGCCGATCCCCGGCCGCGCTGTGGCCCTCGAGACGGTGCCAGACCCTACTTTCGCGCAGGAGATCGTGGGCCCGGGAGCGGCCATCGATCCGCCCCGCGAGGTTGTTGACGCCATCGCGCCGATCGGCGGCACGGTGCTCAAGGTCTTCCCGCACGCCTACGTCATCGTCTCCCCGCAGGGGGTCGGGGTGCTCGTGCACCTCGGCATCGACACCGTGGAACTGGCCGGTGCTGGATTCACCCTGCACGTGGCGCAGGGCGACACCGTGGCGGCCGGCGACGTGATCGTCAGTTACGACGTACCCGCCGTCGTGGCGTCGGGCCGCGACCCGATCGCTCCCGTGATCGTTCTGGACCGCACCCGAGCCGAAATCGCCCTGTCCGACGCCGTCGTGGCCGGACTCGCGCTCACGGCCGGGGATGCCTTCCTCACCGTGAACCTCTGAGCTGACGCCCGCCAGACTCCCGCGCGGCTCGCCGCACGCCCCGTCCGACCGCAGTTCGGTCCCGCCCGATCCCCGTCGGATACCCGCACCGCCCGCCGCCCATTCCCTGGAGACCCGACATGACACCGCTCACCTCCGGCCCGCCGCCCGCCCGGGCCGCGGCCGCCCCGTCGCTGCCGGGTGACGCCGGGCCGGAAACCGACACCCCGCTGCTGATCGCGGCGGGCACGGTGATCCTGCCCGACCGGGAGTTCTCCCCGGGCTGGGTCGAGGTACGCGCCGGCCTCATCGTGGGCAGCGGCGGCGGCACGCCACCCAGGCCGGCGGATGTGACGGCGCCGCACGGCATCCTGGCGCCCGGCTTCGTGGACGCGCACAGCCACGGCGGCGGCGGGGTGAGCTTCAACGACCCGGATACCCGGGCCGCGGCGCACCGCATCGTGGCGACGCACCGCGAGCACGGCACCACCACCATGATGGCCAGTCTGGTGACGGCGCCCATCGACGAGATGGAGACCCTGGTGACGGCGCTCGCCGAGCTGGTGCGCGACGGCCTGCTGGCCGGCATCCACCTGGAGGGGCCCTGGCTCAGCCCGGCGCACCGCGGGGCCCACGCCGAGCGGCTGTTGTTGCCGCCCACCCCGCAGAGCGTCGACAGGCTGATGCGGGCCGGCGCGGGGGCCGTGCGCATGGTCACCATCGCTCCGGAGCTCGACGGCGGCCTCGCCGCGGTAGCCCGGATCGTGGGGTACGGCTCGGTCGCCGCCATCGGGCACACCGATGCGGACTACGAGACTTCCCGCGCCGCCATCGAGGCGGGCGTTACCGTGGGCACCCACGTCTTCAATGCCATGCGTCCGCTGCACCACCGCGAGCCGGGGGCCGCACTGGCGGTGCTGGAGGATCCGTCGGTGTTCGCCGAGCTGATCGCCGACGGTGTGCACCTGCATCCGGCCGTGGTGCGCCTGATCATCGAGAGCCGCGCCAAGCCGGTTTTCGTGACGGACGCCATGGCCGCGGCCTGCGCCGACGAAGGCGATTACAAGCTCGGCGACCTGGATGTCACGGTCGCGAACGGCGAGGCCCGGCTGGCCGACGGCACCATCGCCGGCAGCGTGCTCACCCTGAGCAAGGCCGTGCGCTTCGCGGTGCTCACGGCCGGTGTGCCGCTGGCGTTCGCCGTGCGTGCGGCCACCCAGAACCCCGCCGATCTGCTCTCGCTCACCGACCGGGGCCGCATCCACCCCGGCCTCCGCGCCGACCTGGTGCTCCTCGACGCGGCCCTGCACGTGACCGCCACCCTGCACCACGGAACCTGGGTCCCGTCCCCGTCTCGCCCCGCCCGGGAGCTATGACCTAGTCCCCAAATCGGCCGATTTTGGTGCTTTGCTCACACGCCGCGGGCGGATGGCTAGGCTCGAACCGTGAGCGAAAACCTGAGAACTCGGCTGCGTGCCCTGCCCGACTTTCCCGATGACCTGCCGCGCTTCGACCCGGCTTCTGCTCCGGCCGATTCCATCGAACTCTTCCTGACCTGGTTGGACGAGGCGCTCGCCGCAGGTGTGCGCCAGCCACACGCCTTCAGCCTGGCCACGGTCGGCGACGCCGGCCTACCGTCGTCGCGCATGCTGATCCTCAAGAATCTGGATGCCGAGGGCTGGCAGTTCGCCACCGCGCGCACGTCACGCAAGGGTCGGGAACTGGCCGAGAACCCGCGAGCGGCCATGAACTTCTACTGGTCGGAACTGGGCCGACAGGTGCGCGTGGTCGGCTCGGTTGTCGAGCTCTCCGCTGAGGCCTCCGCCCGGGACTGGGCCGAACGCCCGGCCGCCGACCCGTCACCGAATCCGGCCTGGCAGCTGTACGCTCTCCGCCCCACCGAGGTGGAGTTCTGGCAGGCAAGCCCGGACCGCCACCACATCCGCCACCGATACGATCTGCCCGACCAGTAGCTTCGCCGCTCCTCCACAGCTAGGGGCTCTGTCGGGTTCTCCACCGCTGTTTCATTGGGATGCGGGGTGTCAGTGGGTGGTGCTTCACTGTTCCTATGGCCACCTCGAATGCCACACCAGACAGCGCCCCGGACGACACCCCGGATGATGCCGGACGCCACACCGGACACTCCGCCACGGCCGGCGTCGCCGACGAGCTGGACGACTATGCCGACCCGGTCGCCGAAGCCATCAGAGCGGTCATCGACCCGCTGATCGAGAACGCGAAGGTCATCGCCGCCGCGTACGCCGAGCGCACCCGGCTGCTAGCCGGGCTGGACCAGCTCGGCCACGACCGCTGGATCATCGCCGGCCTCGCCGGTGACCCGATCGAGTCCGGCCGCAACGACCCCGACACCCAGAAACACGGCCCGGCGTGGAACGACGAGGAGCTCGCCCGTCGGGCATTGGCGGCTGAGGTCGGCTGCGCGCTGCGGATGCACGTCCAGACCGCCGGCAGCATGATCTTCGAAGCCACCCGGCTCCTGGAACAGTTCCCCCGGTTCCACCGGGCACTGAGCGCGGGGCGGATTAGCTGGAACCACGTGGTGAAGATGCTCGACGTCACCGTCGCCCTCCCCATCGACCTGCCCGAGCACGTACTGCCCCAGCTCGAGGAGATGACCTTGACGGCGGCGGAGAAGCTCACCCCCGGCAAGTTCGCCAAGGTCGCCCGGGAACTCCTGGAATCCCTCCACCCCATCCCCCTGCAAGACCGGGTCGACGCAGGTGTCCGCGAACGCCGGGTCGTGCTCCGGCCCGACATCAACGGGATGTCCTGGCTGAACGCCTACCTCAAGGCCGATGAAGCCGCAGCCATCTACGAACGCCTCACCCAGATCGCCAAGACCCTCAACGATGAAGAGGACGCGGAAACCGACACCGGCACCGGCACTGGCACTGAAGCCGCCGAGGCGGTCGGGGTTGCCCGCGTGGGCAGCGCGGAGCCGGAGAGCGACAGTGGCGGCAGTAGTGCCACCGGCGAGACCACCGACACCTCTCCTGGCACCGCGTTCAGGGCGCCGCAGCCGGACGCCATCGTGTGCCGCACCCGCGACCAGCGCCGCGCCGACACCTACCGCGACCTCCTGCTGGACGGCATCGGCGCCGACGGGAAACTCGGCCGAGGGATCCGCGGCACCGTGAACATCACCGTGCCCGTGCTCACCCTCCTCGGCCACAGCGACCAACCCGCCATCCTCGACGGCTACGGACCCATCGACCTCGAAACCGCCCGGCGCCTCACCGGCACAGCGACGAGTTTCACCCGCATCCTCACCCATCCGCACACCGGGCCCATCCTCTCCGTCGACCGCGACTCGTACACCCCACCGGCCGACCTTCGCCGGTACGTGCAAATCCGCGACAACACCTGCCAAAGACCCGGCTGCAACCGCCAGGCCGTCAACAGCGAGATCGACCACACCCAAGCCTGGAACGCCGGCGGAACCACCAGCGCCGACAACCTCGTCAGCCTGTGCCGACCCGACCACCGCCTCAAACACCAATCCAGCTTCAGCACCCGCCAATCACCCGACGGCGCCCTCACCTGGACCACCCCCGGCGGCAAAACGTACACGAACCCCCGCGCCCACGACCTCGTCCGCGCCGCCCTGAACCCGATCACGCTGAGCCTACCCGCGCTGAACCCGCCGGCGCTGAGCCCGCCGGCGCTGCCCCCGCCCTCGCTGACCGCGCCCGCGCCGAACCGGCCAACGACTGAATCGTCTTCGTCCCCAGCGTCGCCACCCGACACGGATACCGCGCCGCCGTTCTGAGGCTCTACCGAGCTGTGGCCCGCGTGCGTTTGGCGTTCTCCTTCTTGATCGCCTCTACCAGCTCGTCTTTTGTCATCGTCGAGCGCCCGCTGATGTCGAGCTTGCGCGCGATGTCGACGAGGTGTGTCTTCGGTGCGGTGGCGTTCACGCCTTCCTGGGTGTCGGCGTCGGAATCCACACCGTTAGCCGCCTTCTCGTCGGAGGGGCCGGGCTCGGCCTTCTCCTCCCAGCGGTCGCCGACCTTCTCGTAGGAGCGCTTGAGTGCGGCAAACGCGGTGCGGTGGGCGCGCTCGCCCTCGCCGTAACTCTCGACGGCGGCATCGTGGGCCTTGGTCCAGATCTCCTGGGCGTGCTTGGGCGAACGAGCGATGGTGGAAGGCATCTCCTGGGAAGCGGGCATCATCGGTCCTCTCTGCGCTTGCGCGAACTGCGGTTGATCAGCAAAACCAACGCTAGACAGGTGCCGTCGACGCCGCAACGGGAGGGTGCGGCCGGGGACGCCGGCATCCGCGAACCGAAATGACAAAGGGGCGCCCGGCCACTGGCCGGACGCCCCTCAATTCAACGGTGTGACTTAGAGCGTGATCAGGCCCGAGGTCGTGTCGCGTGCCTTCTCGAAGCGAGCGGAGACGTTGGCCCAGTCGGTGACCGTCCAAAACGCCTTCACGTAGTCAGCGCGAACGTTCTGGTAGTCGAGGTAGTAGGCGTGCTCCCAAACGTCGAGCATGAGCAGCGGAACGATGCCGGCGGGCAGGTTGCCCTGCTGGTCGTAGAGCTGCACGATGATGGGCTGCTGGCCCAGGGTGTCCCAGGCCAGGATCGACCAGCCGGAGCCCTGTACGCCCATGGCGACAGCCGTGAAGTGCGCCTGGAACTTCTCGAACGAGCCGAAGGTGTCGTCGATCGCCGCAGCGAGCTCACCGGTGGGCTTGTCGCCACCGTTCGGCGACATGTTCGTCCAGAAGATGGAGTGGTTGACGTGGCCACCGAGGTTGAACGCCAGGTCCTTCTGCAGCTTGTTGACGAAGGTGAGGTTGCCCGACTCGCGCGCTTCGGCGAGCTGGTCCAGCGCGGCGTTCGCACCGGTCACGTAGGCCTGGTGGTGCTTGCTGTGGTGGAGTTCCATGATGCGCCCGCTGATAGCAGGCTCGAGGGCGGCGTAATCGTAGGTCAGCTGGGGGAGCGTGTATGCGGTCATTTGTTTACGCTATCGTCTCAAGTGCACTTGAGATCAAGGAGAATGTCCGTGTCAGAGCACTTATCCAGCCACGATCTCTTGCCAATCGGCCAGGTGGCCGCCCGCGCGGGCGTTCCGGTGTCCACAATTCGCTACTACGAGACGCTCGGGCTCATCCCCGCCGTGCGCTCCAGCGCCAACGCCCGGATGTTCCCCCGGCACGTTCTGCGCCGCATCGCGCTGATCCAGGTCTCCGTGCGCTACGGCATCCCCCTGGCCGAGGTAGCCGAGATGCTCAGCGACCTGCCCGACGACCGCCCGCCGAGCCGTGCCGAATGGGGCACGATCTCGACCACCTGGGGCGAGCATTTGAAGCGTCAGCAGGCCGTGCTCGAGCGGATGCAGGCCGAACTCACCGGCTGCATCGGCTGCGGCTGCCTGTCCCAATCGCGCTGTGCCGTGCTGAACTCCGATGACCGGTTGCGCACGGACGGCTCCGGCCCGCGCCGCGTGCTCGGCCCGCCCGCCACGACCGACACGGACTGACTTCTGCTGTTCACCCCCGCCGGAGCCGGCCGGCCACTAGCCTGAGGGTAATTCGAGGGGGAATCACACGTGATCAAGATTTCTATGCGCGGCCTGGCCGCCATCGCCATCGTCACCATCGGTTGTATCGCCGCACCCCAGCCTGCACTGGCTGGCACTGCTTCGATCACTTCCGGTCTGAACGGCTCATCGGTGGAGACGCCGACGCCCACGCCGGCGGCGAGCGAAACTCCGGCGCCGACCCAGGCGCCGACGCAGACGCCGACCGAGGCCCCCACCCAGACCGCGACCCCGGAGCCCAGCCCGGTTCCCACGGACCCCGCAGAGCAGACCTGGACCCTCGTCAAGATCGCCTACCTCGACACGGTCTACGAACTCGTCGACGGCGTCACGCCCACCCCGATCAGCTTCGAGCGCTACCGCGACGTCTATAAGTTCGGTGCCGTGCAGCCGGCCCCCACCGCCTACGTGAAGTACCCGTGGTCGGCCACCGTCTATGGCGTCACCTTCTGGCAGACGGATGCCGACACCTGGCAGTGGGACGAACTCACCTTCCCGCAGTACCAGAAGGCCCACTATCCGGCGGTTCGCAATGCGGGCTGGATCCTCGGCAGCTACTACTACCAGTGGTCCACCTCGGCCGAACTCTTCGTGCAGGGCGACGACGGAGTGGTACACAAGCTGAACTACTCGGAGTGGGCCGACTCGGGCTTCCAGGACTTCGAGCGGCTGGACAACGTCGGCTTCCAGAAGTTGAGCTGGTCCGCCGAGATCGGCGGGATGAACGACATCGCCGGCGGTCAGGGCGCGAAATTCAGCTACGCCGAGTGGGCGGCCGAGTCGTTCCCCACCCCGCAGGTGGTGCAGCGCTTCCCCGGTGACCAGTTCTACCGCTCCGCCGGTGACCCCACGGTCGTCTACGCCGGACCGCTGGTGAACCGTGCAGTCAGCTACCCCGAGTGGGCCGCCGCGGGCTTCCCCGCCCCGGACGTGCACGGCAGCACCGCCCCGAGCTCGCCGACGGTGTCGGCACCCGCGCGGCCTGGCGACAAGGACTGCGTCGACTTCGCCACCCGAGACGAGGCGCAGAAATGGTTCAACACCTACTACCCGACCTACGGTGACATCGCCAAACTCGACGCCGATAACGACCGGCTGGCCTGCGAGACCCTGCGCTAGCGGGCAGAGCTGGCCGGCAGGGCGTGAATTAGAGCAGCGTCATCACGTCGCGCGCCGCGGTCATCAACAGGGGCGCGTACGCCTCGAGCTTCTCCCGGGGAACCAGGGGAGCGATGGTCGTGATGCCGATTCCGCCGATGAGGTGCTGCTGCGTGTCGAAGACCGGCACGGCCATGCAGCGGATGTGCTCCTCATTCTCCTGATCGTCGATGGAGAACCCGCGGTTGCGCACCAGCCGGCCGTCGGCGAGTAGCCCGGCCACATCGGTGATGGTGTACTCGGTGCGGGTGTGCAGTCCGGTGCGGGCGGCATAGCTGCGCACCTCGCTCTCGGGCAGGTGCGCCAGGATCGCCTTGCCGATGGCGGTGGAGTGCAGCGGAATCTGCGCGCCCACCCGGGAGGCGATCTGGATGGGCTGGGCCGTGTCCTCGATCTTCTCCACGTAGGTGGCGTAGTCGCCGGTGCGCAGCGCGAAGTGGATGGTGCTGTGCACATCCGCCTGCAGACGCCGCAGCCGGTCGCCGATCAGGTCCGAGTCGTCGGGCGCGGCCGTCAACTTGAGAGCGAGCAGGCGCAACGCCCGGCCGGGCGCGTAGCTTCCGTCGGGCCGGCGGGCCACGTACCCGCTGTCGATCAGTTCCGACAGCAGACGGAACACGCTGGTCTTGGCGAGCCCGGTCTCCTTGACCAGGTCGCTGAGCCGGTGGGCGTCGCCGGGGTTCGACACGGCCTCGAGCACCCGCAGCAGCTTCTGGGCGGCGTTGTCCTTGGCCGCGGGCGCGCTCTCGAGCTCGCTGGTTGACGAAGGTCCCATGTGTCCTGCCTCTGCGCTGTCGCCGATGATCCGGCGTTCTGTCTTACGGACAGTTAACCACGGTTGTGGAATTTCCGAGCCGCTCAGCGGTCCGCGTCCCGGGATTCAATGTCGTCGGACCCTTGACAAATCCGGATCCGTCAGATTCGTGCCCCCAGTTAGGGTCTGAGGCGGATTGAGGGCCCTGGCAAGTTGCGGTCGGATTCTGAACGTGGTTATGGTGAGTTCATGTGGCGGACTTGCGTTCTGCCAGACGGAACAGCGAGAAGCTTACAAGCTGATTCTCAACGAGGAGGAAACATGAAGGCAACCGAGAACGAACCGGTGACAGGCGTCGTAACCCTGCCGTCGGGCATCCGCTTGGTGACGGCCCAGGGCGACCTACCGGCCGTCGAAGTATCTCTCCCCGCCGCCACCGCGCTGGTCTATCTGCACGGCGCCCACGTCGCCGAGTGGACGCCCGCCGGGCAGAAGCCCGTGCTGTGGATGAGCGCCAGCGGCGCCTTCACCCCCTCCGCGGCCCTGCGCGGCGGCATTCCCGTCTGCTTCCCCTGGTTCGGCCCCAACCTCAGCGACGCCACCGCGCCCAACCACGGCTGGGCCCGCATTTCCGCGTGGACCCTCACGGCCGCCACCCTCGAGGGCCCGGATGCCGTGCTCACCTTCGAACTGGCCGGCTCGCACCCGGATTCCACCGGCACGGCCCAACCGGTCTCCCTGCGCTACACCGTGCGGATCGGCGCCACCCTCACCCTCGCCCTCACGGTGCGCAACGACGGTGCCGCCCCGGTCTCGGTGGAGAGGGCCTTCCACACCTATTTCGCGGTGGGCGACGCCCGCCGCACCACCCTGCTCGGCCTGCAGGACCTGCCCTACCTCGACCGCACCGTCTCCCCGCCGGTCACCGCCTCGGCGGCCCTGCCGGTGGCCTTCACCGGCACCGAGATCGACCGGGTCTACCCGATGCCGCGGGTCGTCACCATCGATGACGCCGGCAACCACCGCAGCATCCTGGTCGGCGACACGGATGCGGCCCAGACCGTGGTCTGGAACCCGGGCAGCACCAAGGCCGCCGCGATGGGCGACTTCGGCGACGAGGAATGGACCCAGACCGTGTGCGTCGAAGCCTGCAACGTGCGTGACCAGGCCCAGGTTCTCGCCCCCGGCGCCCAGCACCGGATGGGCGTCACACTCAGCGTCGAACCCGAGCCCGCACGCCACGAGCCGACCGCCAACACGAACACCCAGCCGCACCAGAACGCAGAGGACCCCCACACCATGGAACGACTCACCCGCGCCATCCACCCCGGCGACATCCTGCCCACCCGGGCGATCCAGTTCGGTGAGGGCAACTTCCTGCGGGCGTTCGTGGACTGGCAGCTGCAGCAGATGAACACGCAGGGACTCTTCAACGGTGGTGTGACCATCGTGCAGCCGCTCGCCGGCGGACTCGTCGCCATGCTCGAGGAACAGGACAACCTCTATACGGTGCTGCTCGAGGGCAAGCAGGACGGCGAAGAGGTGCAGTCCCACGAGGTCATGACCGTCGTCACCGGCACGGTCAACCCCTACATCGACTACGAGGCCTACCTGGCCCTGGCCGAGAACGACGACATCGAGTTCATCTTCTCCAACACCACCGAGTCGGGCATCGTCTACAGCGCGGCAGACCTCCGCACCGACGCCCCGCACGCCAGCTTCCCCGGCAAGCTCACCGCCCTGCTCTACCGCCGCTTCGAGCTGGGCAAGAAGGGGTTCACGCTCATCCCGTGCGAGCTCATCGAGCACAACGGCGACAAGCTCAAGGAGACCGTGCTCGCCACGGCCGCCCACTGGGAACTCGGCGCTGACTTCGCTGCCTGGGTTGACACGGACAACACCTTCTACTCCAGCCTCGTCGACCGGATCGTTCCCGGCTACCCGAAGGACCGGGCCGGGGAACTGTGCGCCGAGTTCGGCTTCGAGGACCGCTTGATCGTCAAGGCCGAACCGTTCCTGCTCTGGGTGCTCGAGGGTCCGCAGGCGCTCACCGAAACCCTGCCGCTGGCGAAGGCCGGACTCAACGTCACCGTGACCGACGACATGACCCCGTACCGCGAACGCAAGGTCTTCCTGCTCAACGCCCCGCACACCACCATGGCTTCCCTCGCCCGCCTCGCCGGCGTCGAAACCGTGCGCGACGTCATGCTCGACCCCGACTTCGGCCCCCTCGTGCACGAGGAGATGTACGAAGAGATCATCCCCGTGCTCGACCTGCCGCACGACGAGCTCGCCGCCTACGCCGAGTCGGTCAAGGAACGCTTCGAGAACCCGTTCATGCACCACGAACTCGCCTCGATCGCCCTGAACAGCGCCTCGAAGTACAAGAGCCGCCTGCTGCCGATCCTGCTGAACTTCCACGCGAAGAACGGCACCTTCCCGCCCCGCGTCACCCTCGCCCTGTCGGCGATCCTGCTCACCTACAGCGGCGACCCGAGCGTCTCTGTCACCCCGGTCGACAGCGCCGAAATCATCGCCGGCTTCCAGGCCGCCTACGCCACGGATGCCGCGACCCCGGATGCCTACGTCGCCACGATCCTCGCCGACACCACCCTGTGGGGCACCGACCTCACCGCCCTCGACGGCCTCGTCGAGCAGGTATCCGCCGGGCTCGCCAGCCTCCGCGACCGGGGTGTGCGCGCCACCCTCGCCGACCTCTCCGTCCTCGCGTAACGCGCACCACCCACCCTCGACCACCCACCCTCGAAGAAGGACTGCAGCTCATGCTCCTGAACGACGATTTCCTGCTCGGCACCGACATGGCGAAGAAGCTGTTTCACAACCACGCCAAGAACATGCCCATCATCGACTTCCACTGCCACCTGAACCCGCAAGAGATCTACGAAGACGACAACTTCGCCAGCATCACCGAGGTCTGGCTGAAGGGCGACCACTACAAGTGGCGCCTGATGCGGGCCAACGGCGTGCCGGAGAACCTCATCACCGGCGACGGCGACGACTTCGCCAAGTTCTACGCCTGGGCCGGCACCGTGGAGAAAGCCCTCGGCAACCCGCTCTACGTGTGGACCCACCTGGAGCTGCGCCGCTTCTTCGACATCGACCTGGTCCTCAGCCGCGAGACCGCTCGTGAGGTCTACGACCGCGCCAACGCCCTGCTGGCCACCGCCGGGTTCTCCCGGCGCAGCCTCATCCGCTCCAGCAACGTCACCGCCATCTGCACCACGGATGACCCGGCCGACGACCTGCACTGGCACGAACTGCTCAAGACAGAGAAGGCCTTCACCGTCGTCCCGGCGTTCCGCCCCGACAAGGCCATCAACATCCACGCCGCCGGCTACGCCGACTACCTGGTCGCTCTCGGCGCCTCCGCCGGCGTGAAGATCGGTGCCTTCGCCGACATCGTCGTCGCCCTGTCCGCCCGGGTGGACTTCTTCCACTCGATGGGCGCCCGGCTCTCCGACCACGCCCTCGACACCGTCGTGTACGCCGAAGCCACCCAGGCTGAACTCGACGCCATCGTGACCGCGGCCATCGCCGGTGGCGAGCTGAGCACCCTGCAGATCGCCCAGTACCGCACCGCGATCCTCCAGGCGCTGATGCGCCTGTACACGGCGAAGAACTGGACCATGCAGCTGCACCTGCACGCCTTGCGCAACACCAACCGGCGCATGCTCGACATCCTCGGCCCCGACACCGGCTACGACGGGATGAACGACCGACCCGTCGCCGAACCACTGGCCGCGCTGTTCGACTCGATGGAGTCCGAAGACTCGATCCCGCGCACCATGCTCTACTCGCTCAACCCCAACGACTACCTTCCGCTGGTGACCCTGATGGGCTCGTACCAGAAGGACACCGTGCAGAAGATGCAGCTCGGTAGCGCCTGGTGGCACAACGACACCCGCTCCGGCATGCGCCTGCAACTGCAGACCTTCGCCGACGAGAGCCTGCTGTCGAACTTCGTCGGCATGCTCACCGACTCGCGCAGCTTCCTGTCCTACCCGCGGCACGAATACTTCCGCCGCATCCTCTGCGAGCTCATCGGCGAATGGGTCGAACTCGGCGAAGTCCCCGACGACGAAGCGCTCCTCGGCCGGATGGTCGAAGACATCTCGTACAACAACGCACACACCTACTTCGGCCTCTAAGCCGGCCGTTCCTGCACCACCCGCAGTCCCGCACCACCCGCAATCCCCGCACCACGACGAGCCGCACCGATGCGGCCCGTTCTGCCTGAATATCGAGAATTGAAAGAGTGTATGTGAGTCATGGCTATCCACGATGGTATTGACGTCGGCGCCCCCGCCGGCCCTGCCGGCCAGGCCGGTTCCACCTCCACGATCGACGCACCCGCCGTCATCGAGCGCATTTCCACCAAGGAAAAGGTCTCGTACGGCTTCGGCGACTTCGGCAACGGGTTCATGTTCGACCTGGGCCAGTCCTACCTGACCAAGTTCTGGATCGACACCTGCGGCATCGCCGCCGGCGTCGTCGCCCTGATCTTCTCCCTCGCCAAGATCTTCGACGCGTTCATGGACCCGATCGCCGCCGCCTACATCGACAGCCGCAAATTCGGCAAGCGCGGCAAATTCCGCCCCGTCATGATGATCTCCTCGATCCTCCTGGGCGTGATGACCGTCGTCACCTTCACGATGCCTGACGTCACCATGGGCTGGAAGATCGCGTTCGCCGCCGGCAGCTACGCCATCTGGGGCCTCATCTACTCCTTCACCAACGACCCGTACGGGTCGCTGGCCTCGGTGATGACCCGCCACGTCAAGGACCGCGCGCAGCTCGCCACCACCCGGCAGGCCGGCTCGCTCGGTGCCCAGTGGATCTGCGGGTTCGCCTTCATCCCCATCATGATGATGTTCGGGGGCATGACCGGCACCAACTATATGTGGGCCTCCGCGGTCTTCGCCCTCATCGGCATCGCGTCCTTCTACGTCTGCTACCGCGGCACCAAGGAACGCGTCTACGTCAACCGCGCCGTGGGCTTCGAGAAGAACGGCATGAAGGACTACGCCAAGGCGATCTTCACCAACCGTCCCCTCCTCGGCCTGGTGCTGATGACCCTCTTCACGATCTCCGCCATGAACGTGAACAACATGATGATGATCTTCTTCGCCCAGTACAACCTCGGCAACATCGCCCTGCAGCCGATCCTCAACCTCGTCATGATCGGTGCCTCCATCATCGGCATCATGTTCGTGCCGCGCCTGGTGGGCCGGTTCGGCAAGAAGCGCACCGCCATGGGCGGGTTCATCATCGGCGTCATCGCCAACGGCCTCAACTTCATCATCCCCACCAACCTGTGGACCTTCATGCTCCTGGTGACCATCGGCTACATGGCCCTGGCCATCCCGAACGCCGTCACCTGGGCCTTCGTCTCCGACACCATCGACTACGGCGAATGGCACACCGGGGTGCGCAAGGAGACCATGACCTACGCGGCCTTCAACTTCTCCCGCAAGATCGCCCAGTCCATCGCCGCCCTGGTGGGCGCCGGGATGCTCGCCGTCACCGGCTACATCGCGCAGGGAGCCAGCCAGTCGGAGGAGACCCTCTTCGGCATCAAGGCCGTGATGACCCTCTACCCGGCCATCGCCCTCGCCGCCGCGGCCGTGATCGTCTACTTCCTCTACAACCTGTCCGACGACAAGTACACGTCCATCGCCCTCGACCTCGAAGCCGGCCGTTGGGAAAAGGGCATCATCGGCCAGTCCTGATCGGGCCGACCACACCGCGTAACCGCAGCATCTAACGAATCGATTCTCATGTCACACATTGAAAGCATCACGACCGACACCTCCGTGCTGGTCATGGCCGAGGGCGACGACGTCGCAGTCGCCCTCCGGGACCTCCTCCCGGGGGAATCCCTTCCCGTCGGCGACGGTGTCCTCACCGTCACCACGCTCGTTCCGAGCGGCCACAAGATCGCCCTCACCGATATGAGCGTCGGATCCACCGTGCACAAGTACGGCCAGTCGATCGGCGTCGCGACGGCGCCGATCCACCGCGGCGAGCAGGTGCACAGCCAGAACATCGGCATGGACCTCGCCGCCCGCACCCACGAGTTCGGCACCGTGCACACCGAGCTGCCGGTCCCGACGGAACGTCGCTTCTTCGACGGTTTCCGCCGGGCCGACGGACGGGCCGGCACCCGCAACTACATCGCCATTCTCACCACCGTCAACTGCTCCGGCACCACCGCCAAGCTCATCGCCGACCGGTTCCGAGGCGACGCCCTCGACAGATTCGAGAATGTCGACGGTGTCATCGCCCTGACCCACCAGAGCGGATGCGGCCTGGTCCTGGAAAGCGAAGGCGCGCAGGTGCTGCTGCGCACCCTCAACGGGTACGCCCGGCACCCCAACATCGCCGGTGTACTGATGCTCAGCCTCGGCTGCGAGATGACCCCCACCAGCCTGGTGCTGGCCGCGGGCACCCTGCCCAGCGACACCGTCGTGGAGTCCCTCTCGATCCAGGAGACCGGCGGCATGCGCAACACGGTTGCCGCGGGCGTGGAGAAGATCCTCGCCCTGGCCGAGCAGATCAACACCCGCCACCGCGAACCCATCGACATCTCCGAACTCGTGCTGGGCCTGAACTGCGGTGGCTCCGACGGCTACTCCGGCATCACGGCCAACCCGGCCCTGGGCTGGGCGTCGGATGTTCTCGTGTCGCACGGTGGAACATCCGTTCTCGCCGAAACCCCCGAGATCTACGGGGCCGAGCACCTGCTCACTGCCCGCGCCGTCACGCCCGCCGTGGGCCACAAGCTGATCGAGCGCATCGATTGGTGGGAGACCTATATCCACGCCAACGGCGGCACCATGGACAACAACCCGTCCCCGGGCAACAAGGCCGGCGGTATCAGCACCATCCTGGAGAAGTCGCTGGGCGCCGTGGCCAAGGCCGGCCACGCCGACCTCGCCGCCGTGTACGAATACGCCGAACCGATCGACACCCGGGGCCTGGGGTTCATGGACACCCCCGGCTACGACCCGGTGTCGGTCACCGGCCTCGTCGCCGGCGGCGCCACGGTCGTGGTCTTCACCACCGGCCGCGGCTCGGTCTTCGGTTGCAAGCCCACCCCGAGCATCAAGGTCGGCACCAACACCGAACTGTTCCTGCGCCAGGGCGACGACATCGACATCGACGCCGGTCGCATCGCGGATGGCAACGCGAGCGTCGATGAGGTCGGCGCCGAGATCCTCGACATGATCATCGCCGTCGCCAGCGGCAAGCAGACCGTGAGCGAAGAGTTCAATGTGGGCCAGGAAGAGTTCGTCCCGTGGCACATCGGGGCCGTGACCTGATGGGCGACCACCACGCCACGACTCCCACGGTGCTGTGCTTCGGCGAGACCATGGGCATGTTCACCCCCACCACCTCGCTGCCGCTCGACGAAGCCAGTGCCTTCACCCTGGGCACCGGCGGCGCAGAGTCCAACGTGGCGATGCACCTGGCCGAGCTCGGCCACACGGTGGCCTGGGCCAGCACGGTCGGCACCGACCCCGTGGGCAGCAAGATCATCGCCGCGCTGCACGGCGCCGGCGTCGACACACGGTGGGTCGGCCGCTCATCCGATGCACCAACCGGGCTCTACCTCAAGGAGCCCGACACCGGTAGTGGAGCCCACGTGTTCTACTACCGCCAAGGCTCGGCGGCATCCACGCTGAAGATCGCGGATGCCGTCGGCTGGCCCCTGGCCGGCGCCCGGTGGGTGCACACCACCGGCATCACCCCCGCGCTGTCGGAGTCCTGCTCCTCCCTCGTGGAGCACGTGCTCGACCACGCCGCCGAATGGGGCGTCTCCGTCTCGTTCGACATCAATTTCCGCCCGGGCCTCTGGCCGGTGGCGGAGGCCGCACCACGACTGCTCGCCCTGGCCGGCAAGGCCACGGTGGTGCTCGTCGGACTCGACGAGGCCGCCGTGCTCTGGGGCTGCGTCACCGCCGCCGACGTGCGCGCCCTGCTGCCCGGCGTGCCCTACCTGGTCGTGAAGGACTCGTCGATCGACGCGACCGAGTTTGCCCTGGCAACCGGCGAAACCGACACCATCACCGTGGTGCCGGCCCGCCGGGTCGAGGTCGTCGAACCCGTGGGGGCCGGCGACGCCTTCGCGGCCGGCTACCTGTCCAGCCTGATTCTCGCTGCCCCATCCGCCGAACGCCTCGAACGCGGCCACTCCCGTGCCGCGTGGGCGCTCGGCAGCCGCGAAGACTTCCGGCCCGGGCTCGGCCGGCGCATGTCGGCAGACGAACCCACCGATCACACACACGACACGGCCGACGCCGAGCGTGTCGCCGAACTCAGGAGATGACCCGCATGACCGCACCAGCCAGCACCATCCATCCGCTCAGCACCGACCAGTGGTTCCCCCAGGACTTCTTCCGGGTTCCCGTGATCGCCGTGTTCCGGGGTCTCTCGGCCGCTGAGGCCGTGCGCCTGTCGGTGCGCGCCTGGGACGCCGGCGTCGAGCACGTCGAGATCCCGATCCAGACCAGCGACGCCGTCCCCGTACTGCAGGCCGTGGCAGATGCCGCCGCCGAACGCGGGCTCGTCATCGGCGCCGGAACCGTGACCACCCTGGAGCAGCTCGACGCCGCCACCAACGTGGGCGTCGCATTCACCGTCTCACCCGGACTCGACCCGGCCATTGTGGCCGAGAGCGTGCGCCGCGGCATCCCACACCTGCCGGGCATCGCCACCGCCACCGAGATCTTGCTGGCCCGCGCTCTTGGACTCACCTGGGTCAAGGCCTTCCCCGCCTCCCTCCTCGGCGCCGCCTGGGTGAAGGCCCAGAAGGGGCCGTACCCCGAGACGAACTTCATCGCCACGGGTGGCGTCACGGCCCTCAACGCCCCGGAGTTCCTCGCCGCCGGCACCAGCGTGGTGGGCCTCTCCGGCGCCTTCGCCGACGATGCCCAGCTCGACCTCGTGCGCGCCCTGATCGCCCGCGCGCGTTAGCCGGGTCGCCGCCGGCCGATTGATAGGCTGAGCGAAGACATGAGGGGGAGTCACGTGCGGGTGAACGGGCGTGGCGCGACGCGATCAGGCATGGCCCGGTCGGGCATCCCCCGGCCGGGCGGGAACGGTCGCGGACTCGGTGAGCGGTGGCCGATCTGGCTCGTGTTCGTCGTCGTCGTGGCGTACACGATCGGGTTGTTGCTGCACGGCGACGGCCCGAACCCGCTCGTCGACATCTGGCTGGGCGAACTCACCCAGTGGGCCCCCGTCGCGGTGTTCTGGGTCGCCACGGTGCGCACCGGCTTCGCCAGGGGCGACGTGCTCTTCGCCACCCTCGCGGTGACGCTCAACGCCGCCGCCGACACCTACTACGTCACGGCGATGGATGCCGGCGGCGAACTGCCGTTCCCGTCCCTGGCCGACGTCGGCTACCTCCTCTTCTATCCGCTGATGCTCGCCGCCCTGGTGGCGCTCGTGCGCAGCCAGATGCGCGGACTGGCCTGGTCGGTGCTGCTGGACAGCGCGGTCGGCGCCATCGGTTCCGCCGCCATCCTCACGGCCCTGCTCGGACCGGTGCTCTCCTCGGCCGTCGACGAGTCGGAGGTTCTGGCTACCGTGGTCGCGGTGGCGTATCCGGTGTTCGACCTGCTCCTCGTTGCCGCCGTCGCCGGCATCGCCGCCGCTCCGGGGCTCACCATCGGGCGGCGCTGGACCTTCCTCGTCGGTGGTCTCCTGGTGTTCGCCGCGGCCGACATCGTCTACGCGCTCCTGGAGGTGGACGGCCTCTACCTCGTTGGTCTTCCCCTCGACGCGGCCTGGGCGCTGGGACTGGCCCTCATGGCCGTGTGGGTCAACGCGGCGGGCAGGCCGAACAGCCGGCCGGCGCTCGGCGGCACGCGAACACCGGCGCTTTTCGTGCCGGCCGTCGCCGTCGCCTCGGGCCTGGGTGTGCTCGTGCTCGGCACCCAGGTGGCGCAGCCCGTCCTCGCCGTCATCCTGGCGGGCCTCACCGTGGCCCTCGCCGCGATCCCGCTGGTGTTCCGGCAGCGGATGCTGCGTCGGCAGGCCCGCACAGACGACCTGACCGGCCTGCCCAATCGGCGGGCCCTCTACGCGGATGCGCCCGCGCTGCTCGTCGTCAGCCGCACCGCGGCCCGGCAACGGCACAGCGCCCTGATGCTGCTCGACCTCGACAGATTCAAGGAGGTCAACGACAGTCTCGGCCACGACGTGGGCGACCGGCTGCTCGTGCAGGTGAGCGCCCGGCTGGCGGCGGCGCTGCCGCCGAACGCCCGGCTGGCCCGCCTCGGCGGCGACGAATTCGCCATCCTGCTCGCCGACGCCGGCGAGGCCGGGGCCACCGCTGTCGCAGTGGGTCTGCGCGATGCCCTCGCCCGCACCTTCGCCCTCGACGGCCTGTCGGTGCAGACCAGCGTGAGCATCGGCATCGCGCTGTTCCCCGAGCAGGGGCACGACCTCAGCGACCTGATGCGTCGCGCGGACATGGCGATGTACCGGGCCAAGGCCAACCGGCTGGGCCATCACGTCTACAGCTCGGAGGACGACAGCCACGGTGACACGCGGTTGCGCACCCTGCAGGAGCTGCGCACGGCCCTGAGCGAGGACCAGCTGGTGGTGTACTACCAGCCCAAGGTGGAGATGCGGAGCAACGCCGTGATCGGCGTGGAGGCGCTCGTGCGCTGGCAGCACCCGACCCGGGGGCTGCTGCTGCCCGAGGAGTTCCTCGACCTCGTCGAGGAGTCGGGGCTGATGCATTCCCTCACCCGGATCGTGCTCACCAAGGCGCTCGACCAGGCTGCGATCTGGCAGGAGCATGGCCGCACGCTGCCCATCGCCGTCAACATATCGGCCAGTTCGCTCGTCGACGTGGACCTGCCGAATGAGATCGCGGCCATGGTCGCCGCCCGGGCGCTGCCACCCTCATCACTGATGCTCGAGATCACCGAGGACTTCCTGATGAGCGACCGTGACCGGGCCAGGGACGTGCTGTTCCGGCTGCGCGAGGCGGGCATCCAGATCTCTGTGGACGACTTCGGCACCGGTTACAGCTCGTTGTCCTACCTGCGCGACCTGCCCATCGACGAGCTCAAACTCGACAGGTCCTTCGTGCTTCCCATGGCCGACGACGCGCGCGCCGCCTCCCTCGTGGCGTCCACCATCGAACTGGCCCACAGCCTGGGCCTGCGCATGGTGGCCGAGGGCGTCGAGAGCGGTGTGGCCTACGACGAACTGGCCCGGTACGGCTGCGACCTTGCGCAGGGGTTCTTCATGTCGCAGCCGGTCCCGGCACCTGAACTCGAGAACTGGTTGGCGGCCCGACCCGCCCTCCAGCCGTCAGACGACGTCTGAACGTGCCTGGGTGTTACCCAGTGCGCGATCCTTCAGTACCGCGTATTCACCCTGTGTGATGGCACCGCTGTCCAAGAGGTTCTTGGCTTGCGCGATGTCTTGGGCCGGGTTGCTGCCGGCCACCGACCGGATGTAGTCGTCGGTGCTCGCCCGCTCCTGCATTCCGGCCTTGGCCTGGCGTTCGGCCATGCCGCGGCCGCGCGCGATCACGTAGACGAGCACCGTGAGGATCGGCACGAAGACCAGGAAGATCAGCCACAGCGCCTTGAGCCAGCCGTTGAGCTCCCGATCCCGGAACACGTCGATGATCACGGCGAAGAGTGCGAACAGGTAGGACACGAACACGAATGTCCAAAAGAAGAATCCGATGAAATCCCAGAAACTAGACCAGAAACTCATGGTCGGCACCCTTTCTCGGTAACGTCTGGCCGAGGTCCTGCCGCCGCTGAGGGGCGGCAGGTCACAGTCCTTGGCTGCTCTTCACGGTAATCACACAGGCAGGATCTGGATCACCCGGACTGGGTGAGAAACACCGGGGTGGCGGCCCGTGGCGGGCGGCTAGGCTGGGGCGAAACAGGGGGAGTGATCGCAGTGGCGACGGTGGGGCACCGCACGGCGGAGGAGCGGTTGGCGTGGATCGAGCGCCAGTATTGGATCGACAAGGATGTCGCGCTCACGGCCGCCCAGGAGTGGCTTGCCGACCTGGCCGACATCGGCGTGCACGGAGTGCTGGGCCGTCGTCTCGAGGTGCAGATCGCCTCGATCCTCACCCGCCGCGGCGACCCGCGCCAGGGCGCCGTCGAGATGCAGCGCATGCTCGACTGGGCGGAGCGGCACGGCGAGCTGGCCCTGCAGTCCCGCTGCCACGAGGTGCTGGGGTCCATCTTCGAGCTCGTCGGCGACCGGGCCCTCTCCCTCGAGCACGCCGTGGCGACCAACAGCCTGCTCGATGACTCCGAGGTGCCGCTGATGCGAGCGGCGGCGCGGCTGACCCTGGCGGATGCCCTCGGCTCGGCGGGTTCGTTCGACGAGGCGCGGAGGCGCTACAACGAGGCGCTCCGGCTGGTCATCGACGACCCTGAGACCAGCATCCGCTATCAAATTCTCAACAACCTGGCCTACACCGAGTACCTCGCGGGCAACCACGACGAGGCCATGACCGCCGTGGAAAGCCTGATCGCGCTGTCGCAACTCAACAACCGCCCGATCGGCATGTACGCCCGTGACACCATCGCCAGGGTCTACCTGGTGGCCGGTCGGCTCGACGAGGCTGCGGCCACCCTCGAGACCGCCCTTGAGGCCAAGCCGGTGGACTACCACCCGGACAGCATCGCGGCGGCGCTGGTCACCCTGGCCGAGACGTATCGCACCCAGGGGCGCTTCGACGAGGCCCAGGACGTCATCGACCGGTGTCTGGCGCTGAGCGAGGCACACGGCCTGGCGCGCTGGACCACCGAGGTCACCCGGGAGCAGGCCGAGACGTACGCGGCCAGAGAAGACTTCCAGGCGGCATTCGAGTCGTACCGGAGCTACCACACCCAGTCCATCGCGCTCAGCGCCAGCGAGAACGAGGCCAAGGGGCGCATCCTCGAGGCCATGTTCCAGACCGCGGAGTCCCGTCAGGAGAGCGAACGTTACCGCGAGATGGCCGAGCGCGACCCGCTCACCGACCTGCACAATCGCCGATTCGTCGACGAGCACCTCACCATGCTGCTCATGCTGCACCGGGAGGGCGGCAGCCCGGTGGCCATCGCCATGCTCGACGTGGACCACTTCAAGCGCATCAACGACACCCTGTCGCACGAGGTGGGCGACGAGGTGCTCCGGGCGCTCGGCCGTATTCTCACGGATGCGCTCGCACCGGTCCCCGGGGCTGTCGCCGCACGGCTGGGCGGCGAGGAATTCCTGCTCATCGTCCCCGCACTGGTGGAGGACCAGGTCATCGAGCTGTCCGAGCGGGTACGGATGGCCGTGGGCTCACACGACTGGTCACCGATCTCCGCCGGACTGCACGTCACCGTAAGCCTGGGCGTGGCGCTGGCGCCCGCCGACGGCGACACCAGCACCGCGCTGTTGCGGGCCGCCGACGTGCGCATGTACCTCGCCAAACGCGACGGCCGCAACCGCGTCGTGCACGCCGACGCCTGAGGCGCGGCCCGCGGGTTACAGGCCTTGCGCGAGGCGGTAGTAGGCCTGGTTCCAGCGCACCTCGCGGGTGAAGTCCCGCAGGGTGGTGGTCTTATCGATCACGAGGAGCTCGGTGCGGGCTATCTCGGAGAAATCGTGGAACACCTCGATGCCGACGGCTGTCGACATGACGGTGTGGTGGGCGGCGCCGGCGGTGAGCCAGGCCGCGGCAGAGGTCGCGAAGTCGGGTTCGGGCGCCCAGACCGCCCGGCCCACGGGCAGCTTCGGGAGGGCCTCGGTGGGTTCGACGACGTTGACGACGTTCGCGACGAGGCGGAACCTGTCGCGCATGTCGCTCATCGCGACGACCACGGCGGGGCCGGGGTCGGCGTTGAAGACCAGGCGGACGGGGTCTTCGCGGCCGCCGATGCCCAACGGGTGGATCTCCAGGGTCGGCTTGGTCGTGGACAGGGCGGGGTTGACCTCGAGCATGTGGGCGCCGAGGATGAGTTCCGCTCCCGGGGTGAGGTCGTAGGTGTAGTCCTCCATCAGGCTTGCCCCACCGGGCAGGCCCGCGCCCATGACGCTGGCCACACGCACGAGGATCGCGGTCTTCCAGTCGCCCTCGGCGCCGAAGCCGTAGCCCTGCGCCATGAGGCGCTGCACGGCCAGGCCGGGCAGCTGCTTGAGCGCGCCGAGGTCTTCGAAGCTGGTGGTGAAAGCGCTGAACCCGCCCGCTTCCAGGAACGACTTCAACCCGAGTTCGATCGCCGCGCCGTAACGCAGTGACTCGTGCCGGTCGCCGCCCTTCCGAAGCTCCGGGACCACGTCGTAGAGGTCCTCGTATTCGGCCACCAGAGCGTCGATGTCAGCGTCGGTGGCGGCGTGTACGGCGTCGGCGAGTTCGTTGACCGACCAGGTGTTCACCTGCACGCCGAACCGCAGTTCGGCCTCGGTCTTGTCACCCTCGGTCACGGCGACGTAACGCATGTTGTCGCCGAACCTAGCCAGCTTCATGCTGCGCGATGCCGCCCACCCGGCCGCAGCGCGGGTCCAGGTGCCGATCGACGCGGTCACGGCCGGGTTCGACACGTGGCCGACGACGGTCTTCCGGGACACACCGAGACGGGTTTGGATGTAGCCGAACTCCCGGTCGCCGTGCGCGGCCTGGTTCAGGTTCATGAAGTCGAAGTCGATCTCGCTCCATGGCAGCTCCACGTTGGCCTGCGTGTGCAGGTGCAGCAGGGGCTTGCGGAGCGCGTCGAGGCCACCGATCCACATCTTCGCCGGCGAGAACGTGTGCATCCACGCGATCAACCCGATCACGTTGTCATCACTGTTCGCATCCAACGCGGCACGACGGATGGACTCCGCATCCTTCAGGACCGGCTTCCACACCACCGTGACCGGCACGGCGCTCGACGCGTTCAACGCGTCCGAGATCGCCTTCGACTGCTCGGCAACCTGCTTGAGGGTCTCTTCGCCGTAGAGGTTCTGGCTGCCGGTGAGGAACCAGACCTCGTAGGAATCCAGGGTCGTGGCCAGGGCGGTGGGGGTGGAGAGTGACATTACTTGAGTGCTCCTTGCGGTGCTTGTCCGTAGACGTTCTGGTAGCGGTTGAAGAGGGAATCGATCGCGTCCTGCGGGATCGGGATGAGCTCCCCGCCCTGACGGGCCAGGTGCACCGTACGGGCGACGTCTTCGACCATCACGGCGGCCTTGACCGCGTCGCGGGCATCCTTACCGATGGTGAACGGGCCATGGTTCTGCATCAGCACCGCACGCGACCGGTGCCCGGTGAGGGCTTCGACGATGCCTTGCCCGATGGTGTCGTCCCCGATGATCGCGAACCGGCCCACCGGAATCGGGCCGCCGAACTCATCAGCCATCGCCGTGATCACACACGGGATTTCTTCACCACGCGCCGCCCACGCGGTGGCGTAGGTCGAATGCGTGTGCACGACCCCGCCGACCTCGGGCATGTGCCGGTACACGTAGGCGTGCGCGGCCGTGTCAGACGACGGCGACCGGTCCGAACCCGGCGTCTCCGGAACGACAGCGCCGTCCAGATCGCACAGGATCATGTTCTCCGGCGCCAGATCCGCGTAATCCACCCCGCTGGGCTTGATCACGAACAGGTCCGCACCCGGTACCCGACCCGACACATTCCCGCCCGTCCACACGACCAGACCATTACTGGTCAGCTCCCCGTGCAACCGGGCGATATCCGCCCGAACCCGGGCAATCGCCACCTCAATCTGCGGTCCAAAGCTACTCATGCGCGCTGCGGCGAGGTGATGGTCACTGTCGACGTCCTTGTCAGGTGGGGTGGGATCAGACCGGCTGGTTGAGCTGATGTTAGCGCACTATCAAAGATGAAACCAGCGCACATCTGTGCAATGTGTCTAACCGACTGGCTGTGATAGTGCGCTATCACACGCCGTTGATTGGTTGAGTGCTGTGCCGTCCGTGGTCCTATCCTGAGAGGATGCAGACCGAGACCCGAGCCGTGCCGACGCCGCGCAGTGTGCGGATGATCGATGTGGCGAGGCTGGCCGGGGTGTCCCAGCAGACGGTGTCGCGGGTGGTCAACGGCCACAGCAATGTGGGCGCCGAGGTGCGCGAGCGCGTCGAACAGGCCATCGTGCAGTTGCGGTACAACCGCAACTCCGCAGCACGGGCGCTGGCGACGAACCGGTCGATGAATCTCGGGGTGATCAGCTACTCGCTTCCGGTGCACGGCTCGACCATGGTGTTGTTCGGGGTGGCGGAAGAGGCTCGCCGCAACGGGTACTCGACGAGCCTGGTGAGCATCTCGGATGTGGACCCGCGCACCATCCGCACGGCACTGGACACTCTGGTCGGGGACTCCGTCGACGGCATTGTCGTGCTCGCGCCGATGTCGGCCGCGGCGCCGGTGCTCGACGGGCTGGACCTCGCCGTTCCCATCGTGCGGTTCTAGCAGGGAACCCCGGCCGGCCCGCACACCGTGACCATGGACGACGTCCTCGGCGCACAGCTGGCCACTCGGCACCTACTGGACCTCGGCCACGAGACCGTGTGGCACGTGGCCGGGCCGCCCGGCTGGACCGCGTCGGAGGCCCGGCGCTCCGGCTGGCTCTCGGAGCTCGGCGATCGCGGGCGACCGATGAACCCCGAGTTCGCCACCACGGACTGGACAGCCGAGTCGGGTTACCGGGCCGGGCTGCGCATCGCCCAGAACCCGTCGATCACCGCTGTGCTCGCCGCCAACGATGCCATGGCCCTCGGCGTCATGAAGGCCCTCACCGAGAAGGGGCGCAGTGTGCCGGCCGACGTGAGCGTGGTCGGCTTCGACGACATGAGCGAGGCACGGTACTTCCAACCCGGCCTCACGACCATTCGGTTGGACTTCGACGAGGTGGGCCGGGTCGCCGTGGAGCGGCTGCTACACCTGATGGGCGGCGAGCCCGCCGAGCTGATCCCGGCCATCACGCCCGAGCTCATCGTGCGCGAGAGCACCGCCACGCCCCGCCCCCAAGCCTGACCTGGTGACCCTGTCTGCGGTCGCTCCCGTCTCGTCGGTCGAGCTTGTCGAGACCTCGTAACCCTGTCTGCGGTCGTTCCCGTCTCGTCGGTCGAGCTTGTCGAGACCTGGTGACCCTGTCTGCGGTCGTTCCCGTCTCGTCGGTCGAGCTTGTCGAGACCCGGTGAGTGTTGTCGCGATCGTGTTCGGCTCACGGGATCTCGACAGGCTCGATCAGCGTGTGGGTCGCGTCTGTCGCGACCCTCGCGTCGGTCGAGCTTGTCGAGACCTGGTGACCCTGTCTGTGGTCGTTCCCGTTGCGTCGGTCGAGCTTGTCGAGACCTGGTGAGCGTTGTCGCGAACGTGTTCGGCTCGCGGGATCTCGACAGGCTCGATCAGCGTGTGGGTCGCGTCTGTCGCGACCTCGCGTCGGTCGAGTTTGTCGAGGCCTGGTGACCCGGTCCGCGGTCGTTCCCGTCTCGTCGGTCGAGCTTGTCGAGACCTGGTGACCCTGTCTGTGGTCGTTCCCGTCTCGTCGGTCGAGCTTGTCGAGACCTGGTGACCCTGTCTGTGGTCGTTCCCGTGTCGTTGGTCGAGCTTGTCGAGACCCGGTGAGTGTTGTCGCGAACGTGTTCGGCTCACGGGATCTCGACAGGCTCGATCAGCGTGTGGGTCGCGTCTGTCGCAACCCTCGCGTCGGTCGAGCTTGTCGAGACCTGGTGACCCTGTCTGCGGTCGTTCCCGTCTCGTCGGTCGAGCTTGTCGAGACCTGGTGACCCTGTCTGCGGTCGCTCCCGTCTCGTCGGTCGAGCTTGTCGAGACCTGGTGAGCGTTGTCGCGAACGTGTTCGGCTCGCGGGATCTCGACAGGCTCGATCAGCGTGTGGGTCGCGTCTGTCGCGACCCTCGCGTCGGTCGAGCTTGTCGAGACCTCGTGACCCTGTCTGCGGTCGTTCCCGTCTCGTCGGTCGAGCTTGTCGAGACCTGGTGAGCGTTGTCGCGAACGTGTTCGGCTCGCGGGATCTCGACAGGCTCGATCAGCGTGTGGGTCGCGTCTGTCGCGACCTCGCGTCGGTCGAGCTTGTCGAGACCTCGTGACCCTGTCTGCGGTCGTTCCCGTCTCGTCGGTCGAGCTTGTCGAGACCTGGTGAGCGTTGTCGCGAACGTGTTCGGCTCGCGGGATCTCGACAGGCTCGATCAGCGTTTGGGTCGCGCCTGTCGCAACCCTCGCGCCGGTCGAGCGGGGTTCAAGCGCAGGAGACCGCCGACCAGGACACCGGAGGCAGCGTGACGGTGAGGATGCCGTCGGCCAGCTCCGCCCCGGCCAGTGGCGTGAGCCCCACCCGGTTCTGGTCGGCCAGGGTGTTCTTCGCGTAGGGATCGGCGTCGTGCAGGCTCACGGCCTCGACGATGCGGCCGGCGCCGACGTCGGACAGGTCGACCACCACCTCGATCGACTCGGTCTGACTGCGGTTCACCAGGAACACGGCCGACGCACCGGTCTCGGCATCCGCCGTCACCACGGCGTCGACCAGCGCGACCGAGCCGTGCAGGGCGGTGTCGTACCGGCCGGTGTCGATCCGCGGCCGCAGCACCACGCCGCGGGCCAGCCGCGACGTCACCGAGAAGGGGAAGAATGTGGTCTGGCGCCAGGAATCGCCACCGGGTTCGGTCATGATCGGTGCGATTACGTTCACCAGCTGCGCGAGCGAGGCCGAGGTGACCCTGTCGTGGTTCTGCAGCAGGGTGATCAGCAGGTTGCCCAGCACCACGGCATCCGCCACCGAGTAGACGTCTTCGAGCTGGCGCGGGGCGATGCGCCACTCGTCGTTGACTTCCTCGGACGCCTGGTGCTCGTCGAGGTACCAGATGTTCCACTCGTCGAAGGAGAGCTGCATGGTCTTCTGGCTGCGCAGCTTGTGCTTGACGTGGTCGGCAGTGGCGACGACGGTGTCGATGAAGTAGGTCATCTCCACCGAGGACGCCAGGTAGGACGCCAGGTCGCCGCCCCGCTCCTGGTAGTAGGCGTGGCAGGAGATGTAGTCGACGTGGTCGTAGCTCGCCTCGAGCACCACCCGTTCCCACTCGCCGAAGGTGGGCATGCTCGAGCCCGAGGAGCCGCAGACCACGAGCTCGAGGTTCTTGTCGGCGGTCTTCATGGCTGAGGCGGTGCGGGCGGCGATCTTGCCGTAGTCCTCGGCCGACATGTGGCCGATCTGCCACGGGCCGTCCATCTCGTTGCCCAGGCACCACATGCTGATGTCGTACGGCTCGGTGCGGCCGTTGGCCACCCGCTGGTCGGCCAGGGCGGTACCGGGCTCGCCGGTGGCGTACTCGAGCAGGTCCAGGGCCGCCTCGATGCCGCGGGTGCCCAGGTTGACCGCCATCATGAGTTCGGAGCCGGTGAGCTCGCACCAGCGGGCGAACTCGTCCAGGCCCACCTGGTTGGTCTCCAGCGAGTGCCAGGCCAGGTCGCGACGAACCGGCCGCGACTCCCGCGGGCCCACGCCGTCCTCCCACCGGTAGCTGGAGACGAAGTTGCCGCCGGGGTAGCGGATGGTGGTGGAGCCCAGCTCCTTGACCAGCTCGACCACGTCGAGGCGAAAACCGTCGGCGTTGGCGGTGGGGTGGCCGGGTTCGTAGATGCCGTCGTAGACACAGCGACCCAGGTGCTCCACGAAGGAGCCGAAGATGCGTCGGTTGAGCGGGGCGACCACGTTCGTGCGGTCGACGGTGATGTGGGTGGGGGTCACGCGGGCGGGTCCTGTCTGTTGAAGGGATGGTCTGCGTCAGCGGCGGCGCCGATGGATTCACGCTCGATCAGGCGGAAGTCGGCCTCCACGCGGCGCGGCGGCGCCTTCGGACCGGTCTCGGCGATGCGCTCGAGCAGGAGGCGCACCGCGGTGTCGGCGATCTCGTCGCGGCCGGCATCGATGGTGCTGAGCGAGGGATGCGAGTACTCGGACTCGTCCAGGTTGTCGAAGCCCACCACCGAGACGTCCTCCGGCACCCGCACGCCGGCAGCCTGCAACGCGCGGATCGCGCCGAGGGCCAGCGTGTCGTTGAGGCCGAACACGGCGTCGAAGGGCACTCCGGTCTCGAGCAGCCCGCGCACCGTCGTGGCACCGTTGGCCCGGTGCCACATGTCCGAGTGCCGGATTAGCGCGGGGTCGACAGGCAGGCCGGCCTCCTGCAGCGCCTCGCGGTAGCCGCGAATGCGCAGCGCGGCCGACCCGTACACCTCACCCTCGTGGGCGCCGATGACGGCGATGCGCGTGCGGCCGGCCGCCAGGAGGCGCCGGGTGGCGGCCGCGGCGGCCTCGACGTTGCGCATCGTGACGTGGTCGGCCGGCGCGTCGAAGATCCGCTCGCCCAGAACCACCAGCGGGTAGCCGACGGCGAGGAGGGCGGCATCCTCGTTGCCCAGCCCAAGGGGGCTGAAAATCAGGCCGTCGGTGAGTTGGCGGCGCGGGCTGGTGACCAGGTCGAGCTCGCGGTCGCGGTCGCCGTTGGTCTGCTCGATCTGCACGCTGATGCCGCGCCGGTCCGCGGCCCGGATCACGGCGTCGGCCAGCTCGGCGAAGTAGCTCAGCCGTAGTTCGGGAACCGCCAGGCCGATCACCCCGGTGCGGCCGAGACGCAGGCCGCGTGCCGTGAGATTGGGCTGGTAGCCGAGCGCGGCGATGGCCTCGAGCACCCGGGTTTTCGTGGAGTCCTTGATGTAGGGATACCCGTTCACGACGTTCGACACGGTCTTGATCGACACCTTCGCGAGCACCGCGACGTCGTGCAGGGTGGTGGCCATGCGGATCAACCTACAACGTTGTAGAAACCGCCGGCAAGGGTTTTCGACACCTTTTCCATCGTTGTAGAGATGGGCCTTGTGAGCCTGTTGGCGGATGCCTAGGCTCAGCACTGTGAGTACCTCGAACTCCAGTTCGTCTCCCGCCATCGTCGCGGTCGACCTCGTCAAGAAATTCGGCAGCACCGTAGCCCTCGACGCCGTGAGCTTCACGGTGCCCCGCGGCAGCGTGTTCGGTGTCATCGGTCCCAACGGAGCGGGCAAGACCACCATCATGCGGGCGCTGCTCGACCTGATCCGGCTGACCTCCGGCCATGCGACACTGCTGGGCACCGACTCCCGCAACGCCGGCCCGGAGCTGCGGCGCCGGATCGGGTTCCTGCCCGGGGAGCTCATCCTCGAGGGGCGCATCACGGGCCGGCGGCTGCTGCGGCACTACGCCAACATCTCCGGCCCGGTGCCGGCCGGCCGGGTCGACGAACTCGCCGACCGGCTCGGCCTCGACCTGGACCGCACCGTGCGCACCCTGTCGAAGGGCAACAAGCAGAAGCTCGGCATCGTGCAGGCGTTCATGCACCAGCCCGACCTGTTGGTGCTCGACGAACCCACCAGCGGCCTGGACCCGCTCATGCAGCAGGTCTTCCTCGGTCTCGTCGACGAGGCCAGGACGGCCGGCCAGACCGTGTTCCTCTCCTCCCACGTGATCAGCGAGATCCAGCAGGCCGCAGACCAGGTCGCCATCCTGCGGGACGGCCGCATCATCACGGTCGCCGGGGTCGAGGCGCTCCGCGACACCGCGATCCGGCACCTGCGGATGAGCGCGACCGCTGTCACGGCCGCGGAGCTGTACGCCAGGCTGTCGCCGCTGGCGGGGCTGGGCGAGCTGGACTGCCAGCCAGCCCCAGGCGGTGCCGAGGCCACGGCGATCCTCACCGGGGCGATCTCGCCGTTCGTGCAGGCCATCTCCCCGCTGCGGCTCACCGACCTCGTCGTGGAGGAGCCCGATCTCGAGGAATCGGTGTTGCGCCTCTACTCCGCGCCCGAGGTCGCCCGCACCGAGGCGGTGCACTCATGAGCGCCGCCACCGCCACTTCGCCGCGAACCTCGACCGAGCACCGCAGCGCCCTGCCGATCTTCACCAAGACGCTGACCGACGGCTGGCGCTCGCTGCTGGGCTGGTCGATCGGGCTCACCGCGGCCCTGTGCCTGTACCTGCCGATCTTCCCGAGCCTGGGCGGCAACCCGCAGATGCAGCAGCTCATCGACAGCCTGCCCACCGAACTGACCCGCACCATCAACTACCAACAGATCGACACCGGGGCCGGGTACACCCAGTCCACCTTCTTCGGATTGATCGGCTTCCTGCTCATCTGCATCGCCGCGATCAGCTGGGGTGCCGCGGCGATCGGCGGCGACGAGGAGTCCGGCCAGCTGGAACTCACCCTCGCCCACGGCGTCACCCGGGTGCAGGTGGCGGTGCAACGGTTCGCGGCCCTCGTCGTGAAGGTCCTCGCGCTGGCCCTCGTGGCGTTCCTGGTGGTGCTGTTCTGGAACGGTCCGGCCGGTCTCGACATCGACGTGGCGAACCTGGCCGTCACCTGCTTGCTCTTCGGCGGGCTCGCGCTGGTGTGCGGCAGTACGGCTCTCGTCTGCGGGGCGCTCACCGGCCGCAAGGTGTGGGGCATCGGCGGCGGCGCGGCCGTGGCCGTGATCGGCTACGTGTTCAACGCGATCGCCAACCAGAGCGCCGACCTCGAGTGGCTGCACGGCCTCTCACCGTACTACGCGGCGTTCGGACACAGCCCGCTCGCCAACGGCACGGATGCCTGGACGCTCGTGCTGTTCTACCTGGCCGTCCTGGTGCTGGGCGGCCTGGCCGCGCTGGTCCTCCGGCAGAAGGACGTCGGGGCCTGAGCCGTCCTGCCGGCCCGCCCTGCCGGCCTGATCAGGCGTTGACCGGCAGTCCCGCCTCGATCGCCGCGATGATCTCGGGCGCATCGGGCACCGTCACCGGTCGGAACCGGTGCACGGCCCCGGCGGGAGTGAGCAGGAACTTCTCGAAGTTCCAGCCGACGTCGCCGGCCGCACCGTCGGCATCCGGCGTCTGGGTGAGCATGGCGTAGAGCGGATGCCGGTCGGCCCCGTTGACCTCGACCTTGTCGAACATCGGGAAGGTCACACCGTACGTGGTGGAACAGAAGTCGAGGATGGCCTCGATGCTGCCGGGCTCCTGGCCCTTGAACTGGTTGCAGGGAAAGCCGAGCACCGTGAAGCCGCGCGGCCCGTAGGTCTTCTGCAGCTCCTCCAGCGCGCCGTACTGCACCGTGAGACCGCACTTGGAGGCGACGTTGACGATGAGCACGACCTGGTCGGCGTAGTCGGCAAGGGTCACGGTCTGCCCGGAGGCGAGGGTCAGGGGAATGCTGCGCAGGGTCATCCTCCGAGCTTAGGCACCGGGCTGGACGGTGTGCGAACGCACGGTTACAGGGGACTGGGAGTTCGCTGACTGTGACCGGCCGTACTGGAGGCCCGGGTGCCCCGCGGAGTTAACTGGGTCGATGGCTCAGACCGTCGCAGACCAACTCATCGCCCAGCTCGTCGACGCCGGGGTGCACCGCATCTACGGCATCGTGGGGGACAGCCTCAATCCAGTCGTGGATGCCGTGCGCCGCACCGGCGGCTCCGCCAAGGGCGGCATCGACTGGGTGCACGTGCGCAACGAGGAGGCCGCCGCCTTCGCCGCGGGGGCGGAGGCGCAGCTGACCGGAAAGCTGGCCGTTTGCGCGGGCAGTTGCGGGCCCGGCAACCTGCACCTGATCAACGGGCTCTACGACGCCCACCGCAGCGGGGCGCCGGTGCTCGCGATCGCCAGCCACATCCCCACCACCCAGATCGGCAGCAGCTTCTTCCAGGAGACCCACCCCGACCGGCTCTTCGTGGAGTGTTCGCACTACCGCGAGCTGATCTCCTCCGCCGCGCAGTCGCCCAAGGTCGTCAACGCGGCCATGCGGCACGCCCTGGCGCTCGGCGGGGTGTCGGTGGTGACGCTGCCCGGTGATGTCGCCGAGCTTCCCGCGGAAGGCTCGGTGCCCAAGCTGGTGCTGCCCGGCCGCCCCACCGTGGTGCCCGACCCGGCCGACGTGCGGGCCCTGGCCGATGCCATCGACAAGGCCAAGACCGTGGCGATCTTCGCCGGCGCCGGGGTGGAGGGCGCGCACGACGAGGTCGTGGCGTTCGCCGACCTCGTGGCCGCGCCCGTCGGGCACAGCCTGCGTGGCAAGCAGTGGATCCAGTACGACAACCCGTTCGACGTGGGCATGACGGGCCTGCTCGGCTACGGCGCCGCCCACGCCGGCATCCACGACGCCGACCTGGTATTGCTGCTCGGCACCGACTTCCCCTACGAGCAGTTCCTGCCCGACGGCGACAAGGTGGTCATCGCCCAGGTCGACACCGACCCGGCGCACCTGGGCCGGCGGGCCAGCGTGACCCACCCGGTGCACGGCGACGTGATCGCCACGCTTGCGGCCCTCACGGCGCTGGTGACGAAGAAGGCCGACCGGTCGTTCCTCGAGCGCACCCTCGCCAAGCACGAGAAGGTGCTCAGCAGCGTCGTGGGCACCTACACGGATGTCGACCACGGCCGGCCGATCCACCCGGAGTTCGCCGCCGCGACCCTCGACGACCTCGTCGCCGACGACGCCATCGTCACCGCCGACACCGGCATGGGCAATGTCTGGCAGGCCCGCTACCTCACCCCCAACGGCCGCCGCCGGCTGATCGGCTCGTACCTGCACGGTTCCATGGCCAACGCCGTGCCGCAGGCCATCGGCGCCCAGAGCGCCTACCCCGACCGTCAGGTGGTCACCATCAGCGGCGACGGTGGGCTCGCGATGCTGCTCGGCGAGCTCATCACCATCGCCGCCCAGAAGCTGCCGGTGAAGGTCGTGGTGTTCAACAACTCCACCCTCGGCCTGGTCAAACTCGAGATGTTCGTCGACGGCTATCCCGACTTCGCGGTCGATGTGCCCGCCGTCGACTACGCCGCCGTGGCCGCCGCGCTCGGCTTCTTCGCCGTGCGGGTGGAGGACCCGGGCCTGTTGCGCAGCGCGCTGACGGATGCGTTCGTGCACGACGGCCCAGCCCTGGTCGACATCGTCACCGACCCGCTGGCGCTGTCGCTGCCGCCGAACGTCACCGCGAAGCAGGTCAAGGGGTTCGCCCTGGCCCTGTCGAAGACCGTGCTCAACGGCGGGGTCGGGGAGGCCGTGCAGATGGCCAGGTCCAACATCCGGCACCTGCCCGGACTCTGACTCCGCATCAACTGACACCGCATCGACTGACACCGCATCGACTGACACCGCCGCGCCACCTCACCCGAACCGGGTGAGGGCACAGGGCGCGCCGGGGGTGGACACTGTGGCTGAGACCGGCCGTCACGGCCGGCACCAGCGTTCCGACCCCGGAGGGAGCCCCCATGTGGCGACGTCGACACCGCAGGGCTCCCGTCGAGGCTCCCGCGGTGCCCGGCGCGATCGAATCGGAGCTGGTCGCCACCGGAGCAGTGGCCCCGGCGATGATGCACCGCAGCACCTCGATCCTCCTCGGCCTGGGCGGGGCCACTGTGGCGGTCTTCGGGCTCGCGGCCATCGCGGGCATCGCCGCGCCGATCCTGCTGGCGCTCGTGCTGACGATCTGCGCGCATCCGGTGCGCCGCGGCCTCGAACGCCGTGGGGTGCCGCGGGGGCTGGCCACCGGGTCTGTCGTGGCCACGGTGTTCGTGGTGCTGGCCGCCTTCGTCGCCGCGCTCGGCCTGGCGCTGGGCCAGTTCGCCGCGCTGCTTCCGCAGTTCGCCAGCCAGATCAGCGATATCGGGGCGACGGTCGCCACCTGGCTGGCGAGCATCGGTTTCGGCTCCGCCCAAGTGCAGGCCGTGGAGTCGAGCTTCGACCCGAGCAACCTCGTGCCGCTCGTATCGGGACTGTTCGGCAGCATCACCAATGTCACGGTGGCCCTGGTGATCGTGCTGACCATGCTGATCCTGATGGCCGCGGACGCCGGCTACCTGCCCACGCTGCTCAGCCAGCTGCGGCCCTCCCGGCCCACCCTGGTGGCGGCCCTCACCGACTTCGCCTCCAGCGTGCGCCGTTACATGGTGGCCACGACCCTGCTCGGCATCGCCCAGGGGGTGCTCAACGCTCTCGCCCTGGTGTTGCTCGGTGTGCCCGGCGCGTTCCTCTGGGGGTTGCTGTCCTTCCTCTGCAGCTTCATCCCCAATGTGGGCTACTTCATCGCCATCATTCCGCCCACGGTGTTCGCCTTCCTCGTCGGCGGCTGGGCGCTGGCGCTGCCGGTGATCGTCATCTACGCCATCATCAACGCCGTCGTGCAGTCGATCGTGCAGCCGCGGGTGGTCGGCAACGCGGTGGCGTTGAGCCAGTCGCTGACCTTCGCATCCGTGCTCTTCTGGGCCATCGTGTTGGGCGCCATCGGCGCCATCCTGGCGATTCCGCTCACCCTGCTCATCCGCACGATCCTGGTGGATGCCGACCCCGCCGCCTCCTGGTGGCGCCCCCTGATCGGCGACCTCGACGAAACCCGCACGCTGATGAAATCCGAGGATGCCCGTAACAAGGCGTTGCGGAAGGCCGGCCGGGCGGCCAGCAAGGACGCCAAGCGCAGCTCGGGCGCCGGCTGAGACCTCCGGGTCGGGGCCGATTCCCAGCCCGGACTGGCAGTGTCAGTCTTCCGTTCGCTGCCCGGAGGTCCCGATGTCTGCTGTTCCCCCCACCGCCATCTCGCACTACGACGTGCTCGTCATCGGAGCCGGCCCGGCCGGCACCTCCGCCGCCCTGCGCGCCGCGGAACTCGGCGCCAGCGTCGCCGTGGCCGAATCGGACCGCACCGGCGGCACCTGCGTGAACACAGGCTGCGTGCCCACCCGGGCACTCGCCAAGGCCGCCCGGCTCATGCGGGAGGTGCGCACCGCTGACACCTACGGCATCGAGGCTGTCATCGAGCGCTTCGACTGGCGCACAACGGCCGCCCGGGTCACCGAATCCGTCGACCGGGTGCGGGCTATCAAACGGGAGGCCGAACGGTTCTCCGACGCCGGGATCGACCTCATTCTGGAGGGCCGTGCCCGGTTCGTCGACCCGCACACCGTCGAGCTCGGCTCGGGGCGCCGCATCAGCGCCGACAACATCCTGGTCTGCGTGGGCGGCCACTCCCGGCGGCTGCCGATCCCGGGCGCCGAGCTGGCGACGGTGCCGGAGCACGTGCTGAGCCTGCCGGCCCTGCCCGAACGCCTCGCGGTGATCGGCGGCGGCAACACCGGAGCTCAGCTGGTCACCATCTTCAGCTCGTTCGGCTCGCGGGTGACCCTGCTCGACGTGGCGCCGCGCATCCTGATGGCCTCGGACGCCGCCGTCTCGGAGGCAGTGAGCACGGCGTTCCGGGAGCAGGGCACCCGGGTCGAAACCGGCATCAGCACCGTGGAGTCGCTCGTGCGCGATGCCGACGGCTCCATCACCCTCACCTGGCAGGCGGGCGGTGAGCCCGTCTCCGATAGCTTCGACGCCGTCATCATGGCCACCGGCTGGCCGGCGGATGTGGACGACCTGGGTCTGGAGAACGCCGGCGTCGCCACCGTGCGCTCGGCGATCCCCGTCGACCAGTACTTCCGCAGCGAGGTGTCACACATCTTCGCCGTCGGCGACGCGAACGGCCGGGACATGCTCGTGCAGGCCGCCCAGTTCGAGGGCGAGGCCGCCGCCGAGAACGCGGTGCTCGGCACCAACCGCCGCACGCCGCACCACCTGCTGCCGGCCGGCGGTTTCACCGACCCCGACTACGCCGGGGTGGGGCTCACCGAGGAGCAGGCTCGCGCCAGGGACCCGCTCTGTGTCGTCGCCACCGTGCCGTACGCGAGCCTGGACCGGGCCGTGATCGACGACCGGGAACGCGGCTTCCTGATGCTCATCTCCGACCGCCGCCGGGACCTGATCCTCGGCGCGCACGCGGTGGGGGAGAACGCCATCGAGGTGGTGCAGTCGGTGACGACGGCCATCGCCGCGGGCGTTGACGTGGCCACCCTCGCCCACGTGCGCTTCGCCTATCCCACCTATAGCGCCATCATCGGCCTCGCTGCCCGTTCCCTCCTGGCCGAGGCCGCCCCCGCCGCCGCGCCCGAAGCGGTGGCCGCCACCCTGGAGTAACGCCGCCCGGCCAGTGGCCGGCTCAGCCCTGGGCGTGCTCCAGGGCCTCCTCGGCGCGCTCCGGGCTGCCGTCGGCCAAGCCGCGATCTATCGCGGCCCGGGAGGCGAACCACATGGCGATCCCGACCAGGAACACGGCACCCTCGGTGACGGTGAGCGCCCAGATGATGCCGGGCAGGCCGAACCAGAGGTTGCCGAGGAAGACGATCGGGAGGAACAACACACCCTGCGTGACCGACATCACGGTGGCCGCCGCGGCCCGCCCGGTGGCCTGGAACAGCGAGGTGAAGAGCCCGGTGAAGCTGTTCGCGATCATGGCCACGAGCTGGGCCGTGAGGATGGCGACGCCGATGCCGAGCATGTCGGGGTTGGCGACGAACGCGGCGAAGACCTGCTCGCGAAACACGAACACGGTGGACGCGAAGAGCACCGAGATGGTGGCCACAGCGGTGAAGGATGCGCGCAACGCCGCGCTGAGGCGATTCCGGTCGCCCTTGCCGTAGGAGTAAGCGAGCAGCGGCAGCACACCGATGGTCACCCCCATGACCAGGAATTCGGGTACCTGGGCGATGCGCACCGCGACGCCCATGGCCGCAAGGGGACCGTCGCCATAGGCGGCCGCGAGGTTGTTGAGCACCAGGGCGGTCACGATCAGGAAGGCGGACTGCAACAGGGTTCCCACGCCCACACCGAGCACCGGCCGCAGCACGGCTGGCGAGAGTGTGAACCACCGCGGTGCCAGGCTCGCGTGTTCACTGTTCCGGGCGAGCCAGAGGCCGAAATAGATGACGATGCCGAGGTTGGCCAACCCCATCGACAGGGCCGCTCCGGCGACTCCCCAGTGCAGCACCAGGATGAACAGCAGGTCGAAAACCAGGTTGGCGATCACCGAGGCGATCAACCCGATCATGACCTGGCGGGCGGCGCCCTCCGCCCGCACGAGCTGCTCGAGGCAGACGGCTGCGGCCAGCACGGGCACGAACGCGAGCATCACACCCACGAAGGCCGTGGTGGCCGGCCCGGCGGCGCCGTCTGCGCCGAGAAGCGACACGACCGGCTTCAACAGGAGCAGCCCGGCGGAGCCGATGACGGCTCCGGCGATCAGGGAGCCCCAGAAGGAGAACGACGACACGTGTTTGATCTGGGCGGCCGCGCCGGGATCGTGTTCCGCGGTACCGAGCAGCCGCGAGATCATCGCGCCGCCGCCGACGCCGAACACGTTGCCGACCGCCATGACCAGGCCGAGGATCGGCGAGCCGAGGGTGATCGCGGCGAGCAGCGCGGTGTCGTGAAGCGACCCGACGACGCCCGCGTTGATGAGGTTGTAGAGGGCGCCGACGATCATCGCGGCAGCCATCGGTACGCAGAGGTGGATCAGGGCGCGCAGGATCGGTGCCGTGGAGAGGTACCAGCGGTTGGTGCCGGTGACGTCGGACGGGCCTGTGGATTCGGGGGTGCTGGGGTTCATGGCTGCTTCTTTCCGGGCAGGTTCGAGCGCGCTCCGACAACGGCCGGTGCGGCAAGGAAGGGGAGGAATGGAGGGATTCGGGCGCGCCGAATAACGCCGGCATGGCCGGCCGTGACGAGCCTGGGTGTCCGGGGTGGGTGGCCCGGGGCCTAGCGGGTAGGTTGTGGCAGTTCTGCGGTGATCTTCAGAAGCAGGGCGTTGAGGGTGGCTCGCTCATCCTCGTCGAGGGGACCGAGGATGGTCTCCCCGGCCGCGGCCATTGCGTCGTCGAACCCCGAGATGAGGTCGGCTCCGGCGGACGTCGCATAGACGCGCTTTCTCCGCTCGTCACCGTCCTCGGTGCGTCGCTCCACCAGACCGCGCCGTTCGAGCCCCTGCAGAAGGCTCGACACGCTCGCGGCGGTGGTGCGGCTCACCTCGGCTAGGTCGCGCTGGATCGCCCCGGGATTCTGGACCAGGTAGTCGAGCACGAAACTCTGAGCACGACTGAGGTCGCGTTCCCTGATCCAGTCCTCGCCGGCCTTCATCTGCGCCCACCCGATCCAGCGGAAGAGGTGGAGGCTTGAAGTGAGGGAGTGCTCTGCGTCCTGCATGATTAGAACTCTAACTGTTTGATATCTAACTGTCAAGGGATGCCGCGGGGGCATCCGTCGCGAGGTGCTCGGCGAAGAACGCGTCGATGCGCCGCCAGGCATCCGCGGCCGCCACGGGGTCTGGACCGGCGCCGAGGAAGCGCTTGAGGGCGAACCGGAGGGCGACGGGCCCGCTCTCGGCGTCGTTGAGGAACGCGTGCCCGGCGCCGGGGTATTCCACCACATCGTGCGGGACGGCCAGTCGGGTCAGCGACGCATCCAGGCGCCCGGCCGCGCCGCGCAGCGACCGGTCCCGGCCGCCGTAGCTGCCCACGATGGGGCAGGCGCCGGTGAGGGCGTCGTCGAGCTCGGCGTCGGTACCGCCGGGCAGCATGCCGTAGTTGGCTGAGGCCGCATCGAACCCGCGGGTCGCCGCGGCCAGGGCGAAACCGCCGCCCATGCAGAAGCCCAGCACGCCGACCGCGCCCGTGCAGTCGTCGCGGGCGCCGAGCGCGGTGCGGGCCGACTCGATATCGACGAACGCCCGGCCCTGGCCCGCCGAGAGCGAACGGAAGGTGGCGACCAGGCAGCGACGGGCGCCGCCCTCGCTGAACAGGTCGGGCATCAGCGCGAGGTAGCCGGCCGCGGCCATCCGCTCAACCTGGCGCCGCATCACGTCGTTCAGCCCGAACGCCTCGTGCACGAGCACCACGCCCGGCCACGGCCCGGGCCCGGCCGGGACGCCCAGCACCGCGGCGAGGCCGAAACTGCCGCCCGGCGTGGCGGGCAGGGTCATGTCGATCACAGTGGGGGAGCCGGTGGCCATGGTTTCCCTTTCGAGGAACGAGGCGCCTGCACATCGGTGCAGCGCGCGGTGCTTCAGCGTAGCCCCGGAATTGACCGGACCGATCGTGAAGAACAGACTGATCCGGTGGACACTGAAGAGCGCACCGAACACGAAGACCACGCCGTGGCCCAGGTCATCGACCGTCTTGTGGAGCGATACCCTGACCGGCCCCGGTCGTTCATCGAGAACGTCGTCACCGAGGAACGCCACCTGCTCGACGGCAAACCGATCCGGGATTACGTGCCCGTGCTGATCGAGCACGGCGCGAAGGCACGGCTGCGAAACGCCACCGGGCACGGCCCGGCGCAGCGCCCCGCGCACGGCTAGCTACCCCTTGCCCTTGCCCTTCGACTTGGCCTCCGCGGCCAATTCGGTGATGCGCGCGGCATGGTCGGGCACCGGACGGTTCAGTTCGCGAGGCGGGCGTTCGTAGTCCGACGCCGGCGGCCGATGCGGGATGCGCACGAGCGGCGGTTCCATGTGCTCGTAGGGCACCATCGACAGGAAGTGGCTGATCATGTTGAGGCGGGCGGCGCGCTTGTCCTCGCTCTCGACCACCCACCACGGGGCCTCGGCGATGTCGGTGTGCACGAACATCTCGTCCTTGGCCTTGGAGTAGTCCACCCACTTGGTGATCGACAACACGTCGGTCTCGGAGAGCTTCCAACGGCGCATCGGGTCCTTCAGCCGGGAGCGGAAGCGCAGCTCCTGCTCCTTGTCCGACACCGAGAACCAGTACTTGAGCAGAATGATGCCGTCCTCGACCAGCATCCGTTCGAACAGGGGGGCCTGGTGCAGGAACCGGCGGTATTCGTCGGGTGTGCAGTAGCCCATCACCTTCTCCACTCCGGCCCGGTTGTACCAGGAGCGGTCCATCAGCACGATCTCACCGGCCGTGGGCAGGTGCTCGATGTAGCGCTGGAAATACCACTGGCCGCGCTGACGGTCGGTGGGCACCGGGAGCGCCACGATGCGGGCGATGCGCGGGTTGAGGTACTCGGTGACCCGCTTGATGGCCGAGCCCTTGCCCGCCGCATCACGGCCCTCGAAGATCACCACGATGCGGGCGCCGGACTCGCGCACCCACTCCTGCATGGTCACCAGATCGGCCTGGAGCCGGCGCAGCTCGTCTTCGTAGAGCTTCTTGTTCATGCGGGGTGTGCCGGATGCGTCCTTCTTCGCCATGCGCGGTCCCTCCAGTTCGCGTGGGCTGTCCACGTGCGCTCAGCGTACTCGGTGGTTTGGCCGCCGCTCTAGCGATAGCCCGGTCTGGTGCCTAGGCTGACGGCAAGCGGGAGTCGAGCGGCGTGCGCCGGCCCCGGAGCAGGAGACCCGATGACCCCAGGAACTGCTGCCGATCCCTGGCAGCTCACGACAGCACCCGGCTCCTCGACCTACACGATGTACCGTGAGGGCGACGAACTCGTCTGCCAGGTGGGCGCAACGACCCTGAAGTACCGGGCGCGCGCCATCGACGACCTGCACGCCTGGCTGCTTGAGCAGGGCGACTGGGTGCCGCTCGGCGCCAGCGACGAGAAGAAGCCCGCGCCGGAGGGCAGCGTCGAGGGGTGGGGCCGCTCCGCCGACAACCCGGTCGGCGGTTGGTACGGCCTGCGCTCGGGCTACCGGGGCCGGTTCGGCATGTACCTGCCTCCGCTGCTCGAACATCTCGGCCTGGCCGAACTCACCCACGAGAAGCGCAACAACCAGATGCGGGCGCTTCCCTCCGACTAGAGTGGCGGAACAAGACCGGACGGACGACTGAGCTGGAGGTGACCCGGATGCGCACACGAACGCTGCTGCCCGCCGGGGCATCGCCGACTGCCCGCCTGTCGGTCGCGCTCGGACTGAGCCTGGGCGCCGGGTTCGGCCTCGGCGCGCTGCTGCTCGGCGGACGCGGCTTCGGCGAGGTTCTCGCCCTGGCCGCCCTCTTCACCTTGAGCGCCTCGGCTCTGGCCGTCACCGGCGCGGCCCAGCAGGTGCTGGCGATGCTCGTCATGGTGCTCACCGGAGCACCCACTCCCGTCGCCCGGCCCTACCCCGAACTGGCCTCGCAGGTAGGCCAGAGCGTTCCGGATGCGCCGGGCAAGCCCCAGCCCCGAGCCCCGGGGCGCGCCCTCCCGGTCGCCTAGGAGCCTTTCCCGCGCCGCACCCACCGGGTGCCCGCCCTTCCTGTCGCGACCATACGGTTCCCCATTTTCCGTATTCCGACCGGGAGTCTCCCCATGAATTTCTATGCCTTCGGCCCCATCGCGGCCGTGCTCGACGCGGCCTATGCCGTTCTGCACAACCTCACCCTGTTCCTCACCCCGCTCACCGCGGCCAACGCGGCCGCCCTCGCGATCATCGTGCTCACCCTCGCCCTGCGCCTGGTGCTCATCCCCGTCGGGGTCTCCCAGGCCCGGGCCCAACAGCAGCGGCAACGCCTCGCTCCGCGCCTCACCGAGCTGCGCCGCCAACACGGCAGCAACCCCGAACGCCTGCAACGGGAGACCATGGCCCTGTACGCGGCCGAGAACGCGTCGCCCCTGGCCGGATGCCTGCCCCTGCTCGTGCAGGCCCCGATCCTCTCGAGCGTCTACGGCCTCTTCGTGCTGGGCACCATCAACGGTCACGACAACGCCCTCCTCGCCGGCAGCCTGTTCGGCAGCCCGCTGGGCACCAGCATCCTCTCCGGCTGGGGCGCCGGCACCACCCCGGCGGTGCTCCTGGTCGGCGGGGTGCTGCTCGCCGTGCTGCTCGCTGCCCAGCTGCTCAGCCGGCGGCTGATGCTCGCCCAGGCCGCCGCATCCGCCGCCCCGGTCGGCCCGCCATCGGCCAGTGCGGCGGTCCCGCCGGTTCCGGGAGCCCTCTCTCCGGCGGCCCAGGCGACCATGACGGGAGTGCTGAGCTGGCTGCCGCTCATCAGCGTGGTCTTCGCGGCCTTCGTGCCGCTGGCCGCGGCGATCTACCTCACGGTGAGCGCGGTGTGGAGTGCCGCAGAGCGTTCACTGCTCTGGCGCATCCTACGTCCGGTCGCCCGGTAACCACCCGCTGCCCGACGTGCCGCGGGCACACAAAAGCGGCAAGCGCCCCCAGTGCCGGGAGCGCTTGCCGCAGTCTGTGTGCGTACCGGGTATCAGGCGACGCTGCTGGCGTGCGCCTTGGAGCCGGTGACGCTGGTGCCGGGCTGGCTCTTGGAGCAGAGCACGACGAGGATCACGGCGACACCGACCGCGATGTGCGGCAGCCAGGCGTTCGGGGCCTCGTTGATGAAGCCGAACAGGAACGGGGAAGCGATCAGGAACACCGACGCGACGATGTCGAAGACCAGGTGAACGGGCATGCCGATGACCTTGACCAGGCCCAGCTCGTAGCGGGTGAAGAGGCTGTAGAGGATCAGGCCGACGCCCAGGATGCGCGGGATGATGACGGCCGCGCCGCCGACCTCTTCGAACATGAAGATCGTGGGGGCGAGGATCAGGGCGATGGCGACGACGTAGTCGAGAACGGCGTGGACCTTGGTGGGAATGAAACGCATGAGGAGCTCCTTGATGACTGGACCGCAAGGCCGGATCGCCTCACGTGTTTAGTTCGCCACCCTCACGCAGACGGATTGGTCGGCCTTCCGCCGAAACACCACAACGGGTCAGCAGCGCTCGTACACGTATCCGTCCGAGCCCGCTGTGACGAGGTCCCGGTCGCGCAAAATCATCGACAGTGGCCGGTCCGATTCGGCGCAGGCCGCGGCGAAGTCGACGCGCAAATCGTCGCTGTACTCGATCGCCAGCACGTGGTCGCCGTAGGCGGCGGTGTAGAGCCCGCACTCCTCCCAGCGGTCGCATTCCTCGGCCACGGCGAAGTCGAACGTTCCGGCGAGTTCGTCGGCGAGGTCGGCGGCGTTCTTCTGGCCGATCGCGAGCCCCTCGGCATGGGCACCGTCCACCAGCAGGGTCGCCAGCGCCACATTGTCGTCGACCGTGAGCAGCCCGGCCGAGCGGGTATACGAGTCGAGGTTATCGATCTCCACCGCGTCGAAGCCGGCGGATGCGCATCCGGCGATCTGCGGCAGCGTCAGCGCGGCGATCGCGGTGCGTTTCGCGGCGGTGCCGGTGTCGAACAGGAACTCGTCCGGCCAGTTCTCGTCGCGCACAGGCCCGCCCTCGGCGGTGAGGATCAGCTCGGGGGAGTCGGCCAGGAGCCGCTCGGAGTCGGCCGGCTGGGTCTGGAACCCGTTGAGGTAGCAGATCGAGTACAGGCCGGGGGCGGGCGCCTCGGTGCTGTCGCGGGCGACGATGCTCACCCCGTCCGGCGGGTCGTAGGCGCCGCCGAGCTGGTAGTCCAGGCCGCCGCCAACGGGCGGCAGTGTCTGGCCGGGCCCGGATGCCGCGGGCTGAGCGCCCGCGCAGCCCGCCAGTGCCAGCGCCAGCAGCGCGGCCGGCAGAACGGCGCGGGCTCGTCCGGCGGCCGTACGCCGTGCTGAGCCTGTCGAAGCACGCCGTGCTGAGCCTGTCGAAGCAGACCGGTTAATCCACAAACGTCGCCGGACGGCAACCAGGGGGCTGCTCATCCGACGACGTTGTAAGGGGTGTGAACTAGGCGACTTCGGCGACGCTGGCGTTCAGGACGTCGTCGAGGGTGACGAAGGCCTCTTCCTCGGTGGACTTCTGCGCGAGCGCGAGCTCGGAGACGAGAACCTGACGGGCCTTGATGAGCATCCGCTTCTCACCGGCGGAGACGCCGGAGATGCGGTCGCGGCGCCACAGGTCGCGAACGACCTCGCTGACGCGGTAGACGCTGCCGCTGCCCATCTTCTCGGTGTTGGCCTTGTAGCGGCGCGACCAGTTGCTCGGCTCTTCCTCGACGTCGCTGCGAAGCACGTCGAAGACAGCCTCGACACCCGCGGCGTCGATGACATCGCGAACGCCGACGAGCTCGGCGTTGTCGATGGGCAGGTTGATGGCCAGGTCACTCTGGTGCACGGTGAGCGTGATGTAGCGCTTTTCGACACCCTTGATCGTGCGGGTCTCGACCGCGGTGATCGTTGCTGCGCCGTGGTGGGGATAGACGACGGTCTCGCCGACTTCGAAAATCATCTGATGCAGCCTCATAATTCGTTGAGCGTGGTTGACGTATCACCCGGACGACCGCGCGGGGCGCAGACGTGCTCCTCCGCGGTGCTGCGACAGCCGATTCGAGGCACCCAGGGCAGGTCACTGGATACAACACGCGACTGAAAATGGCACAGCGGTTCGTTAAGGGTATTGAGAGAGTGTATCATTCCCGCCTCGCTGGCCCTATTCGGCCCGGTGACGCTCCTCCTCGAGGTCGGCGACACGCTGCACGATCCACGACGACAGGGTGGCGGTGAGCACACCGAGCACGGCCACGCCGCCGAGCATCAGGGCCGTGGCGATGGCGCGCCCGCGGATGGTGAGCGGCGTGAAGTCCCCGTATCCCACGGTGGTGATGGTCACCGCCGCCCACCAGAGCGAGTCGCCGAACGAGGTGATGTTGGCGTTCGGGTCGCTCCGTTCCGCCTCGAGCACCGCCAGCGCGGCGATATAGGTCACCAGCACCGCCGTGCCGGCCAGGTACACCAGCACCCGCGCCCGGAATGCGGTGCCCGCCGAGCTCTGGAACAGGCTGCTGCGCGCCAGCACCCGCAACAGCCGCAAGGGTCGCAGCAGCGGCAGCAGCACGAAGAGCAGATTGACGGGATGCCGCCGCGCCCACTGCCAGGCATGGTCGGCGAGCACGAGATCGATGAGGTAGCTCACCGGGAACAGCCCCCAACTGACCAGGATCACGATCCGCAGCAGCGCAGCCGTGGAGACGTCGACCGCTCCGATCACCGAGATCGAGTAGGCGACCAGGAACACCAGGGCCGCAATGGTGAGCGGCCAGTCCACGGCCTGCTGCCAGCGTGCCTGCCGGGGCCCACCCCACGGGTCCACCCGGTGTTCGGTCACGGTCATGCGGGCATCCTGCCACCGGCTCGGGGTGCGGCCAATGCCCTCCGCGCACCCTCCCGGCATCTGGCCGCGGAGGTTCGCGGGCGGCCCGAGCGGTGACAGGATGTGCGCAACGACGGGAGTGATGGTGACAGAGGCACGGGACGACGGCGATCCGTACGAACAGGCCCGGCACAATGCGGCCTTCCTGCAGGCGGTGACCCGGGCCCATCTGGGCCACTGGGACGTGCTCGACGCGCTGTGGTGGGGGTCGCACCCCGACGAGCCCACCCCCGACGGCACCACGTCACCCAACGAGCGGCTCCGCGACCTCCAGCGCCGGGTGTTCGCGGCCGACGGCGACGCTGCGGGCGACCGTGCCGTCGGCGACGCCCTGCACGCGCTGGAAGCCGAAATCACGGCCGAACAGACGGCCATCGCCGCCGCGGTGGCCGCCGCGCGCAGCGGGCGACGGGTGCCGGCCGCGGGCACGTCGGCCGCTGCCGGCAGGCAGGGTGGGTCGGGTGCCGTGCCGGCCGGGGCAGAGGTCTCCGGTGACGAGGGAGCCGTCGCCGGTCTGCCCGGCTCCGAGTCGTTCGGCACCGAGTCGTTCGGCACAGAGGCGGCCGACACGGCGGCGGGCGCCGCATCCGTCTCGATGGCGGATGCGCCGGCCGAGCCGGGCGCACCATCGCGCCTTGCGCCACGCCACCGGGTACTGCTCGGGGTGGCCCTGGCCGGCGCCGTGGGGCTCGGGGCCGTCGTGGGCAGCCAGGTTGACGACCTGGCGCCCTGGGGAGTCGCGCCTCCACCGGCCAGCGATGCCGCCCCCGTCACACCCACTCCCACCTCCACGCTGGAGGTGCCGGTGCTCGCCGCACAGGTGTTCGCGCGCGCCCAGGCGCCGCGGGACGTTCCCCTCGTGCCCATGCCCGCGGCCTTCGAACCCGGGTCGTTCCGCTACCTCGGCTCGGCGGGCTGGACCGACGCCGACGGCAACGGGCTCACCGACTCGCCCTATTACGCGGCCCGCGGCTCGGCGAACATGATCTGCCTGGTAGCCGTGCCCGAGGGCAGCGGCTACCTGTCGACGTGCTCGCTCGAATCCGACTTCCCCTCGGCGGGCCTCCGCCTCTCCTGGGAGAGCACCGACATGCTGCAGGGTGCCAGCGCCGGCACGACACCGATGGTGCTGGACATCACGGTGGCCTGGCAGCGCGACTCCACCATCGAGACGCGCGGCTCCGGCCGGGTGGTCGCTCCCTGAGCGCAGCGCCGGTGCGGCACCGCTCCGCCCGGTGCGTGTGGCAGGATGTGCACAACAATGAGGGGGGTTTCATTGGCCGGGAACAGGCACGACGATCCGTACGAGCGAGCTCTGGAGAACCCGGACTTCGCCGCCGCCGTGGCCGCCGCCCACACCGGTGCCTGGCGCCTGCCGGACGCGCTCTGGTGGGAATGGCACCCCGAGGACCCGGCCCCCAGCGGCACGCCGTCGCCCATCGCGACCCTGCGGGCGCTGCAGCGCCGAGTCTTCGCGGCGGACGGCGACGCGGCCGGCGACGCGGTCGTGGCCGAGGCCGTGCGGGGCCTCGAGGCGGAGATTGCCGCCGAGCGGCTGGCCATTGCCGAGGCCCTGCGCGCTGCCAATGCCCAGGAAATCGGCGCCTCGGCCACCGTCGTCGCATCCACCTTCGACGAGCTGGTGGGGTCGGCAGCAGGCGAGGACGCGCTGGAGCCAGAGGTCGTCGAATCGGACCGGGCGCCGCAGTGGCTGTCCGGACGATTCGGCCGCCGCCACTGGCTCCTGGCCGGCGGCATCCTGCTCGCGGTAGCCATCGGCGTGATCCTCGGCAGCCAGCTGGGCGCCGCGGGCCTCGTCAGCGGGGCTGCGCCCACGCCGTCCGGCACGCCGAGCCCCTCGCCGGCGGCGTCGATCGCCACGGTGTCCTCGGAATCGCCGAGCATGATCTTCCTCCGCGAGCAGACGCCGAAGGACATCCCGCTCGTGTCGACCGGCACGGTGTTTCAGGCCGATTCCTTCCGCTACCTCGGGTCGGCCGACTGGTCGGAGAACCCCAATGAGGTGGGCATCTCGCCCTATTACGCGGCGCTGTCCACCAGCCATATGACCTGCCTCGTCGCCATGCCGGAAAGCGGTGGCTACGTGTCGACCTGCGCACTCGAGTCAGGCTTTCCGTCGGCGGGGTTGCGGTTGTACTGGGAGAGCAACGCCGTGATGCACAGCGAGACAGGCGTGTCGCAGGTGCTCGGTGACTTCGTTGTGGTCTGGGAACTCGACGGTGGCCTGTCGGCCGAATTCAGGGGCCGGCCAACCTCTTCGGACGTGGTGGCCGAGGGGTGACTTCACACTCGGGGACTCCGATGACCGCAGGTCACCACGACGCGTATGAACGGGCCCTGGGCGACGAGGAGTTCCGCTACGCCGTGCGGGACCACTACCGGGGCAGCCGGGACGTTCTCGACGCGCTCTGGTGGCGGGCGCATCCGGACCAGGCCTCGCCGCAGGGTGAGCCGGCACCGAGCGGTCGGGTGCGCGCGCTGCAGCGCCGGGTCTTCGCCGCGGATGCCGACGCCGCCGGCGACGATGCCGTGCACCGGGCCCTGCGGGAGCTGGAGGCCGAGAGCGCGGCCGAGCGGGAGGCGATCGACGACGCGGTGCTCGCCGCGGGGCAGCAGCTCGAGGGGGCGGGTGCGGCCCGCGTCGTGCTGGTGCGCCCGATGAGTCCGCAGGATGACGAATTGCAGCATGACGCAGGGTTGGCGGTGAGTGCCGACGGGTTGCCCGCTGCCCCGGAGAAGCCCGCCGGCGCATCCCGCAACCGGCTTCGCCTGACGGCTGGCCTCATCGTCGCGGCCGTGCTCGGCGGCGTGGCCGGGGCGCAGATCGTGGGCATGGTCGCCGCAGACCGCACGGAGGGCCCGGCCGCAGCCAGCGCCAACGCCAAGGCCTTCGAGATCTTCGACACGCACCAAACGGTGGCGGACGTACCGGTGATCCCGCTCCCCGACTCCTTCCAGCCCCTGACGCTGCGCAGCCTGGGCAGCATCACCTGGGAGTCGGTCGACCCGCCCGCCGAATCCCAGTTCTATGTGGTGCGGGCCGAGCTGCACCGTGTGTGCCTGATCCTGCTGATCGACGACCCGCACTACCTGTCGAGCTGTGTGGGCGAGTCTGAGTTCACGGCGTCGGGGCTGACGCTGTACTGGACTGGCGACCAGGCGTTGGCCAGCGACGCTCTCGCTCCCTCGGCCGGGCATCGCAACTGGTTTGTGACGTGGAAGCCGGACGGCGCCATGAGCGTGGGCCCGGCCGCCGCCGAGGGCGACTTCTGAGCAGCAGCAGGTCTTGGCTACAGCCCCTGCTCCACCATGTCGATGACCCGCACGATCAGGGTCTGCTTCACCGGGGCGGGCAGCGCGCGGAGGGGCCCGTCGATGAGCAGCTCGGCGAGTCCGTGCACGGCCGACCAGGCCAGGAACTCGGCCGCCGGGCGCCGCCCGGCCGGCAGCAGCCCCACGGTGACGAGGTCGTCGAGCGACTGCGTGAGCAACTGGAACGGGGTGAGCCCGCCGGGGCCGGCCCGCGCCGCGCTGGTCGCGCTGTCCAGGTCGGACGACGCCGAGAATGCGGTCTGGAACTGACCCGGCTGCTCCAGTGCGAAGCGCAGGTAGCCGGTGCCCACGGCCCGGAACCGCAGGCGTGCGCCCTCGACCGGGTCTGTCGTGTCGACCCGGGCCTGATCGGTTTCGATCGCGCCGGCGACGAGACTCTGGCAGCTGGAGCACACGGCGTCCAGCAGAGCCTGCCGGTCGGCGAAGTGCCGGTAGGCGGCGTTGGGCGTCACCCCCACGCGCCGGGTGGCCTCCCGCAGCACCACGGCGGGCGGGCCGCCCTCCCGGGCCAGGTCCACCCCGGCCTCGATGAGCGCCCGACGCAGGTCGCCGTGCCGGTACGAAGTTCGTGCCGGAGAATCTCCCACACCCGTTGTCATGACGCATCCAGTTCGTTACGATAAAAGCTCACATGTGTACAACGTCCACATACGAGCATACCCACCGATTTGGCAGGGGCGTAGCATGACGATTATCGAAGCCTCCGGGCTCACCAAGACCTACAAATCCAAGACCGGGCCGGTGCACGCGCTCGCCGGGCTCGACCTCACCGTGCCGCGCGGCACGGTCAAGGCGATCCTCGGCCCCAACGGCGCCGGCAAGACCACGGTGGTCAAGATCCTGACCACCCTCATCAAGCCGGATGCCGGTACGGCGATCGTCGACGGAATCAACGTTCTCGACGACCCCAAGGCCGTGCGCAGCATCATCGGCGTGTCCGGCCAGTACGCGGCGGTCGATGAGAACCTCACCGGCTTCGAGAATCTGGAGATGGTCGGCCGGCTCTACCACCTGGGCGGCGCGGCCTCCCGCAAGCGGGCGCAGCAGCTCATCGACCTGTTCGAGCTCACCGCGGCGGGCAACCGGCCGGTCAAAGGGTTCTCCGGCGGCATGCGCCGGCGCATCGACCTGGCCGGCGCGCTGGTGTTCAATCCCAAGATCCTCTTCCTCGACGAACCGACCACCGGGCTCGACCCGCGCAGCCGGATCGCCCTGTGGGGCGTGATCAACCGGCTCGTCGACGACGGCACCACCGTGCTGCTGACCACCCAGTACCTGGAGGAAGCCGACCAGTTGGCCGACAGCATCGCGGTCATCGACGACGGCCGGGTGATCGCCGAGGGCACCTCGGACGAGCTCAAGGCCCAGATCGGCGGGCACCGGGTGGTCGTGGCCCTCGTGGACGCCGCCGACAGCGCGGCCGCCCGTGAGGTGCTCGCCCGCTACGGAGCAGGCGAACCGCAGGTCTCCAGCGACGGCCGCGGAATCGACGTGGCCGTCACCGACGGGCCGCCCGCGCTGCAACACGTGCTCGCGGACCTGCGCACTGCCGGCATCGAACTGCACGACGCCGGGATGCGCCGGCCCACCCTCGACGACGTGTTCCTCAAACTCACCGGGCACAAGGCCGACCTCGCAGCAGACGACAACGAAGACGAGAAGCAGGAGCTGGTGAAATGACCGCCACCGCCACCAGGCCGGCACCCACGCCCACCTGGAACCCGCTGTCCCTCTGGTATTCGGATGGTTGGACGACCACCAAGCGCAATCTCATCAAGATCAAGCGCACCCCCGACATGCTGGTGTTCGCCGTCATCCAGCCGATCATGTTCGTGCTGCTGTTCAGCCAGGTCTACGGCGGCGCGATCAACGTGCAGGGCACGGACTACACGCAGTTCCTCATGGCCGGCATCTTCGCCCAGACCGTGGTGTTCGGCTCCACCTTCTCCGGCTCCGCCATGGCGCAGGACCTCAAGGACGGCATCATCGACCGGTTCCGCAGCCTGCCGATGAGCTCATCCGCTGTGCTGGTGGGCCGCACCAACGGCGACCTGGTGCTCAACACCATCTCGATGATCATCATGATGGCCACCGGGTTCCTGGTCGGCTGGCGGGTCAACTCGTCAATGGGGGAGTTCTTCGCCGGGCTCGGGCTGCTGCTGCTGTTCAGCTACGCGTTCAGCTGGGTGATGGCACTGCTGGGCATGAGTGTGCGCTCGCCCGAGGTGATCAACAACGCGTCGTTCATCATCCTGTTCCCCATCACGTTCATCTCCAACGCGTTCGTGCCGATCGAGACGCTGCCAGACCCCTTGCGCATCTTCGCCGAGTTCAACCCGGTGTCGGCGCTGGTGCAGGCAGCCCGCGAGCTGTTCGGCAACGAGGGCACCGCGCCGGTGCCGGATGTCTGGACGCTGCAGAACCCGGTGGCGACCGTGCTCATCGGGGTTGTTGTGCTGCTCGTGGTGTTCGTGCCATTGTGCATCCGTAAGTTCGCCTCGATCAGCTCCCGCTGACCGGGTAGCCGCACCTCCACGCCTGACCAGAAGGAGCACGCCATGCCCACCATCGACCCGGAGTACCTGCACGGTTTCAGCGGATTCGCGGTGCCCGACATCGAGGCGGCGCGCACCTTCTACGGCGACGTGCTCGGTCTCGAGGTGGCGGACGGCGGCATGGGCCTGCTGCGGCTGACCCTGCCCGGCGGCGCCGACGTGATCATCTACCCCAAGCCCGACCACCAGCCGGCCGGGTTCACCATCCTCAACCTCGCCGTGGCCGACATCAACCAGTCCGTCGACGTGCTCGCCGAGCGCGGCGTGGAGTTCCTCCGCTACGACGGGTTCGAACAGGACGAGCGCGGCATCGCGAACGGCGAGCCGCGGATCGCCTGGTTCACCGACCCGGCCGGCAACATCCTCTCCGTGCTGCAGAACTGACCCGGCCGTGCCGAACGCGGCGCCGGCGCCCTACGACGTCAAGCGCGAGCTGCGGGCGCTGTACGCCCCGAAGAACCGGGACTGGGAGACCCTGACGGTACCGTCGCAGCGGTTCCTCGCCGTCGACGGGCACGGCGACCCGAACACCTCCCCGGCCTATGCTGAGGCCGTGGAGGCGCTCTACGCGGTGGCGTACACGGTGAAGTTCGCGAGCAAACGGGCGGGCCGCGACCTGGTTGTGGGTCCGCTGGAGGGGCTCTGGTACGCCGACGACGCATCTGTGTTCAGCGCACGCGACAAGGATGCCTGGAGCTGGACCATGTTGATCAGCCAGCCCGACTGGGTGAGCGATGCGGAGATCGGCGAGGCCATCGCCGCGGCACGCGCCAAAGCAGCCGCGAAGAAGAAGCCGCTGCCCGCGCTGGACCGGATGCGAGTGGAGCAGCTCGACGAGGGGCTCTGCGAGCAGGTGCTGCACGTGGGCTCCTACGACGACGAGACGCCCGTGCTGGCCCGGCTGCACGGCGAGCTGCTGCCCGCCGCCGGGCTGCGGGAACGCGGCCGGCACCACGAGGTCTACCTCGGCGACCCCCGCCGGGTCGCCCCCGACAAGCTCCGCACGGTCCTACGCCAACCCGTGGCTCCGACCTAACGCCCGCGCCCATCCGCGAACGGTAAGCAAAGCCCCACAAAAGCGCCTGATGCGTGCTTGACTCACGGTTCGCGAGCCGTCAGCGGCCTCCGCGGCGCTTGCCGGCCTGCGGGCTGGGGGAGTTGCGGGTGCGCCCGGCGCTTTGGGTCTTGCGTGCGGTCGCCGGTTTGGCCGCGGCCGCGGCGGCGCGCACGGCCTTCGCGGCCGCCTTCGCCTTCGCGGTCTTCTTTTCCTTCTTCACCGGTTCGTCGGTAGGCAGCGCGGCGTTCTTGCGGGAGCTGTCGGGCGTGCGGCCGCGCACGATGCCGATGAACTCCTCCACGTCGGGGGTGGTGTCCACGGTGCGCCAGGCCAGGGCGATGCGGCTCTCCGCGGTGTCCTCGACCGGCTTGGAGACGACATCCTTGCGGCTGTGCAGCCGGGCCACCGAGTGCGGCAGGATGACGATGCCCACGCCGGCGGCGACGAGCTCCATGGTCTCGTCCATGTCGCGCATCGGCGGCAGCGCCCGGCGGCTGCCGGTGCGTACCTCCACTGCTGCGTCCCGCCACTCGGGCACCTCGTCGGGATCCTGCAGCAGGTGCTCGTCGACGAGGTCGGCCACGACCACGCTGTCGGCATCGGCGATGAAGTGGTCCTTGGCCGCGACCACCACGGGAATCTCGTTGTAGAGGGCGATCAGGCTCAGGCCCTCTTCATTGATCGGGAGGCGCACGAGGCTCACATCGGCGCGGCCGTCGCGGAGGACGGTCTCCTGCTCAGCGGAATCGGTGCGGAACACCTCGAGCTCGACGTCCGGGCGGCGTTCGGCCCAGATGCGGGTCCACTTGGTGGGGGTGACCCCGGCGACGAAGGCAATGGAAAAGGTCACCGGCATCCTCTCGTTGTGCATGTGTCAGTGTGTGGGTGATGGCCGCGCCGGGGCGTGCGATGTGCCGGCGTCGGGTACGTTTCGAGCCGATCGGGCGCACGACACCGAAACCATAGTGCTCTCAGGCTATACGCTGGAACAATGAGCGAGAAGAAGCCCCAGACCATGAAGCCGGCCACGGCCGCCCAGAAGCTCGGGATTCTGCTCGAAGCAGCACCCGAGGAGTTCCAGTCCACCCCGGTGTCGCGCACCGAGCTGGCCGCCCTCGAGGCGAACCCGCCGGAATGGCTCAGCGAGCTGCGCGCCAACGGACCACACCCCAAGCAGGTCGTCGCCGCCAAGCTCGGCGTCTCCATCTCGGGTCTGGCCCGTGGTGAGGTCACCGAGCCGCTGACCAGCGCGGAGATCCAGGCGCTGCTCAAGCAGCCGCCGGCCTGGCTCGTCACCGAGCGCGCCACCCAGTTCGAGGTGCGCGAGGAGCAGATCCGCGTGAAGGAGCGCGACGCCGAACGCGCCCGCAAGAAGGCGCACGCCGAGCGTTTCGCCGCCCAGAACGAGGCTGCAGCCCGCAAGCGCGGCTAGCTCGCCGCACTGTCATCGAATTGCCCTGCCGCGGATGTTTTCATCCACTGGATCGGGGCAATTCGTGCGTTAACGAGGTGTTCGCTGGGGCTCACCGAGACCGCACCGGCGTCATCGCCCTGAGACGGGACACCTGAGTGGCGGGCGGGCGACCCCGGCTCAAGCGGCCGTGGCCGGGTACTGCGCGCGCAGGAACGTGACGATCTCGCCGAGCTCAGCCTGTGAGATCGAGTGCCCGAGCCCCTCATAGATGCCCTCGGTGAGCGTCGAGTGCCCCGGCAACCACGCCTGGGTGCGCACGACGGCCGCCTCGGGAATCACCGGGTCGAGCGTGCCGCGGCCCCAGAACACCGGCGGCTTGAGCTCGGCCAGGCGGGCGTCGCCCGGATGCGTGCTGCTGGCGATGAACCCCGACAGTTGCACCGCGAAGGCGAACCGCTCCGGCGCGTGCCGCATCAGCTGCAGCGTCATGGCACCGCCCTGCGAGAACCCGAGCAGCCCGATCGAGGTGGGCTGCTCGGGCAGCGCGTCGAGCCAGTCGAGGATCCCGGCCGCGGCGGCGTCGAGCGCGTCGCCGACCGGGTCGCCGGGCACGCCGATGGGGAACCAGGACCAGCCCTGGCCCACCGGCAGCGGCGCGCGCAGGGCCGCGATCGTGGGCTCCAGAGGCAGGTGCGGCGCCAGCGAGAACAGATCGCCCTCGTGCGAGCCGTAGCCGTGCAGAACGAGCAGCAGCGGACGGTCCACCCGGTCGGCGACGGCGGCCGACCACAGCACGGCGGCCGGGTCGATGGGCTCGGGGCGGATGCTGTCAGCCATTGTCGGTCCTCACACTCAGGTCGACGCGTGTCCAGCCCCGACTCCTCCCAATCCTTCCACGCCCCGCGGCTCCCCTTCCCTCCCGCGAACTGTGACTTAAGCCCAAAATCGGGCCCAAACTGGGGCTTTGCTCACAGTTCGCGGGGGTGGAACGGGGTCTGTGGGGACGTCGGTGATGCATCCGCGGCTCTCGTGAGTGAGAATGAACCTATGAGCGTGCGCACCCCTGACCCCGACCCGGACTGGACGCCTGGCGGGGACGACGCGCCGCCGCCCAACAGCAACCCCGGCTGGCTGACCGACGTGGAGCTCGCCGAGATCCGCCAGCGGCTGCCGCTGCTCTACGTGGAGGCCGTGCCCGTTCGGGTCGACGGCCTGGGTCAGGTCGTCGAGGTCGGCGTGCTGTTGCGCGCCACCCCCGAGGGCAAGATGACCCGCACCCTGGTCTCCGGCCGGGTGCTTTACGGCGAGACCCTGCGCGACGCGCTGTTCCGCCACCTCGAGAAGGACCTCGGCCCGATGGCCTTCCCGCAGCTGCCGCCGAGCCCGGTGCCGTACTCGGTCGCCGAGTACTTCCCGATGCCCGGCATCACCGCGTTCACGGATGACCGCCAGCACGCCGTCTCGCTGGCCTACGTCGTGCCCGTGACCGGCACCTGCGACCCCCGCCAGGATGCCCTCGAGCTCACCTGGATGACCCCCGAGGAGGCCGCGACCGACGCGGTCTCGGCCGAGATGGAAGGCGGCCGCGGCGGTCTGCTCCGGATGGCCCTGGCCTCGGTCGGCGCCCTGCGCTGACCTGCTCGTCCCCTCTCGCGAACTGCGCGTAAAGCCCCTCTTGGGGCGGTTCTTGCGCGCTCAGTCACGGTTCGCGGAACTAGGGCGTGAGGGCTAGGGGGTGGAGAGGCCCAGAGTGTCGAGGAAGAGGGCGGCGAAGCGCGGAGCGTCCACGTCGAGGGTGACCTCCACGACCTCCCAGCTGTCGATGCTGCCGTGCAAGGTGTCCTCGCCCACCCGGCTGCGCTGGTCGACGATGGTCTGGCCGCGGCCGTAGCCCTGCAGCTCCACGCGCACGGGCAGCATCCGGGTGCTGAGCGCCTGCGGGTCCACCAGCGCACAGATCGCGCCGGCGTCGCCGATGAGGCCGGTGTACTCGGCCACGCTGCTCTCGCCGCGCGCCACCCGGTTGGTCAGCAGCGCGCCCACCACCCGGCCCGCGGCGGAGTCGCCGTCCTCCAGCGCGGTCGCGACCTCGCGGTCGATGGCCACCTGGTTGAAGACGTCCAGCCCGTACATGAACGTGGGGATGCCCGCATCCAGCACGATCGCCGCCGCCTCGGGGTCATGCCACACGTTGAACTCGGCCACGGCCGTGGCGTTGCCCACGCTCGCCGAGCCGCCCATGAACACGATGCGTTCGATGTTCTCGGCCAGGTCGGGGTACTGGCGCAGCAGCAGCGCCAGGTTGGTCTGCGGAGCCAGCGCCACCAGGGTCACCGGGCGGGCGCTGTCGGTGATCAGCCGGCGCATCAGCTCGACGGCGTTCACCGGCTCGGGCGTGCGTGAGCTCGGTGGCAGGTGCACGGTGCCCAGGCCGCTTTCGCCGTGCACGTGCGAGGCACTCCGGGCCGGGGAGATCAGCGGCCGGCGCGCGCCGGCGGCGACGGGGATCTCGGGGGCGTTCGCCACATCGAGGATGCGCAGGGTGTTCTCCACAACCCGCTCCAGCGACGCGTTGCCGGCGACGCAGCTGATGCCGAGCACCTCGATGTCGGGATGCGCGACGGCGAACAGGATGGCGAGGGCGTCATCGACGCCGGTGTCGACGTCGAGAATGACAGGAATCGTGGGCATCCACCGATTTTACGGTGTGGGCCGGGTGTGGGCCGGTCGGAGTCGGCGGGGGCCTGTGCAGGCCGGCTGCGATCGGCGTGGGCACGCAGAAACCCGACCCCGCTGGGCGGGATCGGGCTGATGCTGGACCGGATGGCCGGGTGGAGTTAGCGCTCGAGGCGCACCTCGCGGAACGGTTCGCCGAGCACCTCTTCGGTGCGCTCCTGGCCGTCGGGCAGGTAACCGTTGCGCGCATAGAACCGGTGTGCGCGGGGGTTGTCGGCAGCCAGCCAGAGGTAGGTGGGGCCTGGGTCGACGACCGCGTCGAAGAGCGCCTGCCCGATGCCGGTACCCTGGTGGGCCTCGAGCAGGTAGACGAAGTAGAGCTCGTGTTCGGTGGGCTTGCCGGCGTCCCGGCCGGGTCCGCTGCCGGCGAAGCCGACGATCTCCCCGTCGAGCTCGGCCACGACGTGGCGGTAGGCGGGGCCCTGGGCCGAGAACCGGCGCCACATCTGGGCGAGGCGTTCCGGATGCAGCTGCGAGAGGGCAGCCTGGCTCAGGATGTGGTCATAGGACTCGTGCCAGCAAGCCGCGTGGACGCGGCCCAGGCTGTCGGCATCCGCTTCGGTGACGGGCCGAACAACAACTGTGGTGTTCATACTTCGACCCTAACCCCGGCCGCCGACCTCGTCGGACCACCAGGGCCCGGTAGCTCCCTGCCGGCGATCCCGGCAAGGAGACGTGCGCGGGCAGGGCGCCGTTGCGCGCCGGGCGCGCCACCCGCGTAGCGGCGCCTCACCCGCGCATCCGCGCCCGGCCCGGAAACCGCGAACGGGCCGGCTCCGTGTGGAGCCGGCCCGTTCGGGTCATGCGGTGCTGCAGAAAGCGGATGCTGCGGGCTGGTTAGCCCTGCGCGCGGCGCGGAGCCGAGCGGCGGGCGCCGCCGCCGGTGGAACCGGAGCCGCGCACCAGGCCGCCGACCTGCAGGCCACCGGAGCGACCGGAGCCGCCGTTGCCCGAGCCGCCGGTGCGGGGCGCGTTACCGCGGCCGCCGGATGCGGGACGCTCGGTGCGGTCGCGACGGGCGCCGCCGGCTGCAACGGCATCGCCGCTGCGGCCGCCACGGCCACCGGAGTCGCGCGAGCCGCGGCCGCCGTTGTCACGGTCGTCCCGGTTGACGCGCTTGCGCTGGGCGTTGGCGCCCTGCGAGCGGCCGCCCTGCGACTGGCCGTGCGGCTGCTCCACGCGGGGAACCGGCTTGACGTACGCGGCCACGTCGCCGGTGAGGGCGATCACGGCGGGGGAGGCGGCGTTGACGCGCTGCGGGGTCACCGTGATGGCGGCCTTGCGCAGCAGCTGGTCGGTGTCGCGCTTCTGCGCGGGCAGCACGATGGTGACAACGTCACCGGCGCTGCCGGCACGGGCGGTGCGGCCCGAGCGGTGCAGGTACGCCTTGTGCTCTGCGGGCGGGTCCACGTGGATGACCAGTTCGATGTCGTCCACGTGCACGCCGCGGGCGGCGACGTCGGTGGCGACGAGAACCTTCACGTCGCCGGCGCTGAACGCGGCGAGGTTGCGGTCACGGGCCACCTGCGAGAGGTTGCCGTGCAGGTCGACCGACGGGATGCCGGCATCCGTGAGTGCCTTGGCGAGCTTCTTGGCGTGGTGCTTGGTGCGCATGAAGAGGATGCGGCGGCCGGTGCCCGAAGCGAGCTTCTCGATGAGCTCCTTCTTCGACTCGGCGGTGTCGACCTCGAACACGTGGTGGGTCATCGCGGAGACGTGGCTGGTGGCCTCGTCGACGGAGTGCAGAACCTCGTTGTGCAGGAAGCGGCGCACGATCTTGTCCACGCCGTTGTCGAGCGTGGCGGAGAAGAGCAGGCGCTGGCCGCTGGACGGGGTCTTGTCCAGGATGCGCGTGACGACGGGCAGGAAGCCCAGGTCGGCCATGTGGTCGGCCTCGTCGAGCACGGTGATCTCGACGGAGTCGAGGTTGACGAAGCCCTGCTTCATGAGGTCCTCGAGGCGGCCGGGGCAGGCCACGACGATGTCGACGCCGGCCTTGAGCGCGGAGACCTGACGGCTCTGCGAGACGCCGCCGAAGATGGTGGTGGTGTTGAGGCCGTAGGCCTCGGCGAGCGGGGTGAGCGCTGCGGTGATCTGGGTGGCCAGCTCACGGGTCGGTGCCAGGATCAGGCCGAGCGGGCGACCCGGGCGGCGCTTGCCGCCGGCGAGCTTGCCGCCGAGACGGGCGACCATGGGGATGGAGAAGGCCAGGGTCTTGCCGGAGCCGGTCTTACCGCGGCCGAGGACGTCACGGCCCTTGAGGGTGTCCGGCAGGGTGTCGACCTGGATGGGGAAGGCGCTCTCGATGCCCTGCTGGGTGAGCACGGCAACGAGGGGAGCGGGCACGCCAAGCGCGCCAAAGGAGGTTTCAGACAAAGTGGTGCCTTTCGGGCATCAGTCTCCTCGATCGAACCGGTATCGCGACAGCGACGGCCGGAGCCAGGAGGATTCACATGGCGAAGGTGCCGATGGGCACATCCGTTCGCCGTAAGAAAGTGTCATTCGAAAAATCGAGCGGGTCGCCGGCATCGAGTCGTACTCGTGCTCGCGCGGCCATCGATAAGAAGAGGGCGTTCTACGACGCAGTGAGCGCAACTACGAACTCACAAGTACGTCTACTCTAGCGGATGCTGTCAAGCAGACAGCAAAAAACCCCCTCAAACAGGTGGTGACCGGGTCTTTCGGCCCTAGCCCCGCGGAGTGTAGAGCTCGCCGACCGGGATGTCGACGGTAACGATGTTGCCCGCCTGCGGCAGCGGGCACGCCCACATCGGGTCGTACGCGCAGGACGGGTTGTAGGCGAAGTTGAAGTCGAGGATCAGGCTGTCGTCGCCGACGCCGGGGCCGAGGTCGGCGCCCTTGATGGTGTCGAGCAGGTAGCGGCCGCCGCCGTAGGTGCCGCCGGACTTCCCCGCGAGGCCGTCCTTGAGTGGCAGGAACAGGCCGCCGCCGTAGCTGGCGAGGCGCCAGACGTCGAGCGAGCCGATGTAGGGCAGCCGCACGGTGCCCACCAGGTCGAACGGCACGACGCCGTCGGTGCCGGTCTCCACCTTCATGCGCAACGGCTCCTCGGTGCGGTGCACCTCCACCTCGAACCGCCAGTCGGGATCGTACGCGGCGATCGTGAGGCCCGTGAACGCGGCCCGGTCGTCGGGCAGCAAGGGCGAGGCCGGATGCCCGGCGAAGAGTTCGTCGCGCCCGGAGCGCCAGAGTTCGTGACCGGCCGAGGGCTTGCGCACACTGAGCTGGCGCACCCCGCCGTAAAGCCCGAAGACGCGGCGGCGCCAGTCGGCGATCTGCAGGGCTCCGATGGATGAACTCATGTGCTCAGGCTAACCCGTCCTCCCGGTCGGACGGCTCGGCGGCGCGATCGGCGGGCTCGGCGGCGTGCTCGCCCGCGCCCGCGCCCGCGGCCACGAAGGCGGGGTCGTCGGCGCCCAGGTCGTAACGCCAGGTCGGTGCAAGGGCCTTGAGCCGCAGCATCCGCAGCTGCCAGAACGCCCAGAGGCCCGGCCACACGGCCAGGGTCGCCGGCCCTGCGGAGAAGATCAGCTGGTCGCGGTACAGGGTCTTGCCGGTGCCGGCCGGGTCGGGCGAAATGGCCATGCTGTGGTCCCAGTGAGTGACGGCCTTCATGGCGCCGGAGACCCCGTTGCCGGTGTCGTGCACGATCCGCACGCCGTTCTTGGTGGTGCGCATGTTGAGCCGGATCATCTGTTCACCGAGCGGCACCAGGCCCAGGCCGCTCATGGTCACCGGGTGTTCGCCGGGGGACCAGGTGGTGGGGAAGCCATCCGTCTCGAGGGATTCGACGCTCATCAGCGGCGCGCTGACCTCGCGGAACACGGCGGGGCTGGCCAGCGCCCGCCAGGCGGCGTCGGGGGTGCAGTCGAGGATCTCTTTGAGCAATACACGCATGCCCTCAGTCTGTGCTGTCAGAGCAATGCACTACAACTAGTACGTGGCGATTCGGTACTGGCTCGGGGTGGTGCAGCAGGAGTATGTGCTGCGCAGCGTCGCTATGGGCCTGGCCCAGGTGAACTTCGCCGCCCGCGAACTGCTCGAAGACATGAATGAATCCGACGGGCTGGTCTACTACTCGCCGAAGACGCAATTCGAAGGCGACCGGCTGCGCGAGTTCACGGCCATCGGCTACGTGAGCGACAACGCCGTGGTGCAGGTGGGCGTCTCCGGCAGCGAGTACCGGCCCTGGCGGCGCAAGGTGGCCTACGACCCGGATGCCGAGCCCGCGTCGATCCGGCCCCTGCTCAAGGTGCTCGACCTCACCCGGGGCGACCCGAACTGGGGTCTGAAGCTCCGCCGCGGCCTATTGGAGATCAGCCGGCACGACTTCGAGCTCATCCGCGCCCAGATGCGCCGCCCCAGCGCCGACGACCGCCGCCGCTAGCCACGACGCGCCCATCCCGCTGCTCGAGCCGATTCCGGTGCGACCCCGTCTCGCTGGTCGAGCTTGTCGAGACCCGGTGAGCCGATCCCGGGTGCGTGCCCATCTCGTCGGTCGAGCTCGTCGAGACCCCGCGAGCCGATCCCGGGTGCGTGCCCATCTCGTCGGTCGAGCTCGTCGAGACCCCGCGAGCCGATCCCGGGTGCGTGCCCATCTCGTCGGTCGAGCTCGTCGAGACCCGGTGAGCCGATCCCGGGTGCGTCCCCATCTCGTCGGTCGAGCCTGTCGAGACCCCGCGAGCCGATCCCGCTGCGCCCCGAAAGACCCCCGGGACCGGCCTGCCACCAGCCCTTCCACCAGCTTCGCTCAATAGGATGGCGGCATGACTGATGCTTTGTGGTGGCTCCCGTCCGTCATCGTCCTCGGCGTGGTCGTGGGCGTCATCTGGCTGTTCGTGTCGGCATCCCGGCGCAAGGGTCGCAGCATCCGTGCCGCCGAGACCGCGGAGACCACCGAGCGGGCGCGCACCGCGGCGATCAGCCTGGTGCGGGCCGACGACCTCATTGAGGCCGCCACCGACGAGCTCGGTTTCGCCCAGGCGCAATTCGGCGAGCGGGCCACCGCCGACTTCGCCGCCGCGCTCGACGTGTCCAAACGGCAGCTGCGCGAGGCTTTCGCCCTGCAGCAGAAGCTCGATGACGGCGTGCCCGACACCGACACTCAGATCCGGCAGTGGACCGAGCAGATCACCCGACTCGCCGACGAGGCCACCGGCCGCCTGAACGCGCAGACCCGCGAGTTCGACAGCAAGCGCGTGGTGGAGCAGAACGCGCCGGTGCAGCTCGAGCAGCTGCGTCGCCGCCTCGACCGGGCCACCGACCGTCTCGCCGGCGGCGCCGCCACTCTCGACCGCCTCGCCACCACCTACTCCGCGTCTGCGCTGGCCGCCATCAGCGGCAACGTCGAGCGGGCCCGCACAGCCATCGACGAGGGCCGCCGGGCCGCGGATGCCGCCGACGCGCGCCTCGCCACCGGCGCCACCGACCCCGTCGGCGACCAGGTCAGCGCCGCCGAGCACGGGCTCTTCACCGCGACCACGCTGCTGGACGCCATCGAAACCGGCGAGGACCAGCTGCACGTGGCCTTCGCCAGCCTCGGCACGGCCCTCGCCGGGGCCGAGACCGAGCTGGCCGAGGCCCGCGCCCTGCGCGACCGGCACGAGGAATCCGAGGCCAGCACCGAGCTGAACCGGGTGATCGCCGCCGCCGATGCCGTGGTGGCGGAGTTGCGCCGTCCCGGCCGGGTGAGCGATCCCGCCGCCGACCTCGCCCGGTTGCGCGAAGCCCTCGACGGGCTCGACGTCACCCGCTCCGAGGCCCGCAACCGGCAGTTACGACTTGACAACGCCCGCGAGGCCTTCGTGGGCGCCCGGCTGGCCGCCCGCAGCCAGATCGGCATCACCCGCGACTTCATCACCGCCAACCGGGGCCGGGTGGGCGCCGACGCCCGCACCCGCCTGGCCGAGGCCGAACGCCAGCTCGCGCTGGCCGAGGCCGAGGCCGACCCGGTCACCGCGCTCGACGCCGCCCGCCGGGCCATGACCCACGCCACCGACGCCGACGCCCTGGCGCACTACGACGCCCGGTGACGGCTTTTCCCGCCGCCGGAGCCCGCCGGCCGGTATTCTGAACGGGTGAGCGACGCCCAGCCCCAGATCAAGTACCAGGTCCGATTCGACTGGGGTCTCGCGGGCTTCCATGCCCTCGCGGCCGAGGCCGACGTGGTCGTGCTCGCCGACGAATTGCCTCCGGTGGATGCCGCGCACAGCTTCCCCACCCCGGTCGCCTCCCACACCGTCATCGTGGCCGACCTGGCCACGAGTGCACTCGTGGCCGACTGGGCGCTGGCCCGCCAGACCGAGAAGGGTGACCGTTTCTCCGTGGCCGTCATCGCCGTGGGGGAGCGCCGCGCCGACGGCAGCATCCGCTTCGCCATGGAGGACCAGCTCGCCGCCGGCGCCGTGATCGATGCCCTCGCCGAACGCGGCATCGACCACTGCTCCCCGGAAGCCGCGGCCGCCGCGGCGAGTTTCACGGGGCTCAAGCGCGCCGTGAAACACCTCGTGAAGGCGTCCGAAACCGGGCAGGCCCTCGTCGCCGCCGAGGCCACGGCCCCCACGGATGCCCCCGCCGCGACGGCGACCCCGGCCGTCACCGTCGTCACCGATTTCGTCTTCCCCGCCTGACTTCGTGCGGCGTCGTCGGGAATGCTCGCCGGCTCGCCCGCGTTGCACCCGGCACGCGCGTGCCTGATTGCGCGGCCCCGCAGCATCCGCTGCACCACCCAGTGAAGGAGCCCCTCATGAAGGCAGTACTCAACGGCACGGTCGTGGCCGAAGCCCCCGAGAACGAACTCATCAAGATCGAGGGCAACTGGTACTTCCCGCCGTCGAGCGTCAAGGACGAGTTCCTGGCGCCCACCGACACGCCCTACACCTGCTCCTGGAAGGGTGAATGCCAGTACTTCACCGTGACCGACGGCGTCTCCACGGTGGTCGACGGCGCGTTCAGCTACCCCACGCCCACCCCGAGCTCGTTCGACCGGGTTGGCCAGGACTACAGCGGCTACGTCGCCTTCTGGAAAGACCTCAAGGTCATCGACTAAGAGCCCCCGTCGCACGGCCCCGCGCCGTTAGCGTTTCGGCACGCCCGCGGCAAGCGGATGCCTGGACCCGTCGGCCACCCGGCACGGATGCGCCCGGCAAGGATGCACCCAGCACGGATGCGCTCACCCGGGTGCGCGGCCGCGCTCAGAACCGCACGAACCGCTTGAGGGCCTCGTTCGCGAGCCCGTAGCCGAGCACCATCGCGAACAGGGCCAGCAGTAGCGCCGGCGGCACCGCCACGAACTGCGCCAGCGCGCCCAGCGGGGTGAAGGTGAGCGTCACCGTGGCGGCCGCCACGAGCAGGCTCACCCAGAAGAACACCCCGTCCGGGCGGCTGCGCCACGCCGGGCGGCTGGTGCGCAGGGTCATCATCGCCACGAACTGGGTGAGCCCGGACTCGATGAACCAACCCGTGCGGAAAGTGGCGGCATCCGTGTGGAACACCCAGCGCATCAGCGCGAAGGTGGCCAGGTCGAACACCGTGCTGAGCAACCCGAACATGATCATGAACCGGGTCACCTGGCGCATGTCCCACACGCCGGCGATCTCGAGCCGCTCGTGGTCGACGTTGTCGCGTGACACCAGGGTGTTGGGAATGTCGGCCAGGAAGTTCAGCAGCAGGATCTGACCGGGCAGCATCGGCAGGAACGGCAGCGTCGCCGCGGCGACGACCATGCTCAGGATGTTGCCGAAGTTGGCGCTCGACGCCACCCGCACGTACTTGAGCGTGTTGGAGAAGGTATGCCGGCCGAGCCGCACCCCGGTGGCCACCACCGCGAGTTCCTTGGTGAGCAGCACCACCGCGGCGGCCTTCTTCGCCACGCTCGCCGCGGTGTCCACCGAGATGCCCACATCCGCGCCGTGCAGGGCGGTGGCGTCGTTGATGCCGTCGCCGAGGAACCCCACGGTCTCGCCCGCATCGCGGAGCGCCGCCACGATGACCTCCTTCTGGCTGGGCTCGACCTCGGCGAAGATGCTCGTGCGCGACACCAGCTCGTGCACCTGCGCCTGGCCCAGGCCCGCCAGGTCGGCGCCCACGGCCACCCGGCCGGCGTCGATGCCCAGCTGCGGGGCGAGCGTCGCGGCCACGTACCGGTTGTCGCCGGTGAGGATCTTGGTGCGGATGCCCAGCGCCGCCAGTTCCGCCAGCGACGCCCGGGCGTCCTCCTTGACCGGGTCGAGGAAGGCGAGGAACCCCTCGAACACGAGGTCGTGTTCGTCGACCACCTGCAGCGGCCGGTCCGAGTCGACCGGGGCCGTGGCCAGCCCGATGACCCGGTAGCCGTCGGCGCTCAACCGGCGAAAGCGGTCGGCGATTTCCGCCCGGATCGGATCGAGCGGGCGGATGCCGTCGGCCGTGTCCACGCGGGAGCAGCAGGCCAGCACCCCGTCGAAGGCGCCCTTGGTGATCATGGTGCGCTGCCCGGCGACCTCGGCCACCACTGTGAGGCGTTTGCGGGTGAAGTCGTAGGGCACCTCGTCGAGCGACACCGCGCCAGGCGGCAGCGGCCGGCGGGCCAGCACGGCCAGGTCGAGCGGGTTGGGGTACCCCGACTGCAGGCCGGCATTGAGCGCCGCGAGGTCGAGCATCCGTTCGCTGGGCTGCCCGGCGGCGTCGAGGGCACGGTCGACCCGCACGCTGCCGGCCGTGATGGTGCCGGTCTTGTCGGTGCACAGCACGCTCATGGAGCCCAGGTCTTCGATCACGTCGAGGCGCTTGACGATCACGTCCTGCCGCGCCATCCGCCGGGCGCCGGCGGCCAGGCTCACCGAGACCACGACGGGCAGCATCTGCGGGGTGATGCCCACCGCCAGGGCCAGCGCGAAGAGCAGGGAGTCGATCAGCGGCCGGCCGAGCACCAGGTTGATCAGGAGGATCGCGGCGACCATGACGACCATCACGCGCAGCAACAGCATGCCGAACGCCCGGATGCCCGTTTCGAAGCTGGTGGGCTCAGCCCGCGTCTCCAGCGCCGTGGAGATGTGCCCGAAGGTGCTGTCGGCGCCCACCAGCACCGCGATGGCCACCGCCTTGCCGCTCACCACGCTGGTGCCGTTGAAGAGGATGTTGCTGCGTTGCGCCAGCGGGGTATCGACGGGGAGCGGGCCGCCGGCTTGTTTGGCCACCGGGAAGGATTCCCCGGTGAGCGACGATTCGTCCACCTGCAGGTCGTCGGTCTCCACGAGGCGGCAGTCGGCGGGCACTATGTCGCCCGCACCGAGCACCACCCGGTCGCCCGGCCGCACCGCATCGGTGGGCAGGTCCACCAGGGCATCGCCGTGTTGCACGCGGACGGTGACCGCGACGCTGGCGAGCAGGTTCGCCACGGCGTCGGCGGCCCGGCCTTCCTGCCAGGCGCCGAGCGCAGCGCTGAGCACCACGATGAGCAGGATCACCCCGCCGTCGACGTTGTCACCGGTTGCGGTGGCGATCAGGGCCGCCACGAGCAGGATCATCGTGATCGGGCTGGACAGCTGACGGAGCACGATGCCGGCCCAGGACCGCAACCGGGAGTGACCGCGGGCGCGGGCGAGGGCGAGGGGTGCGGCGATCGCATCCGGAGCCGGGAACAGCCTCGCGACCTCGTCGACGGTGAGCGCCCAGAAGCTGGCCGCCGCGGGGTCCGGCGGGGTGCGCCGAGGAGTGTGGGTGGGGCGGGTTGTTGTCACTCGAGGCTCCTGACGGATGCGGACATGCTCAGCGTACGCTCGCCCCGGCCCCGCGCCCGGGGCGGTGGCTCCCGCGGAAGCTGCCCCATCGCAGCGACAGCCAGGCGGCCAGGCCCAGTGGCAGCGGCAGCCAGTACTCCAGCAGCCGCCAGCCCAGCACCCCCAGCAGCGCGGCCTCGCGCGGGGCGCCGTACGCGATGAGGGCCGGCACCATCACGGCCTCGACGATGCCCAGGCCTCCCGGGGTGAGCGGCAGCATCGCGACGATCGTGCCGAGCCCGTAGACCGTGAGCAGCGGACCGAACGCCAGCGGATAGCCGAACGCGGCCAACAGCACCCATAGGGCGGCCGCATCCAGCAGCCAGTTCGCGGCCGACAGCAGCACCACCACGAGCAGGCGGCGCGGATGCGTGGCCAGCAGCCGGATCTGACCGCCCAGGGTGCGCACGAACGACTCCGCTCCGGACTCGGTCACGAGCGGCAGTCGATGTGCCACGGCGCGGGCCACCGTGACCGATCGGGCCGGGTGCCGGGTGAGCAGCCACACCCCGAGAGCCGCGGCGGCCAGCAGGGCGAGCACCGCGATGCCGGCGACCCGGTAGTAGAGGTTGTCCGAGAGGGTGCGTAGCGACAGGGCCACACCCAGGGCGAAGAGGGCGCCGAGGGCCAGGTTCGACCCGGTGAGCTGGATGGTCGCGGCCGTCAGCGCGTTCTCCGGCCGCACGCCTGCTTGGCGCAGAAACCGGTACCGGGCCGCCGCGGCCGTGGCGCCGCCGCCGGGCACCGCGTTCCGGATGCTCAGATCGGTGAGGTCGATGCGCAGCAGCGTGCGGAAACGCGGCGTGGGCGGCCCGATCATCTCGGCCGACAGGGCGCTGTAACACAGCAGCGAGGCCAGCTCGAGGGTGAGCGCGGCCAGCACGAGCGACGGCGAGATCGAGCCGAACGACTCCAGCGCCCGTACCCCGCTGGCATACTGCGGCACGAGCACGACCCCCACGATGACGAGCAGCAACAACACCGAGGCGACGATGACCAGCGGATGCCGGCGCCGCGCGGTTGCCGCCGGGTGGGGCGTCTCGGTGCCGGGGCCGTGCGCATCCTGCTCGGGCCCGCCAAGTTGGGGGTCGGCAGGCTCGGGCTCGCTGGGTTCGGGCCCGCCAGGTTGGGAGTCGGCGGGCTCGGGCACACCGGGTTCGGGCACCAGGTCCGCGTCGTCGGTCATGGCCCACTCCCACGCACACGGTGGCGGTCGGGATGCGGCTCGCACGCGTGTGCTCACGTCACAGTCTCCACCCGCGCGCGCCCCGCCGCATCCGTTGCGAACTGTTGCCCGTGCGGACTTTTCCGCCCGGTGCGCCCGGGCACATTTGTCCGCAGTGGCACCAGTTAGACCCAGAACGAGGTGGGGCGGATGCCGGCGCCTCGGCGAGCGACGCGGCTCAGCGCGCCGCGGCGGCGGCCTTGCGGCGGGCTGCGGGGGTGATCTCGCGCCGCACCCAGGTGATCACGTGCGCGGCGGTGAAGCCGCGCCCGCAGAGGCCGCAAGCCAGCGGCCGGGTGGGCTTGCGGTACCGGTAGTGCGTGTGGCCAGCCGAGCAGGTGCCCACCCAGGGGGCCAGGTCGTCGGCGATCTCCCCGTCGTGGGTGCGTTTGCCGTCGTAACCGAGGCCGGCGGCCACGCTGCGCCAGGCCGGACCGTGGCCGGCCCGGGCACCGGCCAGGGCATGCGCCACCTCGTGCAGCAGGATCTGGTGGATCTCGTCGTCGCCGTACCGGGCGGCGAGGTAGCGCGACACCGTGATGCGCTTGAGGGTGAAGTTGCACAGCCCCGCCCGCTTCTTGGCGTTGTCGAAATCGAACGTCCAACTGGGGTCGAGGTGCAGGGCGATCAGCGCGTCGGCCCAGCGGCGCACGCGCACGAGGTCGGCCATCAGGGCGCCACCTGCACCTGGTAGAGGCGGTCGTCGCCGGGGGAGGGGGAGCCGCGGCCATCGGTGTTGTTCGTCACGAACCACAGTGTGCTGCCGGGGCCCGACACCACGTCGCGCAGCCGGCCGAAGCTGTTCACAAACCAGTCGTCCACGGTGCCTGTGGAGGAGTCGACCCGCCACATCCGCTCACCGCGCAGCGCGGCCAGGAACAGGGTGTCGCCGACGCTCGCGAGCCCGCTCGGGCTGGCCTCGTCGGTGGACCACTGCTGCACCGGGTCGGTGAACCCGGCCGTCTGGCCGATGCCCTCTACCTCGGGCCAGCCGTAGTTGGCGCCCGCGGTGATGAGGTTGAGCTCGTCCCAGGTGTTCTGGCCGAACTCGCTGGCCCAGAGCTGCCCGGTGGAATCCCAGGCCAGACCCTGCGGGTTGCGGTGCCCATAGGAGTACACCAGGGTGCCGAACGGGTTGTCCGCCGGCACCTCGCCGGTGGGCGTCATCCGCAGGACCTTGCCGCCCAGCGAGTCGAGGTTCTGCGCGTTGCCGGTGTTGCCCGCGTCGCCGGCCGTGGCGTAGAGCATGCCGTCGGGTCCGAACCCGAGCCGGCCGCCGTTGTGGTTGCCGGCCGCGGGGATACCGGTCAGCACGGTCTCCGGCTCGCCCAGTCCGAGACTGCCCGCGGCGCCGGTGACCGGCATCCGCACGATGCGGTTGTCGGATGCGGCGGTGAAGTACGCGTAGACCCACCCGGAGTCCTCCGGCAGGTACGCCAACCCGAGCAGCCCGCCCTCGCCGTTCGGCACCACCCCGGCCACGGTCGCGGCGTCGCGCAGGCTGCCGTCGGGCAGCAGTTCCCGCACGAGCGCGGTGTCGCGTTCGCTGATCAGCGTGGCCCCGTTGGGCAGCCGCAGGATCGACCACGGGACGTCGAGGCCCTCGGCGATCACGACCGGGTCGCCCACCGGATGCACCGGCGCGGGCGCCGCATCCGGGGCCGTGCTGCTCACCTCAGGAGTCGGCTGCGCCGGGGTGCTCGAGCTGACGCTGGGACGTGGGGCGCTCGCCGCGCAGGCGCAGAGCAGCGCGACCGTACTCGCGGCCACCAGGCCGCCCCAAACTCGTCTGTGATGCATCACCTGAAGAATGCCATGAAAGGCAGGGAAACCACCAAAATCAGGGCTACCTCGGATGCAGGACCGTTCGCTGCACCTCCTGTGGCCGGCTGCGCCCCTATAGCGGGCGCGGTGGCCCACACGGGGTGCAGCGAATGTGCGGGCGACGCCATCCGGCGCATCCGGGCAGCGGTGCAGCGAGTGCCCGCGCGAGGCGCGGCGCGAAGCCGCGACTCAGCGGTCGGTGCGGCGCTCGCCGATGAAGGACTCCACCACGGCGACCGCGATCAGCGCGCTCTCCAGCTCGTCGGGGGATGCGCCGGCCTTCTCGCGCAGGAAGACCGCGGCGGTGAAGTCGGTGAGGGCTCCCTCGAGTTCGTCCTGCTCGAACTGCACCTTGCCCCGGGTCTCCCGCGCGAACGCGGCCGTGAGGTTCCACTCGTGGGTCTCCGACTCGAGCACGCACTGCGTCAGCTCGGCGGCGGCCTCCTCGAGCTTGCCCTGAAACTGCATCACCTGGGCGCGACGGATGCGGCACAGCACGAAGTCCTGCCGGTCACCGGTGAACCGCGCCTGGCGCAGCGCCTGGTTGGCGATCTCGAAGGCCTCGTCCAGGCGGTCGAGCAGGCGTAGCAGCGTGACCTTCTCGTTGAGGGCAGACAGGCTGCGGAGTTTGCCGAGATCGTCGAGTCGTTCGGCGGCGGCGGGGAGATCGACTTTTTCCCGGAGGGTGACGGCGTCGTAGCCAGTGATGATGGTCAGGATGATGTCCTTGACTGGGCGGCCGAGGGGTGCCGCGGGTGAGATCGGGTTCCTTTCAAGGGTAACCGGCTCCGGGCGCACCAGCTTCCGCCAGCGGGGTGTGCCGTGATGTTTCCCTCCCGGAACGCCCGGTTCGCAACGCGCACAGGGGCTCGGATTCATCCGCTTCGATCATCGGCGCAATCGGCCGTTGACTGCCGACGCGCACGTTGTCCTGCCCGGCCCCAGAACCTGAGAAAAACTCAGGTTAGGCGTAGGGTGTGCACGCAGACGGGCGACGTCATCGACGTTGGCACTCTGTGCGCCCGTCCCGGTGGGATAACGAAAGGCCGAACCATGCACACACTGTCACGGGAGGGGCTGGGACTGCGCGCGATGGTCCTCACGATGGCCGCCGCCCTCACCATCACTCTCGTCAGTGCGGGCGACCTGCCTCACGCCAACGCCGCGCCACAGACCTCGAACCTGCCAACCCTGAACATCACCCTGAGCGACGCGGATGCCTCGCACAACACTCTGAGTTACGTGCACGCCTCCAAGGACAACAAGGTTGCCACAACGATGACGGTCGAGGACCCTGCCGGGGTGAACAGCATCTCGGTCCCCGCTGTGGGCGAGATCAAGGGCCGGGGCAACCACACCTGGAAACTCGACAAGAAGCCGTACCAGATCAAGTTCGCGCAGAGTACGGCACTTCTGGGCATGGCCTCCGCCAAGACCTGGATTCTTCTCGCGAATGCCGCCGACGCCTCCCTGATGCGCAACAAAGCGGCCTTCGAACTGGCCACTGCCATCGGGCTGGCCTACTCGCCGGAGTCGAGGTGGGTCGACCTCCGCGTCAACGGCACGTACCTGGGCAACTACCTGGTCAGCGAGAAGACCGAGGTCAAGGCGAACCGCGTTGACCTGGCCGACCCGATGGGCGTCATGGTCGAGTTGGACAACAGCTATGGACAGGCGGAACCATTCAAATTCCAGACTGCGACCAGCAAGTCCCTCTTCGTCCTGAAAGACGCCAAGGCCGGCGTTCCGGATGCGGGTTCGCTTCCGGCCGAGACCCTGACCGGCTGGAACGACATCCAGAACACTCTGAACAAGGTGGATGCGATCCTCGCCGCGCCGCAGGTCGACTGGGGTGCGTTGAGCGCCCTGATCGACGTGGACTCGTTCGTCAAGTTCTACTTCGTGCTCGAACAGACGGCGAATCCCGAGATCACGATGTCGAGCATCTACTTCTACAAGGACGGCCTGGCCGGCAAGCTGTTCGCCGGACCGGTGTGGGATTTCGACACCGCCTTGGGCAACTTCGACCGCGCCCGGCACCTGGGTTCGGACCCGCAGGCCGACTACGCGAAGAACGCGCAGTTGCTGCAACAGAACGGCAACGGGTTCTTCTTCGACCTGTTCCGTTCCAAGGACTTCGTCAAGCGCGCCAACGAGCTGTGGCAAGCGGGCATCTCCAACGAGGTTGGGCTCATGCCGGCCAAGATCACCCGCTGGGAGAGTGAGATCTCGGCCTCTGCCGCGCAGAACTTCGCCGTCTGGCCCATTCTCGGCACGCCGACGCTCCTGATCCCCGGCGGCAAGGACTATCACAGCACCTACGCCGGCGAGGTCGGCTACCTCCGCGACTGGGTCACCACGCGAACCACGATGATGATCAAGGAGCAGGGCCCCACCCCGATGCTCCGATTGCGGGCTCACCTGCAGGACATCGGCTGGCAGCGGAAAGTGAACACCGGCCAGGTCGCCGGCACGATCGGCCAGGCCAGGCGGATGGAAGCGTTCATCCTCGAAACACCGGACTCCCCGGCCGTCGCGAACATCCAGGCCACCGCGCACGTGGAGAACATCGGCTGGACGGGGTGGAGCGATACGTCCAACATCGGCACGACCGGTCGGGGCTTGCGGATGGAGGCGATCCAGTTCCGCCTGACCGGTGATCTGGCTGCCCAATACGACATCTCCTACCGGGCGCACGTGCAGAACGAAGGCTGGCAGTCGTGGGTGACCAACGGTGCGACAGCAGGCACGACGGGTCAGGCGAAGCGGGTCGAGGCGATTCAGGTGCGGTTGCTGGCCAAGGCGACACCGACGCTTCCAGCGCTTCCGTAGTCACCACAGTCTCCACCTGAAACACGCATCGGTGATGAGCACATGAAGATGATGAAGAAGGTCCGCGACCGCCGTACCCGCCGCACTTCCGCGGGCGCTGCGGCGTGCGCGGCAGTCGTGCTGGCACTGGCCGGTTGCGTCGCGCCCCCGCCGGCTCTTTCCGACCCCAGACCCTCCGACATCCCGCAGCCGTCCCCGCCGGCGGCGACCCGGTTGGCGCTGATCTCCGACTTCGGCACGTGCGACGCCGGCGAACAATGGACGGCGGATCAAGCCGTCTCCTGGGGCGTGGACGCCATCGTGACGGCCGGAGACAACAGCCAGGGCGTCGAAGGCTGTGCTCCCTACACCGAATCGGTCTGGGGCTACTTCGACCGGGGACGGGACGGGCAGGGCATCCCCCCGCTGTGGCCCACCCTCGGCAACCACGACTACACCGATGAGGGTGCCGGGCTCGACGCCTACCGAGCGGCGTTCCCCTATCTCGACACCACCGCAGACGCCGAGCAGCGCTGGTACACGCAGGATGTCGGAGACGTCACCCTGTTCGTGCTGGACAGCGAGACCACCCCAGCGGAGCTGGACACCCAACGGGCCTGGCTGCGGGAGGAGCTGACCGACCAGCGTGCCAGCCGACCGGATGCCTGGAACGTGGTGTTGTTCCACCGCCCCGCGTACACCTCCGGCGTGCACGAGGACAACCGCGAGATGCGACCCACCGCCGGCTGGGACTACGCCGGGTGGGGTGCGGATATCGTGATCGCGGGCCATCAGCACATCTACGAGGACGTGGTGGTCGACGGTCTGCACTACCTCACCGCCGGCCTCGGCGGCACGGCCAACTACCGTGAATGTCCGGCCGAACTGCGAGAGGGCAGCCGACTGTGTCTGGACGGGACCGGGGCGAGCGTGATCGAGGCGACTGGCGACCAGTTCGTACTCCAGTACTTCCAGCCCGATACGGAGGGCACGGCCACGCTGGGGGACACCATCCGGCTGAACCGCTAGCGCGAGGGTAACTGTTACCGGTGCGGGCAAGTGCACCCGGTGTGCGGGGTGCAGTAGTCCGCACCGGGACCAGTCGGGGACCGTCAGTTGCCGATTTGGAAGACCGTTCGGCCGGGCAGCGGGGACGGCGTGGCCGTCGCATCCGTCGCCACCGACGCTGTCGCCATGAACTGGGCGAGCTCGGCGCCCTCGACCACTTTGGCCGGATGCGGGCCGCCCGCGAGCAGCCGCGGCACCCAGTGCAGGTCGAGCGGGGTGTGCGCGGCCACGAAGACGATGTTGCCGAACCGGCGCCCCTTGAGCACCTGGGTCTCGGCCAAGCCGATGACGTGCCCGAACACTGCCGACAGGGTCGCGGCCTGGGCGCGCGCGAAAGCGAGCCCGGGACCATCCGCCACGTTCACGGCCAGAACGCCGCGCGGCGAGAGCAGCGGAGCGGCCAGCTCGTAGAACTCCCGGCTGGTCACGTGCGCCGGGGTGCGGGCGCCGGAGAAGATGTCGACCACCACGAGGTCCACGGATCCATGCAGCCCGGCGGGCAGTTTGCCGAGCACCTCGCGGGCGTCGCCGTGCCGCACCCGCAGGTTGGCGCGCTTGTCCCAGGGCAGCTCGGCCCGCACGAAATCGATGAGATCGCTCTCGATCTCCACCACCTGCTGCCGGGACCCTGGCCGGGTCGCCTCCACATAGCGGGGGAGTGTGAGCGCGCCGGCGCCCAGGTGCACGGCCGTGATGGCCTCGCCCGGGTCGCCGATCAGGTCGATGACATGCCCGATGCGCTGGATGTACTCGAAGAACAGCTCGTCGGGGTTGTCGATGTTCACGTGCGACTGCGGGGTGCCGTCGACCACGAGCTGGTAGCTGCCCGGCGTGAAGCGATCGGGCTCGAGCACGGCCTGGTGCCCGCTCAGTTTCAGCGTGATCGTCGGATGCTCGTGCTCGCCCCTGCTCATGCCCCCAGTCTGACAGCCCTACCAGCCACCCTTAAACCGGGTTATACCTGAGAATCTGACGAAGGTCAACATTCGAGTAGACATGGCGAGTCAGAGCGCATATAGTTGACCTTTGCGCTCCCAGATTTAACTCTGCCTTCATATTGCGGTCGGCTTTGCGTGCTCAAGCCACCTTGCAGCACATTACTGCGCCGGATGTCCTCATATCGCGGATAGACATCCCAGCTGCAGGATCTGTGGAGTCCATACCAAATTACTAACAGTGATTAGACCTGACGGGGTCCACGGAGGTTACTTCCTTGGCTGCTGCGCGCAACGCAACCACCAATTCACCCAAGAACGGACGAGCCGCTGGCCGTCTTTCGTTCGCAAAGATCACCGACAATCTCACGGTTCCCGATCTGCTCGCTTTGCAGACCGAAAGCTTTGACTGGCTCGTTGGCAACGACATCTGGAAGGCTCGCGTCGCCGAGGCACAGGCGGCCGGTCGACAGGACCTGCCCACCCGTACCGGCCTCGACGAGATCTTCGAGGAGATCTCGCCCATCGAGGACCTCAGCGAGACGATGCAGCTGTCCTTCACCAACCCGGAGCTCGAGCCGGAGAAGTACACCATCGACGAGTGCAAGGAAAAGGGCAAGACCTATTCCGCACCGCTGTACGTGAACGCTGAGTTCATGAACCACCTCACCGGTGAGATCAAGACCCAGACCGTGTTCATGGGCGACTTCCCGCTGATGACCCCCAAGGGCACCTTCGTGATCAACGGCACCGAGCGTGTCGTCGTGTCGCAGCTGGTGCGTTCGCCCGGTGTGTACTTCAACCGCGAACAGGAGAAGACCTCCGACAAGGACATCTACTCCGCCCGCGTCATCCCGAGCCGTGGTGCTTGGCTTGAATTCGAGATCGACAAGCGCGACCAGGTCGGCGTTCGCATCGACCGCAAGCGCAAGCAGTCCGTCACGGTGTTCCTCAAGGCTCTCGGCCTCACCTCCGAAGAGATCCTCGAAGAATTCAAGGGCTTCGCGTCCATCGAGCTCACCCTTGAGAAGGACAACATCCTTACCAAGGAAGAAGCCCTCAAGGACATCTACCGCAAGCTGCGTCCGGGCGAACAGGTTGCTGCCGAGGCCGCGCGTGCGCTGCTCGACAACTTCTTCTTCAACTCCAAGCGCTACGACCTGGCCAAGGTTGGTCGTTACAAGATCAACCGCAAGCTGGGCCTCGAGGCGCCGCTGAGCGACTCCGTCCTCACGCTCCAGGACATCCTGGCCACGATCAAGTACCTGGTTGCGCTGCACGACAACCAGACCACGATCCGCGGCACGCGCGACGGCGTCGAGACCGACATCCGCATCGACATCGACGACATCGACCACTTCGGTAACCGTCGTATCCGCGCCGTCGGCGAGCTCATCCAGAACCAGGTTCGCACCGGCCTGTCCCGCATGGAGCGCGTCGTTCGCGAGCGCATGACCACGCAGGACATCGAAGCGATCACCCCGCAGACCCTGATCAACGTGCGCCCCGTCGTCGCCGCGATCAAGGAGTTCTTCGGTACGTCTCAGCTGTCGCAGTTCATGGACCAGAACAACCCGCTCGCCGGACTGACGCACAAGCGTCGCCTGTCCGCGCTGGGCCCGGGTGGTCTATCCCGTGACCGCGCCGGCGTCGAGGTGCGAGACGTTCACCCGTCCCACTACGGCCGCATGTGCCCGATTGAAACCCCGGAAGGCCCGAACATCGGCCTGATCGGTTCGCTCGCCTCGTTCGCGCGGATCAACGCTTTCGGTTTCATCGAAACCCCGTACCGTCGTGTCATCGACGGTGTCGTCTCCACGACGATCGACTACCTCACCGCAAGTGAGGAAGACGAGTACATCGTCGCGCAGGCCAACGCCCCGCTGACCAAGGCTGCCCGCTTCGCTGAGGGCCGCGTTCTGGCCCGTAAGAAGGGTGGAGAGGTTGACCTCTTCCCCGCAGAAGACATCGGCTACATGGATGTCTCGCCGCGCCAGATGGTCTCCGTCGCGACCTCGCTCATCCCCTTCCTTGAGCACGACGATGCTAACCGTGCACTCATGGGTGCCAACATGCAGCGTCAGGCTGTGCCGCTGCTGCTCAGCGACAGCCCGCTGGTCGGAACCGGTATGGAGGGCTTCGCGGCCATCGACGCCGGCGACGTGCTCACCGCACAGAAGTCCGGTGTGGTCATGGAGGTGTCGGCTGACGTCGTCACCATCCAGCTCGACGAGGGTGGAACGCAGGACTACTACCTGCGCAAGTTCAGCCGCTCCAACCAGGGCACCAGCTACAACCACCGCGTCATCGTCAACGCCGGCGACCGTATCGAGGCCGGCGAGGTCATCGCCGATGGTCCCGCTACCGACCAGGGCGAGCTCGCACTCGGTAAGAACCTCCTCGTGGCATTCATGTCATGGGAGGGTCACAACTTCGAGGACGCCATCATCCTGAGCCAGAACCTGGTGAAGGACGACGTTCTCTCCTCGATTCACATCGAAGAGTACGAAGTTGACGCGCGCGACACCAAGCTGGGCAAGGAAGAGATCACCCGCGACCTGCCGAACGTCTCCCCGGATCTGCTCGCAGACCTGGACGAGCGCGGCATCATCCGCATCGGTGCCGAGGTTCGCCCCGGCGACATCCTCGTGGGCAAGGTCACGCCGAAGGGCGAGACCGAGCTTTCCGCCGAGGAGCGCCTGCTGCGCGCGATCTTCAACGAGAAGAGCCGCGAAGTTCGCGACACCTCGCTGAAGGTTCCCCACGGTGAGCGTGGCACCATCATCGGTGTCAAGGTCTTCGACTCGCAGGATGGCGACGACGAGCTCGGCTCGGGCGTCAACCAGCGCGTTGTGGTCTTCATCGCCCAGAAGCGCAAGATCACCGAGGGTGACAAGCTCGCCGGTCGTCACGGCAATAAGGGTGTCATCTCCAAGATCCTGCCGGTCGAGGACATGCCGTTCCTCGCCGACGGAACCCCGGTCGACATCATCCTGAACCCGCTGGGCATCCCCGGTCGAATGAACTTCGGCCAGGTCCTGGAGACCCACCTCGGGTGGATCGCCAAGCAGGGCTGGCAGGTTGAGGGCAAGCCCAAGTGGGCCGGCCGTCTGCCCGAGGCCGCGCACAGCGCCGCACCGAACACCAAGGTCGCGACCCCGGTGTTCGACGGTGCGCTCGAGGAGGAAATCGCCGGTCTGCTGGACTCGACGACTCTGACTCGCGACGGCGACCGCCTGATCGACTCCACCGGAAAGACGCAGCTGTTCGACGGTCGCTCCGGCGAGCCGTACCCGATGCCCATCGCGGTCGGATACATGTACATCCTGAAGCTGCACCACCTCGTCGACGACAAGATCCACGCACGTTCGACGGGCCCGTACTCCATGATCACGCAGCAGCCGCTGGGTGGTAAGGCGCAGTTCGGTGGACAGCGTTTCGGTGAGATGGAGGTGTGGGCGCTCGAAGCATATGGAGCCGCTTACGCCCTGCAGGAACTCCTGACCATTAAGTCGGACGACATCCTCGGCCGCGTCAAGGTGTACGAAGCCATCGTCAAGGGCGAGAACATTCAGGAACCCGGTATCCCCGAGAGCTTCAAGGTTCTGATCAAGGAAATGCAGTCGCTGTGCCTGAACGTCGAGGTGCTCTCGGCCGATGGAACCGCAGTCAGCCTGCGCGACACGGATGACGAGGTCTTCCGCGCAGCGGAGGAGCTGGGCATCAACATTTCCACCCGGTTTGAGTCGTCGTCAATCGACGACATCTAAGCCTGGCCACTGACGAATACTCGAAAACTTTCCAAGGAGAGAAATTGCTCGACGTAACAACATTTGACGAGCTTCGCATTGGCCTGGCCACCGCTGACGACATCCGTCGTTGGTCGCACGGTGAGGTCAAGAAGCCCGAAACCATCAACTACCGCACGCTCAAGCCCGAAAAGGATGGCCTCTTCGGAGAGCAGATCTTCGGACCGTCCCGCGACTGGGAGTGCTCGTGCGGCAAGTACAAGCGAGTGCGCTTCAAAGGCATCGTCTGTGAGCGCTGTGGCGTAGAGGTCACGAAGTCGTCTGTGCGCCGTGAGCGCATGGGCCACATCGAGCTCGCCGCCCCCGTCACGCACATCTGGTACTTCAAGGGTGTGCCCTCGCGTCTCGGTTACCTGCTGGACATGGCTCCGAAGGACCTCGAAAAGGTCATCTACTTCGCTGCCTACATGGTCATCGAGGTCGACGAAGACGGTCGCCACCAGGACATGCCTGGGCTGGAGAACGAACTGCGCCTCGAGATCAAGACCCTCGAAGGTTCACGCGACTCCCGCATCGCCGACCGCCTGCAGCGCCTCGAAACCGACCTCGCAGCACTGGAGGCCGAAGGCGCCAAGAGCGACCAGAAGAAGCGCACCAAGGACGCCGCCGAGAAGGAGATGTCCCAGGTCCGTAAGTCGGCCGACGAGCAGATCGCTCACCTCGAGCGTGTGTGGGAAGACTTCCGCACCCTCAAGGTCGGCGACCTGAAGCCGGAAGACTCCGTCTTCCACGAGCTCCAGGACCGCTTCGGCATGTACTTCGAGGCCTACATGGGCGCCGAGGCCATCAAGAAGCGCCTTGAGGCGTTCGACCTGGTCACCGAGAGCGAAAACCTGCACCTGCAGATCGCCGAGGGCAAGGGTCAGAAGAAGATCCGCGCCATCAAGCGTCTGCGCGTCGTCAACGCCTTCATCATGACCGGCAACTCGCCGGCCGCGATGGTGCTCGACGTCGTGCCGGTCATCCCGCCGGAACTGCGCCCGATGGTGCAGCTCGACGGTGGCCGCTTCGCGACCAGCGACCTCAACGACCTCTACCGTCGTGTGATCAACCGCAACAACCGTCTGCGTCGTCTGCTTGACCTCGGTGCCCCCGAGATCATCGTGAACAACGAGAAGCGGATGCTGCAGGAGGCCGTTGACGCGCTGTTCGACAACGGTCGTCGTGGCCGCCCGGTCACGGGTACCGGTAACCGCGCCCTCAAGTCCCTGAGCGACATGCTCAAGGGTAAGCAGGGTCGATTCCGTCAGAACCTGCTCGGTAAGCGCGTTGACTACTCTGGCCGTTCGGTCATCATCGTCGGCCCGCAGCTGAAGCTGCACCAGTGTGGTCTGCCCAAGCAGATGGCTCTGGAGCTCTTCAAGCCGTTCGTGATCAAGCGCCTGATCGACCTGAGCCACGCTCAGAACATCAAGGCCGCCAAGCGCATGGTCGAGCGGAGCCGCCCGCAGGTTTGGGACGTGCTCGAGGAGATCATCCGTGAGCGCCCGGTTCTGCTGAACCGTGCACCCACGCTGCACCGCCTCGGTATCCAGGCCTTCGAACCTCAGCTCGTGGAGGGTAAGGCCATCCAGCTGCACCCCCTCGTCTGTGCGGCGTTCAACGCCGACTTCGACGGTGACCAGATGGCTGTGCACCTGCCGCTGTCGATGGAGGCCCAGGCCGAAGCGCGCATCCTGATGCTCGCCTCGAACAACATCCTGAAGCCGTCCGACGGTCGTCCGGTGACCCTGCCCACACAGGACATGATCATCGGTCTGCACCACCTGACCACGCTCAAGGAAGGCGTCACCGGCGAAGGCCGCGCGTTCACCTCTGTCTCGGAGGCCATCCTGGCCCACGACCAGAAGTCGCTCGACCTCAACGCCAAGGTGCGCATCCGCATCACCGACCTGTACTTCACCGAGGGCACTCAGCCCGAAGGTGTCGAGCTGGTCGATGGTCAGGCTGTCGGCACCGTCCTGGTGAACACCACGCTGGGCCGCGCCATCTTCAACGAGGCGCTGCCGGCTGACTACCCGTACTTCGAGAAGGTTGCCGACAAGGGCACCCTCTCGGCCATCGTGAACGACCTGGCAGAGCGGTACCCGAAGGTGGAAGTAGCGGCAACGCTCGACCGCATCAAGGACGCCGGCTTCTACTGGGCCACCCGTTCCGGTGTGACCGTCGCGCTCAGCGACATCCTGACGCCTCCGAACAAGAAGGAGATCGTCGGCACGTACGAGAAGATGGCCGCGAAGGTTCAGACGCAGTTCGAGAAGGGTCTCACGACCGACCTCGAGCGTCGTCAGGAGCTCATCCAGATCTGGACCAAGGCGACCGAAGACGTCGCCGCGGCCATGCAGGCGAACTTCCCGGCTGACAACACGATCAACCGGATGGTCACCTCTGGTGCTCGTGGTAACTGGCTGCAGGTGCGAAACATCGCCGGTATGCGTGGTCTGGTTAACAACCCGAAGGGTGAGATCATCCCTCGCCCGATTATCTCGAGCTACCGCGAAGGCCTGTCCGTCGCCGAGTACTTCATTGCTACTCACGGTGCTCGTAAGGGTCTGGCCGACACCGCTCTGCGTACCGCAGACTCCGGGTACCTCACGCGTCGTCTCGTCGACGTCTCGCAGGATGTCATCATCCGCGAAGACGACTGCGGCACGACCAAGGGTCTCGACCTGCCGATCGCCACGAAGGATGCCGCGGGTAACCTCTCGCGTCACCCCAACGTGGAGAACGCGGTTTACGCTCGCAGCCTGGCCGCCCCCGCGGTCAACGCCAAGGGCGAGGTCGTTGCTGACGCCGGAGACGACGTCGGTGACGTGATGATCGAGAAGCTGGTTCTGGCCGGCGTCGAGAACATCAAGGTGCGCTCGGTGCTGACCTGCGAGTCTGCTGTCGGTGTGTGTGCGGTCTGCTACGGCCGTTCGCTCGCTACCGGCCTGCTCGTGGACATCGGAGAGGCCGTCGGCATCATCGCCGCACAGTCGATCGGTGAGCCCGGCACGCAGCTGACCATGCGTACCTTCCACACCGGTGGTTCCGCATCCGCAGACGACATCACCCAGGGTCTGCCCCGGGTGCAGGAGCTCTTCGAGGCGCGTACCCCCAAGGGCGCATCGCCGATCGTCGACGTTGCTGGCCGCATCACCATCGAGGACACGGATCGTAGCCGCAAGGTGATCCTGACCCCCGACAACGGTGACGAAGCTATCGCCTACCCGGTGCTCAAGCGTGCGACCCTCCTCGTTGAGGATGGCCAGCACGTGGAGCTCGGCACGCAGATCATCATCGGCGCCGTCGACCCGAAGGAAGTTCTTCGAGTCAAGGGTGTCCGCGCGGTGCAGAAGCACCTCGTCGGTGGCGTGCAGGATGTCTACCGTTCGCAGGGCGTGCCGATTCACGACAAGCACATCGAGGTCATCGTTCGTCAGATGCTTCGCAAGGTGACTGTTGTGGAGCACGGCGACACCGGCCTGCTGCCGGGCGAGCTCGTTGACCGGTTGAAGTACAACGAACTCAACCGCACCGCGCTCACCGAGGGCAAGAAGACGGCTTCGGCTCGTCAGGAAGTCATGGGTATCACCAAGGCTTCGCTGGCAACCGAGTCCTGGCTGTCGGCCGCTTCCTTCCAGGAGACCACCCGGGTTCTGACCCAGGCGGCCATGGAAGGCAAGAGCGACCCGCTGATGGGCCTCAAGGAGAACGTGATCATCGGTAAGTTGATCCCGGCCGGTACCGGTCTTCCCCGCTACCGCGACGTCAACGTCGAGGCAACGGATGAAGCCAAGGCTGAGCGTTACCCGAACCGCATCTTCACCGATGATGCAGCGTTCACCGAGGGTGACCTGAGCTTCGTCGACTTCGACAGCTTCTCGTCGGACGACTTCACCCCCGGTACGTACAACTAACCGAGGTTGATTCCCGGATGGCCCCCTGCTTCGGCAGGGGGCCATTCCCCGTTAACCCGCGGATGCCCGCCGCTCGACTGTGTTCTCGTCGGTCGAGCTCGTCGAGACCGCGCGCCCCGACCTGCGTGCCGTTCCCAATTCGTCGGTCGAGCCTGTCGAGGCCCCGCAACCCGTCCTGCCGTCCGTCCCCGATCGTCGGTCGAGCTTGTCGAGACCCCGCACCGTCCTGCGGTCCGCTCCCGATCGTCGGTCGAGCTTGTCGAGACCTCGCAACCACGCCGTGAACGTGACGAACCGCCGTGGGACAGACAGTGCGGACTAGGTCGCGCAACTAGGAGTCATGAACACACGGCGGCTCAGAGACATAATGCTCCACGCCGCACCATCGCGCAATCGCATCCGCTCGCCCGCCTCCCACCCGGGCGCACGCGCCCCTACCTTCCGCTACCTCCCATGCCTCCCGAGAGCTGGGGCGAGGGCAACCTGGGCAGTCCAGCTCGGCCGCTAGGCTGGGGGAAATTCTTCGAGGGGGATCACCGCATGGGTGCTGCAACGTTGCCGACCGGGTCGCCGTCCCGGCGTCCGCTTTGGTTCGCGCTGGGCGCGGTGGGGGTACTGCTGGTGGTGGTGCTCATCGTGGTGCTCGTGGTCTGGCGCGGCGGGGCCGGCACCCCCGGCGGTAACGCGGCGGAGGACACCCGCCCCACCCCCACCACCTCGGCCGAGCCGCTCGCCGTGGCCAGCGCCACTCCCACACCCAGCGCGCCGGCCGGCCCGCATCCCACCACCTGCGAGTCGATCTACAGCCCCGGCATGCTGTCGACCTTCAGTCAAACCCGCACCCTCAACCCCGAGTGGGCCACTGACCCTGCCCTGCCCGCCCAGGTGGGCACCACGGATGCACAGCTCACCACGGTCATCGAGGGCGCCGAGCACCTCACCTGCGTCTGGGGTGCTGAGGAGGGCGGGTCCGGCAGCGGTCTCACCACCAACGTGGTGTTCGTAACCGCCGCGCAGTCCGAGGCGGTGCACCAGCGGCTCAACGCCCTCGGCCAGAACTGCTACGAAGAGGCTGGCGGCATCCGCTGTGTCATCGAAACCGCCAAGGACGCCGATGGTTACGCGGGCGAGTCGCACTTTCTGCGCGACGGCATCTGGCTGGCCACGCATTACGTGAGCACCGGACCGGATGGCTACACCCTCGACATGGTCAGCACGATCTGGGCCGGCGCCTAACCACCAGCCTCCTCTGCCCCGGCCGGGCTATGCTGTGCGCAAAATCCTCCGCGAGGCGCACAGGGAGGCCGGATGCCGTCGCACGCAACGCCCACCATCACCCCGGGCCGAACCTGGGTGCTGCTCATCCTGGGCGGCATCGTCACGGTGTTCGTCGTGTTCGCGGCGATCTACGTAGTCAACCTGCCACGGCCGGCGAACACCCCCGGTCTTGACGCGGGTGCCCGGCCCGCCCCGACGGAGTCGCCCGCCCCCGAGCCCGTCACCTCACCCACCGCCGTCGTCGCGCCGGGCACGCCGCAGCCGAGCTCCTGCGCCGAAATCTACAGCCCCGCCATGAAGCAGGCGTTCGGCGACCTCGTGCTCAACCCCAAGTGGACCACCCAACCCGGCGCCGACGTGGGCGACGGCGCCTACGACCCAGAGCTGGTGGCCGTGATCACCTCCTCCGAGCACCTCACCTGCCGGTGGGCCAGCCCGGCCGGGCCATCGGGCAGCGGCGTCGACACGAGCGTGGTGTGGCTGAGCCCGGAGCAGACCACAACCGTCACCGAACGGCTGGCCGAGCTGGGTTACGGATGCTACGAGGAGCTCGGCGGGCTGCGCTGCCTCACCGAGAGCGAGACCGGAGGGCTGCTGGTGGGGGAGTCGCACTTCCTCCGCGGCGGCGTCTGGCTCGCCACCCGCTACACGAACGCCGGCCCCGACGGCTACACCCACGACATCATCAACACCCTCTGGGCCGGCACCTGACCTGGTACCCCCGCCCCGACGTCGGTCGAGCTAGTCGAGACCCGGTGACGTCCCCGTGGGTCGTGCCCCCACGTCGGTCGAGCTAGTCGAGACCCGGTGACGTGCCTGTGGGTCGCCCCCCACGTCGGTCGAGCTTGTCGAGACCCGGTGACGTGCGCGCGGGTCTTGCCCCCCCACGTCGGTCGAGCTTGTCGAGACCCGGTGACGTGCCTGTGGGTCGCCCCCCAGGTCGGTCGAGCTTGTCGAGACCTGGTGACGTGCGCGCGGGTCGTGCCCCCACATCGGTCGAGCTTGTCGAGACCTGGTGACGTGCGCGCGGGTCGTGCCCCCACGTCGGTCGAGCTTGTCGAGACCTGGTGACGTGCGCGCTCAGCGCGTCATCCGTTCGTAGGCCGTTCGTTCACGCGCGCGAGTCCGAAGAGCGACGTGCGGGGCCTCGACAAGCTCGACCACCGAGTGCGGACGCGGGCGGGCCCAGGGGTGTACCCACCGCTGGCGCGCCCCAACCACCCCCTGTTGCGGGACTGTCGGGGGCGCGACGGGCGGCGATAACGTGAGCTGTCACCAGAGACACCTCGGGCACGGTCGGCCGACTCGGCCACTCATCTCGAGCTTTTCGCAGCAGCACGTTCGTTAGGGGGAGGGTCGTATGGCCACCCTGACGGAAATCCTGATCCTGCACGGCCTGTTGCCGATCGAGCACCTCGACAAGCTCATGGCGGGCGACCCCGCCGACGAAGCCGCGGTCCGCGCGCTGGTCGACTCCGGCGTCATCACGGAGATCCAGTTCGCGAAGGCGAAGGCCGATCAGGCCGGTCTCCCGTTTGTGGAGCTCATGGAGTACCCGGTCGACCGCCTGGCCGTTTCGCTCGTCACCGCCGCGATGTCCAAACGCCACCTGGTACTGCCGATCACCATCGAGGCCGGACGCCTCGTCGTCGCGATGGTCGACCCGGGCAACGTCTTCGCGATCGACGACGTGCGCGAGGCCGCGCACATGCGCATCATCCCCGTGGTCGCGGAGCGCAATGACCTGCTCGCCGCCATCGCCCGCTATCACCGGGCCGACGACGAGCTGAGCAACCTCACCACCACCATGGAGGAGGAGCAGGCCCCCGTCGAGAGCACGGCGTTCGGGGTGTCCGACTCGCAGGACGACGACGCGCCCATCGTGCGGTTCGTGAACCTGCTGGTGAGCCAGGCCATCCAGGACAAGGCATCCGATATTCACATCGAGCCCGGTGAGCACAGCCTGCGGGTGCGTTACCGCATCGACGGCGTGCTGCACGAGATGCAGCAGGCGCCCAAGAGCATCCAGAACGGTGTGATCTCCAGGCTCAAGATCATGAGCGATATCGATATCGCCGAGCGACGCAAACCGAAGGATGGCCGCATGTCGGTCAGTCACGCCGGCCGTCAGATCGACCTGCGCGTGGCGACCCTCCCCACGGTCTGGGGCGAGAAGATCGTCATGCGAATCCTCGACAACTCCAGCACCACCATGAGCCTGCACGACCTCAACCTGCTCGACCACAATTACGCGGCGTACCAGAAGTCGTACACCAAGCCGTACGGCATGATCCTGGTCACCGGCCCCACCGGGTCCGGCAAGTCCACCACGCTGTACACCACCCTCCACTCCGTGGCGCGGCCCGAGATCAACGTGATCACGGTCGAAGACCCGGTGGAGTACCGCATGAAAGACATCAACCAGGTGCAGGTGAACGTCAAGGCCGGCCTCACCTTCGCCAGCGCGCTGCGCTCGATTCTGCGCAGCGACCCGGATGTGGTGCTGCTGGGTGAGATCCGCGACCACGAGACCGCGCAGATCGCCATCGAGGCCTCGCTCACCGGCCACCTCGTGCTGTCAACCCTGCACACGAACGACGCCCCGAGCGCCATCACCCGGCTCACCGAGATGGGCATCGAACCCTTCCTGGTGGGCTCCGCGCTCGACTGCGTGGTTGCCCAACGGCTCGCCCGCCGCTTGTGCGACCGTTGCAAGCAGCCCGTCGAGCACACACCGGAGCACCTCGCCGCCCTGCACTTCGGGGTCGACCCGACACGGCCGCCGCCCGTGCTCTATCAACCGATCGGGTGCCAGAACTGTTCGAAGACCGGCTACCGCGGGCGCATCGCTGTGCACGAGGTCATGACGGTGTCCGAAACCATTGAGCGTCTCGCTGTGGACCGCGCCTCGAGCGCGGACATCGGCCGGGCCGCCCGGGCGGAAGGCATGATCACCCTCCGCGAAGACGGGTGGGAGAAGGTCCGGATGGGCCTGACCTCAATCGAAGAGATTCTACGAGTCGTCGCATAGCGCTCGCGCATGCCGAAGGAGAACAGCATGGACAAGCCAATTTACGAGATTCCGCCCATCGAACCCGGCGCGAATGTGTCGTGGTGGGACGCGATCGCCGCCGACGACGAAGCGGCAGCTACGGCCGCCGGCGACCAGGCTGTGACGGATGCGCCGCCGTCGGGCACCGCCGCCACCGACCTTCCTCCCGCCCGCAGCGCCCGGGAGAATCCTCCGACGGTGCCCTTCGACGCCCTGGTGCTGGGCACGGCACCCGCGCCGCCCGCGTACCAACCGCCGATCACCCCTGCCGACCACCAGCCGGCAACCGCAGTGCTGCCCGAACCGGCCTGGCCGCCGGCGCTGGTCCACGCCCCGGAGCCCACCTGGCCGCCGGCGCTGGAGCGCCTCCCGGAGCCCAGTTCCGATCCCGAGCCGGCCACAGTGCCGATCACGCCCCAATTCAGCACCACGGCCGAGGAACGCGTCTACGCGCCCGGCTCCCGGCACCTGCCGACCGGCCGGCGCGCCGCCATCCCGGTGCAGGCGCCCGAGACCGCCGCGGCGGTGCGCACTCCCGCCCCGCCGCACTTCGGACCCGACGGCCGACAGGCCGACGCCGATCTCATCGACGCCCTCACCCTGGTGCTGGAGATGGAGGCCTCGGACCTGCACATCACGGTGGGGGCTCCGCCGACCATGCGCATGGACGGCGCCCTGCGCCCCATCGAGGGGTTGCCGGTGTGGATGCCGGAGAAGGTCAACGCGGCCCTGTACAGCATCATCTCGATCGGTGACCGGGTGCGCTTCGACGAGGAGCGCGAACTCGACTTCGCGTACACCGCCGCCGGAGCCCGGTTCCGGGTGAACTTCTACCACCAGCGCAACTCCATCGGAGCGGCGTTCCGCCTCATCCCGCGGGAGATCAAGCCGCTCCGGCAGCTCGGCGTTCCCGAGTCCGTCGGCCGCTTCTCGCTGCTGCCGCGTGGTCTTGTGCTGGTCACGGGCCCCACCGGATCGGGCAAGTCCACCACCCTGGCTGCCATGGTCGATCTGGCCAACAGCACTCGGCCCGACCACATCGTCACCGTGGAAGACCCGATCGAGTTTCTGCACAAGCACAAGAAGTCGCTGGTCAACCAGCGGGAGGTCGGCCACGACACCCACAGCTTCGCCGCCGCCCTCAAGCACGTGCTGCGCCAGGACCCGGACATCATCCTGATCGGCGAGCTCCGCGACCTGGAGACGATCTCCGTGGCCCTGACCGCGGCCGAGACCGGCCACCTCGTCTTCGCCACCCTGCACACCCAGGACGCCGCCCAGACCATCGACCGCATGATCGACGTCTTCCCGCCGCACCAGCAGGGCCAGATCCGCACCCAGCTCGCAGCGACCCTGCGCGGTGTGGTCTGCCAGACCCTGGTCAAGAAGGCGAACGACAAGGGCCGCGTCGTGGCCACCGAGATCTTGGTCACCACGCCGGCCATCGCCAACCTCATCCGTGAGGGCAAGACGCACCAGATCACCTCGATGATGCAGGCCGGCAGTGCGGAGGGCATGCACACCATGGACCAGCACCTCGCCGACCTCGTCGACTCCGGCCAGATCACCCGTCAGGCCGCGATGGATAAGGCGCACGACACCGAGAGTCTCACCCAGCTCATCAAGCGCGCCGAGTCTCCCACGGATGCGCCGTCGAACAACATGGGCAGCGGTGGCGTCGACTACGGCGACACCTACTCCATTCCGCAGCGTTGATGTCAGCCGTTCAGCCGTGGGTCTACACGGGCCGCGATAGCAAGGGCAAGACGGTCAAGGGCAAGCTGGATGCGCCGAGCGAGGGGGCCGTTGCGACCCGCCTCAGCACCATGGGCATCTCGCCGATCTCCATCACGGAGTCGACCGAGGGCACCGGCCTCAACCGCGAGATCACGATCCCGGGCTTCAGCCGCGGAGTCGGTCTCAAGGACCTGGCCATCATGAGCCGGCAGATGGCCACCATGATCGGCTCCGGCCTGTCGCTGCTGCGCACCCTCAACATCCTGGCCGAGCAGACCGAGAGCAAGCCGCTGGCGAGAATTCTCGCCCAGGTGCGCGACGATGTCGAGACCGGGGTCTCGATCTCCGAGTCGTTCGCCAAACACAGCGAGTCCTTCCCGCCGATCATGATCAACATGGTTCGCGCCGGTGAGACCGGTGGGTTCCTGGATCGAGCGTTGGAATCCATCGCGGTCAACTTCGAAAAGGAAGTCAAACTTCGCGGCACGATCAAGTCTGCCCTGACCTACCCCGTGATCGTTTTGGTTATGTCGCTCGTATCCGTTCTGATCATGTTGATCTTCATCGTCCCCATCTTCGACGATATGTTCAAAGGGCTGGGCAGCTCTCTCCCATTGCCGACTCAGATTCTCGTCAGCGTGTCGAAATCAATGATCTATGTAGTGCCTGTCCTCGTCGTCGTCGTGGTGGTCTTCAGCGTCTGGTGGAGCAAGAACAAGAACACCGAGCGCGTTCGCATGTCCCTCGACCCGATAAAGCTGAAAATTCCGGTCTTCGGCAGCCTGCTTAGAAAGATCGCTGTGGCGCGATTCAGCCGCAACTTCGCCAACATGATCGGTGCAGGTGTCCCCATTCTGCAAGCGCTGAAGATCGTGGGTGAGACCTCGGGAAACTGGGTAATCGAGAGCGCCCTCGTCAAGGTGGCGGAATCGGTGCGCCAGGGGCAGTCGATCGCCGCGCCCCTCCTTTCGCAACCCGTCTTTCCACCAATGGTCACTCAGATGATCGCGGTGGGTGAAGACGCCGGTTCGCTCGAAACGATGTTGACGAAGATCGCTGACTTTTACGACCAGGAGGTGGAGTCGTCGACTGAGCAACTCACGGCCGCAATAGAGCCGTTGATGATCGCGTTCCTCGGTGTCGTGATCGGAGGAATGGTGATTGCGCTCTACATGCCGATTTTCAGCATCGCAGGAACGATCAAGTAGTAGCCGGTGGCCCGCTCTGGACCCCCAGAATTGGGGGCTGGCCAGCATAAAATACCCCTCTTAGTTGGGTCGTGGCTGAGAATGTCCTGCAAATAACATGAGAGCCCGAGCGGGTCCGACCGCTAGTTCACTGTCATCTATCCGAATGGAATACCGTGCTCTCTCGCAGCCTCGCCGCCCTCAACCGCCGCCGAACCAACCCTGACGAAAACCAGAAGGGTTTCACTCTGATCGAGCTTCTGGTTGTGGTGATCATTATCGGAATCCTCGCCGCCATCGCGGTCCCGGTCTATCTGGGCGTGCAGAGCAGCGCGAAGGATTCCGCTGTCACGGCTGAATTCGACAGCATGAAGACGGCAGCCATCGCCTTCCAAACCACCTCGACGACACAAGCCCTCCCGGCTAACCTCGCAGCCATCGCCGGCACCATTGTGCCTAACGCGACAAACTACACGACTGCGCCAGTCCTGAGCACCTCCGGTGGTACTCCCCCTACCGCTTTCTGCATAATCGGGCAGGCGACCAACGGCCACTGGGTCAAGGTCACAGGGACCACCTCTCCAGTAGTCACGCCAGCGGCTGCCACGTGCCCGTAACCATCTAGCCAATCCGGGTGGGGTGCCGTCACAAAGGCGCCCCACCCGGTCCTTATGGATTGCGATTCAGCGCAGAACCGCGCAGCTTCGGTCACAGTCGCAGTGTTCCATTCGGGAGGAGAGCCAGCGTGCACAGCATGCAGAATGCCGGACGAACGCGCTCCGTACACGCCGACGATGGGATCTCTCTCATCGAGATCATGGTCGCCATGATGATCTTCTCGATCATCGCGTTGGGCATCGGCTACGCCATGATCTCCACGTTGACAATAGCCAGAGACAACAAGTCCCGTGAAATCGCGGCTGGTATAGCCGCTTCAGAGATCGATAGCGCTCGTGCGATCGGTGACCCCTTCGCGGTGCTTGACGTAGCGGCGCATACCGTCACCACCGCTGCAGCGGAAACCTATACGGTGACCCGCATCACGGCCTGGGTTACGCCGGCCGGCTCCTCGACAACGTGCGGAACGGGTGGCGGTGCACTGCAATACAAGCGGATCACGATCACGGTGTCTTGGCCCAAGATGCGGTCGGCGGATCCCGTTACCAGTGACACGCTGCTAGCTCCCAGCTCCCGCATCAACGATCCTGCCAAGGGCACACTGCTTATCTCGGTGAAGGATTCCCGCGGACTCGGCAAGCCAGGCGTGACCTTCACCGCAGTTTCCCCGACGGGATCCTTGGTTACCACGCCGACAGACGCCGACGGCTGTAGTTTCGTGCTCCAGGCCTCGCCGGACGATTACACTGTGAAGCTCACGGGAACGGGCATGGTCGATTCCACCCAGGCGGCCAATCCAGCGATCACGCTACCGGTAGCGGCTGGATCCTCCACCTCTTACTCGTTCCAGTACGACGCGGCCGCCACTTACAACGTTCACCCCGCCTTCAACGTACCCACGCCGCTGCCAAAGATCCCAACGAACCTCGACTACAGCTTCATCAACAGTTACGGCGCCTTTGTTATGCGGGCTCCCACGAACAGCGTGAAGATGCATCCATACCCGGTTGGGTACCAGACTATTGCCGGCAAATACGCCGCGACGGCGTGTCCGACAGTCGACCCGGAGGCCTGGGCGCCGGATACCACGGTGACTCCGGCAAAGGTCGGAGTGCGGCAACCGGTTAGGCAAGTTGACCCAGGCGCGGCTGCTGACATTTACGTTCCGATGGGGGCAGTCGTGCTTTCGGGTGGGCCCAGCGCTTACCTGACGGCCGTCTCACAACCCGACGTTCCCATTGCCGGCGAGCCCGTTTGCGCGTCATCCCCGACGACCACGATGACCTATTCCTTCGGCAGCATTGTGCCGTCAGCCTCGGGTTCGGTCCGAATCGCCTTGCCCTTCGGCTCGTGGAAGCTTTACACCAGTACAAGCCCGACCGGAACGCTGACGTTGATTCCGAATTCTAGGATCACTTCATTCCTCACCACTGGGCGGTCTGTGTCCCCTCCAGCAGATGGCCTGTTCGCACTGGACGCTCGATGAGTGCCCACCCAGCCGCGATACTCAGGCGGATCAGGCACGCGCCCCGGCCCGCCGAATCCGATCGGGGTATTACGCTCATTGAGCTCCTTGTCAGCATGATGCTTCTCGGGTTGATCATGGCGATGGTGACCGGGCTGTACCTAAGCATGTCCAGGTCAGTGTCGTTGGGCCAGTCCATGGACGGAAGCACCAGGGTCGCCTCGAATGCGGCGAACGAACTCAGCCAAGTACTCAGATTCGCCACTACGCTCAAGGTCGCCGGTGTATCGGCTCCGAGCCCGGCGTTCGTTGCGGCTGGCCGCGAGAGCGTCACCTTCTACAGCAACGTGGACGTCAATGCCGCTGCGAGCGTGACAGTCCTGCCATCGAAGCCGACCCGCGTGAAATTTGAGATCGACGCGACGACGCGTTCATTGGTGGAGAGCCGGTGGACGGCGACTGCATCAGGGGCGGCCTGGATCTTTGCGGCCCCCGCCACTACGGCCAACTCGAGTGTCAACCTAGGGTCACGTTATATAGCTCCGGGGGCTGGGACTCCACTATTCAGCTATTTCAACCTTGCCGGCGGCGCGATCGCAACGCCGGCCACCGGCAGCATGTCAGATGCCGACATGGCACTGATCAGATCGATTCGAATCACCGTCCGCGTGCAAGGTACGAGCGGTCCGTCCGCCGGTCCGGTTCTCGTGGAGAACACCATCACGCTTCCCAACCTGGTGGTGCGCCCATGACCGATCAACGAAGCCGATTCCTCTCACGATTGAGGGGAAACGACGAAGGCGTAGCTCTGGTTGCAGTCGTCGGACTCTCCATCATCATGCTGCTGCTCGCGGCCATGGCGCTCAGCTTCTCGGCACGAGGAATGGTCAAGGCGCGCAACGACCAGGACTGGAACGCTGCCCTCTCGGCAGCGTATGCGGGTGTCGACGAGTACAGCAGCAGGTTGTCGAACGATAGCACTTACCAAAGATTCGGAAACCCGGCGGCGCCATTCACGATTGCCACGGGCAGCGCCGCGACTGTGGACATGCCGGCCGTCGGCGATGAGAACGAAGCCTTCGGCACTGGGGTTTCGGGAACATGGGGCGGGGTTGTCGGCACTTCTGGCCGCGCTGCCTTCCGCTATGAGGTCGACAATTCTCAGTATTCGAGCTCCGGCATCGTGCGCATCCGATCGACCGGAAAAGTCGGCCAAGTCACTCGAAGTATTGTCGCCAACCTTAAACAGAAAGGCTTCATCGATTTTCTGTACTTCACCGACTACGAACTGAGCGACCCGCAGATCACCGGGAGCACCACCTGTACGACAGCGCAGATTACCTACGCTCCGCACAACTCTCATTGCACAGAGATTCAATTCGGTACTGACGACTTCTTCTACGGCCCTGTCCATTCCAACGACCGCCTTCGAATCTGCGGCTCGAACTTTTCTGAGGGCGTTTCGACGAGCACGACACTGAGCCCCAAGTTCGTGAACACCTGCTCAGACCCGATCTCGTGGGGTGTGGGCTCGGCACCGAGCTACTCCGCGCCCCTCACCCTGCCGCCAACGAACGGTGCAATGGCGAATGAGACTCGAGTGGACCTACCCGATGACGTTCCGCGCCCCGGGTGTATGTACACCGGGCCGACAACGATTACGTTCCTACCGAGCGGCCAAATGCGGGTTGTGTCGCCATGGACAAAGTTCACCCGGCCATCTCTCACCACAGGAATCGGCAGCCAGAACCCCGTCGAATGCGGAGTCCTAGCCGACCTGAATTCCACCGCCGGGGCGCTGGTGACCGTGCCAAATCAAAATCTCATTTTCGTGCAGACGGTGCCTCCAGCCGCTACCGATCCCAATTCCTGGACGGGTACACCGGCAGGCTTCTCGTGCACAGGATCCGGTACGACCTCCGGCTGGAAATTCGGAACGGTTCAGTACCCGCTGACCGGTGAAGTCGTGCCGCCGACCTCGACCTCGGCGCTTCCGGCCTATCAGTGCCAACGGGGTGACGCTTTCGTTCAAGGGCAAGTCAAAGGGGCAGTGACGGTCGCCGCCGACACGTTCATCTATGCCACCAGTAACATCACCTACGTCGACCCGGCTTCGGACATGTTGGGACTTGTCGGCCAGGACGCAGTCTGGGTGTGGAATCCCATGACGTCGTGCTCGTATAGCGGAGGGATCCGTGACGATTGCACACCGATGACAAGCATCGGGGCGCCACCCGCGGGAAACCGCGAAATCGATGCCGCGATCTTGTCAGTCGGGCATACCTTTCAGGTGCAGAACTACGACACCGGACTCGGCGGCCGGCGGGGCGTGCTTACTGTCATCGGCGCAATCGCACAGACCTATCGCGGTACGGCAGGGACATCGGGCAGTAACCCGACCGGATACACGAAGAACTATCACTACGACACGCGCCTGAAAGAGACAGCGCCGCCTAAGTTTCTGGCGCCAACGTCCACTACCTATGGCGTGACCCAGTACGTCGATGTTGCTACAGCCTTCAAGGCCGACGGGAGCGTGATTCCGTGACCGCTGTGGCTGACGCTGGTCTGAGCGGGCTCCTCATCGTGCTCTTTGGCGTGCTGGGACTTCTTCTCGGGTCGTTTCTCAATGTGGTCGTCTACCGGCTGCCGAATGGGATCTCGCTGATCGCACCTCCGAGCGCATGCCCACAATGCGGTTCGGCAATCAGGCCTGTCGACAATGTGCCAGTTCTGTCTTGGCTTCTTCTCCGGGGGAGGTGTAGGGCATGTAAGACAGCCATCTCGAGGAGATACCCGCTGGTCGAACTGGGCACGGCAATCGCATTCGCAACAATTACTGCGTGGGCGCTGAGCGGGACGGAGGCGAGCCTGCTCGTCGGGATACTCACGCTTGTTGCCTTTCTCTACCTTGCCTGTGTGAGTCTCGCACTGGGGCTCATTGACCTTGACGTGCATCGGCTACCCAATTCGATCGTCCTGCCAGGGTATGTAGTGGGACTGGCCCTTCTTGGCACGGCCTGCGTGGTGAGTGGCGATTTTGATGCCTTGCTGCGGGCGGGCGTTGGGCTGGGCGCTCTATGGGGCGCCTATCTCATCATGGCCCTGTCGTATCCCGGCGGCATGGGATTCGGCGACGTGAAGCTGGCCGGTCTATTGGGCCTCTTTCTCGGTTATTTGGGCTGGGGGCAACTCCTAGTCGGGGGTTTTGCCGCGTTCCTGCTCGGCGGAACGTTCGCCCTGGCACTACTAATCTCGCGCCGAGCGAACCGCAAGAGCGGTATCCCTTTCGGTCCTTGGATGCTGGTTGGGGCCTGGGTTGGCGTCTTTTTTGGGGCGTCGATATGGAGTGGCTATTTGTCCTTACTGGGAGTGGCGTAGCAATGAGTATTGTGAACAAAGGAGCAGGCACATGGCGCACAGCGTCGTAGGTATCGACATGGGCAGCTCGACTCTGCGGGGGGTGGAGGTGGCCGATCCGGGCACGGCGCGGCCGACCCTGCTGCGCTATCACCAAGTGTCGTTGCCCGAGGGGGCAGTGACCAACGGTGAAGTCGTCGAACCCAACACGGTCGCCGCCGCCCTCAGACAGTTGTGGACGGAGGGCTCGTTCAAGAGCAAGAACGTAGTGCTCGGCGTGGGGAATCAGCGGGTACTCGCCCGCGACCTCAGCGTGCCCAAGATGTCGCTCACCCGTATCCGGGAGTCCTTGCCGTTTGCGGTCCAGGAGATGCTTCCCATCCCCGTCGCTGAAGCGCTCCTCGACTTCTACCCGATTGCAGAAATCGACGGTGAGAACGGACCGATGGTGAGGGGGCTGCTTATCGCGGCAGTCAAGTCAGCCGTCATGGCAAACGTGGAAAGCACCCACCTTGCCGGCCTCACGACAGTTGATGTCGACCTGATTCCTTTTGCTTTGAGCCGGGTGTTGTTGTCCCGTCCGCGCGTGGGTGGCACGGTCGCCCTGATTGACATCGGTGGAAGTACCACCAGCGTTGTCATTGCCATTGACGGCGTTCCGCAGTTTGTACGAATCATCGCAACGGGCGGCAACGACATCACACAGGCTTTGCAGGCTGCCGCTGAAACGGGCGGAGAACACCCCGAGGAGACTAAACGACGGCTGGGACTGGCCACAGGCACCGTTGCGGCCGAGGACAAGAGATCAATCGAAGTGATCTACAAGGTGGCGAGCGAGCAACTAACCAGCTTGCGCAACACCATCAGCTACTTCGTCAACACCCGCCCGATCGATACTGTCCAGCAGATTGTCCTGAGCGGGGGCGGCGCCCACCTCCGCGGGCTTCCAGAAGCCCTCGCTGAGATGACCCGCCTTCCTGTGGAGGTGGCCGACCCGTTTCTCTCAATTGCTCTGGGAAAGGGGCTTACGCTCGAGGACTTACGCCACAATGCATCAGCGTTTACAGCTGCCCTGGGCTTGGCGTTGGGGCGGGCAGCATGAGCCGCTCGAAAGACAACAACCTGCTTGTCATCGGAGGCGAGCCTGCGGTCGACCTGCTGCCGCCCGAAGTGCACCGGCAGCGTAGGGCCAAAGTCGTCCGTCGGCACCTCGGGCTGGGTGTGATCGGAACCATCGCGATCGTCGTCGTAGCCACGGGGGCGTCGGTCGCCCTGGCGATGCTCGCCCAGTCCCAACTTGAGACTGAGCAGGCACTCACGGTGGTTCTCGCGAAACAGCAGGCAGACTACGCCGAGGTCAGGATCGTGCAGGGCGAGGTCGCCTTGGCGACGGCGGCCCAGCAGGTAGGGGTTTCCACCGAAATCGACTGGAAGAAGTACCTAGAGGGCGTGCAGGCGGTCTTGCCCGCCAGCGTGACGATCAGCACGGTAGCTATCGATTCGGCCACACCGCTCGCCGTGTACACCCAGTCGACAGCACCACTGCAGGGGGACCGCGTCGCAACCGTCTCATTCACGGCCAAGACTTCGGCATTGCCAGACGTGCCGACCTGGATGAACTCATTGGCGACGCTACCCGGGTACGCGGATGCCCTCCCAGCCACCGTCACCAGGTCCGAGAGTGGCGTGTACACAGCCACAATCACGATGCACGTGAACGACGCCGCGTATGCACATCGCTTCGCGGATGAGGAGAAGTGACCGTGGACAAGAACCGGATGTGGACCATTGGCTCCATCATCGTGATGGTGGCAGTACTCGTCGGAGGAGCATTGCTCGGAATCCAACCGCAGCTCACCGCGGCCGCCGTGGCCAACGCGCAACGAATGAGCGTAGAGGCGTCGAACGCGGGCCAGGCGTCAGTGCTCGACCAGCTGAAGAAGGATTTCGCGGGAATCGGCGACTTGAAAGCAGAGCTTGCACCATTGAGCGCATCCGTGCCCAACGGAAGCATGATGCCCGAGTTCATCGATCAGATCAACGCTCTAGCCGCCAGCACCCAGGTAAGCCTGGACGGCATCACCGTGGCGGAGGCCACCCCGTACGCCTCCGTTGAGGCCCCCGCCGCTGTGGTGGACCCCTCCGCCGTTTCGGCCACCTCGCCCGCCACGCCCGCCCCGACCGCCACTGATACTGTCGCGCCGAGGGCCGGTGTACCTCCGGTGACGAACGCGAAGATCAGTGGAGACAACTTCGCGTCTCTGGCGATGACGGTGACGGTGATCGGGCCATATGGAAACACCCTAAATTTCGTCAATGGCCTCCAATCCGGTCAGCGTCTCTTTCTTGTATCGGGACTCACCACGACGGCGAAGGACGTACCCGAAGGGGAGGCGAGCACGGGAGAAGTGACAGCGGTCATCTCCGGCCTCACCTACGCGCTCGTGACGCCCCAAACAGCTGAGGCACCCACGCCAGCCGGGTAGTCCGGTCAGGCGTCATTCACGCCTCCAAGTCCAGCGTCACTTCCCCGCCGCGCGCGCGGAGCTTCCGTCGACTTCGCACCTCGGATTGCTACAGTTGCAGCACAGAGCTACGGCCACGAGGCTCACGAGGAGTGCAGCATGACCGACACGACGCCCCCTGAGGGAAACAAGAACAACAACCCGGATGCGCCCACCACGCCCATCCATGACGACCAGTCCCCAGAGCCCACCACCGTGGCCGACCCCAGCAAGAGCGTCGACGAGACCGTGAACGAGCCCCACGTGGAGCCCGCGACCGAGACGTCCGCGACCGAGCCCGCCCCGTACGTGCCCGGCGAGCCGATCGACTACGAGCCGGCCCCGTACACCGCCGCCGACTCCGACGCGCCGACCGAAAAGGTCGAACGCCTCACCGCTGAGCCCGAGGCCACCCCGGCCGAGGTCGCTCGCGACGAGGCCGTCGCCCAGCAGAAGGACTACACGCCCGCGTACGTGCCCACGCCCGCCGCGGCCGGCCAGCCGCTCGTGCAGCAGCCGAGCGCCCAGCAGCCCAGCGCCGAGCAGTACACGCCGACCCAGCAGTTCGCGCCCACCCCGGTGTACGTCACGGCTCCGACGCCGCCCAAGACCGCGGGCAACCGCGCCGCGGGCATCCTCATCGGCCTGATCGCCACCGCCGTGTTCGCCGTGGTCTACGCCGTCGTCGCGTTCGTCATCTCCGCGTCGAGCGCCCCCACCGTCGCCGAGGCCACCGCCCGGTTCACCGACTTCCTGGTGCTGCCGGTGTTCTACATTCCGGTGATCTTCTTCTTCCTCGCCTTCGCCCTCCTGGTGGCGGTGCTCAACCGCGCCGGCTGGTGGGCCTACGTGCTCGGCGGCTTCCTCGTGGCCGTCGTCGTGTACTTCTCCTACATCGGCGGCGCCCTGCTGGCCGTGCAGGCGTGGAACCTCACCCCCGCCGAGGCCGGCCGGTTCGTGACCACCCAGTGGCTGAACCCCGGCGCCATCGCCGCGGCCATCGTGGCCCGCGAGGTGCCGATCTGGTTCGGCGCCTGGATCGCCCGCCGCGGTCGCAGCGTCACCGCGAAGAATGCCGCCGCCAAGGCCGAGTACGAGCGTCAGCTCGCCGAGGGACCGCAGCTCGCACGACCGGCCTAACCGCCGGCAGTGCGGGGGGAGCACATGCGCGATTATCAGAAGTACGCGACCATCGTCGCCGTTTTCGCGACGGTGCTGTACGCCGCGCTGCTCGTGGCCGGCTTCGGCCTGATCAGCCTGGCCACCAACCTCGACGTCATCGCTGACCGCTCCGCCGGCCCGCTCGTCGGCCCCACCATGGCCGCCGTCGCGGTGCTGCTGGTCCTGCTCATGCTGATCCTCCTCGGCGTCAACACCCCACCGGACAAGCAACGCGTCGTGGTGGGGTTTGCCGTTGCCACGGGCATCGCCGCTTACGGCCTGTTCATCGCCACCGGCGCCATCCTCGTGGCCGCCGGCAACGGCGACCCGTTCGGCGTGCTCATCTTCGCCTGGTCCATGCTCGCCAGCCCCTTCGCGCTCAGCGTGGGCGCGCTGGCGTTCATCGTGGCGCTCAGCTATTCGATCCTGCTCGCCTCGCACTACGGCGAACACGGCCGCCCCCTCTGGCCCTGGGAACGCCGCGGCGAGTAACGCCCGGCACCCGACGCACCACCGCACCCCGCACAGCTCTGCCTGCAACTTGAAATAGGGACCGAATGCGCCTCAAGCTCACCCTGGTTCGCCCCAACGGCGCCGCCAGCGACATCATCGTCACCGCGGATGCCGCCGCCACGATCAGCGAGATCGCCGGCACCATCAGCCGGGTGGATGCGCAGACCGTGCACTCGGCCGACCGGTACCTCACCCTGCGCGCCACGTTGCCCGGGCAGAGCGCACCGCTCACCCTGCCGCCGGACGGCCCGGTGGGGGAGGCCTGGATCGGCTCCGGCGCATCCGTGAGCCTGGCCGACGCCGGCGTGCTCTACCAGGCACCGTCCACGCTCACCCAACCGCCCGTCGCGCAACTGCGGGTGCTCACCGGTCCGGATGCCGGCACCGACTTCCCGCTCGCACCCGGCAGCCTCGTGCTCGGCCGCGACCCCGGCTGCGACATCGTGCTGAACGACAGCATGGTCTCCAAGAAACACGCGCGCCTGGAGATCGGCGAGACCGTGGAGGTCATCGACCTCGGCAGCGCCAACGGTGTGGTCGTCGACGGCGGCATCGTGGGCCGACTGCGCATCGCCAAGACCGAACGCCTGCTGCTCGGCGACTCCGAGGTGGAGATCAGCCTGGTCGCCGGCGCCGCCCCCGAGGCCGCGCCCAAGCCCGGCCCGATCTTCTTCAACCGCTCGCCGAAGGTGGAGAAGCGCTACATCGGCCAGGAGTTCACCGCACCGGAGGTGCCGGTGGAGAAAGAGCCGCAGCCGTTCCCGCTGCTGGCGATGATCACCCCGCTGCTGCTCGGTGGCGCCATGTTCGCGTTCACCAAGAGCCCAATCAGCCTGCTCTTCTGCCTGCTCTCCCCGGTGATGCTGATCGGCAACTTCGCCACCACCAAATCCCGCGACAAGCGCCGGCTGGCCAAGGCCATCGCCACCTTCGAATCCCGCCTCAAGGTGCTCACCGCACGCCTGGCCACGGAACGGGTCACCGAGTTCGACCTGCGGCTCAAGGAATCCCCGTCGACGCAGGAGGCTCACGAGCACGCGATGAACCGCGGCCCGCTGCTCTGGACGCGTCGGCCCGAGCACTGGTCGTTCCTCAACGTGCGGCTGGGCATCGGCACCATGAATTCCCGCAACACCATCAAGGACTCCAGCCGCGGCGACATGCTGCCCGAGTTCCAGGAGAAGCTCACCGAGGTCGTCGAGGCTAACCAGACCCTCGACGGTGTGCCGCTGATCGACAACCTCTACGACTCCGGCGCGCTCGGCATCGCCGGTTCGCCGGTGCAGGCGATGGGCTCGATCAACTCGATCCTCGTGCAGCTCACCGCGCTGCACTCCCCGGCCGAACTCGTCGTGGCGTCGCTGCTCACCCCGCGCTGGTCGCGCGAGCTGGAGTGGCTCAAGTGGATGCCGCACACCTCCTCCCCGCACAGTCCGCTCGAGGGCAGCCACCTCGCCGACAGCGCCGCCAGTGCCAGTGCCGTGCTCTCCGGCATCGAAGGCGTCGTCGAGGCCCGCCTCGCCCAGGCCAAGACCAAGCGTCGCGGCGCCATGGGGCAAACGGATGCGGCGCTCGAACGCGGCGGCGAGGTCGGCAAGGGTTCCGACGAGGGCACCAAGTCGCCCATCCCCGCGATCGTGCTGCTGATCTCCGACGACGTGGCCATCGACCGGGCCCGCCTCGTGCAGCTCGCCGAGATCGCCGCCGACGCCGGCGTGTATCCCATCTGGATCGGCCCGACGGTGGCGGCGCTGCCCGCCGTCTGCCGCACCTACCTGCACCTCGCCGACGAGGCCGGCCTGGCCACCGTCGGCTTCGTGCGCCTGGGCGAGACCATCGACAACGTCATCACCGAACAGCTCGACTCGGCCACCGCCCTCGAATTCGCCAAGCGGATGGCCCCGGTCATCGACGCCGGCGCGCTCGTCGCCGACGCCAGCGACCTGCCCCGCACGGTGTCCCTGGTCACCCTGCTCGGCCACGAGATGGTGGAGACCAGCGCCGCGGTCATCGACCGCTGGCAGCAGAACACCTCCATCCACGACCGCAGCGGCGGCACCCCCAAGCCCCGCCGGGCCGGCAAGCTGCGCGCCATCATCGGCTCCGCCGGTGTCGACGCCATGCACCTGGACCTCCGCACCCAGGGCCCGCACGCACTCGTCGGTGGCACCACCGGCGCCGGCAAGAGCGAGTTCCTGCAGGCCTGGGTGCTCGGCATGGCCGCCGAATACAGCCCCGACCGGGTCACCTTCCTCTTCGTGGACTACAAGGGCGGCTCGGCGTTCGCCGACTGCGTCACCCTGCCGCACTGCGTGGGCCTGGTCACCGACCTCAGCCCGCACCTGGTGCGCCGGGCGCTGACGAGCCTCCGCGCCGAACTGCACCACCGCGAACACCTGCTCAACCGCAAGAAGGCCAAGGACCTGCTCGAGCTGGAGAAGCGCGGCGACCCCGACAGCCCGCCCGCCCTGGTGCTGGTCATCGACGAGTTCGCGGCACTGGCCACCGAGGTGCCCGAGTTCGTCGACGGGGTCGTCGACATCGCGCAGCGCGGCCGGTCGCTGGGCATCCACCTGATCATGGCCACCCAGCGCCCCGCCGGCGTGATCAAGGACAACCTGCGCGCCAACACCCCGCTGCGCATCGCGCTGCGGATGGCCGACGAGTCCGACAGCACCGACGTGATCGGCACCAAGGACTCCGCGCACTTCGACCCGGCCATCCCCGGCCGCGGAGTCGCCAAGACCGGCCCCGGCCGGCTCGCCCAGTTCCAGTCCGCCTACGCCGGCGGGTGGACCAGCCGCGAACCCGAACGCGCCGGCATCGACGTGCACGAGCTGCGCTTCGGCGCCGAGAGCCGCTGGGAGGAGCCCCGCTCCACCGAGAACGTCGACGAAGACCGCGACCTCGGCCCCACCGACCAGCAGCGCCTGGTCACCACGATCGTGGCGGCCAACGCCGGCGCCGGCATCCCCGCGCCCCGCCGCCCGTGGCTCGACGAACTCGCCGCCGCCTACGACCTCAGCCTGCTGCGGCAGCGCACGGATGCCGAACTCCTCCTCGGCGTCTCCGACGTCGCCGAGCAGCAGCAACAGGTTTCCGCGTACTTCCGCCCCGACATCGACGGCCACCTCTCCGTCTTCGGCACCGGTGGCTCGGGCAAGTCGTCGGTGCTGCGCACCCTCGCCTGCGCCGCTGCGATCACCCCGCGCGGCGGACCCGTGCACGTCTACGGGCTCGACTTCGGCGCCGGCAGCCTGCGCATGCTCGAGCAGCTGCAGCACGTGGGCTCCATCATCATGGGCGACGACACCGAGCGGATCGTGCGGTTGTTCCGCACCCTGCAGGGTGAACTCGACCGGCGCAAGGCGCTCTACGCCGGGGCGAACGCGTCGAACATCAGCGAGTACCGGCAGCTGGCCGGGCAGCCGACCGAGCCGCGCATCCTGCTGCTCATCGACGGGTTCCCCAACTTCCGCAACGACTTCGAGATCACCGCGGGCCGCGCCCAGTGGTTCGACGTGTTCAAGGACATCCTCTCCGACGGCCGCCAGCTCGGCCTGCACGTGGCCCTCACCGCCGACCGGGCCGGCGCCGTGCCCGCGTCGATCTCCTCCGCCATCCAACGGAAGGTCGTGTTGCGGCTCGCCGACGACGGGTACGGCATGCTCGACGTGCCCAGCGACATTCTCAGCGTGAAGTCGCCGGCCGGCCGCGCCATCGTGGACGGCTTCGAAACCCAGATCGCCATCCTCGGCGGCCTCTCCGCCCAGTCGGCGCAGTCGGACGCCACCCGGCGGCTGGCCGAGGCCATGCGCCGTGCGGGCGTGGCCGAAGCGCCCATCATCGGCTCGCTGCCCAAGGAGTACCCGCAGGAGCAGCTGCCGGCGCGCGTGGGGGAGCGGGTCGTGCTCGGTCTCGGCGACGTCGACCTCGGCCCGGCCGGCTTCGAACCCAGCGGCACCCTGCTGCTGGCCGGCCCGCCCGCCAGCGGCCGCAGCACCGCGATCGAGTCGATCGCTCGCTCGTTCAAACGGTTCGAACCGGATGCGCGACTGTACTACTTCGGCAACGCCCGCTCGCCGATCTCCCGGCTGGGCCTGTGGACCGAGGCCGCGACCACCGTCGATGCCGTCGCGGCGCTGGCGAAGGACCTCGCCGCCGCCGTGGCCGACCCTGACACCGAGGGCCGCATCGCCGTGTTCGTCGAGAGCCTGGGCGACTTCCTGCAGTCCAGCGCCGATGGTCCGATCCTCGAGCTCACCCGGGCGGTCAAGCGCAGTGACCACTTCCTGCTCGGCGAGGCCGAGACCAGCGCATGGAGCTCCTCCTGGCCGCTGTTCGGCGAGATCAAGAACTCCCGCCGGGGCCTGCTGCTGCAGCCCGAATCGGTGGAGGGCGACATCCTGCTCAAGACCGCGCTGCCCCGACTCAACCGTTCCGAGTTCCCACCCGGCCGTGGGGTGCTCATCGCCAAGGGCAACTTCGTGCGGGTGCAGCTCCCCCTCCTGGCGTGATGCGGCCTGTTCGCGACCCCGTCGTCGGTCGAGCTTGTCGAGACCTCGTGGGCCGATCTCTCGTCGCTGCGCGGGATCTCGACAGGCTCGATCAGCGTGTGGGTCGCGACCACCTCATGGGTCGCGACCACCTCGTCGGTCGAGCTTGTCGAGACCTCGTGGGCCGATCTCTCGTCGCTGGGCGGGATGTAGACAGGCTCGATCAGCGTGTGGGTCGCGACCACCTCATGGGTCGCGAGCACCTCGTCGGTCGAGCTTGTCGAGACCTCGTGGGCCGATCTCTCGTCGCTGGGCGGGATCTCGACAGGCTCGATCAGCGTGTGGGTCGCGACTATCTCGCGGGTCGCGACCACCTCGTCGGTCGAGCTTGTCGAGACCTCGTGAGCCGATCTCTCGTCGCTGCGCGGGATCTCGACAGGCTCGATCAGCGTGTGGGTCGCGACTATCTCGCGGGTCGCGAGCACCTCGTCGGTCGAGCTTGTCGAGACCTCGTGGGCCGATCTCTCGTCGCTGCGCGGGATCTCGACAGGCTCGATCAGCGTGTGGGTCGCGACCACCTCATGGGTCGCGAGCACCTCGTCGGTCGAGCTTGTCGAGACCTCGTGAGTCGGCCTCGCGTCGCTGGGCGGGATCTAGACAGGCTCGATCAGCGTGTGGGTCGCGACCACCTCATGGGTCGCGACCACCTCATGGGTCGCGACCACCTCGTCGGTCGAGCTTGTCGAGACCTCGTGGGCCGATCTCTCGTCGCTGCGCGGGATCTCGACAGGCTCGATCAGCGTGTGGGTCGCGACCACCTCATGGGTCGCGACCACCTCGTCGGTCGAGCTTGTCGAGACCTCGTGAGTCGGCCTCGCGTCGCTGGGCGGGATCTAGACAGGCTCGATCAGCGTGTGGGTCGCGACCACCTCATGGGTCGCGACCACCTCGTCGGTCGAGCTTGTCGAGACCTCGTGGGCCGATCTCTCGTCGCTGGGCGGGTTTCGACAAGCTCCACCACCGCGACGCGACGGATGGGGACCGCTGCCCATCGAACCCGTTCGGGGGTCTTCGGTAGTGTTCAGGACAGGCAGCCGACCAGCGCGCATCCGTCGCGAGTGGCCCGGCCCGGCCGGAGAACAAGGGGGAACCGATCGTGAGTGATCTCATCATCAACCTGCAGCTGTTGCATCAGCTGCGCGACGACCTGGACGCCGTCGTGGCCGAATTCACCAACGCCGACGACTTCAGCGACGACGTGGCCACCGCCACCGGCCACGACGGCCTCGGCGGCCACGTCACGGACTTCGCCCACAAGTGGAACGACAAGCGCAAGGCCATGACCGAAGCCGTGGAGGGCCTGCAGAAGAAGATCAGCGGCATCACCGACGGCTTCACCCAGGTCGACGACGGCCTCGCCAAGGCCCTCACCGACGCCGCCCCGGCGGGGCAGCCCGGAGTCCCGGTCTAACCTGCCCGGTCTGACCCCACGGTCTGCCACTTCACCCGGCCCATCCGGCCGCCCCTGATCGTTTGTAGCCTGCAGAAGGAAACCCCATGACTGACAGCGAATTCCGCCCCCTGGAGGGCGACCCCGACCTGGTACGCAGCAAGGCGCAGCACTACTCCGAGATCGCCAACGCGATCGCCCGCTCGGTCAACACGCTCAACTCGATCAAGTCTGTCGAGGGCATGACCTCCAAGGCCATCGACGCGATCCGCGACGAGGCCGGCAAGGTGGCCGACGACATCGGCAAGGCCAAGGACCGCTACGCCGGCACCGCCTCCGCCCTGATCACCTACTCGGGCCAGCTGCGCATCGCGCAGGACGCCGCCACCACCGCCATCGCCCACATCGGTGACAAGGAATCCGCGGCCAGCACCGCCAGCCGTGCGGCGACCACCGCAACGACCAAGGCCGACAGTGCCACGCCCGAGACCGCCACGACCGAGCAGGCCGCGGCCGCCAAGGCCACGGATGCTGCGGAAGCAGCCGGCACCGCCCTCGCCGCCGCCCAGCAGGAGTGGCACGACGCCCTGACCGTGAAGAACCAGGCCGCCGAGACCGCCATCACAGCGATCATCGAGGTCGTCGACGGCAAGAAGAGCCAGGACCTCAACGACACCTGGTGGGACGACTGGGGCTCCAAGGCCCTCGACATCCTCAAGGTCATCTGCGACTGGGCCGGCGTGCTCGCCATCTTCCTGGCCTGGGTGCCCATCCTCGGGCAGGTGCTGCTGGTGCTCGCCGCGGTCGGCGCGGTACTCACCCTCATCGAGGCCACCGTCAAGGCCATCAACGGCGACGGCAGCTGGTGGGATGTCGCCGGTGCGGCCGCGGGGGCCGTGCTGTCGGTCTTCGGCGGCAAGATCTTCTCCATCGGCGCGAAGTACCTGCGCGCCTCGATGATCACCAAGGCCGCGTCGCGCCTGGACGGTGCCCCGGCGCTGACCCGCCAGCTCAGCGGCGTGGGCCGGCACAGCTCGGCCTACATGAGCATCGACGACGCCGCGGCCGCGGTGGCCAAGCCGTTCAAGGACTCGCTCGGCGAGGCGTTCAAGAAGTCGTTCAAGCCCGAGTTCACCCAGGGTGCCGGCCCAGCGCAGTTGCTGCGGGAGGCGGCCGAGAAGGCGCTGCCCACGCTCGACAATCTGGCGCCCACCAACCTGCTCAAGCTCAACACCGACCTGCTGGACTTCTACCGCATGGCGGCGAAGGCGCCGCAGCTGCTCGACGCGCCCATCGTCATCCAGGGCGTCATGCTGTCGGCCTACCAGCTGAACACCATGCACAAAGCCGTCGACAACCTGTTGGAGAACCCGCTCGACCCGTTCCTGGGCGATTACGCGGATGTCGTGAACCAGACCGAGAAGACCTTCGGGAGAGAGTAGACCGATGACCTCACGCACTCCCACCCCGAATCGCGACATCGTCGACCTCAGCGTGGACGCCGACCAGAGCTGGTACCCAGTGCCGCTCGGCGGCGCTGAGACCGCGCTGTGGGGCGAAACCCTCGCCGCCGACCTCACGCCGGCCGGCACCAGCCGCAACACCCTGGGCGGACAGCTCGAGGCCCTGCAGCAGCGTCTCGCCGGCATCGGCAACCCTCGGGTGAGCTGCGCCGTGTGGATTCCGTACCCCGAGTCGGGCCGGGCCTCCTGCGCGCTCGGCTTCGAACTCAGCGACCTCGGTGCCGGCCTCAGCGCCGACGCCGCGGCTGCCGCGTACCTGGCCGACCTGCAGGCCGACGAGGGCCGCCGCTACCCGGGCACCGAATACCTCAGCGTCACCACCTGGTCGGGCGAGGTGCCCGCCGGCCCGTTCGTAGCCGCGCACAACCTGGTTTCCCGGCGCGACCTCGGCGACGACGCCGCCACCATCGAGGAGCGCACGGTCTTCGCCGTGTTCCCGCCCGGCGCCGCCCAGCTCGTGCAGCTGGTGTTCTCCGCCGAGAGCGTGGGCGCTTTCGTCAACATGCCGCGGCAGACCGAAGAGGTCGTCGCCGCCCTCCGCATCGAACTCGAGGAGACCGCGTGACCCGCGAGGTAGTCAGCCCGGACCGCACCTATTCGATCATCCTGCCCGGCACCTGGGCGGTCATCCCGTTGCAGGACGAGACCGCGATGACCAAGCGCATCGTGGCCATGGTGAAGAAGCAGGTCGGCGGCGGCGACCGTGCCGCGCGCATCCGTCGGCAGACTCGCGACGAGTTCGTCAAGACCGCGCAACAGGCCCGGGATGCCGGCGCCACGTCGTTCGCGCTCTCACTGGAGCTCATGCCCGGCATCCCGTTTCCGGCGGCGCTGCTGTCGACGGTAGAGGCTTGGCCGTTGTTCGCCTCGGCCGAACTGAGTGTGACCGACCGGTTGCGCGCCGCGCTGCCCGGCGCCGTGCTGCTCGAACAGCAGAGCGGACCGGTGGCCCGCGAGGCCGAAACCGCCCAGCAGCGGGTGGGCGGCGAGAGCGTGCCGTCGCTGCGCGTGGTGTACTGGGTTCCCCGCCCGCACCAGGACGACCTGCTGCGTGTGACAATTTCCGCACCCATGGTGGAGAGCCCCGAGCTCTTCACCGAACTGTTCGACGCGATCGTTGACTCGATCACCTGGAAGGCCGACGCGCTATGAGCCACAGCACCACCTCGCCCGACACCACGACCGGCCGCAACACCCGCGGACTGATCCTGCTCTCGATCGGGGTGGTGCTCACCATCGCGGCGATCGTGCTGCTGGTGGTGACCGTGGTCGGCATCTCGTCGCTGCAGTCCGACGCGCTGGCCCGCATCAATGAGGAGAACCTCTCCTACCGGGCCGAGTTCGGCTTCGTCGAGCGCGAGCTCTCCACGCTGTCGGCCATGGTCGCCTTCCCGGCGGGGCTGCTCGTCGCCGCGGCCTGCTTCCTCATTCCCGGCTACCTGCGCCGCCGCGGCGTGATCGCCCAGCGCGACACCACCTTCTGGGCCGGCGGCTCCAACCGGGCCACCTTCAAGCCGCTGCCGCTCGGCCTGCACGCCGCGTGGCTGCTGGTTCCGTTGGCCGCCTGGGTGCTGCTGGTGTTCATCCCGGTACAGAACCTGCTCGGCGGAACGGCCTGGCCGGCGGGCCTGCAAGACGAGAACTCCACCGCTGTGTGGATGCTGCTGGCCTCCTACGGCGGACTCGCCGCCGGCCTCTTCGCGGTGATCCTCGTGTCGCTGCTCAAGAAGATCGTCTACACCGGCCACATCAGCCGGCACCCCGACGCCGTCGACGGCAGCGCGGGCAAGCGCACCTGGCGTTGGGTCACCTTCCGCTGGCGCTTCGACCTGTGGCTGGCGGGCCTGGGCGGGGCGTTCATCGGCCTCTGCTGGATCGCGCTCGGCTTTGAGGACACCCCGTTCTTCGTCACCACCCTGATCATCGGGCTGGCGCTGCTGGCCGCGGGCGTTCTGCTCGCGGTCAACTATTGGCGCGCCGGCGAGCCCCTCGGCAAGGCCGAGTCCTACTCCTAGCCCATGCGCCAGGATTCTCGGACGCGTTCGGCGAGCTCCGCGCGGCGCCGCAAGGCCGAGATCGCCAACCGTTCCCGAACGGTGACCTCCCAGACACCACCAAGCCAGCCGACCCCGTTCCGCGCGTCCACGCTGTACTGGGTAGGTGGAGGTCTGTGCCTCGCGGCCGTGATTCTTCTGATTGTGCTGGTGCTGCGCACCGCGGGCGGTGACGACCTGCGCGAGTTCTCCGGCGGGGAAAAATGGGGTGACAACCTCATCACCGCGCCGTTGCTCATCCTGATGCTCGCCGCCGCGCCGCTGTTCCTGGCCGAATATCATCGTCGCGGCCTGTGGGTTACCCGCGAACGGGGCTTCTTTCAGGGCGGCTCGAACGTGGTCGTGTTGCGGCCCGCCCGGCTGTGGTCGCGCGCGCTCTGGCTGCTGGTGAGCATCCTGGCCTGGGTCGTATTGATCGCGATCCCGGTTCACCTCGACATCACCACCGACGCCTTCGCCGACGCCGACTCCAGCCTCTGGACGCTGCTGGTGGCCCACGGCATCCTCGCGTCAGGGATGAGCGTGGTGCTGGTTTTCTCCTTCCTCAAGCGCATGACCTATGACCCACTCGCGGCCAGGTTCGGCTTCGGCATCGCTTACGGGTCGGCCAGTCAGCTGTTCTGGAGATTTGTGTCCTATCAGTTCAGATTCGAACTGTGGTTCGCTTTCGGGTGCGGGGCGGCCCTGGGCACGATCCCGCTGCTCTACCAGTCGGCCGCCGACGACTGCTACGTAGCCGGCTGCGTCTTGGCAGTCGATACTGGCTGGCTGGCATGGATCGTCTGGATCGCCGCCGGATGCGCAGCCCTGGCGCTGATCGGCTGCCTGAACGCCTGGCGCAGCGGCAAGTCGCTCTACAGCGGCGAATCCGTCTCCTAAGCAGCCCGCGCGCACCCAGGGGGACCGCATGGGGAGTGCTGCCCATTCCGTCCCCCAACAAGGGTTCGTTAGGTTATACATAGTCGGTCGGCCTGAGGGGGTTGGCCCCGAACGAATAAACAAGGAGCTCTTCTCATGGCGAATATGAACGTTACTTACAGCGAAATGCGCGACGCGTCCAAGAACCTGATCTCAGGCAAGGACGACCTCACCGCCAAGCTTTCCCAGCTGCAGAGCCTGGTCAACAACCTCGTCGCCGGCGGCTTCGTCACCGATGCCGCCTCGGGAGCTTTCCACACCTCCTACGAGCAGTTCACCAAGGGCACCACCGAGGCCGTCAACGGCCTCACCGGCATGTCGGAGTTCCTCATCCGCGCCGCGGACGCCATGGAGAACGTCGACAGCGAGCTCGCTCGCGGCATCAGCGGCTAATTCCGCCCGTGTGACCCAAGGCGTGACCGGTTTCCGGTCACGCCTTTGGTCAATCCGCACCCGCATCACCCGCACCACCCGCACCACCCGCACCACCCGCATCACCCGCATCACCCGCACCACCCGCACCACCCGCACCACCCGCACAGCACCACCACTCAGCACCATCAGCAGAACCCACACTGCAGGGAGACCGGATGTACGGCGACATGGCAGCGCTCGGCCGGCGATCCGCCGAGCTGCGCACCCTCGCCGCCGACACCCGCACCCGCGCCGGCGTCCTCCGTGCGGCCGTGGGCAGCACCTGGGTCTCGGCTGCCGCCGCCACCTACATCGAGCAGCTCGGCCAACGCGCCGGCAACCTCGACATCTCCGCCGCATCCCTTGAGGAAGCGGCCGAAGCGATCGACGCGCACATCCGCTCGGTCGAAGCCGTGAAGCAGGCCATCGCCGAAGCCGAGCAGTGGATCTCCGACCGCTGGAATGGCGCCGCCCGGCTGGTGGGCAACACGGTCGAGGTGATCACCGAGGGCGCCGAGAACGTCTTCGAGTTCTTCGGCACCGAGGTGCCCCGCGCCCTCGTGAGCGAGGCCGACGAGCTCGTGCGCACAGTGCGCTCCCTGCCGGCGCCGGGCTCGCCCGACTGGCTCGAGCTCGCCGACACCTTCCATCGACGGGGCTGGTAATGACCGTCACCCGCGCCACACCCCGCACCCCCACCAGCCCCGCCCGGTTCGGTCTCACCGTCGACCAGCTGCAGCTGCTGCAGACCCGCTGTCCGGGCCTCACCATCCCGCCGGAGTTCCACTCCGAGTGGAACGCCGACGTTCCCGCCGACGAACAAGCAGAGCGGATGCACGCCGCCGAGCTCGGCCTCATCGACCAGGGCCTGCTCCGCCCGGCGCCCGCGGGCGCCGACTTCGCCGCCCGAGTGCACCCGGCCGTGCTCGGCTTCCTCGGCCTGTTCACCGAGCCCGCCCTGCTGCTGGCGGTGCACTCCTGGGGCGGCAGACGCACCATCGTGCAGACCATCGCCGTGCGCGCCGGCTTCGCCGCGTCGCTCGTGCGCGGCCAACGCCTCGACGAGCACGGCACCCACCCCGTCAACGAAGACGCGGTCGAGCTGTCCGCCTTCCCCGTCACGGCCCTCATCCGTGAGGCCCTGCGTTCCCTCGTGCGGCTCGAACCCCGGGGGAGCGCACCCCGTGCCGCTGCTCCGGCCGCTGCCGTCGTGCTCCCGCTTGTCCTCGCGCAGGGCCTGATCGGCGCCCTCCGCACCGGCAACTCCGAGATCATCCATGCCGCTGCCGTCGAGGTGGGGCTGCCGAACGCCGGGCAGGTGGTCGGGCGGGCCGCATTCGGCATCGACGCCGGCTACAGCGTGGTCGCCAGGTCGCTCACCGGTGACACCCTCGCCGTGCACTGGTTCCGCAGCGCCGACGGCTGGTTCCAGCTCAGCGCCGACACCCCGCTGCTCAGCACCCCGAACCAGACAGGCACCCCGAGCACCCGAGACGTCGTCGACTCCAGCCGGGTGCGCCTCCAAACCACGACCCCGGCCGCCATCACGGCCCAGGTCACCACCGCTGTCGGCACGCTGCTCGGGGTGCTCCGTGGCTGACTCCACGATCACCGTCTCCGGGGGAGCGGGCGGCATCGGCGCGCAGCTCGACGACATGCGCACGGAATCGGCGCAGCTCAGCGCCATGGCCCAGCAGCTCGTCGACCAGTCCCTGGCCGCGGCGGGCATCGCCCTCGACGCCGACCTGCTCGCCTCCGCCATCCTCTCGCCGATCACCGCCGCGGCCGCCGAACAGCAAATCGTGTTCGCTACCGGCCAGATGCTCGTGTTCGCCACCGAGGCGGGTGTCACGGCCGTGTTCCTGGCCGGCGCCGTGGACGCCTACGAAGCCGTCGACGCGAGCCTGGCGATCCTCGCCGATGTGGCCGTGAACTCCGGCACTTTGGTCGTGGGAGTTATGGCGGTGCCCCTCGCCGTGGGTGCCGGCCTGCTCGTGGCCGCCGATGTGGCCGGCGTCTACGTGGGCGGGTACCTGGCCGAGGGCGTCTCCGCGCTCGGCGAGGGCGTCGACCGCACCCTGGCCAACCCCGCGCTGCTGCTCAACCCGGGCCTCGCGCTGGGCTCGCTGGTGGCCAATACGGCCGACGCCTACGACGTCGACACTGCCCAGGACGCGGTAAATGCGGAGCTGGCGAGCCAGCTCGCCCAGCTCAACGAACTCGCCGGGGAGAACGCCTGGGTGGTCGACCTCATCGCGCAGGGCGCCCCCGGGCTCCTCGCCGGCCTCACCCTGCCGCTCACCGTCATCCTCGGCCTGGCCGGCACCAACGTGCTGCTCACCCAGCTCACCGGGGTGCCGTGGCCGCCCACCAGCTATGAGCAGGCCCTGCAGGCCATCATCGGCGCCGGCAACCGAGGCGGGTACTTCGACGACGGGCCGCTGCTCACCGACGCCGACCTGTTCGAACCCCCGGCGATCGTCGGTCAGGAGGTCGTGGCGCCCACCAGCGTCAGCACCCTGTTCGAGGGATCGGCGCAGATCGACACCTTCGACGCCGTCGGCGATGACAAAGACAGCTTCGCGCGCATCCGCATCACGGAGGTGCCCGGCACCCCGCCCAGCTTCATCGTGCAGATCCCGAGTACCCAGGTCTGGGATCCGGCCGCGGGCAGCACTCCCAACGACGTCACCAGCGACACCCACGCCATGCTCGCCCAGCAGACGGCGCTCTCCAGCGCCGTGGATGCGGCCATGCAGCAGGCCGGCATCACCCCGGAGAACCCCGTCATGCTCCAAGGCTTCAGCCTGGGCGGCATCACCGCCGGACAGATGGCGGCGGATCCCACCCTGAACTACAACATCACCAACATCGTCACCGGCGGATCACCGATCGCCAATTTCGACATCCCCGCCGACGTGCAGGTGCTCGCCCTCGAATTCGACGAAGACCCGGTGGCCAAGCTCGACGGCAACAACAATCCCGATTCCGCCAACTGGTCGACCGTGCACGCCGCGGCGCCGTCACTGCCGACCGACAAGGGTGTGCCCGTGGGCATCGGCGGCGAGCAGGGCGCCCACAACGCCGACCGCTACGCGTTGACCGGCGCCGAAGTCGACGCCTCCACCGACCCCAGCATCACCGCTTGGACCGACTCCGCCGGCAATTTCTTCGGCACCGGCCAGCCCACCACGACCACCGACTACGGAGCGAAGCGCTAACCCATGCCCCCGTCCTCTCCCGCCTTCCCGCGCCCTCGCCGCCGCGCCCTGGTCGCCGTGCTGCTCGCCGGGTCCGTTCTGCTCAGCGGATGCGCCGGCCTGCGCCCACCTGCGGGCCCGGCCGCCGAGACTCCGGGGTCCGACGCGTCGGCGTCGGGCACCCCGGCCGACGCCGAGCGCAAGAGTTCCGCGGCCGTGGCCGAGCTCAAGCAGGTTCCCGGGGTGCTCGACGCCGTCGTCACCAGTGGACCCAACGGGCTGCCCTCGCAGATCGAACTCACCGCGGGCCTCAACCTCGAGGCCGGCTACGCGGGGGACCTGGCCGTGCTGCTGGACTACACCCTCGCCCAGGCCTGGTCGGTCACCGCGGAGGAGCCCACCACCGTGGTGTCGGTCGGGTTCCTCGGCGGCGACACCGCCATCGACCTGGCCCCGGTCGCCGCCGAGCTCGGCTGGACCGGTCAGGCCGGCCCCGGGCTCGACCTTTCGGTGGACGACCTCGCCGAGCGCTACGGTCCCTGGCCCGGCCCGGTACCCGACAAGCCCGCCGCCCTGGGCTGATCCGCTCCCGTCGGCACGCGTGCTGGCCGACTTGGGCCTTAGTCCCCGGCCGGACGGCGTCGGCCCGACTCGGTAGCTCGATACCATGGCGTAATGACCAGTGCCGAGTTCCTGCCGAAGCCGCGCGCGTGACGCGCACCGTACCCGCAACCATCGTCGACCCGTCCGAGGGTCCGCAGCGGGTGCCGCACAGCCGCTTCGAGAACGTGGTGGCCCTCTTCATCGGAACCTTCGCCGTCTCCTTCGGCCTCTACCTCCTCAAGGAGGTCGGCGTCGCCACCGGTGGCACCGCGGGCATCGCCCTGCTCGCCAGCTACGCCACCGGCTGGTCGTTCGGCGTGTGGTTCGTGCTGGTCAACCTGCCGTTCTTCGCCCTGGCGATCTGGCGCATGGGCTGGCGCTTCACCGTGAAGACCCTCATCGCCGTGGTGCTCGTCTCGCTCTTCTCCGAGGTGCATCCGCTCATGCTCGAGATCGGGGACATGAACCCGATCTACGCCACGCTGCTCGGCAGTTTGCTCGCGGGCATCGGCCTCATCGTGCTGTTCCGGCACCAGGCCAGCCTGGGCGGGGTGAACATCCTCGCTCTGTACTTGCAGAAGAGCCGCGGATGGCGTGCCGGTTACGTGCAGCTCGTCGTGGACGTGCTCATCGTGCTCGCGGCCTTCGCCACCCTGCCGGTGCCCATGGTGCTGCTCTCGGTGGTGGGCGCGGTCATCCTCAACATGATCATCGCCATGAACCACCGCCCCGACCGCTACTTCGGCTAACCGCGCGAGCCCCCTTCCGCCGGTTGAGCATGTCGAAACCAGGTGACCCCTCCGCTGGTTGAGCTTGTCGAAACCAGGTGACCCACACGCTGGTTGAGCTTGTCGAAACCAGGTGACGTGCGTCGAGAGGCCGGCTCGCGGGGTCTCGACAAGCTCGACCGACGAGGTGGCCGCGACCACACGCTGGTTGAGCTTGTCGAAACCAGGTGACGTGCGTCGCGAGGCCGGCCCACGGGGTCTCGACAAGCTCGACCGACGAGGTGGCCGCGACCACACGCTGGTTGAGCTTGTCGAAACCAGGTGACCCCCACGCTGGTTGAGCTTGTCGAAACCAGGTGACGTGCGTCGCGAGGCCGGCTCGCGGGGTCTCGACAGGCTCGACCGACGAGGTGGCCGCGACCACACGCTGGTTGAGCTTGTCGAAACCAGGTGACCCCCACGCTGGTTGAGCTTGTCGAAACCAGGTGACGTGCGTCGCGAGGCCGGCTCGCGGGGTCTCGACAGGCTCGACCGACGAGGTGGCCGCGACCACACGCTGGTTGAGCTTGTCGAAACCTGGCGACGTGCGTCGAGAGATCGGCTCGCGGGGTCTCGACAGGCTCGACCGACGCGTGGGGCTCGACCACACGCTGGTTGAGCTTGTCGAAACCAGGTGACGTGCGTCGCGAGGCCGGCTCGCGGGGTCTCGACAAGCTCGACCGACGAGGTGGCTTGCCGAATCCTGGTGACTCCGGCGCCCGCACCGACTAAACTCGACAGCCATGGATGCATCCATCGAGTCGCGGGTCGGCCGCGAGGTCGAGGCCTGGTTGCGTTGGGTTCCCAAGTGGCAGCCCGGAACGCACCGGGCACGCTCCAGACTCTGCCAGCACTGCTTCGGCTCCCCGGTGCTGCGCGCTGCCGGCCTCGACACGGATGTGCCGCACGCGGTGCAGCATCCGCTCTCGATGCGCATCAAGACGCTCATCGAAGACGAAGTCGACACTTACACCTCCCTGAACCTGCCGATGCTCAACCGCGAACTCGGGTTGATCGAACTGCGCCGGGAAGCACAGGCGGCGTATCACCCGCTGGAGGGGCTCGGCCCGGAGTTCGACGGCGTCGACATCGACCCGCCCGCCGACCCGAACGAGCCGTACCTGTTCATGTTCGAGGACTTCGTGCCGCCGCCCAGCGCGGACGACCCGGAGCTCGTTCCGCCGCCCCTGAGCGCGGAGGAGAAGGCGGCGCTGCGGGTGGAGATGCGGCTCGCCGACGACCACGCCCTGCTCGTGGGCAAGCAGGTCTGTGCGGCCCTGGTGGCGCACCGGCCCGAACTGCAGCAGGCCATCGCCCGGTTCGTTGAGCCGCAGGTGCAGGCGCTGCTGGCCGACCTGGGCAGCACGCTCGATCCGCACAGCACCTGAAGTCGGACGCGCTTGACCCGCAACCCCGGCGGGGTTAGCATTGACGGGTGTGCGCTTTGTCGTGCGCTTCAGTTATGCCGCTTCGTTGTTCCAACATCGGGTTGCACTTCAGTCGCCCCGACACTCCACGCAAACAGGGTTTGCTCTCCGAGCGGCCCCCACGGCATACCCACCAGAACGATCGAACGCGAGTTCGTGATGTCCGGAGGGTCCAGATGAACTCGATGAGCACTGTGAAGTGCGATTCGAATGCTTTGACATCAGTCAGCTGTCACCGTGCAGCAAAAACAAGGAGTTATTAGTGCCCACCATTCAGCAGTTGGTGCGAAAGGGACGCAGCCCCAAGGTCACCAAGACCAAGGCTCCCGCCCTGAAGTCCAACCCCCAGCAGCGCGGCGTTTGCACGCGCGTGTACACGACCACCCCGAAGAAGCCGAACTCGGCTCTCCGCAAGGTTGCTCGCGTCAAGCTGTCCAACGGTACCGAGGTCACCGCCTACATCCCCGGTGAAGGCCACAACCTGCAGGAGCACTCGATGGTGCTCGTTCGCGGCGGTCGTGTTAAGGACCTCCCCGGTGTTCGTTACAAGATCGTTCGTGGCGCCCTGGACACCCAGGCAGTCAAGAACCGCAAGCAGGCTCGTAGCCGCTACGGCGCCAAGATGGAGAAGAAGTAATGCCTCGTAAAGGCCCAGCGCCCAAGCGTCCCGTTATCGCTGACCCGGTATACGGCGCCCCCATTGTTAGCCAGCTGGTCAACAAGATCCTCCTCGACGGCAAGAAGGGCCTCGCCGAGCGCATCGTTTACGATGCACTCGAAGGCGTTGTTGCCAAGAACGGTGCGGATGCTGTTGTCACGCTGAAGAAGGCACTCGACAACGTGCGCCCGACCCTCGAGGTGCGTTCGCGCCGCGTCGGTGGTTCCACCTACCAGGTGCCCGTCGAAGTCAAGCCGCACCGCGCGAACACCCTCGCGCTGCGTTGGTTGACCAGCTACGCCAAGGCGCGTCGCGAGAAGACCATGACCGAGCGTCTCACCAACGAGATCCTCGACGCATCCAACGGCCTCGGCGCCGCAGTGAAGCGTCGTGAGGACACTCACAAGATGGCTGAAGCGAACAAGGCTTTCGCTCACTACCGCTGGTAGTCGCTACTCGCTGGTCGAGCTTGGCGAGACCTCGTCTCATCAAGCTCGGCCGGCGGTGCAGGCTCGTCCTGCAGCAAGCCTGTTCAACCTCATCTTTCACAACACTTCCGGAGGACACCCGTGGCACTTGACGTGCTCACCGACCTGAGCAAGGTCCGCAACATCGGCATCATGGCCCACATTGATGCTGGCAAGACCACCACGACCGAGCGCATCCTGTTCTACACGGGTGTGAACCACAAGATCGGTGAGACGCACGATGGCGCCTCCACGATGGACTGGATGGCACAGGAGCAGGAACGTGGCATCACGATCACGTCCGCTGCAACGACGTGCTTCTGGTCCGGCAACCAGATCAACATCATCGACACCCCCGGCCACGTGGACTTCACCGTCGAGGTGGAGCGTTCGCTCCGCGTTCTCGACGGCGCTGTCGCAGTGTTCGACGGCAAGGAGGGCGTTGAGCCCCAGTCCGAGACCGTCTGGCGCCAGGCCGACAAGTACGACGTGCCCCGCATCTGCTTTGTCAACAAGATGGACAAGCTCGGCGCCGACTTCTACTACACCGTCGACACCATCATCAAGCGCCTCGGCGCGAAGCCGCTGGTCATCCAGCTGCCGATCGGTGAAGAGTCCAACTTCGAGGGCGTTGTCGACCTCGTCGAGATGCGTGCACTGACCTGGCGCGGCGACTCCAAGGGTGACGTCGAGATGGGCGCCAAGTACGCCATCGAAGAGATCCCCGCCGACCTCGTTGAGAAGGCTGCTGAGTACCGCAAGCTGCTCCTCGAGACCGTTGCCGAGACCGACGACGAGCTCATGGAGAAGTACTTCTCCGGCGAAGAGCTCACCGTTTCCGAGATCAAGCACGCGATCCGTAAGCTCACGGTCGCCAGCGAGATCTACCCGGTCCTCTGCGGTTCCGCGTTCAAGAACCGTGGTGTGCAGCCGATGCTGGATGCCGTTGTCGACTACCTGCCGACGCCGCTCGACGTTCCCGCCATTGAGGCGCACGACGCTCGCGACGAAGAAAAGGTTGTCATGCTGCACCCGAACGCTGACGAGCCCTTCGCGGCTCTGGCGTTCAAGGTTGCTGTGCACCCGTTCTTCGGTCGTCTCACCTACATCCGGGTTTACTCCGGTCGTATCGACTCCGGTGCTCAGATTATCAACTCCACCAAGGGCAAGAAGGAGCGCATCGGGAAGATCTTCCAGATGCACGCCAACAAGGAGAACCCGGTCGGTTTCGTTACCGCTGGTCACATCTACGCGGTCATCGGCCTCAAGGACACGACCACCGGCGACACCCTGTGCGACCCTGCCCAGCAGGTCGTACTCGAGTCGATGACGTTCCCTGACCCGGTTATCGAGGTTGCCATCGAGCCGAAGACCAAGCAGGACCAGGAAAAGCTGGGTCTCGCGATCCAGAAGCTGGCCGAAGAAGACCCCACTTTCCGTACCGAGCAGAACCAGGAAACTGGTCAGACGGTCATCAAGGGAATGGGCGAGCTTCACCTGGACATCCTCGTCGACCGCATGAAGCGTGAATTCAACGTTGAGGCGAACGTCGGCAAGCCCCAGGTTGCTTACCGCGAGACGATCAAGAAGGCCGTCGAGCGTCACGACTACACGCACAAGAAGCAGACCGGTGGATCCGGCCAGTTCGCGAAGATTCAGTTCGCGATCGAGCCGCTTGAAATCACTGCCGACCAGTCGTACGAGTTCGTGAACAAGGTCACCGGTGGACGTATCCCGCGTGAGTACATCCCTTCGGTTGACGCCGGAATCCAGGATGCCCTCAACGTGGGTGTGCTCGCCGGCTACCCGATGGTCGGCGTGCGCGCGCTGCTGCTTGATGGCGCCGCTCACGATGTCGACTCTTCGGAGATGGCGTTCAAGATTGCCGGTTCGATGGGCTTCAAGGAAGCCGTTCGTAAGGCAAACCCCGTTCTTCTCGAGCCGTTGATGGCCGTCGAGGTGCGCACCCCTGAGGAATACATGGGTGACGTCATCGGTGACCTCAACTCTCGTCGTGGCCAGATCCAGACCATGGAGGACGCACAGGGCGTGAAGGTTATTCGCGCTCACGTTCCGCTGTCGGAGATGTTCGGTTACATCGGCGACCTGAGGTCCAAGACCTCTGGCCGCGCGGTGTACTCGATGACTTTCGAGAGCTACCAGGAGGTCCCGAAGGCTGTTGCCGACGAGATCATCCAGAAGAACAAGGGCGAATAACCCACCGGCCTTCGGGCCGAATCGCTTAGGCCTCCTGGCCCGAGTAACATAAGTACACAAATCCAGCAGTTCCACCGGGCGTAAACCAACGTCCGGTGGAGCCGAGAGTCCTGAGGAGGACCCACAGTGGCCAAGGCCAAGTTCGAGCGGACCAAGCCGCACGTAAACATCGGAACGATCGGTCACGTTGACCACGGAAAGACCACGCTGACTGCAGCGATCTCCAAGGTCCTTGCCGACACGTACCCGTCCAAGACCAACGTTCAGCGCGACTTCGCGTCGATCGACTCTGCTCCGGAAGAACGCCAGCGCGGTATCACGATCAACATCTCGCATGTTGAGTACGAGACCGAGAAGCGTCACTACGCACACGTCGACGCTCCCGGCCACGCTGACTACATCAAGAACATGATCACCGGTGCTGCTCAGATGGACGGCGCGATCCTCGTGGTTGCCGCTACTGACGGCCCGATGGCTCAGACCCGTGAGCACGTTCTGCTCGCCAAGCAGGTCGGCGTGCCGTCCCTGCTCGTCGCGCTGAACAAGTCCGACGCGGTCGACGACGAAGAGATCCTTGAGCTCGTTGAGCTCGAGGTTCGCGAACTGCTCTCCAGCCAGGGCTTCGATGGCGACAACGCCCCCGTCGTTCAGGTTTCCGCCCTCAAGGCGCTCGAGGGTGACCCCAAGTGGGTTGCAAAGATCCTCGAGCTCATGCAGGCAGTGGATGACTACTTCCCGGAGCCCGTCCGCGACAAGGACAAGCCCTTCCTGATGCCGATCGAGGACGTCTTCACGATCACCGGTCGTGGAACTGTCGTCACCGGCCGCGCCGAGCGTGGAACCCTCAAGATCAACTCCGAGGTCGAGGTTGTCGGCATCCGCCCGACCATCAAGACCACGGTCACTGGTATCGAGATGTTCCACAAGCAGCTCGACGAGGCATGGGCCGGCGAGAACTGTGGTCTTCTTCTTCGTGGCACCAAGCGCGAAGACGTCGAGCGCGGCCAGGTTGTCGTCAAGCCGGGTTCGGTTACGCCGCACACCGACTTCGAGGGCACCGCGTACATCCTGTCAAAGGATGAGGGTGGGCGTCACAACCCGTTCTACGCGAACTACCGCCCGCAGTTCTACTTCCGCACCACCGACGTCACCGGCGTCATCACGCTGCCCGAGGGCACCGAGATGGTCATGCCCGGCGACACGGTTGAAATGACCGTCGCGCTGATCCAGCCGATCGCCATGGAAGAGGGCCTCGGCTTCGCTATCCGTGAAGGTGGCCGCACCGTCGGCGCCGGAACCGTCATCAAGGTTCTCAAGTAATTCAGTAGTACTCCCGGCGGCTCGTTGATCGAGCTTGTCGAGAAACAACAGGGTCGGTCCTTCGGGACCGACCCTGTTGTCGTTAACCCCCGCCCGTCCGGTCGGGATCTCGACAAGCTCGATCAGCGTATGGGTCGCCCCCCCCCATCCCGTCGGTCGAGCCCAGCGCGCGGGCGCGCCCGTCTCGGTGGTCGAGCTTGTCGAGACCTCGTGGGCTGGTCTCGCGTCGCGGGTCGGGATCTCGACGAGCTCGATCAGCGCATGCGTCGCCCCCCGTCCCGTCGGTCGAGCCTGTCGAGACCCGGTCAGACAATTTCACCCCCAGCCTCCGCATCGCTAGCCGATGTGTCTACTATTTGGGTATGACGCTAGACAAACCGACAGACCGGCACCGCTGATGGCCGACCTGCCCGACCCCGAGTCGTCGCGGCCGGCCAAGCCGACCCTGGACTCCGTCGACCTGCACATCCTCCGGGAGCTCCGCGAGAACGGCCGCATCTCCATGGCGGCCCTGGCCGAAAAGATCAACCTGTCCCGCGCCAGCGCGTACAACCGCGTCGAGCTGCTCACGCGCGCCGGCGTGATCACCGGCTTCAGCGCCCGCATCGACCCGCGCCTGGTGGGCCTGGACATCTGCGCCCTGGTGTTCGTCACCGTGCACCCGCAGATGTGGAAGTCGTTCCGGGACGCCCTGCAGGGCATGCCCGACGTGGAGTACTGCTCCATCACCACCGGCGAGCACGACGCCATGATGCTCATCCGGGCCGCGGACGTCAGCAGCGTGCACGAATTCGTCACCGGGGTCGTCGCCATCCGCCCCGAGATCAAGGCCGTCGTGAGCGTCGTCGTGCTCGACGAGGTGATCCGCAAACCGTACCTGCTGCCCAGCGACATCCCACAGCGCCCGCAGCAGGCCGAACGGCTCGGCATGACCCGCTGGACCCGGCCCGCCGCCGAACGGGAATCGCTCCCCAGACAGTGAACCCCACCGGCGGCCCCCGCCACCCGGCCGGCCCAATCGTCTAACGCGGCCCGGCCGGGGAACCCGCCGGAATGGACAGAACCGGCACCTCCGCGGCCGGCACGCCAAGGTCGTCCAGCGGCCCCACGGCGCCCCGCGCGCGCAGTCTAGGCTCGGGGCGTGATCTGGACCTTCGACTACCCGCTCCGCACCGAGCGGCTCCTCCTGCGCCCGCACACGCTCGACGACCTCGACGACCTCCTCCTCTTCCACGGCGACCCCGACGTCACCCGGTACATCCCCTGGCCGGTGCGCGACCGCGCCGCCACCCTCGCCGCGCTCACCGCCAAACTGCAGCAGACGGATGCGCGCACCGCCGGCGATTGGATCGTCCTCGCCATCGAAGAGGCCGGCACCGTCATCGGCGAGATCCTGCTCAAGCGCACGTCCGACACCACGGCCGAGCTCGGCTACGTCCTCGCCGCCTCCGCACAGGGACGCGGTCTCGCTACCGAGGCCGCCGGTCACCTGCTGCAGGCCGCCGAACGCCGTTTCGGGGTCACCGCCGTCGAGGCCGTCGTCGAGGCGCCCAACGCCGCATCCGCCCGCGTGCTCAACCGCCTGGGCTTCACCCCCACCGTCTCCGCCCACCCGCCCCTGCTGTCGTTCCGACGGCTCAGCCTCGCCCCGAAAGAACCGGTTCCCATGCCTGCACCCGCCGCCGATCGTCCCCTCCAGCTCGACGGACTCAGCTTCCACATGATCTCCTCCACCGCCAGCGACGTGAGCGCGGAGGCCCCCACCCGGTTCCTCTACCGCCAGGACGGCACCCTGGTCTGGGGCGACTACACCGGCGACACCGTCACCCAGGGCCGCATGGTGGGCCGGATCGTCGACGACCGCATCGAGATCAGCTTCGCCCACGCCCTCGTCGCCGATGGGTCCGTCGTGATGGGTTCGGCCGTGAGCGTGGCCGAAGTGCGCGACGACGGCCTGGTCTACCTGGTCGAGGAATTCGAGAAGAACGGCCAGACCCACCAGAGTGTGTGCGTCCAGGTCGTGTAACACGCCCGAAACACGAGCATTCGTCTTATCGCCGCGCGCGCGTCGTCGGCTCTTGTAGACGTTCTGCCAACGATCGCCGGTGCCGCCGGAGCAATGTCCGGGCACCGCCGGTTCCGTTGGACAGATCGTCGGGCGATGTGGCAATCTCATCTAAACCGTCCGCGGTTGCTTGTTGCGACACTTTGACCCGTTTCATTCCAGGAGGCACTTCGTGCGTACGTCCCCCCGCTACACCGGCATCGCGATCGGCGCCGTCGCGGCGCTCCTGCTGGCCGGCTGCTCCGGCGGCAACTCCGCGCAGAACACCGACGACGCCTCCGGCGGATCCGTCGTGATCGACGCCGCGTTCTCGATCGAAACCGCCGACCCGGGCAACACCTACGACCCCACCGGCAACATGGTCGCCAAGGCGCTCTACGAGACCCTCGTCGACTTCAAGGGATCCGACGTCACCACGCCCATCCCCGGCCTGGCCGACTGGACCCAGAACGACGCCGCCACCGAGTTCACCTTCACCCTCGACGACGGCCGGGTGTTCTCCGACGGCAGCCCCATCACCGCCGACGACGTGGTGTTCTCCCTGCAGCGCATCCAGGGCATGGCCGACGCCAAGCCCGCCTTCCTGCTCGCCGGGGTGACCATCGAGAAGGTCGACGAGAAGACCATCAAGTTCACCACCGAAACCCCGCTGCTGCAGCTGCCCGCGATCCTCGCGAACCCGGCGCTGGGCATCGTGAACTCCAAGGTCGTGGAGAAGAACGGCGGCGCCACCGACGGCACCGACACCGCGCAGGCGTTCCTCGACGGCGAGTCCGCCGGCTCCGGCCCCTTCGTGCTCGACTCGCTCGACCTCACCTCGCAGGTCGTGCTCACCCGCAACGCCGAGTACAACGGCGACGAAGAGGCCTCCTACGACCGCGTCGTGATCCGCAACGTCACCGAGAGCGCCACCCAGAAGATCAACCTCGAGGGCGGCGACACCATGGTCGCCATGGACCTCAACGGCGACCAGGTCTCCAACCTCGCCGACAACCTCACCGTCGCGTCGGTGCCGTCCGCGCAGACGATCTTCCTCCTGGTCAACCAGAACGCCACCGTGGGCGGCGTCACCGCCAACCCCAAGTTCGCCGAGGCCGTGCGTTACGCGCTCGACTACGACGCCCTGCTCGAACTGGCCGGTACCGGTGCCTCCGAGGCCACCGGCGTGATCCCGCCCTCCTTCGCCGGCGCCCTGGCCGACGGCGTCAAGCAAGACCTCGCTGCCTCGACCGCCGCCCTCACCGCCTCCGGCTACACCGGTGAGACCGTGCGCCTGCAGTACCCGAACGACTACCCGGTCGGCGGCGTCGAGTTCACCCCGCTCGCCGAGCGTGTGCAGGCCCAGCTGAAGGATGCCGGCATCAACGTGGAACTGGCGCCCGCGCCGTTCACCACCGAGATCGACCCCTACGTGAACGGCACCGAGGCGTTCAGCATGTGGTTCTGGGGCCCGGACTACGCCGACACGGCTAACTTCCTGCCCTTCGCTCCCGGCCTCAAGGTCGGCCTCCGCGCCGGCTGGACCGCCGAAGCGAACCCGGAGATCGCCGACCTCGCCATGCAGGCCGCCGCCGCGACCGACCCCGACACCCGTGAGGCAATCTTCACCGACTTCGCCACCGCGATGCAGAAGGACGGCCCATTCGTTCCCCTGATCGTGCCCGGCTCGAACATCGCCACGGCCAAGACCGTCACCGGCGCCGTGTACAACGCGGTGTGGACGATGGACATCGCCGAGTTGAGCCCCACGAGCTGACCGCGTGACCCTGGACAAAACTGACGCTCGTCCGAGCCGGCGTAGCAGCAGGAAGGCGACGTCCCCCCTCGCCTCCTACCTGCTGCGCCGGCTCGGCACCTCGGTGCTGCTGCTGCTCGGCGTGACCATCGTCACGTTCGCCCTCACCAACCTCGTGCCCGGTGATCCCATCACCGCGGCACTGGGCGAGGGCGCCTCGAACAACCCCGCCACCGTCGCCGCGTACGTGGAACGGTACGGACTCGATCAGCCGCTGCCCGTGCAGTACCTCACCTACCTCGGCAACCTCCTGCAGGGCGATCTGGGCCGCTCGCTCACCACCGGCCGGGCGGTCACCGCCGACCTGGCCGTCGCGGTGCCGGCCACGATCGAGATCGCGATCGGCGCCATCCTGGTCAGCCTGGTCGTGAGCGTGGCCCTCGGCACCCTGGCCGCCTACCGCCGCGGCCTCGTCACCGACCAGGTGGTGCGGGTCGTGTCGCTTATCGGGCTGAGCGTGCCGACGTTCTGGCTTGCCCTCGTGGCGTTCAACCTCTTCTTCCTGCAGCTGGGCATCGCGCCGGGCTCCGGGCGGCTCTCCCCGCAGCTGAGCCCGCCACCCACCGTCACCGGGTTCTACACCCTCGACTTCCTGCTCAACGGCGACAGCGTGGGCTTCGTGGATGCGATGGCCCACCTGGCATTACCGGTGTTCGTGCTCTCCCTGTTCACCGTGGGCCTGCTCACCCGGTTCATCCGCACCTCGGTGCTCGAGGTACTCGACCAGGACTACGTGCGCGCCGCCCGCGCCAAGGGGCTCAGCGGCACCCGGGTCGTGCTCGACTACGTGCTGCGCGGCGCCTCCCTGCCGATCCTCACCGTGGTGGGCATCGCGTTCGGGTCGCTGCTCTCCGGCACTGTGCTCGTCGAGGCCGTGTTCGCCTGGCCGGGCCTGGGCACCTACGCCTACAACTCCGCCACCAGCCTGGACCTGCCCGGCGTCATGGGCGTGGGCCTGGTCGTGGGCGTCATCTACCTCCTGGTCAACTTCGTGGTGGACCTGCTGTACGGATTCCTCGACCCGAGAGTGAGGCTCGGATGATCCGCCGCCGACGCATCCCGATCCCACGCGCCTGGGTGAGCCCGCTCGCCATCATCGGTGTGGTCATCGCCGTCGCCTGGGTGCTCATCGCGGTCACCGCACCGCTCTGGATTCCCTACGCGCCCAACGCGCAGGTGCTGCCGCGCCTGCAGGCGCCCGGCATCGACACCCTGATGGGCACAGACTCCGTCGGCCGCGACGTGTTCTCCCGGCTGATGAGCGGCGCGAGCGTCACCATCCCGCTCGCCCTGGCCCTCGTGGCCGTGTCGCTCATCATCGGCACCACCCTCGGCGCCGTCGCCGGGTACTTCGGCGGTTGGGTCGACGAGGTGCTGATGCGCCTCACCGACCTGGTCATGGCGTTCCCCACGGTGATCCTGGCCATGGTCATCGCCGCCTCCCTCGGCCCGTCGCTGTTCAACGCCGTGCTCGCCGCCATCGTGGTGTCGTGGCCCGCCTACGCCCGGGTGAGCCGCAGCCTGGTGCTCAGCCTCCGCCAGCAGAACTACGTCATCGCCGGCCGGCTGCTCGGCTTTAGCCCGGTACGGTCGCTGCTCACCGACATCCTGCCCAACATCGCCGGCCCCGTGGTCGTGCTCGCGACCCTCGACGTGGGAACCGCCATCCTGCTGCTCAGCGGGCTGTCGTTCCTCGGCCTGGGCGCCCAACCGCCCACCGCCGAATGGGGCTCCATGATCTCCAGCGCCATCCAGAACTTCGACGCCTGGTGGATCGGCGTTTTCCCGGGCCTGGCCATCCTCACCGTGGTGCTCGCATTCAACTTCATCGGCGACTCGCTGCGCGACATCCTCGACCCGGTGTCCGGCGGGGCGCGGGAAGCGGCCGCCGCCCTCCCGGTCACGCCCGGGCAGCCGGCCGCACGGGAGGCCGTCGTATGAGCGCGCCCGTGCTGCAGATCGACGGCCTGACCATCAATTTCGGGTCCACCGCCGTCGTGCGCGGCGTCTCCCTCGACCTGCACGCCGGCCGGGTGCAGGGCCTGGCGGGGGAGTCCGGCTCGGGCAAGACGGTCACCGCGATGTCGGTGCTCGGGCTGCTGCCTCGCACCGCGACCGTCGCCGGGTCCATCCGGCTCGGTGACACTGAGATCGTCGGCCTCCGCCGGCGTGAGCTCAGCGCGGTACGCGGCCGCCGGGTGGCGATGGTCTTCCAAGACCCGTCGGCGAGCCTGCACCCGCAGCTCACCGTCGGTCACCAGCTCACCGACCACGTGCGCCGCCACCTCAAACTCAGCAAGGCCGCCGCCCGCAGCCATGCGGTCGAGCTGCTCACCCGGGTGCGGGTTCCTGACCCCGAGAATGCGCTCAAACGCTACCCGCACCAGTTCTCCGGCGGCCAACGGCAGCGCATCGCCATCGCGATCGCGCTCGCCTGCGACCCTGAGGTGCTGCTGGCCGATGAGCCGACCACCGCGCTCGACGTCACCGTGCAGGCCGGCATCCTGCACCTGCTGCGCGACCTGGCCATCGAACGCAACCTGGCCGTGCTGCTGGTCACCCACGACCTCGGTGTGATGAGCGCCATCGCCGACGACGTGGCGGTGATGCGCCACGGCCTCATCGTGGAATCCGGCACCCGCGAGCAGATCTTCCTCGCGCCCACCCACGAGTACACCCGGGCGCTGCTGGCTGCGATGCCCGACTCGGCGCCCGCGGTGCGCGCTGCCGCCGGCACGGATGCGTCCGCCCTCGATTTCCCCGACGAAGAAGGCACCTCATGAGCGCACTGCTCACCATCGATGACCTCGTCGTCGAGTACCCCGGCCGCGTCACCGTGCGCGCCGTCGACGGCATCGAACTGTCAATCATGCCCGGCGAGGTACTCGCCCTCGTCGGCGAGAGCGGATGCGGCAAGTCCAGCACCGCCCGGGCGGTCGTGGGCATGGAACGGCCCCAGTCCGGTTCCGTGCGCTACCGCGGCGACGCCGTTCCGCCGCTCGGCCTGCGCCGCCGGCCGCACCGGTTCACGGCCATGCAGATGGTCTTCCAAGACCCCAACTCCTCCCTCAACCCGCGCAAACGGGTCGGCGCGCAGATCGCGGACGGCATCGCCGCGGCCGTGGCGCGCGGCGCCGCCGGCTCCACCCCGGGGGAGTGGATCGAAGCGGTGGGCCTGAGCAGTAGCCTCCTCAACCGGTTCCCGCACCAGTTCTCCGGCGGCCAGCGGCAGCGCATCGCCATCGCCCGGGCGTTGGCCGCCCGGCCCGACCTCATCGTCGCCGACGAGCCAATCTCCGCCCTGGACGCCTCCAGCCAGGCCGCCGTCGCCGGCCTGATGCGCCGGCTCTGCCTCGACGCCGGCGCGGGCATGCTGTTCATCTCGCACGACCTCTCGGTGGTGCGGGTGATCGCCGACCGCACCGCGGTGATGTACCGCGGCAAGATCGTGGAGTCCGGCCGCAGCGAAACCATCTGGTCCGACCCGATGCACCCGTACACGCAGGCCCTGCTCTCGGCCATCCCGCATCCCGACGGCCGCGGCATCCTGCCCGCCGCCCCCGACCTCGAGGCCCCCGCCGCCTGGTCCACCCCCCTCCCCAAAGCCCTCAACCGCCCCTAGCCCCGCCCGCCAAAATCCGACCTGCGAGTCGCGCCCCCACGCCGGTCAAACCCGTCGAGCCCCCCCCCGCAACCCAATCTGCGAATCGCGCCCATCACGTCGGTCGAGCTTGTCGAGACCCCGCAAGCCAATCTGCGTATCGCGCCCATCCCGTCGGTCGAGCCTGTCGAGACCCCGCTGGCCGACCTGCATGTCGCGCCCATCCCGTCGGTCGAGCCTGTCGAGACCCCGCTGGCCGACCTGCGAATCGCCCCCACACGTCGGTCGAGCCCGTCGAGCCCCCGCACCCCACTCTGCGAATCGCCCCCACACGCCGGTCGAGCTTGTCGAGACCCCGCAACCCGATCTACCCTCTATAAAACGCCCCAGATCGGAGACCCCCATGAACCTCAACGACATCACCCGCAAGGCCCAGGACTTCCTCAAGACCGAAAAGGGCGAGTCCGTCTCCGACAAGGTCCTCGACGGCGCGGCCGACGTGGCGAACAAGGTCACCGGCAACAAGCACGCCGACAAGATTCAGAACGCCCGCGACACCGCCGACAAGCACCTGGGCCGCAACGACGGCACGCCCGGTACCGGCAGCACCCCGCCCGCCGACCGGAAGTAACCCCGCCCCGCAGCGGTTTACTGCAGCGTCGCCGTCAGCGACGGCCACTCGCCGGTGCCGCTGTAGCGCTCCACCCGTTCCACGATCACCCGGTCGTAGTCTCCGGCCTGCTCCCATTCCTCCAGGTCGGTCATCGTCACATCGGCGAAGAAGTTCGACAGCTGCGTGGGCATCTGGTGCAGCAGGAACGAGTCGCCGATGAGCAGCGTGCGCCCCTGAATCAGGGGCTTCGTCGCCGACGTCGAGGTGTAATGGTACTGCGAGGTGCCGGCGGCACCCTTGGTAGTCTCCAGCCGGGTGGTTACGCCGGGCCGCGCGAACGACGCAGTGGATGCGTGGTCGATGTCGTCCACGCCCATCATCCGGTTCAGGTCACCGACGTACGCGACGGGCTTCCCCTTCACCGGGTTGGTGAGATCATCCAAGATCGCAGGCGGCGCCTGCCCGTCGGCGACCAGCCGGTTCATCAACGCGTGGCTGAGCGCCATCGAGCCGGATGCGCTCCAGTGCGTGTCATTCCACAGGTACGCGGGCGAGTCCGGGGTGTCCAACGCGGCCACGTCATCCCACAGGGCGATGAACGGTAACCCGCCTTCGGCTTCCCAGGTCTCGAAGTGACTGCGCACGAAATCGCTGCAACGCAGCAGATCGGGCGAAACATCCAAGACCGGCCCACGGCGAATGGAGGTCTTGTCCGGCGCCACCGTGAACAACACGTACTTGCCGGCCGCGGTCATCTCGGCCTGATCCTGCTCCAGGCCGCTTTTCACCACCGCCAGGGACTCCTCGGTCTCCCGGCACGGGCGGGCCAGGTCCTCCACGAAGAACGGTTCCCGGTTGCTGCCGATCAGCACGGTCGACGTGGGGCTCCGCCCCAGACCGTGCACGGACAGGTCGCCTAGGCTCTCCGAGACCGCCGCTTGCGCGCCCAGCCGGTCCCGCAGGGCCGCGTCGATGCCCCGGTAGGTGGATGTCTCAGCCAACGCGTCCGCGGAAAGCACCGGGAAGGCCATCGGTTCCCGGTTCTGGGCCCCGGCGGTGTTGCCGGGCACCAGCCAGATGGCCAGCAGTCCCACGCAGAACACGGCCATCAGGGCGGTCAGCGCCCAGCGCTGCCAGCCGCGCGGCTCGGTGCTGGCGGCGGGGGAGAGGTCGGTGTCGGTCACGGATGCGCCTTAGAACTGGAAGTACAGGAACGGACTGAAGTCGGAGTGCAGCACCATCGCCAGGGTGACCACGAGGGCCAGCGGCACGAGCACCAGCGCGTTCTTCCACCGGAACGCGGTCAGGGTGCCCGGTTCGGACTGGCCGAAGACGGTCTGGAAGCCGGTGCGTTTCGCCGGCATCACGAAGCTGAGCGCCCCCACGACGAGGGCACCAATCGTGAACGGGGTGAGCGTGGCGAACAGGCCCGGCGACATGAAGTCCCACGGTCCGCCGAGCATCGCCTGCCAGATGTCCACGCTGGTGTGCAGCTCGAGTGCCCGGAACGGCACCCACGCGGCGATCACGAACAGCAGGGTCAGCGCGCGCCGCAGCACCACGAAGGACCGCACCTTGCGCAGCCCGGTCACCCGCTCAAACAGCAACGCCAGCGAGTGCAGCCCGCCCCAGATCAGGAACCCGGCCAGGGCGCCGTGCCAGAGCGACGTCAGCAGGAAGACCAGCAGCAGCGCGCCGTACTCCACCCAGACTCCGCGGCGGTTGCCGCCGAGGGGGATGTAGACGTAGTCGCGGAACCAGGTGGTGAGGGTGATGTGCCAGCGGCGCCAGAAGTCGGTGATGTTGCCCGCGGTGTACGGCGACCGGAAGTTCTCCGGAAACCGGAACCCGAACATCTGCGCCAGACCGATGGCCATGTCGGAGTACCCACTGAAGTCGAAGTAGATTTGCAGCGCGTAGGCCACGGCGCCCAGCCAGGCCCCGGTACCCGACATCAGGGTGGGGTTCGCCGCGTTGTCGAACATGGCGTTGGCCACTACGCCGCAGTTGTCGGCGATGAGCACCTTTTTCGACAGACCCCAGGTGAACCGGGTGATGCCGTAGCCCATCTGCCGCACGGTAATCCGGCGCACGGCCGTGATCTGCGCGCCGATCTCGGAGTACCGCACGATGGGGCCGGCGATCTGGTGCGGGAACACGAACAGGTAGAGCAAGTACGACGGGAACGACGTCGTCAGCGGCCGGCCGGCCCGGGCCGAGTCGATCACGAACGACAGGGCGTGGAAGGTGAAGAAGGAGATGCCGAGGGGGAGTGCCCAGGTGTTCGCCCCCAGGGTTGTCAGCGCGGAGGAGACCCGCGGGATCTCCAGCGTCGCCACCTGCGGCAGGTACTTGAACGCCACCAACGGCACCAGGATGATCAGCAGCGTGATGAAGGACGGAATGGTGATCTTGCGGGCTTCCCCGCCCGGCACCGCGTCCCGGCGCTGCCGCCGCAGAATGAGCCACGCGATGTACGCGCCGCCGAAGCTGGACAGGCTCACGAACAGAATCGCCAGAATCGCGCTGCCGGCACCCCACAGATAGAACAGGATGCTCGCGGCCAGCAACCAGGTGTTCCGCCACCGTGACGCCACGGGAATGGCGTGGTACACCAACAGCGTGATCGGTAGAAAGAGGAACAGGAAGGTAGGGCTGGAGAAGACCACGAAGAACAGACCGCCAATAGGATCACGGCTTCTGGGCAACACACGCTGCCGGCCGGAGTGCAACTCACTCTCGAGGCAATGGACCTGCCCCGGGCTCAGCCTAAAGGGCATGTCGTCGCCGTCGCCGAGCGACGCGGCTAGATTCTTGCCCCCATTCGGGGCGAGCATTCTGCGTCATCGCGCGCATAGGCTCCGGCAGCGGACTCCGCGCTACTGGTGATTGTGCGGCGGTCTACCTGTGGCAGGTGCGGAGTATGAATGGCGTGTGGCCTAGGCTGGAACGGCCGGGGCTCACAGGGGGAGCGATCAGCTGGTGCACGGAAATTCGGGTGCCACCGCAATAACCTCTGGGGGGACGCACCGCGAATGACTTCAACACAGCCAGCCAAACGCCGACGGTCGGGATTGCCTCCACTAAGAACTCGAACGTGGTGGATCGTGGGCGTTGGGGGCGCGCTCGCGCTCTCCCTGACTGGCCTTCTGGTTTTCGGTCCCTGGCTGCATGGTGAACCTAGCGCGCCGGCCGACACAGCGAAGCCGGCGGAGCCTGCAGCGGAACCGGTCTTGCCGGACGCTCCGACAGCGACGGTGCTGGCCGCTTTCTCAGACTGGAGCGAGTCGGGAACGGATGACCTAGGCGCTAAGTTCCTTGCCGAGGCAGGGGTCGCGGACAATGGCGGAGTCTCACTTCGGGTAGAGAGTGCCACTCCCTCGGATAACCCCGTCCATCGGTCACTCACCCAAACGATTGCGGTGCAGCCAGAGACCGAGTATGACCTGAGCGCACAAATAAGGTCTGTCGAGTATGGCGACGATACCCCGGCTCCGGCTGCAGACGTCTCGATCCAGATGGGCGGTCAAACCGTGGCTCAGCTAGAGCCGACGCCGGGGGAATGGTCAACGACGAAATGGGCCTACAAGACGGGCCCGGGCGAGACGACCGTGTTGCTTGAACTTCTGGTCGCCGGTCCCACCGACGCGCTTCAAATCGACGAACTCTCGATGACGTCGGCAACGGTAGCTGACAATGCCGTGCTCAACAGTTCATTCGAAACTTACGAGGCGCCCACGCAGATCGCGAATGAGTCATTGATTCTTGAGAGCGAGAAAGCAGCTCTCAGTGTCGCTTGGCGGACCGATCAAATCGCATGGACCGTCACGAAACCGTCTGGAGAAGTTGCTGCCGAGGGCGAAGTCTCCACTAGCAATGGGCTCGGCGTTGTCGATCTGAAGAGTCTTGCTCAGGGATACTATTTGGTCGCGTTGGCCAGTGTGCAGAATCCTGGCGACATGATCAATACAACCATCGCTGTTCTTGATCCCACCGAAGTTTCCTTTGATGACCGTTTCGGGATCGGCGTTCACTTTAGCCACCAGGTCCGGGACACGGCCCCACAGGTCGCGCGTCAAATCGGCTTTGGAAACATGCGCACAGACGCGACGTGGTCGTACGTTGAGAAGTCTCGAGGCGAGTACACCTTCCGAGCTGACGAGACTGCTGAGATGAACGCCTACGCCAGCGAAGGCATGGCGATCCTCCCTATCAGTGATTACGGCAACGACCTGTACGACGGAGGGCGCACGCCCAGCAGTCCCGAGGCGATTGAGGCGTTTGCAAACTACACCGACGCCATGGTCACTCACCTCAATGCCCCTTCGGTTGAGATCTACAACGAGTTCAATAATCCGCCTATGAATACCAGCGCCTGCGGCTCCAACGCCACGTGCTATTTGCCTCTTCTGGAAGCCAGCTATAACAAGGTGAAGGCTACAAACCCGGGAGTCAACGTCGTGGGACCGTCGATCGCACATAATGACGACGCCTGGCTGACCGAGCTTTACCAGGCGGGCGGCTTGAAGTACCTCGATGCAGTCAGTTTTCATCCGTACGACTATGGCTATTCCGGAGACCCGGAATTCCTAGTGGATAGCTTGCAACAGGCCGAGAACCGTATTAAGGAATACAACGGCGGGGTCGAAAAGCCAATCTGGCTGACCGAACTTGGTTGGTCAACCGCATCGCTTGGCGAAGACGCGCAGGCGAAGTTCCTGGTGAGGGCGGAAACCATCGCGCTGGCAAACAACGTTGAGAAGTACTTCTGGTACGACCTGGTGAACGACCAAACCAACCCGACTGACCATGAAGGAAACTTCGGGTTGGTGAAGCAGGCCACCGACGCAGTACCCGCCCTTCCCCCGAAACCTGCCGGGATGGCTCAGGCCCTTCTCATCAGGAAAGTTGCCGGCAAGGATTTCACGGTTCGTGATGAGGTAGGCGCATCCACGTACTCATACGCCTTCGGCGAGGGTAAGGACGCAAGCCGAGTGGCGTGGTCTCCAACTCCCGCCTCCGTCTCGTACAAGACGACAGGGGCTCTCACACTGACCTCCCTGAGCGGAGACGTCACAGTGGTCCAGTCCGTGGACGGGATGGTGAACATTCAGCTCACAGACGTGCCGATCTTCATTGAGGGAGCAGTGACGGCGGTTTCCGCAGTCACGCCGTAGCGCCCCTAAGCGGACAATCATACGAAGCCGGCGGTTCTCGGCAGGTTCCTGTCTGCCGATATCGTTAGTCAGCACTGCGCCGAGCCGGCTCAGCCAGGTTCGGGGCTACCCCAAATAGGAGATGTTTCATGAGCGGCGTCATCGTGCACGAGTGGCTCGCGACGAATGGCGGGTCAGAGAACGTAGTCGAAGTCCTTGCTTCGATATACCCTGATGCGCCTATCGTCTCTCTCTGGGAAGACCTCCCATCGCGCTTTCGAAGTGGACGAGTTACAGAAACTTGGTTGTCGAAGACCCCTTTGCGGCACCACAAGGCGCTGGCATTGCCACTTATGCCTCTTGTGTGGAGGGATCTACCCAGAATTGAGGCGGACTGGGTCTTGTGCAGTAGTCACCTTTTCGCGCACCATGCTAGGTTCCGCAAACAGCCTGAAGGAATGCGGAAGTTCGTCTATGTACATACGCCAGCTCGATACATTTGGACTCCCGAGCTGGATGGGCGAGGCAACGGCATCGTCGCCCGAGCCCTTTCGAGGCCACTAAAGGCCTTAGATCGAGGTCGTGCGCAGGAAGCGACGAGCATTGCCGCGAACAGCATGTTTATTCAGAAACGAATATCCGAGGCCTGGGGTCGGGATAGCACGGTCATTTATCCACCCGTGAATGTAGCTGATTTTGCGGCCGACCCATCCGAGCTGCTCACCGACGAAGAGCATGAAGTGTTAAAGGCACTGCCCACCACGTTCATCCTGGGTGCTTCGAGATTCGTTCCGTACAAGCGCCTCGAGGACGCGATTGCGGCAGGCTGGGCGGCAGATCTTCCAGTGGTCTTGGCGGGAGCCGGACCGGACGAGCAGAGACTCCGAGCCGTCGCAGGCCGGCGCCCTGGCACGGTGACGTTCGTAGCTCGACCGTCCTCGGCGATGCTCAACGAACTCTTCAGGCGGGCGCTCGTCTATGTTTTCCCCCCAGTCGAAGATTTTGGCATTATGCCCGTGGAAGTCATGGCAACCGGCACGCCAGTTGTCGCGAATGCAATCGGGGGAGCCGCAGAGAGCGTGCTCCACGGCGTCACTGGTGCTCTGGTTCAGTCCTTCGACAGCACCTCGCTTAAGGAAGCAGTCGAGATCGCAGCAAGTGCCAAGGCGCAAGACTGTATCGAGCGGGCGTGGCAATTCGATGTTGGTGTTTTCGAGGATCGTATTCGGGAGTGGGTAGGCGAATGATTGTCGTGGACACCAGGTGGTCGGGCAGAAACGGAATTGGACGGTACGCCAAGGAAGTGACCGAAAGGTTGGCGCTCGATTGGCAAGAGATCGAGCAGTCTGGCAGCCCGTCATCCCCACTTGATTTCGTCACGAAGTCGCTCAAGATCGAAGGCGACAAGCCCAGGGCGGTTTACTCCCCAGGTTATAACGGGTTTCTAAGAAGCGTTCCGCAAACAATCACCCTCCATGACCTGATCCATCTCGAGGGCCCAGGATCGGCGAAGTACCGCCCCTACTATGATTTCTTCCTGAAGCCCCTGATTAAGAAGAACGGGCACGTGCTGACAGTCTCTGAAACGTCTAAGCGCCACCTGGAGAACTGGATCGACGATTCCGACGTCAGGGTTGTGAACGCAGGAAATGGAAGCTCAGCAGCATTTGCCCATGCGGGCGAAGCTTTTGAATCATCCCGGCCATATTTTCTTTACGTAGGCAACCTTAAGAGCCACAAGAACGTTGAGACAGTCGTGGCGGCGATCGCTCAGATGGGCGAGTTCGATTTCTACGTGGTGACTTCAGAGAAGAACGCCCTTGAGGCGCTCTCAGAGAAGTACGGCGTGACGGACCGCGTCAGACTCTTTTCGAACATTGACGACACGCGCCTGGCGCAGCTGTACAGGGGAGCCCGGGCCACCGTCCAGCCATCTCTGCTTGAGGGATTCGGCCTGCCAGCACTAGAGGCAGCGCTGTGCGGCTGTCCTGTGGTCTTCTTCGACGGTTGCGAAAGTGTTAAGGAGATATGCGCAGGAGGAGGCCGCGCAGTATCCGATTCTGCGGATGTTCGCGAATGGGTGGAAGTCATGTCAGATATCCCGGCGGGGGAGCGGTTTCCCGCGCATGTGATCACCGCTGAGCAATACTCGTGGGACAGAGTTGCTCTTTCGGTCTCGAATCTCCTTGTAGAGCAGCACTTGGCCTAGCGACGCATCGTGGGGCGGCTTCATCCAAGGACCGCTAGAGACACTCCAGCGATTCAGCTGGTGCCTTTCTTAGAGCCAAAGCCCGGCTCCACTTTTGGAGGCTTCGATACCAGTCAGGTGGCCCAGTTACTGGCCCCGTTGCGAGGCTTCAACAGGCACGGGGGCCAGTTCGACAGTTCGTTGTTGCGCGATGCCAGCTCCTTTGCGATGGCTCCCGTAGACCCAGTAACGAAACACCACGAACCGGAAGACTGTGCCGAGCCCGATTCCCATGAAGTTGCCGGAGATGTTGTCCGCAAGAAGTGACGTGAATCCAAGGACGTAATGGGACACGTAGAGGCAGGCGATCTGGAAGAACATTCCGGCGACGGAAACGGCGGCATATTCGAGAAGTTCGAGACCTAGATCCTGGCGGCGGTGCTCACGAAAGGTCCAGAATCGATTCCCCACCCAGTTGAATAGGATCGAAATCGCTGCGGCAATCATGCTGGCGCCGAGTGGGCCTTGAACAAAATCGCCTCCCCCCAATACTCCTGAACGCAGGAGATTGAAGATGCCGACGTTCACCAAGAATCCTGCGCCTCCGACGACGCCAAATTTCAGCGCATATCGTGCTAAGCGGTTCCACACCTTGATCAAGAATTCGGTCACATTCGGCATTTTTACTTATTTCTCTCGATGGCTCGGCAGGCTCAGGAATGTGACCATAGACCCACTCCAAAGGGAAATTGGTTGGGTCTCGAAGTGCTAGCGTGAATAGTTTGGATTGCGAAATTAAAGTGCCATATTCTCAGGACACTCACCGCATCCGAGCCTACCGGGGGAGAACCATGCTGAGTGTCGCCATAGCCATACCGACGTACAACGAGGCCAATAACGTTGAGACGCTATTGGTTCGGATTGCTAAAGAGTGCGCCGAGGAGGGCGATGTCGCGGTGACCATTGCAGTCCTTGACGACTCATCGCCCGATGGAACGGCGCAACTAGTGCGAGATCTTGCGGGAAGGCTGGAGACTGACACGTTTCGAATTCGCGTAATCGTAAAGGCCGATAAGGCGGGGCTCGGAGCAGCGTACGTCAATGGATTTCGAATTCTCGTCAATGAGGGTTTCGATTACATAATGCAGATGGATGCTGATCTGTCCCACGATCCCGCATATCTAAAACAGTTCTTCGAACAAGCCAGAAAAGGAATGGACTTGATCGTGGCTTCTCGATATATTCCTGGAGGCGGTTCGCCGGATTGGAGCCTGTACCGCAGGTTCCTCAGTGCGGGAGGAAACATCTATTCCCGGTTAATGCTCGGCAACAAGCTCACGGATTACACCGGCGGTTACAACATGTACTCGCGTGCTGTTTTGAAATCCGCACGGCCCGAAACAATCACCGCAACGGGCTACGGATTCGTCATAGAGCTCAAGCACCGTGCGCTTCTGGCTTCATCCGCATCCGCGGAAGTACCAATCATCTTCCTTGACCGCACCCAAGGGACGTCAAAGATGCCGGCTGGAACCCTGCTCAAGAACTTCGCGCTCGTTTTTCGGCTGCGATTCGCAAGTGTCAATTAGCCCCCGCCGGTTCAGGGCCCCCGCGCGTCTGAATCGGCTGTGGGATCACCCGAGGGCCCTGTCCTGGGCGACAGAACTCGCTGGAGTTGGAATCGCTGCCGCAATAGCAACAATGCTCTTGGCGCGCCTTCTCACCGGCGCCTGGCAGGACATGTTTCTTCACAACGGCGATTCCATCGTGCTGCCAATGATCCTGCAGTCCTTTTCTCGTCAAGAAACATTTGAGTGGGTCTTCTCATCTCAACTGTTCTTCTTCCCTGAGATACCGCTATACGCGGTATCTGCTCTGTTCGCGCCAACCCCGCAAGCCGCGTTGGCTATCAACGCAGGTCTGAATTTGGTGCTTCTCTATGGGGCCCTCAGGTGGGTCGGCTCCATCCTTTCGCCGCAGCGATTCCCTCGCCACGCAATCGTGTTGAGCGCGCTTCTCTGCATAGGGCTGTTCGCGGTCTTCGTAGTCCTGGAGCGAGACCCTGTCGTTAACTCAACGGCGATGGCGACCTTTTTTCTCCTGACAACGTATTACTCCGGCTCTGTTCTCTCTGGGCTCGCCGTTGTGTCATTGAGCCTGTGGATGATCAGAAACCCCGTCATTGAACGTGGACAGTTCAGAGCCCTTGCCCCGCGCTCCGCCGCTGTCTTCGCGATCAGTTGGCTTACGGCGACTTCGAATCCCCTATTCCTGCTGCAGATTGCGGCTCCCCTCGCGGTCACCCTGTTGCTATTGCTTTTCATGGGTAGGGTCAACTGGATAGTCTTCTCCGTCGTAGTCGGCGTGCAAGCAGTCGCCGCTGCCGCTTCGTTGCTGACACGGAGGCTACTCGTCGCCTTCTATTCGACTGACGTTGCCGGCTATGTTCGAACGGATGAAATCCCGGCCAGCATGAAGGCCCTGAGTCAGGTAGTGCTGGACCTTCTTGATCGCAAGAGCGGGACCCTCAAGCTGGTTCTCTTGGTCGCGTTGATGTCCATCTCGGCGGGTTATCTTCTAGTGGCGCTATATGCGCAGGCAAGGCCGCAAATGGCCAAGCGGTTTTCTACAACTAAGGTGTTCATCGCGAGCTACGTGTCGATCACTGTTGTAGTCCTCTTGCTCGGATACATCGTTACAGGTTCAACAACTACGCGTTACCTCATTCCCCTCTTCATAATTCCGCTGCTTGGCGGAGTCGCGCTCCTGACGAGCGTTGGCGAGAGAATATTGCGTCGCTGGCCGCTGAGGGCTAATCGCGTGATCCTGTCAATGCTCGGAGTTCTCCTGGTGTTGGGTGGCGCTGGAACTGCCCTTTCGGCACCACGACTTGCGGAGGTCACAGCGTCCGAGGAATTTTCCTCCGCCGATTGTCTCGATTCATTTCTTGCCGGCAAAAGCGCGAATGGAGTGGCGTCCTTCTGGTCCAGCAGACCCATGGAGCTCTATGGTTCCCACACCGGCGTAATCCTCCAGGTCTACCCGGACAGTTTGTCCGCTCAAGCCTGGATGATCAATATGGCCTCATTTGTTGATCGAGATTTCTCATACGTGGTTGTCGACGGCACCTGGATGACGGCAGAAAACGTTCAGTCCCTCGGGAAACCCGCAGCCATCCACCAGTGTGGGTCCTACGACATTTACGACTATGAGGGAACCGAGGGTAAGAGTCTGCTGACAGGGTCAGTGCAGCGGAGCGTGCTCAGCATCCGCACGGAGCGCGGCTTCGACCATTAGAGAAGCCAGCGTGTAACCCTGCCGGAGCTTGAGTACGCGAACTGTCGACTCCCAGCGGCAGCCATTGTGAAGACCATGTTCTTTGTCGGGTCCTATGGGGATTGGGTCCGCGTCGGGATTCTCTCTCGAGAAACGCTGCGTTCGCAGAAAGCAGAGGGCGTTCGAGGCTGATGCGCGGCGAAAGAACAGTGGGCCGACCGGGCCGATAGTTCGCGGAACGGGCGCCTGCTCTGGACGGGCACGAATTCAGAGTCACTATAGGCGCCCGCAAGCCCTCGCGGCGAAGCCAAATTTGTCAAGACGATAGGCTACGAGTCAGACACGTTTCCCAGGGGGGGGGTCGGCTTCGAATGAGCAGGACCGTCATCGGCAGCATTAGCAGTGGCCGCCAAGTCGTTCGTTCGTGGGGGACGAAAGCTCAGACGTCCTTGTCGCCCTGGCTCCAGCGCCGGCGGTCGCAAGTCGCCCGAGTGAATCAGGGCAATCATTTGGCACGCAAAGTGAACTCCTCTTGCGAGCTATTAGTGCACGACCGAACACGGGGAATTCCTTCATGACCATACTCATTACCGGGGGCGCTGGCTTCATCGGAACTCGGCTACTTGCAGAGCTCGAATCAGGGTCCGAAGTGGTGATTCTCGATAGCCTTCACCCGCAGGTCCATGGCGAGGCCGCTGTTGAGCCGCACTTCGACGGCCGCGTGCGTTTCATCCGCGGAGACGTCACTGATCCGATCATGTGGGACGAGCTTCTGAAGTCCGTGGCGCCTAGCACCATCGTTCATTTGGCTGCTGAGACAGGAACTGGTCAGTCTCTTCTTCAGGCATCGCGCCACACCTATGTCAACGTTCACGGGACGGCCGTCATGCTTGACGCGTTGGCCCGCAACAATGTCCTTCCTCGGTCGATCATCCTGACATCGTCGCGCGCAGTGTATGGAGAGGGCGCTTGGGAATCCGCCGAGACTGGGGACCGCTTCTATGGCCAACCGAGAACGGCCCAGCAGCTTGAAGGCGCGCAATGGTCCCCTCTGGGCCCGGAGGGACAGACCGGAGAGCCGATTCCTCACGAGGCATTGTCCGTTGAGGCGCGACCTTCGAACATCTACGCGGCGACGAAGCTAGCCCAGGAGAACATCTTGATTTCCTGGTGTGCTTCCATGTCCGTCTCCTTGTCAATTCTCCGACTGCAGAATGTATACGGCGCAGGACAGGCACTGCGAAACCCCTACACGGGAGTTTTGACTGCATTTGCACGGCAGGCGCTGTCCGGCGAGGCAATTGACGTCTACGAAGGAGGAGGAATTGTCCGTGACTTTGTCCACGTCAGTGACGTTGTCTCTGCGCTGCACAGCGCAATCGATCGGCCGGTCGAAGGCGCGTACAGAATCGTGGACATCGGTTCGGGTGCTTCAGATACGCTCGCGCATTTCGCGACCGTGCTTACCGAAGTGGCTCAATCCCCCGAGATTAAGTTGAGCCACAATTACCGGCTAGGAGATGTGCGCGCCGCATTCGCGAGTAATTCGGCAGCCGAACGAGAGCTCGGGTATGACCCGAAAGTGAAGTTCAAGGACGGCGCCAGCGAACTTCTCAACTGGGCTAGATCGGAAATTTCACGTGGAAACTAGAGCTCCTAAGGTCGGCGTTGTCACAGTCACCTACAACAGCGAAACCGTGCTCCCGGACTTTCTCGATAGCCTCGCGCAGCAGGTGGGCGTGGAGCTCCGCCTTTACGCAGTCGACAACGATTCGCATGATGCTTCAGTTGCGATGCTTCGTGCTGAATCTCGATTGGGATTCGTGGCCATCGTTCCTAACGACTCAAACGTCGGTGTCGCCGTCGGTAATAACCAAGGAATCGAACTCGCGCTGCAGGATGGTTGCGACTGGGTCTTGCTTCTGAACAATGACACTGTGCTGCCGGGAAACGCTCTAGCGACCCTGGTCCAGGTGGCGGAAGAGAACGGTTTGAAGCTGCTGTCTCCGGCAATCGAAGCGACGGAGCCGGCAGGAACCATTTGGTATGGGGGCGGTAAGTTCGTGCCGCTGCAAGGGTTCCGGACCCTGCATGGGACAGCTGGGCAGTCTGTGTCACAGTTCCCAAAGGAATTGGTGAAAACGGGTTACGCTTCCACCTGCTGCCTTCTGGTGCACCCTGCTGTCTTCAAGTCCGTCGGCCTCATGGACCCTGTGTATTTTGTCTATTTCGACGACGTGGACTTCGCAGTCCGGAGCGTTGCCCAGGGTTTCGAATACTGGGTCACTCCCGAGGTCACCATCATTCACAAAGCCAGCAGTCTCACCGGGGGAAAGAGCTCGCCCTTCACCGTGAAGTGGGTGTCCCGAAACTGGCCCCTGATAGCGATCCGCCACCTTAACGTCGCGTCCAAATTCGTTGCTCTGTCCTATATTCAAGTTTGGATGTTTGCTCGCCTGGCACTCCGTCGAGACAGTGTCAACGTCTTCCGCGTAAGGCAGAGCGGTTTCCGCGAAGCGCTCCGAGTGGCATCAGCAGTACCACCGCCTCGTCTCTCCTACGAGGCGACGAACGGGCAAACGTCGGGGTCACGGTTGGGGGAGGGTGACGTCAGGGATGGAAGCGCTGCAGAAGCTTAGGCAAAGAAATGTCGTCGGACTCTTCAACAAGCTAGGTCACGTGTACTGGTCGCTGAAGTCAAGACTCTATTTCGCTCCTCAGTTTGGAGCCTTCGGCCGCGGTTCGATCATCAAGAAGCCGATGCTTATTGCTAACCCAGGCGGTATCCGCATTGGGGCACGTTGCAGTATCCGTGACGGAGCTCGGCTTGAGATCGTTGACCGTCCGGGACTGCCGATGGGCTCACTGATTCTCGGGAATGACGTCAACATCGAACAGAATGTGCACATTGCCGCGTGCAGTTCCATCGAAATTGCAGATTTAGTATGCATTGCGGCAGGTGCAGCCATTGTTGACACCACTCATCCCGTCGGCTTCCCGGATGATGGCAATAGGGCAACACAGATCAATATGGATGCCTCGCACGTACGGATTGGTCGCCGAGTGTTCATCGGCGTGAACGCGGTCATCTTGCCGAATGTGACCATCGGGGAGAACAGCATCATTGGCGCTGGGTCTGTGGTCACGGGGGACATCCCGGCGAACTCAATCGCTGTTGGAGCCCCCGCTCGAGTGGTTCGCACCCTGCCCGTTGATCGACCAAACACTCCGGTCGGTTGAGGTGGTGAGGGAGATACCGGTGAGTGAGGCCCCCACCGGACGGGTTCTGTTGTTGGTGAAAAACGCGCTCGCCAACATAGTTCGAGCGTTCTCATCCAGTGCAGTCACCGTTCTCCTTCCGCTCTGTCTGATCGTTGTGCTTGGGCACAGCGAGTATTCCGTGTGGGCGCTTATCTTTAGCCTCGGGGCGTTTGTCGTTTATTTCGACTTGGGTGTTCCCACGACGGTTCAAGCAATGGTTGGCAGAGCCATCAGTAGCGACGACCAACAAGCCGCCATCCGAGTCACTAAGTCTGGTTTGAAAACCAGCGGATTGGTATCTGCAATTTGCTTTGCAGCCGCTATTGGCGGCGCTTTGGCTTTCAGCCGGATCTTTCCAGATGTGCCGAGTCGGTTCGAATTGGATGCCACCGTCGCTCTAGTTGTGCTCGTAATCGGGCAGACCAGCAGCCTCATGGGCAACACAGTCTCGGCCTATTTCGCTGGACAGCAGAGAAGCTTCGTCCCCGCATTGATTCTTGCTCCGGCTCGAGTCCTTTCTCTCATTGTGGCTCTAGGCGCTGCCATAGTGTCGGGTGAACTGGTGGTAACCGCAGTGGGGTATGCGGCGCCGCTTGTCATCGGGACCATCGTGTTGTTTGCTCGTTTCCGAATGGAGGCGCGTAGAGCCGGCGTGGGGGAGAGCGAGCAGACAGTCAAGAACTATGGTGTTGTCGCGCTTATGCGCTACTCAGGGCCATTGGCCATCTGGGGACTGTGCATGCTCGTTACGAGCGGCGCCGGCGTCATCATGGTGGCCAGGTTCGACTACTCAGCGGTAGTACCTTTCTCAATCGCGGCGCTCATGGTTTCCGCGGTTGCTGGGCTGGAAAGTTCAATCACTGCTCCCTTGCTCCCAGAGCTGGCAAGAGTCCATGACCGGCACGGGATTGACCGTGTGTCAGTGCTCACCAAGTCGCTAAGCCAACTTAACGGCGTCTTCTTGTTCGCTGTCGTTGCTGGTCTTCTCATGATTTCACCGACGGTGTTGCCGCTTCTGGCTAAGAAAGCGGATGGCGACCTGATGGAGTATTGGCCAATCTTGGCGATCCTGCTGGTGGGTAACGCAATCCATCTAGCCGGAACACCGTTGAGCCTGGCGTTGATTGCGACAAAGACGCATACCAGAGCTGTTCTGCCCCCTGTGGTGGAGGCTGTCATCAGCCTTGTCCTAAGCCTGTGGCTGGGCATGCAACTGGGTGCGATTGGCGTGGCTCTGGGTATCTTCATCGCTGGAGTCGTCGGACTATGTCTATCTTTCACATGGTCGGTGAAGCTCTCCAGGGTACTCAAACTCCCAGCATGGGAGATGCTATCTGTCTCCGCTATCCGCCCCATCATCTTGATCCTGCCGGTCCCGGTCGTCACTACCATCGTGATCCTCCAAGGCGGACAAGGGACATGGTGGGGGTTACTAGTAGGTGTCGTCACCTTACTGGGCTGCTACTTGTTGCTATGGTTTGTCGCCTTGCCTGAAGAATCGCGACGTCAGACTGTACTCAAAGTCCGTCAGAGAATTTCCAAGCGTTGAACGCCTGGTTGTCCGCCGCTATTGGGGATCTGCGCGAAAGCTGCATAGCTTCGCAAGGTTGGGCGAGAAACAGGTGAGGGGGAACAGGATGTCCATGTCAAGACGCGTCTCGAGCGAGCCGATTGCCACAGAACAGACGGTGGTAGAGAAGGCGGTTGGGCTGCGCAGAGCGACGCTGACAGTGGCGGTCGTGCTCTGCTATATCGGTCTATTCACAGTCTCCTGGGATCGCCTCGGCAACCTGTCCGTCGGCGCTTTCAACGTCAAAATTAGCGTCGTCGCGTTCGGACTTTCATTGGTCCTCGCGGCTATCGCAACGCTCTCAGGTCGTAAGTTCTATCCGCCCAAGTCGATCCTTGCCCTCATGTCTGGGATCGTCTTGGTCATGATCGTTTCCAGCGCATTTTCGCTGGACGTGCGGGCGGCAGTCCTAAGCACTCTCACAGTGATCGCCGGAGCCCTGGTGCCTGCACTTGCTGTCTATGCCGCTGCATCTCTGGGCCGATTCGAAGACTTGCTCAAGTGGTTTGTTTGGGGCGCATTGTTTGCCTGCTTATTCGGGCTCTACCAGCTGGTCGCTTTCTACTTGGACCTTCCCCAATTTATCGAATATGAGGGACAGAGCGGCGGTCTCGGACGGATCGCATCGTTCAGCTACGAGCCCGCCTACCTGGGCTACTTCCTGGTGTTGGCGCTTGCAGCCGCGTGCGTGCGCGTATACCTGACGGGAGGCACCTGGGCTAGGTATGCGCACCTACTGCTCATCGTGGCGACACTGGTGCTTCTCAACAGCCGCGCCGTCTTTCTCACCATTCCTCTCCTCCTTGTACTCAGCTGGCCTGTCCTCAGGCGATTCATCTCGACGAAGCAAGTCCTCGTTTGTGCCTCATCCGCTTTGGGGTTGTTCATAGTGGTTTGCTTCGCGATCCCCGCAATACCCACGACGCTCTGGAACCAGTTCCTGAGTATCTTCAATCCGAACGAGGTAACCTCCAACGCGCCTCGGCTCCAGATATACGGGGCCGCAGTCGACATCGCCCGGGACCATCCATGGCTTGGGGTCGGCCCTTCAAACTTTGGGTTGTACATCCAGGGTCTGCAGTACCAGCAGTACGACGGAGTCTCGTTGAACAAGATGGTCACCAACAACATATGGTTGCAGGCCATGATGGACGGCGGGGTGTTCTTATTGCTCATCCAGCTTGCCCTTGCAATCTATGTGATCCTCAAGATTTATTTCTCAGGTAATAATTCCGCACGGCTCTTGGCCTCAGGTTGGCTGTCCGTTGTTGTCGTAGGAGGCATGGTTGTGTCCAACTTCTATGACGCCAAGCTGTGGGTGTTCTTGGCACTCGCCCTTGTCGCGGTGCGCATCGGAGCCGAACGGCCAACACAGTCACTTGGAGCAGCCCCAACCAGGGATGATCCTGCACTGCCGTAGCATGTCCTCTGAGGCCCGAAGCCAGGGTCAATGCCGGCCACGATCCGGCTTGTAGGCTGCCGACTGATTTCATACGCCACAGAGCTCTGCCTCTGGCGTCTATAGCAAATGGCGCAGATTACCCACTGCGAACTAGAAGACACTCACTTATTGGGGGAACATGTCTGGATTTGCACCACATGCCGGTATTCCGCGGAAGAGCCGAGTTCGCGAATGGCTCTCGGTTCTTGCGCTTCTCGCATATATCTCTGTCGTTCTTCTCGCGACGCTCTCGCCGACACCGCTCGATCAGGGTTACCAGGGTTCGATTGACAAAGTATTGACTGTTCTGCACCGCAACGGTGTTCCCGAGTGGTTCGGCTACAACAAGCTTGAGTTCTCCGCCAACATTTTCATGTTCATACCCCTCGGGTTCCTAATCACTCTGTTGCTTCCGCTCAAGATCTGGTGGCTTTCGATTGTCTTCTGCCCGGCGCTCTCCGGCGCGATTGAATTGTCCCAAGGAGCGTTTCTATCGGCGCGTTTTGCGAGCTGGGGTGACGTCGCATCAAATTCGATCGGAGCCTTGATCGGCATCATCGTTGCCGTGTGTCTGAGGCAACTCGTTTATCAGCGCGATGAGAAGCTCATAGAACTGGCGTTGTGGGAGCGGGGCCGGTCTAACCAGCTCCGCATCCCCACGAGCTGAATTCGGAGGTCGGGGAGGAAAGATCCGAGTGGGTGCGGTGGCGCGCTTTAACTCACTGCATCCCGTCTAGGGGCAGCAGCATTCTGTGCTCTAAGACGAAATGCTCTCCACGCTGAACAGTCACAACACGTGAGCGGCCGCATGACTCGTGAGACGCTGCGCTGAGCAGAGATACTCAAAATGCTGGCAGAGGACTTCCTCGCCTTCATCCACCGTGCCGCGGATGCTCCTAGTCTTGGCCAGATCGCGATTGCGCGCCTGCCTCAAAGCGAGCTAGTTGCACCCGGCGGACTCGATCGAGACCGAAGTGGGATTGATCATCGGGGTGCCGCGCACTTGAAGGCTTCCATACTGTCCGGGTTGACCCGTGAATGTCGCAGTCACAGCGGTTGTCTCGCCCGGAGCCAAGTCGGCTGTGAACTTAGCAACCGGCCGCCCAAGATCATTGGAGCCGGCGTCAACAACTGTCTCGATGCCCTCCTGATCGACTCGAGCGTCAGTGACGGTGGCGCCAACGGGGCCGTACACGAATACTTGAGTACGAAACTTTTCGGCACCAAAATTAAAGCTCTTGACGTAGTCAGGCAGGTCGTTGGCCTGGTCGACGGTGAGATTGGAATGGAGTGTGACCGTGGTTGTGAAAGTTGGAGTCTCCGCGGTGCAGACATCGCTCGTGGTCTGAGTAGCCGTCTGCAAGTAATAGTCAATCTTCGATGCCGAGGTGTCCCGGTAATACACACCTACGACAGTCGCGTCATCATTCGCAACGGGAAGGACGCCTTGGACTCGAGTGCCGTCGAACGCGGTTTGTTCCTCTGGGTTGGCACTCCACATCATTATGCTTCCTTGATCGACGCTATACGTGATGGCATCGATCATCGCCTTCATGTCGAACGAACCGCTCATGACCTTGTCCAGAACTGCAGCGGCAGCTTCGGAAAAGAAGCTGTCGACAACATCGCCCTCGGTGTAGCTGTTGTATCTGAAGTAGATTTCATTGACCAACAGGGACACGGCGTTATCGCTAGACAGCACATCGCCCGAGCTGAGGGTGATGGGGCCCGTGGCCTTGAGGATCTGGGCCAAGGCGAGTGGGTCCACTGAAATTACGCCGTCAACAGCCGTGGCCTTGTCTCGGAGCCAGTAGGCCTGGATGATCTTTGCCGCGGTTGGAAAGTCCGGCCTGCTCGTCGAAGTGTTCGAGTGAGTGAGTAGGTAGTCGCTGTACAGGTCGATCGCGCTCTGATCCACTGGTACGTCAACCGCAACCCCCTCAACGAAGTCGGCGCTGCTGGCCTGTCCGGCCACGGCGATTGCTCCGTCATTCGCACTCATGAGCGTGTAGGAAGCAGAACTGCCACCGAGTGCCGTTGACTCTGCGTTGTTCTGGAATGCCAAGACATACTTGCGCTCGCCTTCAGCACCGAGGGCTGCACCCGCAATGTTCACTAGGGGAGCCGCAGAGGTTAGGGCGGAGTCTGCCTGCGACAGAACGCCAGAGAGCTTTTCCACAGCGGCCTTGACCGGGCCGACGGTTCCACTCGCATCGACCGAGTTGACGCGGGCGAGCGACTGAGAAATAACGGTCTGAGCCGACGCGACTATCGTCTTTGCCTCGGCCAACGGCGTTAGGTCGAAACCCCCCGTGACGGGGTCCCTCGCGGTGATGTCAAAGGATCCTGCAAGGTCAACAGCAGGTACGGCGACCTCTTGCACTAGGTCATCGATACTTTCGGCGACCGCGCGCACTGCAGACAGATTGGTGCCCACGTAGGGAATCAGTTCGGCCGCGCGCCATGTCAGATCTGCAGTTCCGGCCGAAGCGCTGGAGGACTTCTGCTGCAGCTTCTGGCTGGTGGAGGAAACCGATGTGAAGTCTCCATTTCCTATCTTGGTCTGGAGTTCATCAACTAATACTTGAGACGCTTCGAGGTCCGTTTTCACCACAAGCACGCGAGTGGCGAGCCAGGTCACACAAGCGAGCAGCAAGATTCCGGCCACGATAAGGCCGATTCTCACCCTCTTTCTTGTTGTGGATTGCCGACGTTCGTGGCGTGCGTTGGCGCGGGCGGAGCGTACTGGTATACGCCTAGAGACTCGTGGATTCACAGGTCCACCCTAGATGAGCAAGCATGTGAGATTTGTTTAGGCGCACAGCTACCAGCGACAACCGCCCCCGTTTGGGGTACGCACATCATCGCTGAAAAGGCGCTGGGTGCCGGGCAATCTGTGGAACGATGAGTAACCTATGCACGCCAATCGCGGTTTAGGGCGGCCGGCTTGCACGCTGATGGGGGATCGAATGGCAGTGGGCGACACACGGACGGCCGGGGTACTTCGACGCCGATCGTGGCAACGTGCTTTTGCAGTGAGGCTGTTCACGACAGATGTGGTCGTGATCCTGGTCGCGGTCTTCGGCTCGCAGTTGCTTTGGTTCGGGCTGCAAACAGTGCCTCTGGCAACGCCGAACGGGATCAGCGTTGGCGCTAGTTACACGATGGTCTCGGTAGTTCTTGTGTTCGCTTGGATGCTTATGCTCGACGCCTTCGCCACGCGCGACCACAAGGTCATTGGTAGCGGCACGCTCGAGTACAAGCGCGTCGCGGATGCGACCATCCGGTTGTTCGGCCTGTTTGCCATCGTTGCTTTCCTTTTCCAAATCGACTTCGCCCGCGGCTACTTCCTCACGGCGTTGCCGGCCGGCATGCTGATGCTCATCGCCACTCGCTGGCGCTGGCGCCAGTGGCTGCGAGCCCGCCAGGCACGAGGCTTCTATCTGTCCCGGGCACTGCTCCTCGGCGAGCGGCTGAAATCTGTGCACGTGGCCGCGACCATCACCCGTACCCCCGGCTCCGGGCTCAAGCTCGTCGGAGCCCTCACGCGGGACGGCACGGTTGGCAAGGGCCCAGTGCACGGCGTGCCCATCGTGGGTGACTACGGCGACCTGATGGTCGCGGTCGACGAAACCAACGCTGACACCGTCATCCTCACGGGTGCCGACGAGATCAGCCCCGAAGACATGCGCCGGGTGGGCTGGGAACTCGAAGCCCGCGACGTAGAGCTCATCGTGGCGCCTGCGCTCACTGACATCGCCGGCCCGCGCATCCACTCCCGGCCTGTGGCCGGTCTGCCGCTCATCCACGTGAGCTACCCGCAGTTCGAGGGCGTTAAGCGCGTCACCAAGCGCACCTTCGACATCGTTGGCTCGGGGCTACTTATTCTGCTTAGCTCGCCCGGGCTCATCGCCGTGGCCATCGCTGTCAAGCGCTCCAGCCCCGGGAACATCGTCTACCGCCAGGACCGCATCGGCCGGCACGGCGCCACCTTCGGCATGTATAAGTTCCGGTCCATGGTGCAGGACGCCGACGACCAGCTGGAAAGCCTGCTCGACGCTCAGGGCACCTCGGACAAGCCGCTGTTCAAGGTCACGAACGACCCGCGGATCACCCCGGTCGGCAAGTTCCTGCGCAAGTACTCCATCGACGAACTGCCGCAGCTGTTCAATGTGCTGTTCGGCGAGATGAGCCTGGTGGGGCCCCGTCCGCAGCGCGCCGCCGAAGTGGCGCTGTATGATGACGCCGCGCACCGCCGGCTAATCATGAAGCCGGGTATGAGCGGGCTGTGGCAGGTCAGCGGCAGGTCCAACCTCAGCTGGGAAGACAGCATTCGTCTCGACCTTTACTACGTGGAGAATTGGTCGCTGACCGCCGACATTCTGATCCTCTGGAGGACCGTGCGTGCGGTTGTCACCCCGGACGGGGCTGTTTGAGTCAGTGGGTCGGCCGGGACGCCCCGTCCCAGGGGCGATATCGGAACCATCGAATCATCACCCACGGGCCCTCAATTCTTCCGATCTCCACTGGCCCATGAACTCCATTGCAGACGCTTGGCGATGGAAGTCAGGAATAGAAATCCCTAACTGCATTGCCCGGCGCGGCCGGATTGAGTCCGAGAGGTGTGGCAAGGAATATGGGATTTCGTCGATCTAGTCAGAGGGCAGGTGAACCGGCTGAAGCGCATAGTGCGCTCAACCTCCCGGTGATGGAACCCAAACACACCAAGGAGGCACGACGAGCCGACATCCAAGGGCTGAGGGCTATCGCAGTCTTGCTCGTGGTCGCAGATCACCTTCTCGGCAAGCCCGTCGGAGGCTTTATTGGGGTGGATATCTTCTTCGTCATTAGTGGGTATCTGATTACCGGGCTTCTGTTGAGGGAATATGCCAGGACAGGGCGTATCTCTTTCGCAGACTTCTACCGGCGCAGGCTAAAGCGCACGGTACCTGCGGCGTTCCTCGCCATCTGTGCCACGGTCGGAGCGGGCTATTTTGTTCTCACGAGCTATCAGTTCGGGCAGCTTCTCCAGGACGCCGGTTGGAGCTTTGGATTCGTCTCGAACTGGCGGTTCATAAGTGTCGGAACCGACTACCTACATGCTGGCGACGCTGTCTCCGCTCTGCAACATTTTTGGTCGCTTGCTGTTGAGGAACAGTTCTACTTCGTCTGGCCGGCCCTACTCGTGACCATTCTTCTAGTAGCTAGGTGGAGGCGCTGGAGCCCACAGAAGGCGGTGGGGATCGGTATAGCCGTCGTCGCGATTGTGTCATTCGCCTGGTCCTCATACGAGACGTCTTCAAGTCCCACATCGGCGTACTTTGCCACGCCCTCGCGTGTGTGGGAACTGGCCGTGGGAGGAGTCTTGGCCGCTCTCGCCACTCAAACGAGCAAGGTGCCAGCCGTTTGGCGAACGCCGATGAGCTGGGTAGGTATAGGTGTAATTGGGATAGCCGCGCTCCGGATTAATACGGAGAGTGCATTTCCCGCCCCCTGGGCCATTCTCCCGGTGCTTGGCGCTGCCCTGATTCTTGTTGCAGGGGAGGGTCACGTAGTTAGGGACGTCTACCCGCTCACAAACCCGATATCAATGTACGTGGGAAAAATCTCCTATTCCCTGTACTTGTGGCATTACCCAGTCATAATCCTGGGAGCAAAGCTCTTCCCCGACCGTGGCATTCTGTTCCTGACTCTTAGCGGGATCCTGATGCTTTTGCTGTCTGTCTTTTCGTATCACTGGGTTGAGGAGCCGCTGAGAACGCGTGCTTGGCGCGCGTCCGCGCGGTCAGGGAAATTTCAGCGTCCAACGAGAGTCTCCCTATCGCGCTCCCTACGGCTATTGACGGCTGTCGCTCTCGTCGCCGCCGCGATGGTTATTGCGCGACCAACGCCCTCGGTGAGCGCAGCGAATTTGGGCATTCTGGGTTCGAAGGCGCCGATGTCGGCAGTCGAAGCAACTCGCGCTGCGGCGGTTTCGGCCGCTCTAACTTCAACCGCTTGGCCCGAGCTGACCCCCGACCCTTCGCTCTTGGGCGACAAAGGTTTCGTGAGCGAGTGGATCAAGGACGGCTGTCTCCACGGAGGAGCGGACATTTCCGATCAGCAGAACGTTGAGTTTGCGGAGCATTGCATCTACGGCAACCCAAATGGCGCTCACGTGGCGGTGCTGTTCGGCGACTCCATCGGCATTAGCTACTTGCCGGCACTGAGAGAGGCCCTGCCGGATTGGCGCATAGAGGTGCTCACAATAGGGCAATGTCCCGCGGTGTTCACAAGTGTCGTATTGGGCGGTGGTGCCCCCTATCCTGTCTGTGACCAGTACCGGAAATGGGCCGTAGCGAGGATCGCAGGAATCGACCCGGACCTCGTCGTGACAGCAAGCTCGACTTTGTCCATCGAGCGCCTCGCTAGTGGCCTTCGCGGCCCGGCCGGCTACGCAGAGTGGCAAGTGGGAACTCAGGACATGGTCAAGGCCTTGTCGGCTTCTGCGGCGAGAGTCGTGGTGCTGGATCCACCACCGCTTGCGCGGTCACCTCAGTCGTGTGCAACCCGGCTGACCACACCACAGGACTGCGTTGCGGGAGTTACCACAGACTTCGTTGGGGTCGCCAATGCCCAGCGCGCGGGAGTCGATGCGGTCAACGCCATGAATGTCATCTATCCGAAGACACTTGGTTGGTTCTGTTCGGACGCCGGTCTCTGTCCGCCATATATCGGAACGACATCCGTACTCGCGGATGGAATGCATTTGACCGAGCGTGGTTCTCGCGAACTTGCACCACTCCTGAAGCCCTACCTTGTCGGACCGGAGTAGCGAGCGCTCTGAGGACTCGCACGCCGGATTCGAGGTCCGGCACAGCATGAGTGGGGCTGGATGCCGAGCGCGTCGCGGGGAGCCTCGGAGGGGTCGGCAGGCGGGCGTGCCGGGGTCTCCACTGGCTCGACCGGCGGGGTTTCGGGGAGCTCCGGACGGGTTCGAGGAGCGGGCCGGAACCGGGTCTCGACGGGGTTGGCGGAGCGGTCTTGACGGGTTCGATTCCTGGGTCTCGACAAGCTCGACCAGCGGGTTGAGTTCCGCGGAACTACGCGGATCGCGCGACACGCCCAACGCGACACGCCCGGGTTGCACAATGACCTATTCCTGTGGCAGACTCTTCTAGTTCAACACTTTCGGATCGCGCTGCTCGCGAGACCGGAATCACTACCAGGCAGTGCATAGCTCGCCCCTTGAGGGTCGGAGTTAGGCCGCGGGTAGCAGAACGAAGCTTAAATCAACTTTCAGGATGCGTGGGTAAAACCATGTCATCCGTCAGGCCTGGCCTGGGAAGTTGAGTCGAGAGAGTCGGATCCCCGGCTGGATCGAAATTGACAGATGAACAGTGGTGCGATAGCAGCAGTGCTACTACGGCGTCCAATGCAGCCCTCGGGATGTAAGAAGCCTTGACAAGAAAGAGAGTTCGACATGGCGGGACAGAAGATCCGCATTCGACTTAAGTCGTATGACCACGAGGTCATCGACATCTCGGCGCGCAAGATCGTCGACACCGTGACCCGTGCGGGCGCGACCGTCGTCGGCCCCGTGCCGCTTCCGACCGAGAAGAACGTGGTGTGTGTCATCCGTTCCCCTCACAAGTACAAGGACAGCCGGGAGCACTTTGAAATGCGCACCCACAAGCGTCTGATCGACATCATTGACCCGACGCCGAAGGCCGTCGACTCGCTTATGCGTCTCGACCTCCCGGCCGACGTCAACATCGAGATCAAGCTCTAGGGCCCGCGATGTCGTACGCAGATACCAAGACCACCAAGGGCCTCCTCGGCAAGAAGCTCGGCATGACTCAGGTGTGGGACGAGAACAACAAGCTTGTTCCCGTTACCGTCATCGAGATCGCGCCGAACGTCGTCACCCAGATCCGCACGAAGGACATCGACGGCTACGCCGGCGTTCAGATTGCCTCTGGCGCCATCGACCCCCGCAAGGTGAACAAGCCGTCCGCAGGACACTTCGAGAAGGCCGGCGTCACGCCGCGCCGTCACGTTACCGAGCTCCGCACCGCGGATGCCGCTGACTACACCCTGGGCCAGGAGCTCACCGTTGACGGTGTGTTCGTTGCCGGCACCAAGGTCGACGTCATGGGCACCTCCAAGGGCAAGGGCTTCGCCGGTGTTATGAAGCGTCACAACTTCAAGGGTGTTTCCGCTTCGCACGGTTCGCACCGCAACCACCGCAAGCCCGGTTCCATCGGCGCCTCCTCGACCCCCAGCCGTGTCTTCAAGGGCATGCGCATGGCCGGTCGTATGGGTGGCGAGCGCGTGACCGTGCTGAACCTCAAGGTTCACGCGATTGACGCTGACAAGGGCCTGATCCTGGTCAAGGGTGCCGTTCCCGGCGCCAAGGGCCGCCTCGTATTCGTCCGCACCGCAGTGAAGGGAGCGTAGTTCTTATGGCTACCGCACTCGACCTCATCGACGCCAACGGCAAGAAGGCCGGCTCCGTTGAGCTGCCCGCCGAAATCTTCGACGTCCAGACCAACATCCCGCTGATCCACCAGGTCGTTGTCGCGCAGCTCGCTGCCGCACGTCAGGGTACGCACAAGGTCAAGGGCCGCGGCGAAGTTTCCGGCGCCGGCCGCAAGCCGTTCAAGCAGAAGGGAACTGGTCGCGCTCGTCAGGGCTCGATCCGCGCCCCTCAGATGACCGGTGGTGGCATCGTCCACGGACCGACCCCGCGCAGCTACGACCAGCGCACCCCGAAGAAGATGATTGCCGCCGCGCTCAAGGGTTCACTCTCTGACCGCGCCCGTGGCGACCGCCTGCACGTGGTGACCGCGTTGTTCTCGGCCGAGACGCCCAGCACCAAGGGCGCCATCACGCTGCTCACCCAGATCGCCAGCAGCAAGCACGTGCTGGTCGTTCTCGAGCGCACCGACGAGATGACCCTCCGCAGCATCCGCAACCTCCCGACGGTGCACGTGCTGTCCTGGGACCAGCTGAATGCCTATGACGTTCTCGTCTCTGACGACATCGTCTTCACCAAGGGCGCGTTTGACGCGTTCGTGGCGCACAAGACCAAGAAGGAAGAGGTGTCCGCATAATGGCTACCCCCACTCAAAAGGACCCCCGCGACGTCATCATCGCTCCGGTCGTCTCTGAGAAGAGCTACGGCCTGATCGACGAAGGCAAGTACACCTTCATCGTGGACCCGCGTTCGAACAAGACCGAAATCAAGCTGGCGATCGAGAAGATCTTCAAGGTTGAGGTTGCTTCGATCAACACCATGAACCGCATCGGCAAGACTCGCCGTACGAAGTTCGGTCTTGGCAAGCGCAAGGACACCAAGCGTGCGATCGTCACGCTCAAGTCCGGTTCCATCGACATCTTCACGGCCGTCGGCTAAGCGGCCAGGACTAGAGGAATAAGAAATGGCTATTCGTAAGTACAAGCCCACGACCCCCGGTCGTCGCGGTTCATCTGTTGCGGACTTCGCAGAGATCACCCGTTCGACGCCCGAGAAGTCGCTGCTTCGTCCGCTGTCCAAGACCGGTGGTCGTAACAACCAGGGTCGCATCACGACGCGTCACATCGGTGGTGGCCACAAGCGCCAGTACCGTGTCATCGACTTCCGTCGTAACGACAAAGACGGCGTCAACGCCAAGGTCGCTCACATCGAGTACGACCCCAACCGCACGGCGCGCATCGCGCTGCTGCACTTCATGGACGGCTCCAAGCGCTACATCATTGCGCCGAACAAGCTGAACCAGGGCGACATCGTCGAGTCGGGTGCCGGTGCTGACATCAAGCCCGGCAACAACCTGCCGCTGAAGAACATCCCCACCGGTACCATCATTCACGCCATCGAGATCCGTCCGGGTGGTGGCGCCAAGCTGGCCCGCTCCGCCGGAGTGTCGGTTCGCCTGGTCGCGAAGGATGGCATCTACGCCCAGCTGCGCCTGCCGTCCGGAGAAATCCGTAACGTCGACGCCCGCTGCCGCGCCACCATCGGTGAGGTCGGCAACGCCGAGCAGTCGAACATCAACTGGGGCAAGGCCGGCCGGATGCGCTGGAAAGGCGTTCGCCCGACCGTTCGTGGTGTTGCCATGAACCCGGTCGACCACCCGCACGGTGGTGGTGAGGGTAAGACGTCCGGTGGACGTCACCCCGTCAGCCCCTGGGGCCAGAAGGAAGGGCGCACCCGCCACCCGAACAAGGAAAGCGACAAGCTCATTGTTCGTCGCCGTACCGTCGGCAAGAAGCGTAAGTAGGAGTAGACGATGCCAAGAAGTCTTAAGAAGGGCCCCTTCGTTGACGACCACCTGCTTCGCAAGGTTGTCAAGGCGAATGAAGCCTCAAGCAAGAACGTAATCAAGACCTGGTCGCGCCGTTCGATGATCATCCCCGACATGCTCGGGCACACCATCGCGGTTCACGACGGTCGCAAGCACATCCCGGTGTTCGTCACCGAGAGCATGGTGGGACACAAGCTCGGCGAGTTTGCCCCCACCCGCACCTTCCGTGGTCACGTGAAGGATGACAAGAAGGGTCGTCGCCGCTAACGCGGTGACGTGAAGGAGGAGAAATGGTGGAGTCGATCGCACGCGTGCGTCACATCCGCGTTACCGCCCAGAAGGCCCGTCGCGTTGTCAACCTGATTCGTGGCAAGCAGGCGCACGAAGCGCTGGGAATTCTGAAGTTCGCGCCGCAGGGCGCGTCCGACCCCGTGTACAAGCTGGTCGAATCGGCCATCGCGAACGCCCGGGTCAAGGCAGATGCAGCGAACGAGTTCCTGGACGAACAGGATCTGTTCATCTCCCAGGCATTCGTCGATGAGGGCACGACCCTCAAGCGTTTCCAGGCCCGCGCACAGGGTCGCGCATTCCAGATCAAGAAGCGTACGAGCCACATCACTGTTGTGCTCGCCACTCCTGAGGAGGGTACGAAGTAATGGGTCAGAAAGTAAACCCGTATGGCTTCCGTCTGGGAATCACGACCGACCACGTGTCGCGTTGGTTCTCTGACAGCACGAAGCCGGGCCAGCGTTACAGCGACTTCGTCGCTGAAGACGTCAAGATCCGCCGCCTGTTGAGCACCAGCCTCGACCGCGCCGGCGTGTCCCGCATCGAGATCGAGCGCACCCGCGATCGTGTCCGTGTCGACATTCACACCGCCCGTCCGGGCATCGTGATCGGTCGTCGCGGCGCGGAAGCAGAGCGCATCCGGTCCGACCTTGAAAAGCTCACCGCCAAGCAGATCCAGCTGAACATCCTCGAGGTCAAGAACCCCGAGCAGGATGCACAGCTCGTCGCGCAGGGCATTGCAGAGCAGCTCTCCGCTCGTGTGGCTTTCCGCCGTGCGATGCGTAAGGGCCTGCAGGGCGCCCAGCGCGCCGGCGCCAAGGGTGTTCGCATCCAGGTGTCCGGTCGTCTCGGTGGCGCTGAGATGAGCCGTTCGGAGTTCTACCGCGAAGGCCGTGTGCCGCTGCACACCCTGCGCGCGAACATCGACTACGGCTTCTACGAAGCCAAGACCACCTTCGGCCGCATCGGCGTGAAGGTCTGGATCTACAAGGGCGACATCACCAACAAGGAACTCGCTCGTGAGCAGGCCAACGCTAAGTCGTCCCGCCCCGAGCGTCGTGACGACCGTCCCCGCCGTGCGCCTCGCGCAGAGGGCGCGGCTCCGGTTGCAGCAGGAGTTGAGGCTAAATAATGTTGATTCCCCGCAGAGTTAAGCACCGCAAGCAGCACCACCCCGGCCGTACCGGCCACGCAACCGGTGGTACCACTGTTTCGTTCGGCGAGTATGGCATTCAGGCCCTTACCCCCGCTTACGTGACCAACCGTCAGATCGAGTCCGCTCGTATCGCCATGACGCGTCACATCAAGCGTGGCGGCAAGGTCTGGATCAACATCTACCCGGACCGCCCGCTCACCAAGAAGCCGGCCGAAACCCGCATGGGTTCCGGTAAGGGTTCCGTCGAGTGGTGGGTCGCGAACGTCAAGCCGGGCCGCGTGCTCTTCGAGCTTTCCGGTGTCTCTGACACCGTTGCTCGCGAAGCGCTCACCCGCGCAATTCACAAGCTGCCCCTCAAGGCACGCATCATCAAGCGCGAGGAGGGCGACGCATAATGGCGATCGGATCCAAGGAGCTCGCCTCAGTCGAGCTCGACACCTTTGAAAACGAACGACTGTTCGACGAGCTGAAGAAGGCCAAGGAAGAGCTGTTCAACCTGCGCTTCCAGTCGGCCACCGGCCAGCTCGAAAGCCACGGCCGCCTCCGCGCGGTCAAGCGGGACATTGCACGCATCTACACGGTTCTCCGTGAGCGCGAGCTGGGCATTCGTGCCACTCCCGTCGCAGTCGAGGCTCCGGCCAAGGCTGAGAAGAAGACGACCAAGAAGGCCAAGGCCAAGGACGCATCCACGGATGCTCCCGAGGCTGACGCCGTCGAGACGAAGGAGGCCTAATCATGGCGAAGACTGACGAAACGGTCGTCCCCGCCGAGGCTCTCGTGCGCGGCTACCGCAAGACGCTGCGTGGTTACGTGACCAGCGACAAGATGGATAAGACCATCGTTGTCGAGGTCGAAGACCGCGTGAAGCACCCCCTGTACGGCAAGGTCATCCGCCGTACGTCCAAGCTGAAGGTTCACGACGCGGAGAACACCGCCGGCGTCGGCGACCTGGTCCTGATCAGTGAAACTCGCCCGCTGAGCGCCACCAAGCGCTTCCGCCTGGTCGAGATTCTCGAGAAGGCCAAGTAAGCGCTCGCGCTTACTTGATAGAAGGAGTTAGAAAGTGCTTCAGCAAGAATCACGACTCAAAGTTGCCGACAACACCGGTGCCAAGGTCCTGTTGACGATCCGTGTTCTCGGTGGCTCCGGCCGTCGTTACGCCGGACTGGGTGACGTCATCGTCGCCACCGTCAAGGACGCCATCCCGGGCGGCAACGTCAAGAAGGGTGACGTCGTCAAAGCCGTCATCGTTCGCGTCAAAAAGCAGACCCGTCGTCCAGACGGCTCGTACATCAAGTTCGATGAGAACGCCGCAGTGATCTTGAAGGCTGACGGAGACCCCCGTGGTACCCGTATCTTCGGACCGGTCGGTCGCGAACTCCGCGACAAGAAGTTCATGAAGATCATTTCGTTGGCACCGGAGGTTATCTAAATCATGGCCAGAATCAAGAAGGGTGACCTCGTAGAGGTCATCACCGGCCGCACCCAGGCTCGCGGCGGAGACCGTGGCAAGCAGGGTCGTGTGCTCGAGGTACAGGTTGAGAAGAACCGTGTTCTCGTCGAAGGCATCAACTTCGTCAAGAAGCACGTTCGTGTCGGCCAGACCCAGCGCGGCTCCAAGACCGGCGGCATCGAGACCGTGGAAGCATCGATTCACGCTTCCAACGTCGCTCTGGTCGACCCGGAGACCAAGAAGCCGACCAAGGTCGGATTCCGCCTCGAAGAGGTAACGAAGGACGGCGTCACCAAGACGGTCCGCGTTCGTTACGCCAAGAAGTCAGGTAAGGACCTCTAATGACTGACATCGCAACCGACGCAAAGCCCGTCGTCCTGCCGCGTCTGAAGCAGAAGTACCGCGACGAGATCTCCAAGAAGCTCGCCACGGAACTCGGCTTCACCAACGTCCACCAGGTGCCCAACCTGACGAAGATCATCGTCAACATGGGTGTCGGCGAGGCAGCACGCGACGGCAAGATCATGGATGGCGCCGTCGCCGACCTCACCAAGATCACCGGCCAGAAGCCGCAGGTCACCAAGGCACGCAAGTCCATCGCGCAGTTCAAACTGCGTGAAGGACAGCCCATTGGCACGCACGTCACACTTCGTGGCGACCGCATGTGGGAGTTCCTCGACCGGCTGCTCAGCCTCGCCCTGCCCCGTATCCGCGACTTCCGCGGCCTCTCGGACAAGCAGTTCGACGGCGCCGGCAACTACACGTTCGGCCTCACGGAGCAGGTTATGTTCCACGAGATCGACCAGGACCGGATCGACCGTGTTCGCGGTATGGACATCACTGTTGTGACGACCGCCAAGAACAACGACGAGGGTCGCGCGCTGCTCAAGGCGCTCGGCTTCCCGTTCAAGACGGCTGAGAACTCCTAAAAAGTTTCACCCCCGGGGGCCGGACAACCGTTCGGCCCCCTCCACCACCACAGGTCGTCATCCGCGTAACGGGTGAACGAAACCAGGCGAGAAAGGCACCACAAAATGACAATGACAGATCCGGTCGCAGATATGCTGACCAGACTGCGCAACGCTAACTCGGCGTACCACGACACAGTGTCGATGCCGCACAGCAAGCTCAAGGCGCACATCGCAGACATCCTCAAGGCACAGGGTTACATCTCTGCCTGGGATGTCAAGGATGCAGAGGTCGGAAAGACCCTCACGCTGAACCTCAAGTTCGGCCCCAACCGCGAGCGTTCCATCGTCGGCATCAAGCGGGTTTCCAAGCCCGGCCTGCGCGTGTACGCAAAGTCGACTGAGATCCCCACGGTTCTCGGCGGCCTCGGCGTTGCCATCCTGTCCACCTCCAGCGGTCTGCTCACCGACCGCCAGGCTGAGAAGAAGGGCGTAGGCGGAGAAGTTCTCGCCTACGTGTGGTAGCCGACAATGTCACGTATTGGAAGACTTCCGATCGAGATCCCCGCGGGTGTCACGGTCGAAGCTAACGGCCAGGCCGTTAGCGTCAAGGGTCCGAAGGGCGAGCTTGCGCTCACCGTCGCGAACCCGATCGAGGTTCAGATCGTCGATGGCCAGGTTCTGGTCACTCGTCCCGACGACGAGCGCGCTTCGCGTTCGCTGCACGGACTGACCCGTACCCTGATCGCCAACCAGATCATCGGCGTCACCGTGGGTTACACCAAGGGACTCGAGATCGTCGGTACCGGTTACCGCGTCGCGCAGAAGGGCACCTCCGTTGAGTTCGCCCTCGGCTTCTCGCACCCGGTCCTCATCGAGCCGCCCGTTGGTATCTCCCTGACCGTCGAGGGCGTTAACAAGCTCACGGTCAGCGGTATCGACAAGCAGGCCGTCGGCGAGGTTGCCGCAAACATCCGTAAGATTCGCAAGCCTGAGCCCTACAAGGGCAAGGGTGTGCGTTACGCCGGCGAGATTGTTCGCCGCAAGGCCGGAAAGAGTGGTAAGTAACCATGGGTCTCGGAACTAGAGGAAAAAGCAAGTCGGCTGCCCGCGGACGCAGGCACGCACGTCTTCGCAAGAAGATCGAGGGGACCGCGCTTCGTCCGCGTCTCGTCGTCACCCGTTCGGCTCGCCACGTATTCGTGCAGGTCGTTGACGACAGCAAGGGTTTCACCCTCGCGTCGGCGTCGACTCTCGAAACTGACATGCGCACCTTCGATGGTGACAAGACCGCCAAGGCCCTCAAGGTCGGCGAGCTCGTCGCAGAGCGTGCGAAGGCTGCCGGCATTGAAGCAGTCGTATTTGACCGTGGTGGCAGCAAGTACGCAGGACGCGTCGCAGCCATCGCCGAAGGAGCTCGAAAGGGAGGGTTGGACCTGTGAGCACTGAATCCAGCAGCACAGCAGCAGCGAAAGAAGCAGACGTCGTCACTGAAGTTCCGGTGGAGACCGCAGCTTCGACTACGCCGCCGCAGAACGAGCCCCGCGAGGCTCGTCGTGGTGGCCGTGAGCGCAGCCCGAACCGTGAGCGCGGAAGCCGTGACGCCGAGAAGAGCCAGTTCCTCGAGCGCGTCGTCACGATCAACCGTGTTTCCAAGGTGGTCAAGGGTGGTCGTCGCTTCAGCTTCACCGCTCTGGTCGTCGTCGGAGACGGTAACGGCCTGGTAGGCGTTGGTTACGGTAAGGCCCGCGAGGTCCCGACCGCAATCAGCAAGGGCGTCGAGGAAGCGAAGAAGAACTTCTTCCGCGTTCCCCGCGTCGGCCTGACCATCCCGCACCCCGTTCAGGGTGAAGCCGCTGCCGGAGTCGTTCTTCTCCGTCCGGCCGCAGCAGGTACCGGCGTTATCGCCGGTGGCCCGGTGCGCGCCGTACTCGAATGCGCTGGCATCCACGACGTGCTGAGCAAGTCGCTCGGTTCGTCGAACACCATCAACATCGTGCACGCCACGGTGGAGGCCCTGCACCAGCTCGAAGAGCCGCGTGCGGTTGCGGCTCGCCGTGGCCTTTCCTACGAAGACGTGGCCCCGGCCCGTTTTCTGCGTGCCGATGCGGCTGCAGCAGCAGCCGCCGCAAGCGCGAAGGCAGGTGCCTAATGGCTCAGCTGAAGATTACGCAGATCAAGTCCAAAATTAGTGAGAAGCAGAACCAGCGCGACACGCTTCGCAGCCTGGGCCTGCGTCGCATTGGCGCCGTCACGATCCGCGAGGACAACTCGCAGAACCGTGGCTACGTCAACACCGTTGCTCACCTGGTGAAGGTCGAGGAGATTGACTAATGGCTGACGAGAAGGAAGCGACCGAGAAGGTCGCAACCAAGCCCGCCGCTAAGAAGGCCGCCGCCCCCAAGGCGACGACCACGAAGGCTGCTGCAGCCAAGGCTCCGGCCAAGACTGCTGCCGCCAAGAAGGCCGCCGCGCCGACTGAGCCCACTGAGGCCCGTCCGCAGGTGCTGAAGGTTCACCACCTTCGCCCCGCGCCCGGATCGAAGAAGGACAAGCAGCGCGTTGGCCGTGGTGAAGGATCCAAGGGTAAGACCGCGGGTCGTGGCACCAAGGGCACCAAGGCACGCTACACCGTGCGTATCGGCTTCGAGGGTGGGCAGATGCCGCTGCACATGCGCACCCCGAAGCTGCGCGGGTTCAAGAACCCGTTCCGCGTGGAGTACCAGGTTGTAAACCTGGAACGCCTGGCCGAGCTGTACCCGACCGGCGGCGATGTAACCATCGAATCGCTGGTCGCCAAGGGTGCTGTTCGTGACAACGAGAAGGTCAAGGTTCTCGGCAATGGTGACATTGCGGTTAAGCTGACTGTTGCAGTCGATAAGGTCTCCCGCTCAGCTGAGCAGAAGATCGTCGCAGCAGGTGGCTCGATCAAGTAGTAAGACCCGTAGACGAGATCGAGCTTGTCGAGCCTGCTCAGCGACTAATGCGCTGACGCTGTCTCGGCAAGCTCGTTCTTTGTTACTAACTGGAGGCCTTTTTTGTTTAGCGCCATTGCGCGGATATTCCGCACGCCGGACCTTCGTAAGAAGATCGGGTTCACCCTGGGCATCGTCGCCCTGTTCCGTCTGGGCTCGTTCATCCCCGCCCCATTCGTGGACTTCGGCAACGTGCAAGCCTGTCTTGCAGCGAACCAGGGAACGAGCGGCCTCTACGAGCTCGTGAACCTGTTCAGCGGTGGCGCCCTGCTGCAGCTGTCCGTCTTCGCACTGGGGATCATGCCGTACATCACGGCCTCCATCATCGTGCAGCTGCTGCGCGTGGTGATTCCCCACTTCGAGACCCTCTACAAGGAGGGCGCGGCGGGCCAGTCCAAGCTCACCCAGTACACGCGTTACCTCACCATCGCCCTCGGCATCCTGCAGTCGACGACGCTGATCACCGTCGCCCGCAGCGGCGCCCTGTTCGGCACCTCGGCCTCCTCCGAGTGTTCGCAGCTGATCACCAACGACGCCTGGTACGCCATCATGCTGATGGTCATCACCATGACCGCCGGCACCGGCGTCATCATGTGGATGGGTGAGATGATCACCGAGCGCGGCATCGGCAACGGCATGTCCCTCCTCATCTTCACGTCGATCGCCGCCCGCTTCCCGAACTCGCTGTTCTCGATCGGCCAGCAGAACGGCATCGACATCCTCCTCATCGTCCTGGCCATCGGGCTGGTCGTTGTGGCCGCCGTGGTGTTCGTCGAGCAGTCGCAGCGCCGCATCCCGGTGCAATACGCCAAGCGCATGGTGGGCCGCCGCACCTATGGCGGCAACAACACCTACATTCCGATCAAGGTGAACATGGCCGGCGTTGTGCCCGTCATCTTCGCGTCGTCGCTGCTGTACCTGCCGGCGCTGATCGCCCAGTTCAACCAGCCCGCCGCGGGCACCGAACCGCTGGCCTGGGTCACCTGGATCACCAACAACCTCACCAAGGGCGACCACCCGCTTTACATGGCGATGTACTTCCTGCTCATCGTGGGCTTCACCTACTTCTACGTCGCGATCACCTTCAACCCCGAAGAGGTCGCCGACAACATGAAGAAGTACGGCGGATTCATCCCCGGCATCCGTGCCGGCCGGCCCACCGCCGAGTACCTCGACTACGTACTCACCCGCGTGACGCTGCCCGGTGCTCTGTACCTCGGCCTGATCGCACTGCTCCCGCTGATAGCCTTCTCGGCCATCGGCGCCGACCAGAACTTCCCGTTCGGTGGCGCCAGCATCCTCATCATCGTGGGTGTCGGCCTGGAGACCGTGAAGCAGATCGACTCCCAGCTGCAGCAACGCCACTACGAAGGGCTTCTGCGATGACCCGACTTCTCGTGATCGGCCCGCCCGGTGCGGGCAAGGGCACCCAGGCCGTGCGTCTGGCCGAGGCCTTCGGCGTTCCCGCCATCTCCACCGGCGACATCTTCCGGTTCAACGTGAAGAACGAAACCGAGCTCGGCGTTCAGGTCAAGGCGTTCATCGAGGCCGGCAAGTACGTGCCCGACTCGCTGACCAACGAGATCGTCGCCGACCGGCTCAAGGAGCCGGACGCCCTGCAGGGCTTCCTGCTCGACGGGTACCCGCGCACCACCGACCAGGTGCTCGAGCTCGACCGCCTGCTCGACGCCGAGGGCACCTCGCTCGACGCCGTGGTGCAGATCGTCGCCGACACCGATGAGGTCGTGGCGCGGTTGCTCAAGCGCGCTGCGGAACAGGGCCGCGCCGATGACACGGCCGACGTCATCCGCCACCGTCTCGAGGTCTACGAAGAGCAGACCGCCCCGCTGATTGACCTGTACGACAAGCGCGGCGTGGTCGTCACCATCGACGGCCTCGGCGCTGTCGACCAGGTCACCGACCGCATCGTGGCGGCGCTGGCCGAGCGCGGCCTGCACGCCGTCGGGCCCACCGACGCGGTTGCGGCCTCGGCATAAATTGCTGTGATTGGGCGTCGGCTTCGGTCGGCGCCCTTTCGTTTTTCCCCCGGACGCCTTCCGACGCCCGCTTTCGCACGACGACTTAGTTTGCAGGTATGACCGTGGCCCTTCGCCGCTCCATCTACAAGACTCCGGCGCAGATGCGCCTCATGCTGGCCCCCGGCCTGGCGACCGCTGCGTCGCTCGTGGCGGCCCGCGAAGCGATGCGGGCGGGCGTGACCACGCTGGCCCTGGATGCGGCCGCTGAAGCCGCCATCGTGGCCCTGGGCGGCCGGCCCAACTTCAAGCTCGAGCAGGGCTACTTCCACACCGTGTGCGCCTCGGTGAACGACGACGTGGTGCACGGCATCCCGAACGACCGTGTTCTCGGTGCCGGCGATATCGTCTCGATCGACAGCGGGGCCATCATCGACGGCTGGAACGGCGACGCGGCGTTCACCTTCGTACTGCCCGACCCGTCGCGGCCCGAGGTCGTGGCCGAGCGCGAGGAACTCTCCCGCGTGACCGAGCAGTCGCTCTGGCACGGCATCGCCCGGCTCGCCGAGGCGCGTCACCTCAACGAGGTGGGCGAGGCGATCGAAGACTACATCGAGTCGCAGGGCAGCTACGGCATCCTCACCGACTACGTGGGCCACGGGATCGGCAAGTCGATGCACGAGGCGCCGCCGGTGTTCAACTACCGGGTGCGCCAGAAGGGCCCGGACGTGAAGCCCGGCCTGGTTGTGGCCATCGAGCCGATGGTGGTGCTCGGCGACATCGAGACCTACACCCGCGACGACGACTGGACCGTCGCTACCAGCGACGGCAAGGCCGCCGCGCACTGGGAACACAGCGTGGCCGTGCACAAGGACGGCATCTGGGTGCTCACCGCCGAAGACGGCGGCGCCGCGGGCCTGGCCCAGTTCGGCATCACCCCCACGCCCCTCGCCTAGCCGCGGTCTCGTCGGTCGAGCTCGTCGAGACCCGGTGACGTTGTCTGCGTTGGTCCCCGTCTCGTCGGTCGAGCTCGTTGAGACTTTGTGACAGCGTCCGCGCTGGTTCCCCCCTCGTCGGTCGAGCTCGTCGAGACCCGGTGACTGTGTCCGTGTTGGTTCCCCCTCGTCGGTCGAGCTTGTCGAGACCTGGTGACGGTGTCCGCGTTGGTTCCCGCGTCGTCGGTCGAGCTTGTCGAGACCTGGTGACCCGGCCTGCGTTCGTCCCCACCTTGCTGGTCGAGCTCGTCGAGACCTCGTGAGCATCGTCGCGAATGCGTGCGGCTCACGGGATCTCGACAGGCTCGATCAGTGTGTGGGTCGCGTTGGTCTCGACCGTCGAGGTCGTCGAGACCGCGTGACGGTGTCTACGGTCGTCTCCCCGTCGTTGGTCGAGCTCGTCGAGACCTCGCGAGCGTCGTCGCGAACGCGTTCGGCTCGCGGGATCTCGACAGGCTCGATCAGCGTTTGGGTTGCGTAGGTCTCGGCCGTCTCGTTGGTCGAGCTCGTCGAGACCGCGTGACGGTGTCTACGGTCGTCTCCCCGTCGTTGGTCGAGCTCGTCGAGACCTCGCGAGCGCCGTCGCGAACGCATTCGGCTCGCGGGATCTCGACAGGCTCGATCAGCGTTTGGGTTGCGTAGGTCTCGACCGTCTCGTTGGTCGAGCTTGTCGAGACCTCGTGCGGGTTGTCGCGAACGCGTTCGGGTTGCGGGATCTCGGCAGGCTCGATCAGCGTTTGGGTTGCGTAGGTCTCGACCGTCTCGTTGGTCGAGCTTGTCGAGACCTCGTGCGGGTTGTCGCGAACGCGTTCGGGTTGCGGGATCTCGGCAAGCTCGATCAGCGTTTGGGTCGCGTCGGTCTCCTCCGGTGCGTGGGTAACTGGTCGGATGCCAATCGGCTCGATCAGCGGATGTGGCCCTACGGGTGCTGTGGCCGGCTTAGGCCGGGCAGATCACCGAGCCTGCCCTCGATGAGGGCTCTGCGCTTGGCCCTGCTCCAACCTTGAATTTGCTTTTCCCGGGCGTAGGCATCCGCGATGCTCTCGCTTTGTTCGCAGTAGACGAGCCGTACAGGACGACGCCGCCGGGTATAGGCGGCGCCCTGGTCGGCGGTGTTGTGTTGTGCGACGCGTCTGTCGAGATCCCAGGTGCTCCCGACGTAGAACGAGCCGTCGGCGCACTCGAGGATGTACATGAATGGCATGCGATGAGGGTGCCAGGGTGCTGAGGGCTCAAGGGATGTCCGACGCTGGTCTGTGGAGAACTCGGGCGGACGCGGAGGGATGAGGGACGCATCCGTTGGGCTGTTGGGTCGCGAGGTCTCGACGAGCTCGACCAGCGAGGTGGGGCTCGACCGACGGCGTGGGGACCAATGCAGACAGGGTCGCGAGGTCTCGACAAGCTCGACCAGCGACGGGGGCTCGAACGGCGGGGTGGGGCGACCGGCCGGGGTGGGGCGGAGCGGGGGCTAGGTGTCCATTACGTGGACGAGCTCGTCGATGAACGAGGCGAAGTCCACCGAACGCTTGATCAGGCGCTGCACCTCGAGGCGGTCGGCGAAGACCTCCACGAACTGGTCGAAGACCGCCTGGAAGGTGCTGCGCCCCGCGGCGCTGAACGCGATGAGGGCCACCACGTTCACCCGGTTGTCGCCCCAGTCCATCGGGGCGTCGTTGATCACGATCGCGATCGAGGTCTGCTTGGCACTCATCGACATGGCGTGCGGCACCGCGAGGTTGTCGGTGAACGCGGTCGACGACATCAGCTCGCGCTCGATGGCGCCGTCGACGTAACTCTGGTCGATGATGCCCTTGGCCGTCATCCGCTCGCCCAGGGCGGTGATCATGGCCACCTCGTCGCGGGCGTAGAAGTTGCGGGAGAACAACGACTCGTCGAAGAACTGCAGCAGGTCGTCCTTCAGGCGCGCGCGCCGGCGCATCCGCCGCACCCGGCTGGCGTGCTGACGGATGCGGTCCACATCGCCCTGGGTGAGGAACGGCTGGATCACGATGACCCCGTCGGAGTGCAGCTGGGGGTCGATGGTGGTGAGCACCAGATCGGCGTCGAGCGAGTCCCAGGCCACATCGGACCGGGTGATCACCGCGACCACCTCGAGGTCGTCGCCGAGCACCCGTTCGATGCGTTCGCGCAGCAGCACGTGCATGTCGTAATAGTTGGGGCACACGATCGCGCAGGTCACCAGCTCCACCCGGCGTACCTGCTGCTCGAGGTGCGCGCCCACATGCATGGCGATGTACGCGATCTCGTCGTCGTTGATCACGATCTGCTCGGCACGCTGCAGCTCGCTGGCGATGTACACGGCCAGCTCGTAGATCAGCGGGTACGAGGTTTTGATCGACCGGGTGAGCGGGTTGCGGGAGTACGACTTGTCGTGCGCCCGGTTGATCAGGTTGCGCACGTGCAGGGTGAGCCGCACGATGAAGTCGTCGTCGTCGAGGTCGACGAGGTACTCCTGGCTGGCCCGGTCCACGATCGCGCGCATCGCGGCGAGCTCGGCCGGCTGCACGTAGCTCTCGATGAGGGTCTCGGCGGGCTGGTCGTGCCCGGGGGTGATCACCCGGGTAGTGAGCAGGAAAGCCAGGTACGCCAGGTCGCCGCTGCCCAGGCACACGTCGAAGTGCGTCATGATCAGGCCCGACAGCGACGTGGCCAACTCCGACGGCGGTTCGGTCACGGCCGGCGCGGGGGAGAGGTTCTTGCTCACCCGGTCGATGGCGATCGCCACGTGCAGCAGCACGTTGTTGATGCCGTACTCGTTGACGAAGTAGCCCTGGCCGTCGAGCAGGTCGATGAGGTCGGTCTTGAACGCGCTGAGGCTATCGGCGCCGGCCTGGCCGGACGTGAACTCGCGCTGGATGGTCTCGAGGTCGATCATGCCGCGGGCACTTTCCTCGCGGAACATGCGGCTGAGCAGCTTGCGCCGGTCGGTCTCCGAGCCGGTGAGGGTGACGACGCTGCCGTGCCGCACGAGCGTGAGCCCGGAGTCGGGCAGCAGCAACCGCACCCGGGCCAGGTCGGCCTCCACGGTGGAGTCGCTGACGAAGTTCTCGGCGGCCAACTCGTACACGTCGAGGCCGTCGACCTCCTCGGTGAGCCGGCGCACCAGCTGCGACAGACGCTGCTGCGGGGTGTCCGCTTCGGTGTCGCGGGGGCGCGCGCGGTGCTCGGCGGTGAACGCGGAGAACTCGTCCCGGTTGATGCGATACCCGGCGGTGCCCGATTCGATCACGGTCAGCGGATGCGCCGCGGCCTTGACCGCGGTGACGTAACTGCGCACGCTGCGCGGGGTGACGCCCAGGCGGTCAGCGAGTTCGCCTGCCGTGATCCAGCCCGACGTCTGGGACAGATAGTCCAGCATCCGTGCCTGTTTATCACTCATAGTGCGCAACTCCATTGTCTCAAGAGTAGTCAAGCAGAGAGTACAGCCCGCAACAGCAGGCATTTTGTTTGTTTCCGCAGGGTGCGGAAAAGGCTCTGGTGGTGCCCGCGGGGCGGAAAGAGGACAGTAGGTGTTGCATTCAGAAGTTCGATGGAAGGAATGAATCAATGAAGATTCTCGTCGTATGTGGTGCCGGTGCGTCCAGCGCATTCGTGGCACACCGCTTGCGTGTGACCGGCAAGCAACGTGGGCTCACCCTCACCGTTGTCGCCGGAAGCGAATCGGACCTGCCGGGCTCGCTCGACACCGTCGATGTTCTTCTGGTCGGCCCACACCTCGCTCCCCGCTTCGACCGCCTCAGCACTCAGGCGAAGAAGCTCGGCGTGGGAGTGGCCCTGTTGCCCAAGGCGGTCTTCGCGGCCCGCGACGGCGACCTGGCACTCGACCTGGCCGTGGATGCCGAGCACGAACGGTCGTGGGTCTGACAGTCAGACGCCACCCCGTACCACCCCTGATTGTTGTGCCGGCGGCTGCCGGCCGCCCGCACGAAGCCGGGACCTCGACTGAGGCCCGGTGACAATCCCGCACGTTGGAAAGGCTTAGGCGTACGAAATGGCTGAACGCACCGTACTGATCGGATCGACCCACGGGCTGCACGCTCGCCCCGCGAAGCTCTTCACCAAGGCCGCGGCCGCCGCCGGCACCCCCGTCACCCTGCAGAAGGGCGACGGCAAGGCCGTCAACGCCGCCAGCATCCTGGGCGTCATCGCACTGGGCATCAACCACGGCGACAGCGTCACCCTGGCCACCGACGGCGACAACGCCGAGACGGTGCTCGACGAACTCGCCGCCCTTCTTCTCACCGACCACGACGCCTAAGCGGAGCTGCTGACCATGCTGGAACTGCAGGGAATCGGAATCGGCCAGGGTGTGGCCGTCGGCCGCGTGCTGCGCATGCCCGAACCGCTGCCCGAGCCCGTCGACACCCGCAGCACCCTCGACCCCGATGCCGAACTGGCCCGCGCCACCACATCGATGCACGTTGTGGCCGAAGACCTCGAGGCCCGGGGCGAACGCGCCGGCGGTACTGCCCAGGAGGTGCTCGAGGCCCAGGCCATGATGGCCGAGGACCCCTCCCTCATCGACGAAGTCACCGCCCGCCTGCACAAGCACCAGACCGCCGAACGCGCCGTGTTCGAAGCCTTCTCCGCCTTCCGCGACCAGCTGCTGGCCCTCGGCGGCTACCTCGCCGAACGCGCCGCCGACCTCGACGACGTGGCCCAGCGGGTCATCGCCGACCTCGCCGGCCTGCCCGCCCCCGGCGTGCCCGACCCCGCCGAACCGTTCGTGCTGGTAGCCCGCGACCTGGCCCCGGCCGACACCGCGCTGCTCGACCTCACCAAGGTGCTCGGCCTCATCACCATCGACGGCGGCCCCACCTCGCACACCGCGATCCTGGCCCGCGAGAAGTCCATCGTGGCGATCGTGGGCACCCACGCCGCCGCGCAGCTCGCCGACGGCGACGAGGTCATCATCGACGCCGCCAACGGCATCGTGCTCGTGGCCCCCACCGACAAGCAGATCGCCGACGCCCGGGCCCGCATCGCCGCCCGCGCCGCCCGCGCCCTGGCCCCGATCGGCCCTGGCAAGCTCGCCGACGGCACCAGTGTTCCGCTGCTTGCCAACCTCGGTTCAGCGGATGGCGCCGAGCGCGCCGTCGCCCTCGGTGCAGAGGGTGTGGGCCTGTTCCGCACCGAGTTCCTCTTCCTCGACTCCACCTCCGCGCCCACCGTGCTGCAGCAGCAGGGCGAATACGAGCGGATGCTGCGCGCCTTCCCAGGCAAGAAGGTCGTGGTGCGGGCGCTCGACGCCGGCGCCGACAAGCCGCTCGCGTTCCTCAACGACGCCGACGAGGAGAACCCCGCCCTGGGCCTCCGCGGCCTGAGGGCGCTCCGCGCCAGTGAGGACATCCTGCGCGAGCAGCTCACCGCCCTCGCCGAGGCCGCCAAGACCACCGAGGCCGATGTCTGGGTGATGGCACCCATGGTGTCCACCGTGGAAGAGGCCGACTACTTCACCACTCTCGCCCACGACCTGGGCCTGAAGACCGCCGGCGTCATGGTCGAGGTGCCGTCCGCGGCTCTCATGGCCGACCGCATCCTGGCGCACACCGACTTCGCGTCGATCGGCACCAACGACCTCACCCAGTACACCCTCGCGGCCGACCGGATGCTCGGAACCGTCGCCGGGTTCCAGGACCCCTGGCACCCCGCGGTGCTGCGCCTGGTGGGTGAGGTGGGCGCCGCCGGCGCTCAGGCGGGCAAGCCCGTCGGTGTCTGCGGCGAGGCCGCGGCCGACCCGCTGCTCGCCGTGGTGCTCGTGGGCCTCGGCGCCACCACCCTGTCGATGTCGGCTGCCGCCCTCGCCGACGTTCGGGCCTCCCTGGCCGACTTCACTCTTGAGCAGGCGCGGCACCTTGCCGCGGCCGCTCTGTCCGCCGACGGCGCAGCATCCGCTCGCGCCGCGGCAACCGCAATCGCACACAGTTACACCAGCTCCGACCCCAGCAGCACGGCCCCTACCGTGCTTACCCACCCCGAGAGAGGTACACAGAAATGACAACGACGTCTGTCACCGAGAAGAAGGGCGCGAGGGTCCACGTTCAGGCCTTCGGCACCTTCCTGAGCGGCATGATCATGCCCAACATCGCGGCGTTCATCGCGTGGGGCATCATCACCGCCTTCTTCATCCCCACCGGATGGACCCCCAACGAGACCCTGGTCACGCTGGTCGACCCGATGATCTTGTACCTACTGCCGTTGCTGATCGCCAACACCGGCGGCCGGATGGTCTACGGCACCCGCGGTGGAGTGATCGCCTCGATCGCCACCATGGGCGTCATCGTCGGCAGCTCGATCCCGATGTTCATCGGCGCCATGATCGTCGGCCCGCTGTCCGCGTGGATCCTGATGAAGGTCGACAAGATCTGGGCCGGCAAGATCAGGCCCGGCTTCGAGATGCTGGTGGACAACTTCTCCGCCGGTATCCTCGGCTTCGCCCTGGCCCTCGGTGCGTTCTTCGGAATCGCCCCGCTGGTCACCGGACTGAGCGCCTTCCTCGAGTCGGTCGTTGACTGGCTGATTGCCAACGGCCTGCTGCCGATCGCGTCGATCTTCATCGAACCCGGCAAGATCCTCTTCCTCAACAACGCCATCAACCACGGCGTGCTCACCCCCATCGGTGTGCAGCAGGTCCAGGAGAGCGGCAAGTCCGTCCTCTTCCTGCTCGAGGCGAACCCCGGCCCCGGCCTGGGCATCCTGCTCGCGTTCACGTTCTTCGGCGTGGGCCTGGCCCGCGCGAGTGCACCCGGTGCGATCATCATCCAGTTCCTCGGTGGTATCCACGAGATCTACTTCCCGTACGTGCTGATGAAGCCGATGATGGTGCTTGCTGCCATCGGTGGTGGCATGACCGGTGTTGCCGTGAACGTCGCCTTCCAGACCGGCCTGCGCGCCCCCGCCTCGCCCGGCAGCATCATCGCCGTGTTGGCTCAGACCCCGGCCACCGACTTCGTCGGTGTGATCCTCTCGGTTCTCGCCTCCGCCGGTGTCTCCTTCGCGATCGGTGCGGTCATCCTCCGCTCCAGCCGCAAGAAGGACCTCGCCGCTGAGAACGACAACGAACTGGCCGCCGCCATCGCCAAGACCGAAGCCAACAAGGGCAAGTCCAGCTCCGTGCTGAGCAACCTGGGCGGCTCGGCCGCCACCGGAACCGCTGTGAAGAACATCGTCTTCGCGTGCGACGCTGGTATGGGCTCGAGCGCCATGGGGGCCTCGGTGCTCCGCAACAAGATCAAGAAGGCCGGCATCGAAGGGGTCACGGTGACCAACCAGGCCATCGCGAACCTCGACGGAACCGCCGACCTCGTGATCACCCACCAGGACCTGACGGACCGCGCTCGGGGCAAGAGCCCCAAGTCGGTGCACGTCTCGGTGGACAACTTCATGAACAGCCCCAAGTACGACGAGGTCGTGGAATCTCTCCAGGGCACAAGCGAGGAAGTGACTAAGTAATGACCCAGAGCATTCTGGAACCGCAGAACGTGGTGGCCGCGGGAACGGCCACCACCCGGGACGACGCAATCCGGGAGGCCGGCGCACTGCTGGTCGCCGCCGGGGCGGTCAAGCAGGAGTATGTCGACTCGATGTTCGAGCGCGAGAACTCCGTCTCGACCTACATGGGTAACTTCCTGGCGATCCCGCACGGCACGAACGACGCGAAGGAGTCGATCGTGCGATCGGCTCTCTCGCTCGTGCGTTACGCCGAGCCGATCGACTGGGACGGCCAGCCCGTCAAGTTTGCGGTCGGCATTGCCGGACTGAACAACGAACACCTGGAGATCCTCTCCAAGATCGCCGTCGTCTTCTCGGACGAGGACGAAGTACAGAAACTGATCGACGCAGCAACGCAGGAAGACATCTTCGCGTTGCTCGAGGAGGTAAACGCAGAATGAAAGCCATTCACTTCGGCGCGGGCAACATCGGCCGCGGTTTCGTCGGGCTCCTGCTTCACGAGGCCGGTTATGAGGTCGTCTTCGCCGATGTGAATGCTCCTCTCATTGAGGCTCTGCAGGGCGCACCGTCCTACACGGTGCACGAGGCGGGGGAGACGCCCACCGACAAGCTGGTCGACAACTTCCGCGCCATCAACAGTTCCACCCACGAGGCCGATCTCATCAACGAGATCGCCACGGCCGACGCGGTCACCACCGCCGTCGGACCGAACGTGTTGCGTTTCGTGGCTCCGGTCATCGCGGCGGGCCTGGCCCGCCGCGATGCCGGCCGCCCGCCGCTGGCCGTGATGGCCTGCGAGAACGCGATCAACGCCACGGATGTGCTCGCCGAGCAGGTCTGGGCGAACGTGCCCGACGGCGACCGCGACGCCCTCGCCAGCCGGGTGGCCTTCGCGAACACGGCCGTGGACCGCATCGTTCCCGGCCAGGCAGCGGATGCCGGTATCGACGTCACCGTCGAGGCCTTCTACGAGTGGGTCATCGAAAGCCCCGCCTTCGGCGACACCCCGCCGGTGATCCCCGGCGCCACGTTCGTCAAGGACCTCGCCCCGTACATCGAGCGGAAGCTCTTCACGGTGAACACCGGGCACGCCACGGTGGCCTACCTCGGCACCCAGGCCGGCGTCTCCAAGCTCTCCGACGCCCTGCTGGTGCCCTCGGTCGCCGACGGTGCCCGACGGGTGCTCGAAGAGACCAGCGCCCTCCTGGTGGCCAAGCACGGCCTCGACGAAGACACCCAGCGCGCCTACCGGGAGAAGATCCTCGGTCGGTTCGCCAACCCGTCGCTGCCCGACACCGTCGAACGTGTCGGCCGCCAGCCGCTGCGCAAGCTCAGCCGGCACGAACGCTTCATCGGCCCGGCCGCCGAGATCGCCGAGCGGGGCACCCGCCCCGTGGCGCTGCTCGAGGCCATCGCCGCCGCGCTGCGCTTCAACGTGGCCGACGACGAGCAGAGCGTCGAACTGCAGCGGATGCTCGCCACCGACTCGGCCGAGACCATCGTGGCCGACGTGTGCGGGCTCGAGCCCACGCATCCGCTCTACGCGGACGTGCTCGAGGTTGTCCGCGGAGCCGTCACCGCATCCTGAGTGCTGTCCCACCGTCCCTCGGCCTGGAAACGGGCCGAGGGATTATAGGGATGAATTGCCAAAAGGCAATTGCATAGCATAGGATAAATCCTTGGTGTCTAGCACCGCCTTTATTGGCGTGTCTGGCCGCCACATCCACGCACGACCAGCAACCAATACTTTAGCGATAGTGAGTTATGGCCAAAAAAGACGGTGTCATCGAGATCGAGGGCGCAGTAGTCGAAGCTCTTCCCAATGCGATGTTTCGCGTTGAGTTGACCAACGGCCACAAAGTTCTTGCCCACATTTCGGGCAAGATGCGTCAGCACTACATCCGCATCCTCCCCGAGGACCGCGTGATCGTGGAGCTGAGCCCTTACGACCTGACCCGCGGTCGGATCGTTTACCGCTACAAGTAAAGCGTTGCTGTAAGTAACGGCCGATCTCGACAAGCTCGATCACCGGGTATCGGCACGAAGACAGCGAACATAAGGACACACCCATGAAGGTCAAGCCCAGCGTCAAGAAGATCTGTGACAAGTGCAAGGTCATCCGCCGTAACGGCAACGTGATGGTCATCTGCGAGAACCCGCGTCACAAGCAGCGTCAGGGCTAGTCACCTGGCAAGCTCAGCAGCCTCAGGGCTGGTCGAGCTTGTCGAGACCCGCAGGCCGATCTCACCGCGGTCCGCAGCTTTACAACTGAATACTTAGCAGTGCCGGGAACCCCTCGGGGTGACACCATCGGTTGGAGGCCGATGCACAGGCACTGTTACAGACCTCCACTCATCCCACAGGAGAAGCCACAATGGCACGTCTAGCCGGCGTAGACATTCCGCGCGATAAGCGCGTGGAAGTTGCACTTACTTACATTTTCGGTGTTGGCCGTACGAGGGCCCTCAAGACCCTCGCCGACGTCGAGATCGATGGAAACATTCGCGTCAAGGACCTGACTGACGAGCAGCTCGTCCAGCTCCGCGACTACATCGAAGGAACCTTCAAGATCGAGGGTGACCTTCGACGCGAGATCGCCGCTGACATCCGCCGCAAGGTCGAGATCGGTAGCTACGAAGGTATTCGTCACCGCAAGGGCCTGCCCGTTCGCGGCCAGCGCACCAAGACCAACGCTCGCACCCGCAAGGGCCCGAAGCGCACCGTAGCCGGCAAGAAGAAGGCGCGCTAGGCCTCGCCTAGCCCGTCTCGCCTCTAGGATTCAGGAGAAATCATGGCAGCACCCAAGTCGGCCGTACGGAAGCCGCGTAAGAAAGAAAAGAAGAACATTGTTGTGGGCCAGGCTCACATCAAGTCCACGTTCAACAACACCATCGTCTCGATCACTGACACCACCGGTGCAGTCATCAGCTGGGCGTCCTCAGGTGGAGTCGGCTTCAAGGGTTCGCGCAAGTCGACCCCGTTCGCCGCTCAGCTGGCCGCCGAGTCGGCTGCCCGCCAGGCGCAGGAGCACGGCATGAAGAAGGTTGACGTCTTCGTCAAGGGACCGGGCTCCGGCCGCGAAACGGCTATCCGTTCGCTGCAGGCTGCCGGCCTCGAAGTTGGTTCGATCAACGACGTGACGCCCCAGGCTCACAACGGTTGCCGTCCCCCGAAGCGCCGCCGCGTTTAATTCCTTTCAGTGACTGGCGATTGGGCTTGTCTGGGTCGAAAGATCCGGGCAGGCTCACTCGCCGTTCACCGCGACAGGGCGGCCAGCCACCCCGTCGAGTCTCACAACTTAACAACTCGCCACTAAGTGTCATATAGCGGACACTTCGCCGAAAGGAATCAATAGTGCTTATCGCACAGCGCCCCACGCTCACCGAAGAGAACATCTCGGAGTTCCGGTCCCGGTTCGTCATCGAACCGCTCGAGCCCGGCTTCGGCTACACCCTCGGTAACTCGATGCGCCGCACCCTGCTTTCCTCGATTCCCGGCGCTGCTGTCACCAGCATCCGCATCGATGGAGTGCTTCACGAATTCAGCACCGTTCCCGGGGTCAAGGAAGATGTCACCGAGATCATCCTGAACATCAAGGGACTCGTCATCTCGAGCGAGCACGACGAGCCGATCACCGCGTACCTGCGCAAGCAGGGCTCCGGCCAGGTCACCGCTGCCGACATCTCGGCTCCGGCCGGCGTGGAGGTTCACAACCCCGAGCTCGTCATCGCGACCCTGAACGACAAGGCCAAGTTCGAACTTGAACTGACCATCGAGCGTGGCCGTGGTTACGTGTCGGCTACCCAGAACCGCAACGAGTACTCCGAGGCCGGCCAGATTCCGGTCGACTCGATCTACTCGCCGGTTCTCAAGGTGACCTACCGTGTCGAGGCAACTCGTGCCGGTGAGCGCACCGACTTCGACCGCCTCGTCGTTGACGTGGAGACCAAGTCGGCTATCTCGCCTCGCGACGCCATCGCATCCGCCGGTCGCACGCTGACCGAGCTGTTCGGTCTGGCCCGCGAGCTCAACACGGCCGCCGAGGGCATTGAGATCGGCCCCGCGCCGGTCGACGCCGTTCTCTCGACCGAGCTGTCCGTGCCGATCGAAGACCTCGATCTGTCCGTGCGCTCGTACAACTGCCTCAAGCGCGAAGGCATCAACAACGTCAGCGAACTGGTCGCCCTCTCGGAGACCCAGCTGATGAACATCCGCAACTTCGGACAGAAGTCGGTGGATGAGGTCAAGGACAAGCTCGTTGAGCTTGGCCTGTCACTGAAGGATTCTGTGCCCGGCTTTGACGGTGCGCACTTCTACAGCGGCTACGACGAAGAAACCATCTAAGGCTCGTCGTTCCTCGACGCCTTTCGACTTTGATACTGGAGATTACCGATAATGCCTAAGCCCACTAAGGGAGCCCGTCTCGGTGGCGGACCGGCGCACGAGCGCCTCATGCTCGCGAACCTGGCCGCCAGCCTGTTCACCCACAAGTCCATCAAGACGACCGAGACGCGCGCCAAGCGCCTGCGTCCGGTTGCCGAGCGCCTGGTGACTTTCGCCAAGCGTGGCGACCTGCACGCTCGTCGTCGCGTTCTCGCGACGATCGGCGACAAGACCGTCGTGCACGAGCTCTTCACCGAGATCGCGCCCCAGGTTGCGCTCCGCGATGGCGGCTACACCCGCATCACGAAGCTCGGCTTCCGCAAGGGCGACAACGCCTCCATGGTGCAGATGGAGCTCGTTCTCGAGCCCGTCACGCCCAAGGTGAAGTCGAACAAGGCTTCCGCGAAGGCGTCCGCGCCGGTCGCCGAGCCCGTCGTCGAAGAGACCGAAGCCCCCGAGGCTGAGGTTGTCGAAGCCGACGCTGTCGAAGCTGAGACCGTTGAGGCCGACGCTGCCGAGGCATCCGCTGAGGAAGCCAAGTAGCATCAGCGTCATCTGCTGAACCTGTAGTACCTGAAAGGGCCCGACTTCGGTCGGGCCCTTTTTGTGTGCCCGGATGCGTTCACCGCACCTCTGGTGGGTGACCGCGCCCGCTATAGCGGGCGCGGTCGCCGACAGGCGGTGCAGCGAAGGCTAAGGAGCCTGCGGCACGGCGGCTGTCGGGCTTGGGGCCGTGGGGGAGAGGCTAGCGGGGCTGCGGGCGGAAGGCCTGCAGGGTGTCTGGGCCCGGCACCGGGGCCTGCGGCGCACCCGCCAGGCTGTCGAGCGCGGCCGCCACGGCGTCGGCGTAGATCGCGCCACCGGTGGGGCCGGGGTGGATGCCGTCGTCGGCGAGCACGTCCACGTGCGGGGCGATCGCGGCACTCCAGTCGGCCAGGGCGACGCGGGCGCGGTGCGCCGAGAAGTCCGCCAGCTCGGCGTTGACGCCCGGGGTCCAGTCCCGGTCGGCGAAGGCGTTGACCACGATGAGTTCGCGGCTCGGTCCGATGGAGCGCATGATGTCGGCGAGCTCGGTCTGGGAGATCGGGCCGTTGGTGCCCAGACCCACGACCACCACCGGGCGCAGGGTGCCGGCGTCGCGCTGCGCGGCGAGGATCTCCGGCGCGGCGTCCATGCCACGGGACACCTGCGCGTCGATCGCGATGCCGGGGAACTCCGCCTGCAGCTCGGCCGCGGACGCCAGCATGACCGAGTCGCCGACCGCGGTGATGGTCGAGCCGCGGGTGGCTTCAGCGGCCACCCCAGCGGCCTGCGCGGCGGCAGCGGCAGCGGCCTGAGCCTCGGCGGCCTCGGCCGCCCGGTCGAGCGCCTGCTGGCCGCGCAGCACCTCGGCCTGCGCGGAGGTCATCGATGGCGCCGTGAGCACGGATGCGGCGGTGCCCGCCACCAGCAGCACCGTCACGAGGGCGGCGCCCACGAGGGTTGCCCGCGGCCGACGGCGTCCCGGAACGACCGCCACCGGGCCCGCGCCGAGGGGCGCGGTGGTGGGGCGAGGGGCCCAGGCGCGCAGCCGGCGGAGCGCGCCGCGCAGGCCGAGGCGGCGGATCGGAGTCTCCAGCCAGCGGTACGAGAGCGCGGCGGCGGTGAGGGCGAGCCCCAGGGTGATGAGTCCGGTGCCCACGGTGCTCCAGGGGCCGGGGCCGACGGGTGCCCAGAGCTGCACGAGCACCAGCAGCGGCCAGTGCCAGAGGTAGAGGCCGTAGGACCGCTCGCCGAGGTAGCGCAGGGGAGCGGAGTCGAGCATCCGTCCGAACCGACCGTCGGCGATGGCCGCCCAGATGACCACGGCGCTGAGCAGGGAGACCAGCAGGAGGCCGCCGCGGTAGGTGACGGCGGAGTTGTCGGGTAGCCAGATCGCAGCGGCGAGGAGGCCCGCTACGGCGCCCGCACCCCACCAGGGGCGGGCGGCGGCGAGGGACCGTCGGAGCGGCGTGCGGCCGGGGCCGAGGTCATCGGGGCGCGGACCGGCCTGCGGAGCGATCTTGGCGTTCGAGCGCACCAGAGGGGGCTGACTCGCCGAAGGGGCGGGCCGGGGGCGCAGCAGCAGGGCCAGGCAAGCACCGATCAGCAGGCCGAAGCTGTGCGTGTCGGAGCCGTAGTAGACCCGGGTGGGGTCGCTGCCGGGCTGGAAGCCGACGCCCATCCACGCGGCCGAGGCCAGCGCGAGCGCGGCCACGAGGGCCAGGCGGAGGCCCGGGCTGCGCAGGCGCAGCAGCAGCAGGAGGATGAGCGGCCAGAGCAGGTAGAACTGTTCCTCCACCGCGAGAGACCAGAGGTTGCGGAAGAGCTCCGGTTGGCCGGAGTCGAAGTAGCTGGTGTGCGCGGTCAGGGACACCCAGTTGTAGCTGAACGTCGCAGTGCCGAGCAGCTTCCAGCCGAGGCCCACCAGAACGTCGCCGCCGATCAGCCAGGCCGTCGTGCATGCCACGAGCACCAGCGGCACCAGCGCGGGGATCAACCGGCGGGCCCGGTGCAGCCAGAACCGGCGCGGAGAGAACCGGCCGGTGCTGTCCCGCTCGGCCACGATCAGCCCGGTGATGAGAAAGCCGCTGATCACGAAGAAGATGTCCACGCCGATGAAACCGCCGCGAAGCGCCGGCGGGAACAGGTGGTAGACCACGACGAGAGCCACGGCGAGGCCCCGGAGTCCGTCGAGGCCGCTGAGGCGGCGACGGCCCGGCCCGGTGAGGCCTGCGACTCCCGCGGCGCCGGTGGCACCGGATGCCGGGTCTGACCCGGCTGCGGAGAGGGCTGTGGCGGGGGAGTGGGGGTCCGTGCGGAAAGTACTGGTCATAGCGAGGGGGGCCCGTCGAAGGCCCGTCCTACGATAACCCGGCCGGGCCTCTACACTGACCTCTGTGAGTTTTCCCGAGCCCGTAGACGGCCTTCCGCTGCCGGTGCTGACGGACCTCAACCCGGATGGCGCGCTCGCGGAGCCGTCCGATTCGATGCCCGAACCCGGCTCCACGCGCATCCGCCTCGACGTGGCGTACGACGGCACGGGCTTCTTTGGCTGGGCCCGCCAGCCCGGCTACAAGACCATCCAGGGCCAGATCGAGGAGGGCCTGGGTGCCATCCTGAAACGGCACCAGCCCACGCCGGACCTCGTGGTCGCCGGGCGCACCGACTCCGGCGTGCACGCTCTGGGCCAGGTGGCCCACTTTGACCTCAATGCCGACCAGGTCGACAGCCTCGTGCGCGTCAAGCGGGGTCGGGGCACCCCCCGGTACCCCAACGAGCTGGCGTCGATGGTGCAGCGCCGACTTGGCGGCATCCTGGTCACCCAGCCCGAGATCGTGATCCGCAGCGCCACCATCGCACCCCCCGGGTTCGACGCGCGCTTCTCCGCGCTCTGGCGCCGCTACGAATACCGCATCGCCGACACCCAGGCGCTGCACGACCCGCTGCAACGGATGCGCACCACCTGGCACGGCTTCGCCCTCGACCTTCCCGCGATGCAGGAGGCCGCGGCCACCCTGATCGGGCTGCACGATTTCGCCACCTACTGCAAGCCGCGGCCGGGGGCCACGACCATCCGCACCCTGCAGTCCTTCGACTGGCGGCGCGACCCCGACGGGGTGCTCGTGGCGACGGTGCAGGCCGACGCATTCTGCCACTCGATGGTGCGCGCGCTCGTGGGCGCCTGCGTATCGGTGGGCGAGGGCAAACTCGTGGGCACCCGCCTGGTGGACCTGCGCATCGAGCGCGCCCGCACCAGCGAGTTCAAGGTGATGCAGGCACATGGGCTCACCCTCATGGAGGTGGGCTACCCGGAGGACGCGGGTATGGCCATCCGTGCCGCGCAGACGCGGGCGCGCCGGGAGCTGCCCGAAGACGAGTGAGTTCGCACGGATCTGGTCTGCGGAGTTGTGCCGCAGTTACCCGGTGAACTAGTGTTGACCTTTGGTGTCTGAGCGTTGCAGCCAGGCCCGCGAACGTGAGCCCTCCATCGATCGTGTTCTCCTCGAGAACACACCCGGAGCGGGATTCACGAACACCTCCGTTCGAACAAGAAAGCAGCACAACAGTGACGCGCACTTATACTCCCAAGGCAAGCGAACTCCAGCACGACTGGGTCGTCATCGATGCCACCGACATCATTCTGGGTCGGCTCGCCAGCCACGCCGCGATTCTCCTTCGCGGCAAGCACAAGGCGACCTTCTCCCCCCACATGGACGGTGGCGACTTCGTCATCATCATCAACGCCGAGAAGATCGCCCTCACCGGCGCGAAGCTCGAGCAGAAGAAGGCCTACCGCCACTCCGGTTACCCGGGCGGCCTGACGGCTACCACCTACGCGGAGATGCTCGAGAAGCACCCCACCCGTGCGGTTGAGAAGGCGATTCGCGGCATGCTGCCGAAGAACTCGCTCGGCCGTGCACAGCTGCTGAAGCTCAAGGTCTACGAAGGCCCGCAGCACCCGCACGCTGCGCAGCAGCCCAAGCCGTACACCCTCAGCCAGGTCGCTCAGTAGCGTCGGCCCCCAGACTTCTCGATATCTAAGAAAAAAGGATTCACACCATCGTGGCGAAGATCGCAGACCAGATTGACGCAGCTCCCGAGAGTTACTCCACCGAGACTCCCGCTGAAGCAGCAACCAAGGCGCCCCGCGCCGTCCTCAACGTTCCCGGCGCAGCCGTGGGCCGTCGCAAGCAGGCCATCGCCCGCGTGCGCATCGTCCCGGGCGCCGGCAAGATCGTCGTCAACGGGCGCGAGCTCGACGACTACTTCCCGAACAAGCTCCACCAGCAGCTCATCAACGACCCGTTCAAGGTCCTCGACCTGCTCGGCAGCTACGACGTCATCGCCCGCATCACCGGTGGTGGCCCGTCCGGCCAGGCCGGCGCGCTGCGCCTCGGCATCGCTCGCTCGCTGAACCAGATCGACGAAGAGAACAACCGCGCGATCCTCAAGAAGGCCGGCTTCCTCAACCGTGACGCTCGCGTCAAGGAGCGCAAGAAGGCCGGACTCAAGAAGGCCCGCAAGGCGCCTCAGTTCTCGAAGCGCTAACCCGTTAGTCGAGTTCGCACTCATATGGCTCGACTATTCGGCACGGACGGCGTCCGGGGCCTGGCTAACCGTGATCTCACGGCTGGCCTGGCCCTGGGCCTCGCCCAGGCGAGCGCCGTGGTGCTCACCTCGGGCCGCCGCGCTGAGCTCCGCCGCGCACAGGGCCGTCGCCCCGTCGCCGTGGTCGCTCGCGACCCCCGTATTTCCGGTGAATTCATCACCTCCGCCGTTGCAGCAGGCTTGGCCAGCTCCGGCGTAGACGTGTTGGACGCCGGCGTCATCCCGACGCCCGCCGCCGCGTTCCTCATCGCCGACATCGGCGCAGACTTCGGCGTGATGATCTCCGCCTCGCACAACCCTGCGCCCGACAACGGCATCAAGTTCTTCGCCTTCGGCGGCACCAAGCTTCCCGACGACGTGGAGGACCGTATCGAGGCGGTTCTCGCCGCCGGCGACCAGCTGCTCACCCCGATCGCCGGTGACGTGGGCCGCATCCGCCGCTTCGCCGACGCCGAGGACCGCTACGTCGTGCACCTGCTCGGCACCCTGCCGCACCGGCTCGACGGCATCCACGTGGTGCTCGACTGCGCCCATGGCGCCGCCGCCGGCGTCTCGCCGCAGGTCTTCACGGATGCCGGCGCCCGCGTCACCGTCATCGGCGCCGACCCCGACGGCCTCAACATCAACGACGGGGTGGGCTCGACCCACCTCGACAACCTCGCCCGCGCGGTGCTCGAGCACGGCGCCGACGTGGGTATCGCCCACGACGGCGACGCCGACCGCTGCCTGGCCGTGGACCGCGACGGCAACATCGTCGACGGCGACCAGATCATGGCGATCCTGGCCGTGTCGATGGCCGAACGCGGCGTGCTCACCGACAACACCCTGGTGGCGACGGTGATGAGCAACCTCGGCCTCAAGAAGGCCATGGCCGCCAATGGCATCAGCATGATCGAGTCGAAGGTGGGCGACCGCTACGTGCTCGAGGAACTCGACGCCCACGGGCTCTCGCTCGGCGGCGAGCAGAGCGGGCACGTCATCATGACGAAGTTCGCCACCACCGGCGACGGCATCCTCACCGGCCTGCACCTCGTGGCCGAGATGGCGCGCACCGGCAAGAGCCTGGCCGAGCTGGCCAGCGTCATGACGGTGTTCCCGCAGATCCTCGTGAACGTGCGCGGCGTGGACCACCACGCCCTCGCCGGCGACGAGGTCATCGCCCAGGCCATACGCGACGCCGAGCTCGAACTCGGTGACACCGGCCGGGTGCTGCTGCGTCCCTCCGGCACCGAGCCGATGGTGCGGGTCATGGTGGAAGCCGCCGACCAGCCCACCGCCGACCGCCTGGCCCACGCCCTGGCCGAGGTCGTACAGTCCCGCCTGGCCCTGCCCGTCGCCTAGACACCCCCGCTCCCGCGCTCGGCTCGAGGGATCTCGACAAGCTCGATCACCGCAAGGGTCGCGCCCGTCTCGCCCGTTGCGTTGGTCTCGGCGGTCTCGGCCGTTGCGTCGGTCGAGCTTGTCGAGACCTCGTGACCGGGTCTGCGTCCGTTCCCGTCTCGTCGGTCGAGCCTGTCGAGACCTCGTGAGGGTCGTCGCGTACGCGTTCGGCTCGCGTGATCTCGACAAGCTCGATCGCCGTATGGGTTGCGCCGGTCTCGGCCGTTGCGTCGGTCGAGCCTGTCGAGACCTGGTGAGGGTCGTCGCGCGCGCGTTCGGCTCGCGTGATCTCGACAAGCTCGATCGCCGTATGGGTTGCGCCGGTCTCGGCCGTTGCGTCGGTCGAGCTTGTCGAGACCTCGTGACCGGGTTTGCGTTCGTTCCCGTCTCGTCGGTCGAGCTTGTCGAGACCTGGTGCGGGGTGGTGTGTGCGCGTTCGGGTTGCGGGATTTCGACAAGCTCGATCGCCGTATGGGTCGCGCTGGTCTCGGCCGTCGCGTCGGTCGAGCCCTGGGAGCGCAAAAAGCGGGCGGCCAGGAGAACCTGACCGCCCGCATCCGTCCTGCTGCCGTTACGGCGTGGGCATGCCGCCGTTCACGTTCAACGTCTCGCCGATGACGTAGCTGGATTCACCCGACGCGAGGAAGACATAGGCCGGGGCCAGCTCGGCCGGCTGGCCGGGACGCCCCAGCGGGGTCTGCTCGCCGAACTCGGGCAGCTCCTCGGTGGGCTGGCCGCCCGCGGTCTGCAGCGGCGTCCAGATCGGTCCGGGTGCCACGGCGTTGACCCGGATGCCCTTCGGCGCCAGTTGCTGACCGAGCGCCTTGGTGAACGCGTTGATCGTGGCCTTCGTGGAGGCGTAGTCCACCAGGTTCTCCGAGGGGGAGTAGGCCTGGATCGAGGTGGTGTTGATGATGCTCGAGCCCGGCTTGAGGTGCGGCAGGGCCGCCTTGGTGAGCCAGAACATGGCGTAGACGTTCGTCTTGAAGGTCTCGTCGAACTGCTCGTCGCTGAGCTCGAGCAGGTCCTCCACATGCTGCTGCTTGCCGGCATTGTTCACCAGGATGTCCAGGCCGCCGAGCCCGTCGACCGCGCTGCCGATGATCTCGCGGCAGAAGGCGGAGTCGGTCAGGTCGCCGGGCAGGGCGACGGCGGTGCGGCCGGCCTCCTCGATGAGCGCGACGATCTTCTTGGCGTCCTCTTCCTCCTCGGGGAGGTAGGAGATGGCCACATCCGCCCCTTCGCGGGCGAACGCGATGGCGACGGCGGCGCCGATGCCGGAGTCGCCTCCGGTGATGAGGGCCTTGCGTCCGGTGAGGCGCCCGGAGCCGCGGTAGGAGGTCTCCCCGCGGTCAGCGGTGTTGTTCAGTTTGGCGTCCAGCCCGGCGCCCTTCTGGGACTGCGCGGTGGTATCGATGTCGGCGTACTTCTTGGACGGGTCTTCGAAGGTGTACTGGTCAGAGGACAATTTTGTACCTTTCATCGGTCGTCGGCGTGCCGCCGCCGCGGGGTGGCAGGCACAACTGAACAAGCCTAGAACGGGCGGTCTGAGCGCCTGCTGCGAAAATTCTGACGGTTCGTGACGACTGTCAGTTTGCGCCGTCCCGACCGCCGGACGGGTCGGTGAGGGCAGTTTCGGCGGGCTTTCCGACGGCGGGCAGACGGTACCGCACGTGTCGCCGCAGGGCCGAGTCCGGGGCGACCCGCGGGTGGTCGAACTCGCCGGCCGGACGCATCCCGAGCCGCTCCATGACCTTCCGTGAGCGGATGTTGACCACCGCCGTGATCGAGTTCACCTCGGCCAGCCCCACGGTGTCGAAGCCGAACCGCAGGGCCGCCATCGCTGCTTCGGTGGCGAAGCCGTGGCCCCATGCCGTCGGCGCCAGCCGCCACCCCACTTCGACGCCGCCGGCACCGGGGATGCCCTCCGGCAGGGGAGCGAGACCGGTGAAGCCGATGAACTCGCCGGTGTCCAGTCGCTCGAGCGCCCACAGCCCGTAGCCGTGCGTGTCGAACAGCGCGTCGGCGCGTGCAGCGAGGCCGTCACTCTGGGCGCGGTCGAGGGGAGCGGGGAAGAAGCGCATCACCTCGGCATCCGCGTTGAGCACGGCGAACGGCGCGCGGTCGCTGTCGAGCCAGCGCCGCAGAAGAAGCCGCCCCGTGCGCACCTCGAAATCCATAGCTCCACCGTAGCCGCGCCCGCCAGGGTCAGACCTTGCGGAGCAGCACCTTGTCGACAGTGTGGTCGGAGTCCTTGCGCAGCACCAGTGTGGCGCGGGAGCGCGTGGGGCGGATGTTCTGCAGCAGGTTGGGCTCGTTGATGGTGCCCCAGATGGTGCGGGCGCGCGCCCGGGCCTCGTCCTCGCTGAGCGAGGCGAACCGGTGGAAGAACGACTTGGGGTTGGTGAACGCCCCGCGCTGCAGCCCGAGGAAACGCTCCTCGTACCAACGTGAGATGTCGGAGGTGCGCGCATCCACGTAGATGGTGAAGTCGAACAGGTCGCTGACCGCGAGCCCGTGGCCCGGCGCCGGCGGCTGCAGCACGTTGAGACCCTCGACGATCAGGATGTCGGGCTGACGCACGACCACCTGCGCGTCGGGCACGATGTCGTAGTTGAGGTGCGAGTAGAACGGGGCGCGCACCTCGGCGGCGCCGCTCTTGATCGCGCTGACGAAGCGCAGCAGCGCACGCCGGTCGTACGACTCGGGGAAGCCCTTGCGTTCCATCAGCCCGCGGCGGGCCAGCTCGGCGTTGGGGAAGAGGAACCCGTCGGTGGTGACCAGCTCCACCCGGGGGGTGTCTTCCCAGCGGGCGAGCAGCTCACGCAGCAGCCGCGCGATGGTGGACTTGCCCACCGCCACCGACCCGGCCACGCCGATCACGAACGGGGTGGCCCCGGCGCGCTCACCGAGGAAGTCGCTGGTGTCGCGATGCAGTTTGCGGGCGCCGGCGGCGTAGAGGTTGAGCAGCCGGCTGAGCGGCAGGTAGACATCCGACACCTCGTTGATGTCGAGCGGCTCGCCCAGGCCGCGCAACTGCACAACCTCGGTTTCACGCAACGGCAGCCGGGTCGAGGGCGCGAGGGAGGCCCACACAGCACGATCGAGCTCCACAAAGGGGGTGCTGTGACCGGTATTACCTGGGCTCACCAGCGGCTCGGACATCTACGCAAGCATAGTGCGACTAAAATCAGGCCCATGTGCGGAATCGTGGGATATGTCGGAGACAACAAAAGCGTCGAAGTGCTCATGGGTGGGCTGCGTCGACTTGAGTACCGGGGCTATGACTCGGCGGGAATCGCGGTGATCGACGCGAACGGCAAGCTCAACACGGCCAAACGTGCCGGCAAGCTCGCGGTGCTCGCGGCCGAGCTCGAGGCGCACCCGATTCCGAACGGTGTCACCGGCATCGGTCACACCCGCTGGGCCACGCACGGTGGACCCACCGACGGCAACGCGCACCCGCACCTCGGTGACAACGGCAAGCTCGCCCTCATCCACAATGGCATCATCGAGAACTTCGCGCCGCTCAAGGCCGAACTCCTCGCCGAGGGCTACACGTTCCTCAGCGAAACCGATACCGAGGTGGCCGCTGTGCTGCTCGGCCGGGAATACCAGCGTGTCGGCGACCTCGCCGAAGCGTTCCGCACCGTCGTGTCCCGCCTGGACGGCGCGTTCACGCTGCTCGCCGTGCACGAAGACCAGCCCGGCGTCGTCGTCGGCGCCCGCCGCAACTCGCCCCTGGTCATCGGCCTGGGCGAGGGCGAGAACTTCCTCGGCTCCGACGTCGCCGCATTCGTGGAATACACCCGCCGCGCCGTCGCGATCGGCCAGGACCAGATCGTCACCATCACGCCCGACCTCGTCACGGTCACCGACTTCTTCGGCGCGCCCGTCGAGGTCGAAGAATTCGACATCGCCTGGGACGCCTCCGCCAGCGAAAAGGGCGGCTGGTCCTCCTTCATGGCCAAAGAGATCTCCGAGCAGCCGGATGCCGTCACCAACACCCTGCGCGGCCGCATCCACGACGGCCAGGCCGTCGTGCCCGAGCTCGAGGCCTTCGGCGACGACGTGCTCGCCGGCATCCGTCGCATCGTGATCGTCGCCTGCGGCACCGCCGCCTACGCCGGCCAGACCGCCAAGTACGCCATCGAGAAGTGGGCCAAGGTGCCCGTGGACGTGGAGCTCAGCCACGAGTTCCGCTACCGCGACCCGGTGCTCGACGACCACACCCTGGTGATCTCGATCAGCCAGTCCGGCGAGACCATGGACACCCTCATGGCCGTGAAGTACGCCCGCGAAGCCGGCGCCAAGGCCATCTCGATCTGCAACACCCAGGGCGCCACCATCCCGCGCGAATCCGACGCCGTGATCTACACGCACGCCGGACCCGAGGTCGCCGTCGCGTCGACGAAGGGCTTCACCGCCCAGATCGCCGCGCTGTACCTCTTCGCGCTGCACCTGGCCCGGGTGCGCAACACCCTCTCGCTCGAGGAGCTCGCCGAGCAGGTCGCCGAACTGCAGGCCATCCCGGAGAAGCTCGCCACGACCCTGCTGCAGGGCGAGGCCGTGCACCAGCTGGCCACGTGGATGACCGACACCCGCGCGGTGCTGTTCCTGGGCCGTCACGTGGGCTTCCCGATCGCGCTCGAGGGTGCGCTCAAGCTCAAGGAACTCGCCTACATCCACGCCGAGGGCTTCGCCGCCGGTGAGCTCAAGCACGGCCCGATCGCGCTCATCGAGCCCGGCCAGCCGGTCTTCGTGGTGGTGCCGAGCCCCCGCGGCTCCGCGCACCTGCACCCCAAGGTGGTCTCCAACATCCAGGAGATCCGCGCCCGCGGTGCCCGCATCATCGCGATCGCCGAGCAGGGTGACGCCGCGGTGCTGCCGTTCGCCGACTCGGTGTTCCACATCCCGCTGGCCGCCCCGCTGTTCGAACCGCTGCTGGCCGTGGTGCCGCTGCAGATGTTCGCCATCGAGCTGGCCACCGCCAAGGGCCTGGACGTGGACCAGCCGCGCAACCTGGCCAAGTCCGTCACGGTCGAATAAGTCACAGCCAGCCGGATGCCCAGGGCCCGCACCGCTCCACCGCGACAGCGGTGCGGCGCGCACCCTGGGCATTTCGCCGCCACCCACGGGATGAGGACACGTTGATCAAGGGCATCGGGGTCGACATCGTCGACCTGGCACGCTTCGACCGGCAGGTCGCCCGCACCCCGGGGCTGATCCCGCGGTTGTTCGCGCCCGCCGAACGCGCACTGCCGCCGCACTCGCTGGCGGCCCGGTTCGCCGCCAAGGAAGCGCTGATCAAAGCGCTCGGCGGCAGCGTGGGTGCAAGCTGGCAGGAGTTGGAAGTGGTCTCAGACCTCGACGGCAACCCGTCCTTCGCACTGACCGGCGTGGCCGCGGCGGCCGTGGCCGCGCGCGGCATCACGGGCGTGCACCTCAGCCTCACCCACGATGCCGGCGTCGCCTGCGCGTTCGTGGTGTTGGAGGGCGACAAATGAGCAGCGCCTTCCGCGAGGCGGTCATCGACCTCGCCGCCGTGCAGGCCAACGTGGCCCACCTGCGCAGCCTCATCGGCACCCGGCACACCATGGCCGTGGTCAAGGCCAACGGCTACGGTCACGGCGCCGCCCCGGTGGCCCGCGCTGCCCTGGCCGGGGGAGCGGACTGGCTCGGCGTCGCCGACCTCGACGAGGCCCTGGCCCTCCGCGCCGCCGGCATCGACGCCCCGCTGCTGGCCTGGCTGCACGGCCCCGACACCGACTTCGCCGCCGGGATCGCCGCCGACATCGACCTCGGCCTGTCCTCGGCCGCGCAGGTGCGCCAGGCGGCGGGTGCGGCGCTGAGCGTGGGCCGCACCGCATCCGTGCAGATCAAGATCGAGACCGGTCTCAACCGCAACGGCGTGGACGAAGCGGACTGGGCCGAGGTGTTCGGCCTCGCTGCGGCGTTCGAGCGGGTGGGCCGGCTGCGGGTGCGCGGCGTGTTCAGTCACCTCGCCAACACCTCCCCGGCCGACGACGAGTCCGCGCTGCTCAGCTTCGACCGGGGACTGGAGGCCGCCGCTACGGCCGGTCTCACGCTGGACCTGGCGCACCTGGCCTCCACCGCGGCCGCGCTGCGGCTGCCCGCGGCCCGGCACACGATGGTGCGGCTGGGCATCGGCATCTACGGGCAATCCCCGTTCGACGACGCCGACTCCGCCGCGCTCGGTCTGATTCCCGCGATGACCCTGCGCGGACGGGTCGCCGCGGTGCGCCAGGTGGCCGCCGGCGCGGGCGTCTCCTACGACTACCTGTGGCGGGCCGCCACCGACACCACGCTCGCCCTGGTGCCGCTCGGCTACGCCGACGGGGTGCCCCGGCAGGCCATGAACGCCGCCTTCGTGGCGATCAACGGGGTGCGTCACCCCGTGGTGGGCCGCATTGCCATGGACCAGTTCCTGGTGGACGTGGGCGCCGTGCCGGTCGCCGTCGGCGACGACGTGGTGCTCTTCGGCGACCCCAGCACCGGGGCGCCGAGCGCCGCCGAGTGGGGCGCGGCGGCGGGCACCATCAACTACGACATCGTCACCCGGGTGGGTTCCCGGGTGCCCCGGCGGTACGTGGGCGCGCCCGCCAAGAGCGCGGGGGAGTAGCCGCCGATGCGCCGCATCATCGACGACCCCGAAGCCATGCACGCGCTGGGCGTGGAGCTGGCCGGAGTACTCCGCGCCGGGGACCTCATGGTGCTCACCGGCCCGCTCGGCGCCGGCAAGACCACCTTCACCCGCGGCCTCGGCGAGGGGCTGCGAGTGCGCGGCCCGGTCACCAGCCCCACCTTCGTGCTCGCGCGCACACATCCGAGCTTGGTCGGCGGCCCGCCGCTCGTGCACGTGGATGCCTACCGGCTGAACAGCGCCATGGAACTCGACGACCTCGACATCGATTTCGCCCGCTCGATCGCGGTGGTGGAGTGGGGCCGGGGGTTGCTCGAGGGCATCACCGAGTCCTGGCTCGACGTGGAGATCGTGCGGCCGCTCGGCGCCTCCGAGGCCGTGGGTGGCACGGCGGGCTCTGACGCCGATGCCGATGCCGATGAGATAGACGCCGACCTCGACCGCGCGGAGCCGCGCACGGTGACGATCACCGGAGTCGGACCCCGCTGGGAGTCCGGCCTCGGCCTCGCCGCCACGGCGGGCACGGGCGGCGACGCTACCGGGTCCACGCCCGCCGCCGCCCCCGATCACAGTGGCGCCGGCCCTGATGGGCCGACGACCGAATGAGCGCCACCCCGGCGACCCCGGCCGCGCCCGCGAGCCCCAAGGGCACCTGGTACTGGCTCGCCCTCATCCTCACCGGCCTGATCGGCGGACTGCTCTCGGGTGTCTTCGGCGTGGGCGGCGGCATCGTGATGGTGCCCCTGCTCATCTCCCTCGTGCACATGAACCAGCGCCAGGCCGCCACCACCTCGCTCGCGGCCATCGTGCCCACCTCCATCGTGGGGTCGATCACCTACCTGGCCAACGGCCATATCGACCTGGTCGCGGGGGTGATCATCGCCAGCGGCGCCGTGGTCGGGTCGATAATCGGCAGCAACCTGCTGCAACGCATCCCCCTGTTCTGGCTGCGCTGGTTGTTCATCGCGCTCCTCGTGGTCGTCGCCGCGCGCATGGTGGTCGTCGAGCCCGAGCGCGGCGCCGCCCTGGAGCTCAGCGTGCTCGTGGTGCTCGGCTACCTCGCGCTCGGCCTGGCGATGGGGGTCGCGTCCGGCCTGTTCGGCATCGGTGGCGGCGTCATCGCGGTGCCGGCGCTGGTGGCGGTCTTCGGTGTGAGCGACCTCATCGCCAAGGGCACCTCCCTCCTGGTGCTGGTGCCCACGAGCATCGTCGGCACCATCGCCAACCTGCGGGCCAAGCTCGTGGACCTGCGCGCCGGCCTCGTGGTGGGCGTCACAGCCACGGTGGCCGCGGTGCCCGGGGTGGCGCTCGCGCTGCTGATCCCGCCGCGCCTGTCGAGCATCCTCTTCGCCGTGCTGCTCATCCTCGCCGCCGCCCAGCTCACCGTGAAGGCCCTCCGCACTCCGCGCCCCTGACCGCACGCCCTCGCGCGCGCTCAGCTGGTCCCCGTGCGGACAAATGTGTCCGGCGCACCGGCCGCATTTGACCGATGTGGAAACTGTCGTGGGCTCCGTGGGCCCCGGCGAGCGGATGCGCCGGGGCCGCATAGGCTGGACGGGTGCTCCTCGCCATCGATACCTCCGCCGGCACCAGCGTCGCCGTCGTCGACCTGACCCAGGGTGTGATCGCCGAACGCGGCATCCCCGACACCATGCGCCACGCCGAGGTGGTCGGCCGCCTCATCCAGGAGTGCCTCACCGAGGCCGGCATCCCCGTCACGGCGCTCTCCGGCGTGGTCGGCGGTATGGGCCCCGGCCCGTTCACCGGCCTCCGTGTCGGCATCGCCGCCGCGCGGGTCTTCGCCCTCGGCGTCGGTCGGCCCCTCGTGCCCGTGATCAGCCACGACGCCATCGCGTACGGCCACTACCGCACCGGCCACACCGGTCCGCTGCTCGTGGTCACCGACGCCCGCCGCCGCGAGGTCTACTGGTCGGCGTACAGCGGGGCGGATGCGGCGACCCTGCCCGTGCGCATCGGCCCGCCCGCGCTCGCCAAACCCGCCGAGCTGCTCGCGGACGACTTCGCCCACGCCGGGATGCCCCGCCTGGACGCCACCACCATCTCCGCCGGAGACCTGGGGATGGTCGCCGAACTTACCTTCGCCGCCGGTCGCCCGTTCGCTGCCGACGACGCGCTCTACCTGCGCTCGCCCGACGTGACGGTGTCCAAAAACGGCCCCAAGCGGGTGAGCTGATGACCTGGCAGCTGCGCCGCGCCACCGCCGACGACGTCGACGCGATCATGGCCCTGGAGACGTCGATCTTCGAGAACGACGCCTGGTCCACCGAGATGATGGCCCGCGACGTCGCCGACCCCGGCTGCTACTACCTGGTCGCGTTCCCGCCCGACGCCCCAGACCACATCGTCGCCTACGCCGGCCTGCAGGCCGCCCAGCGGTCGCCCGAGAGCGATATCCAGACCATCGCCGTGGCCGAGGAAGCCCGCGGCCGGGGCCTCGGCCGGGTGCTCATGCAGAGCCTGATCACCGAGGCCCGCAAGCGCGGCGCCCGCGAGACCTTCCTCGAGGTGCGCGCCGACAACCCCGGCGCCCAGCACCTCTACCGCTCGCTCGGCTTCGAAGACCTCGGCGTGCGCCGCGGCTACTACCAACCAGACAACGTGGATGCGATCGTCATGCGCCTGCCCATTCCCCCCGCCGAGATGCAGTTCACCACGGATGCCGCCCCCGCCCGCCCGCTCAACCGCACCGACCCGCTCGTGCTCGGCATCGAGACTTCCTGCGACGAGACGGGCATCGGCATCGTGCGCGGCACCACCCTGCTCTCCAACACCATCGCCTCCTCCATGGACGAACACGCCCGCTACGGCGGCGTCGTGCCCGAGGTCGCCGCCCGCGCGCACCTCGAGGAAATGGTGCCCGCCATCCGCGCCGCGCTCGCCGAGGCCGAGGTGCGGCTCGACGAGATCGACGCCATCGCCGTCACGAGCGGCCCCGGCCTCGCCGGCGCGCTCATGGTGGGCGTGGGCGCCGCCAAGTCCCTGGCGCTGGCGCTCGACGTGCCCATCTACGCCGTCAACCACCTCGTCGGACACGTCGGCGCCGACCTGCTCCGCGGCGAGGGTGTCACGACGGATGCGCCGCTCGAATACCCCACCATCGCCCTGCTGGTCTCCGGCGGGCACACCTCGCTGCTGCTCGTGCGCGACCTCGTCTCCGACGTGGAGCTGCTCGGCGAGACCATCGACGACGCTGCCGGCGAGGCCTTCGACAAGGTGGCACGGGTGCTCGGCCTGCCCTACCCGGGTGGCCCGCAGATCGACCGGGTGGCCGCGACCGGCGACCCCACCGCCATCCGTTTCCCGCGCGGACTCAGCCACCAGAAGGACATGGCCCAGCACCGCTACGACTTCTCCTTCTCCGGCCTGAAGACCTCGGTGGCCCGGTGGGTGGAGCAGAAGCAGGACGCCGGCGAGACCGTGCCGATCGACGACGTCGCGGCGAGCTTCCGCGAGGCCGTAGTCGACGTGCTGCTCACCAAGGCCGTCGCGGCGTGCACCGACCTCGGGGTGCCCCGGCTGCTCCTTGGCGGCGGCGTGATCGCCAACGCCAGGCTGCGCCAGGTGGCCCAGGAACGTACCTGTGCGGCGGGCATCGCCCTGCGTATCCCGCCGCTGTCGCTCTGCACCGACAACGGTGCCATGATCGCCGCCCTCGGCGCCCAGCTCATCATGGCCGGGCACGCTCCCTCCACCCTCGACTTCGGTGCGGACTCGACCCTGCCGGTGTCGCTCATCCAAGCCTGAAACCGCAGTTCACCAAGCGTTTCACGGGCGGACGCGGTACTCTGACCCTGGGGGTTCACCGCGGCGCATGCACGTTGACACCCCCATGGCGTGGGTGCCACTATGGCACCGCCGCACCCAGCGCCGCTTGCCTATGCTGCACCCATGTGAAGGAGCCCTCACAATGACCGATCCAAACCAGACTCCCGCATCCAACGAGCCCACTCCGCCGCCCGCGTACACCCCGCCGGCCCCGCCCGCCTACGGCTCCGCGCCCGCCGCCCCTGCATACGGCTCGGCACCCGCCGCCCAGGCCTACTCGCCGCAGGGCTACGGCCAGCCGAACGCCGCTGACAAGTGGAATGTTCTCGCGATCATTTCCCTGGTCAGCGCGTTCTTCGTCTCCCTCGCCGCGGTGATCTGCGGTCACATCGCCCTCAGCCAGATCAAGAAGACCGGCGAGAAGGGCCGCGGCCTCGCGATCGCCGGCCTGGTCCTCGGCTACGTAGGCCTGATCGGCGGCATCATCTTCATCATCGTGATCGTCCTGGCGACGATCGCGGGCATCAACAACGGCTCGTACAGCACCTACTAGCCCCGGCCGCACCGGCTCGGCATTCTGGCCGGGCCGGTCGACCACCGGCCACGGCGCAGACTCCGGATGCCGACATCCGGGTCCCGCAGGCAGCTCCGGCAGCACAGGAAAGGAACCAGTCATGACTGATCCGAACACTCCGCACCCCGAGGTTCCCCAGGTACCCGACGTCCCGCAGGTGCCCGACGTGCCCCAGGTCCCGGATTTCCCGCAGGACAGCGCCGCGGGAACCCCTTCGGCCTCCGAGCCGTCTGACGCTGGAACCCCGGCCGCCGGGCCCCCGCCCGCCTCGAACCCGCCGCCCGCGAGCCCGCCGCCCGGTGGCCCGCCGCCCGCACAAGGCCCCCCGCCCACGCAGGGACCGCCCACCCCACCGCCCTACGGCGCCCCGCAGCCCGGCTACGGCACACCTCCGTCCGGCTCCGGTGCCGTGCAGCCCGGCTACGGCCCACCGCCGCCCGGGTATGGCCCGCCCACGCCGGGAGCCCCGGCCACCGGCTACGGCCCGCCGCCGTCCTACACGCCCACCAAGCAGCCGATCCTGAGCATCCTGTCGATGGTCGCCGGCGTGATCGGCATCCTCGGTTCGCCCGTCGCGTTCTTCCCGATCTTCGGGGGCATCCTGGCGATCATCCTGCCGGCCGCCGGTGTGGTGCTCGGTTTCATCGCCCGCAACCGGGAACCCAGCGGCCGGGGCTTCTGGCTCACCGGCATCATCACCGGATTCGTGGGCATCGCCCTGGCGCTATTGAGTATTCTGCTGTGGGCGCTAGTCTTCGCGAGCATGCCCAACAACTACTACTACTGACACTCGGATCACCCCGCGGCCGGTAGCCACATCGGCTGACTTTACGCCGGCCGATTTGAGAAATGAGCCCCACCCATGCCGCAGCCCGGGCAGCCCGACACCCGGGCAGAGCCGCAGCCGGAGAGCGCCGGAGCGCAGAACTCCACCGGGCAGGCCCAGACGCGCGCCGAAGCTCGGGCCCGGCAGGCCGCGCAGGGTTCCTCGGCCGCACCCGCCACTGAGGGACTGCCCACCGGGCAGCCCGTGCGGCGGCCCGACGGCCCACCGGCCGGCCAGCCCGCCCACCGGCCCACCGCCCAGACCGAGGCCCGGCCCACCGGCCTCACCCGGCCTCCTGTCGCCGGGGAACTGGCCTACGAGTCCACGATCACCGCGCCCACCGAATGGGTGCCCTACGTCTACACGACGGCTGAGATCCAGACGCACCCGATCCGCCGTGGCCTCAGCGTGGCCGCCGTGGTCTGCGGCTCGCTCAGCATGCTGGCGGGCATTTTCGTGGTCTGGGCGGTGCCGCTGGCTCTCGCCGCGGTCGTGCTCGCGCTCGTGGCCCGGTTCGTCGAACGCCGCAGCGGCGGACTCTGGATCCTCGGCCTGGTCACCGGGCTCGTCGGCATCCTGCTCGGCGTGGTCTGGCTTGTCGTGATCACCCAGGTGCTGCCGCCGTACTTCGGCTGAGCGGCCGCCGCTCAGACGCGTTCGACGAGCAGTGCCACCTTGTGCCCGGCCGCGCGCGTCAGCACGAGGGTGCCCGACTCCGGGCCCTTGAGCTTCAACCGGGTGCGCAGCGTCGCGGGGTCCACATCCACCCCGCGTTTCTTGATCTCCAGGGTGCCGATGCGCCGCTCGGCCAGGGCGATCCGCAGCTTCTTCTCGTCGGCGGGCAGCACCTCCACGACCCGGAACGCGGTGGCGAACGGGGTCTCGGTGAGCGTCGCGCTGGTGAGGTAGGCCAGGCCTTCGCTGAGCATGAGCGCATCCATCGACCGGGCCAGGTCGCCGATCAACCGGGCACGGATGATGGCGCCGTCGGGTTCGTAGAGGTACTCGCCGAGCTCGCCGACGGGTACGTCCTCGCTGTCGGCGGGCGCGGTCAGCTCGGCCACACCGTCGCGGGTCAGCAGCAGCGCCGCACGGCGGATGCCCGGGCGGGCGAGCGCGCCGAACCACAGGCCCATTTCCACCAGCTTGCCGTCCACCGACACCCACTGCGCCTCGGCGGTCTCCGGGATCTGCTCCCGGTCGTGGCCCGGGCCGAGCTTGACGCCCACGGGCATCCGCTCGGCCAGGGCGTACACGTCGTCGAGGTGAGGGGAGTAGTCCTCGGCGCGGGTGAGCCGGCTGGTGTTGCCGTGCCCGGCGGTGCGGCGGGCCGGGTCGAACCAGAGCGCGTCGTACTCGGCCGGGTCGACGCCGGCCGCGTCGGCGCAGAGCACCGAGGCGGTGGGGAACGGGGCGAGGTTGAAGCTCGCGACGGTGGCCGTGACCTCGTCGATGTCGATGGCGGTCACGGTGAGCTCCATCGCGGCCATGGCCATGGCGTCGCCACCGATGCCGCAGCCCACGTCGGCGACCCGGGCGAGCTTGGCCTCCACGAATCGACCGGCGTGCAGGGCGGCGACCCGCAGGCGGGTGGCCTGCTCGAGGCCGGCCTCGGTGAACAGCATCCGGCTGGCGAAATCGCCGAACTTGGCCGTAGCCTTGGCGCGCAGCCGGGACTGGTAGAGCACCGCATTCACGAGGGCGGGGGAGTGCCCAGCCTTCCGCAGGGCGCTGACCGTGCGCACGACGTCGGCGCCGGCCTCGTAGGGCGGCAGGGAGTCCAGCAGGCGCAGGCCTTCGGGTGAGAGCAGCTCAACGAGCTCGGCGCGATCCATCCCGCAAACCTATCAACCGAAACCGGGTGGAGTCCCGTGCACTCTGGCACTCACGTTGCGTGAGTGCCAGTTGCGCCCTAAACTCGACTTAGCACTCTCGCTGTGAGTCTGCTAACTACGTCTTAGCTAAGAAAGAGGTCAACCGTGTCGGTCTCCATCAAGCCGCTCGAAGATCGCATCGTCATCAAGCAGGTGGATGCAGAACAGACCACCGCTTCCGGACTTGTGATCCCGGACACCGCCAAAGAGAAGCCCCAGGAAGGCGAAGTTGTCGCCGTCGGCCCCGGCCGCATTGACGACAACGGCAACCGCATCCCGCTCGACGTCGCCGTCGGCGACAAGGTGATCTACTCCAAGTACGGTGGAACCGAAGTCAAGTTCGGTGGCGAGGACCTCCTCGTTCTGTCGGCCCGCGACGTTCTCGCGGTCGTCGTTCGCTAGTAACACCCCATATCGTTGAATCCCGGATGGCCTCGGCCATCCGGGATTTTTCGTGTCCGCACTCGCGGAATGAAACCGCTGCCCAGACAGGATCACCGGCATGACGCAGGGCCCCACACGACGTAAACCTGCCGTGCGCAGCGCCGCGAACACCGGCCTGATCTACGCGATCTGTTCCTACGGCATCTGGGGCTTCCTGCCGCTGTACTTCCTGCTCCTTGCGCCCACGGGCGCGTTCGAGATCGTGGCCTGGCGGGTGCTGTTCTCCCTGGTCTTCTGCGGTGTGCTGATCCTCGCGACCCGGGCGTGGCGCCCGCTGGTGGCAGCACTGCGCACCCCGAGGGTGGTCTGGACGATGGGCCTGGCCGGCGTGCTGATCTTCATCAACTGGCAGACCTTCATCCTCGCCGCCCTGAGCGGACACGTCGTCGAGACGGCACTGGGCTACTTCATCAACCCGATCATCACGGTGCTGCTTGGGGTGCTCGTGCTGCACGAGCGGTTGCGCGCCGCCCAGTGGGCCGCCGTGGTGATCAGCTTCATCGCCGTGATCGTGCTCAGCGTCGGCTACGGCACCGTGCCGTGGATCTCTCTCATCCTGGCCTTCTCCTTCGGCCTCTACGGCCTGATCAAGAAGCGGGTCGGCGGGCACCTGGATGCCCTCACTGGGCTGACCCTGGAGACGATGTGGCTGGCGCCCATCGCGATCGTGCAGCTCGTGGTGGTGTCGCTGCTCACCGGGCTGACCTTCGGCACGGTGTCCCCGTTGCACACCGTCGCGCTGATCGGCTCCGGAGTGATCACCGCCGTGCCGCTGCTGTTCTTCGCCGCCGCATCGCGCCGCCTGCCCCTGTCCACGCTCGGGCTGGTGCAGTACCTCGCGCCGGTCCTGCAGCTGATCGTGGGGGTCGTGGTCCTGCAGGAGCCGATGCCGCCCGAACGCTGGCTCGGCTTCGGCCTGGTCTGGGTGGCCCTGATCGTGCTCACGGTCGACATGATCGTCGCCGGGCGCTCACAGCGGCGTTTGCTGACCGACCTGGTCTGAGAGGCCGGGCCGCGCCGCATCCGGAGCGCCCCGCCCGTTACGGTTTCTTACGCCCACCCGCTGGCCCCCGTTTGGGGGCAAACCGCGCGCGCCCGCTGAACGACTGCTGAAGGCATCCTGATCAGAAGGACGTTTCGTAACGATTTGGTCGCGTTACACGCCTGTAACACGACCGCCTTGTTTGATGTCGTTCCGATGAATACCTTTGCAACACGGCAACGATCGTTTGCCGTGCTCGACCTCTCGATTCCCCTTACCCTAGGAGCAACATGAGCGTATTCGCGAAGGCCTCGGCCTCCCGCTCGGCCCGCGCCGTAGTCACAGGCGTCGCCATCTTCGGCGTCAGCGCACTTCTGCTCACCGGATGCAGCACGTCGGAGAGCACGCCGGCCGCATCCGAAGAGCCCGCAGCGACCAGCAGCGATGTCAACCCCGTCGAGGCCGGCGACCGCGATCTGGCCCTGAAGGTCGGAACGATCCTGCCGCAGAGTGGTGGACTCGCCTTCCTCGGCCCGCCCGAAGAAGCCGGTGTACAGCTCGCCATCAACGAGGTCAACGACGCAGGCCTGGGCATCGACATCGAAGCCATCCTCCGTGACTCGGGCGACACCACGACCGACACCGCCACCGTCTCCGTGACCGACCTGCTCTCGCAGAAGGTCACCGCGATCATCGGTGCGGCGTCCTCGGGCGTCTCCAAGACGGTCATCGACCAGATCACCGGTGCCGGCGTCGTGCAGTTCTCCCCGGCCAACACCTCGGCGGACTTCACGTCCTACGACGACAAGGGCCTCTACTGGCGCACCGCTCCCTCCGACCTGCTGCAGGGTGAAGTTCTGGGCAACCAGATCGCCGAAGACGGCAACAGCACCCTCGGACTGATCGTGCTCAACGACTCCTACGGAACCGGCCTCGCCGACTCCACCACCGCCGCCTTCGAGGCAGCCGGTGGCGAAGTTGTCGCGACCTCGCTCTTCAACGAGGGTGACGCGAACTTCGCGGCACAGATCGCCGAAGTCACCGCAGCCAACCCCGACGCGATCGCACTGATCACGTTCGACCAGGCAAAGGTCATCACCCCGTCCCTGGTCGGCGGCGGATTCCCGGGCGACAAGCTCTACTTCGTTGACGGCAACCTGGCCGACTACAGCGCCGACTTCGCTCCCGGCCTGGTCGAGGGCTCGAAGGGCACGCTGCCCGGACTCGACGTGGCGACCCTCGGTGACTTCACCGAGCGTCTGCTCGAGGTCGACCCGACGCTCACCGACTACAGCTACGCCGCTGAGTCGTACGACGCCGTCATCCTGATCGCCCTGGCTGCGTACGCGGCCAACGACGTCTCGGGTGAGTCCATCGCCAAGTACCTGCAGCAGGTCTCCGGCGGCAGCGGCGAGGGCACCAAGGTCACCGACTTCAAGTCGGGCGCCGAGGCACTCGCCAAGGGTGAGCAGATCGACTACGACGGTTACTCCGGCCCGATCACGTTCGACGAGAACGGCGACCCGACCGACGCGACCATCGGTATCTACCAGTACGGCGCAGACAACACCTACGCCCGCATCAACTAGTCACCACCGCTAACCGGTACACCCACAGCAGACGTACCGCACAGCACCAGAAGGGCCCCGGCTTCGGCCGGGGCCCTTCTGCGTGCCCGCGCCGCCCCGTGTGCCCCTGGCGCCCGCTGTGCCCCTGACGCCCGGTGTGCCCGTGCCCGCTGTGCCTTGCCACTGTGCCCCGTCTACCCTGGCCGTGCCCGCACACGCCCGTTCGGGGCGCGGTGTGCACAACTCCTGCTCGATTCGGCGCAGCGGATGCCCGGGCCCGTATTTCCGGGGTGCAGCATCCGTCGCCGAGGGAACTGCAGGAGCTATGCACCAGAGGCACCCAGACGCATCCGCGACCTCGGCGGCGGCGGCGCTCAGGGGCCGCTGGGAGGCCCGGGGGAGGGCGGAGCGCCCGGATGGCGTGCCCGGCGCGGTTGGCGCCTCCAGAGGGGCGCAGGGGCCGCGCGGTTAAACGCCGCGTGCCCCGGGCGGCCGGGCTGCTCCGTGGAAACGGGCAGCACGTCCGCGCCGGGGCACGGGGGTGAAGCGAGTGGTGCGGGTGGGGCTAGTCGTCCTGGCCCAGGGTGCCCAGGTACAGGCCGATCACCTTGGGGTCGTTCAGCAGCTCACGGCCGGTGCCGGTGTAGGCATCCCGACCCTGGTCGAGCACGTAGCCGCGGTCACAGATCTGCAGGCAGCGACGGGCGTTCTGCTCCACCATGATGGTGGTCACGCCGGCCTTGTTGATCTCCTTCACGCGCAGGAACGCCTCGTCCTGACGCACGGGGGAGAGCCCGGCGCTCGGCTCGTCGAGCAGCAGCACGTGCGGGCCCATCATGAGCGCCCGCGACATCGCCACCATCTGGCGCTCGCCGCCCGAGAGCGAACCGGCCCGCTGGCCGAGGCGCTTACGCAGTTCCGGGAAGATCTCGGTGACGAACTCGAGGCGTTCGGCCAGGCCCTTGGGCTTCTGGTACATGCCCATCTCCAGGTTCTCCTGGATCGTGAGCGTGGGGAACACGTTGTTCGTCTGCGGCACGAACCCGACGCCCTTGGAGACCAGCTTGTTGGCCTTGAGGTTGGTGATGTTGTCACCGCGCAGCCGGATCTCGCCCTCGCGCACCTTGACCAGGCCGAAGATCGACTTGAGCAGCGTGGACTTGCCGGCGCCGTTCGGGCCGATGATGCCGATCAGTTCGCCGTCGTAGGCGGTCAGTGAGCACTCGTTGAGGATGTTGACCCCGGGCACATACCCGGCGGTCACGTTCTTCACCTCGACGACGGCAGAGCGCACCGGCGGCGGCGTCGCGTCGATCAGCGGGCTAGAGTTCGTCATCGAGCAGCTCCTTAATGGCTCCGACATGTTCCTTCTCGGCGTCAGGATCCTCGCCGAGGTCTTCATCGTGGTGCTGACCCAGGTAGGCGTCGATGACGGCCTGGTTGCGCATGACCTCGTGCGGGTCGCCCTCGGCCACGACCTTGCCCTCGGCCATCACGATCACCCAGTCGGCGATGTGGCGCACCATGTGCATGTCGTGCTCGACGAACAGCACGCTCATGCCCTCCGCCTTCAGGTTGAGGATGTGGTCGAGCAGCGACTGGGTCAGCGCCGGGTTGACACCGGCCATGGGCTCGTCGAGCATCACCAGCGACGGGTCGCTCATGAGCGCCCGAGCCATCTCGAGGAGCTTGCGCTGTCCGCCGGAGAGGCTGGCCGCGTAGTCGTCCTTCTTGGTGTCCAGCTTGAACCTGGCGAGCAGGTCGAGGGCCTTCGCCTTGTTGTCGGTCTCCTGCTGGCGCCAGAGGAACGGCAGCACCGCACGGAACAGGTTCTCGCCGACCTGCGCCTTGGCGCCGAGCAGCATGTTGTCCATCACGGTGAGCAGGCCCAGCGCCTTGGTGAGCTGGAAGGTGCGCACCTGGCCCATCCGGGCCACCTTGAACGCGGGCTTGCCGCCGATCGGGGTGCCGTCGAAGGTCCACGAGCCCGTGTCGGGCTTGTCGAATCCGGTGAGCAGGTTGAACAGTGTGGTCTTGCCGGCACCGTTGGGGCCGATCAGGGCGGTGATCGCCCCGCGCGGAATCTCCAGGTGCTCGACATCCACGGCCTTGAGGCCGCCGAAGGTACGGCTGACGCCGTCGACCACGAGGATCGGGTCCTTCTTCTTGCACCCGGGAACGGCCTCGCCGATGTGCATGTCGACGGTCTTGACGGGCTTGGCGGTGGGAACGGTGTTATTTGACAAAAGCCAGCTCCTTCTTGTTTCCGAAGATGCCCTGCGGTCTGTAGATGACTATGAGCATGATCGCCACACCCACGAGGATGAAGCGCAGCTGCCCGGCCTGGATGCTCGACATGAACGGCAGCCAGCCGGCTTCCACCGCACGGGCGATGAAACCGGAGAAGAACGACAGGAGCACCCAGAAGATCATCGAGCCGATCACGGGGCCGAGAATCGTCGCGGCGCCACCGAGAAGCAGGATGGCGTAGACGAAGAAGGTCAGCGACGTCTGGTAGTTCGACGGCACAACGGCCCGCGGCAGCACGAAGATCATTCCGGCGATCGTGCCGAACACGCCACCGAGAATCAGCGACTGCATCTTGTAGGCGTAGACGTTCTTGCCCAGCGCGCGCACGGCATCCTCGTCTTCACGGATGCCCTTGATCACACGGCCCCAGGGGCTCCGCATGATCTGCCAGGTGAACAGGCAGGCCAGGATCACGACGGTCCAGGCCACGATGCGCAGCCACCAGTCGTAGGCGTTGTACTCGAACGGACCGAACCCGTAGGTGCCGTCGGGGATCGGGTTGAGGTCGGCGAAGCCGCCCTTGTAGCCGCTGAGCCCGTTGGCCGAACCCGTGACGGGTTCGAAGGTGTTCGTCGTGAACAGCAGTCGCACGATTTCGGCGGCCGCGATGGTCACGATGGCCAGATAGTCGGCCCGCAACCGCAGGGTCGGGATGCCCAGCACCAGCGCGAAGATCACGGATGCGCCGATGCCGACGAGCACGGATGCCCAGACCGGGAACCCGAAGGTCAGGGTCGAGATCGCGTACCCGTAGGCGCCGAGTGCCATGAAGCCCGCCTGGCCGAAGTTGAGCAGGCCGGTGTAGCCGAAGTGTACGGCCAGGCCCAGCGCCGCGAGGGCGTAGGCGGCGGTGGTCGGGCTGATCAGCTCGACGGCCGCGTTGCTAAAGATTGCTCCCCAGTCGATCATCGTCAGCCCCTAGCCAATTCTCTCTTTGCGACCCAGGATGCCTTGCGGCCGAAGCAGCAGCACCAGGATCAAAACGACAAGTGCACCGACGTACTTGAGGTCGGACGGAAGCCACAGCGTGGACAGTTCGACGAACAGGCCCACGATGATCGAGCCCACCAGGGCGCCGAAGGCGGTGCCGAGACCACCCAGGGTGGTGGCGGCGAAGACCAGCAGCAGGATCTGGAAGCCCATGTCCCAGCTGACGCCCGGACGGAAGTAGGCCCAGAGCACACCGGACAGGCCGGCCAGCGCACCGCCGACGATCCAGACGATGCGGATGACGCCATCCACGTCGATACCGCTCGCCGAGGCGAGGCTGGGGTTGTCGGACACGGCGCGGGTGGCCTTGCCGATGCGGGTGCGCAGCAGGAAGTAGGACACCGCGAGGAGCACGACGACGCTGATACCCATGCTGGCCAGGTCGATCGGCGAGAGCGAGATCGGCCCGAACTTGAGGTCGGCCATGCCGGAACCGGGCAGCTGGCTGGTACCGCCGCCGTAGAACAGCTGGAAGGTGTACCGCAGCGCGAGCGACAGGCCGATGCTGACGATCATCAGCGGGATCAACCCGACACCCTTCTTCCGCAAGGGTTTCCAGATCGCCGCATCCAAACCGAAGCCGAGGGCGCCGCTGAGCGCGATGGCGACGATGATCGCCAACCAGATCGGCACACCGAGGGTGACGGACAGGGTGAGGGTGGCCAGGGCGCCGAAGGTGATCATCTCGGCGTGGGCGAAGTTGCTCAGCCCCGTGGTGCCGAAGATCAGTGACATGCCGATGGCGGCCAACGCCAGCAGCAACCCGAAGTTCAGGCCGTTGACGAACCGGTTCACGAACTGGTCGAAGAAGCTGACGGTGGTGCGTTCCCCCTCACCGAGGAAGAAGTTCACCGACTTCACTTTCGTGAGACCGAACTCGGCATCGATGGTCGACCCGCCCTTGGCCACGACGACACCCTTGGGCAGGGTGTCCTCGTCGAGGCTGACCGTGTAGGTCTCCTTCTCGGGAACGCCGATGCGCCACTTGCCGTCGGCGTCGGTGACGACCTCGGCCTCGTAGCCGGAGCCCTTGACGGAGATGAGCACGTCTTCGATCGGTTCGCCGTCGAATTGCACGTTGCCGGCGATGACGTAGTCGTATTGGTCCGTATTGATCTCGTCCGCGTGAGCCGCTCCCGCGCCAAGCGTGGAAAGGGTCAAGGCAGCAAGGAGCAGGCCGAGTAAGAGCACCAGCTTCCTCGGTGCGAATCTACGAACAGCGTGTGTATTGCTCACTGCACCTCCAAGTGGGCACCGTCGGTGCGAATTCGAGCCGGCGGGCTTACCTGCCAGCGACGTTGCTGACAGTACGTGCCGATTATGTCGCATATGTTTCGTACGCAGAATTTAGTGGGTCTGATTCTGCTTCGCGGAATGCCTGGGGCGCAACGTCGCTTAACATTGACTACCGGTTGCATCCCTCGAGATCCCGGGCTTTCTTCCTTATTCGCGAATGCAAAAGGGGTTTCATGGATCAGCCAGATCCGTTCGGTTTCACCGGGCTCACGTACGACGACGTCCTTCTCCTTCCGGGGCACACTGACGTAATTCCGAGTGAGGCCGAGACAAAGTCCCGGCTAACCCGCAGAATCAGCGTTGCGACACCGCTGCTGTCGAGTGCAATGGACACCGTCACCGAGACGCGTATGGCTATCGCCATGGCGCGTGAAGGCGGCCTGGGCATCCTGCACCGCAACCTGTCGATCGCGGACCAGGCCGAGCAGGTGGACCTCGTCAAGCGCAGCGAATCCGGCATGATTACCAATCCGGTAACGACTTCGCCCGATGCCACCGTCGCCGAGGTGGATGCGCTGTGCGGCCAGTTCCGCATCAGCGGCCTGCCGGTCGTCGACAACGACGGCGTGCTCGTGGGCATCATCACCAACCGCGACATGCGTTTCGTCTCCAGCGTGAAGAAGCACACCACCAAGGTGCGCGAGGTCATGACCACCTCCCCGCTCATCACGGGCAAGGTCGGCATGGCGCCCATGGACGCCGTGGCCATCTTCGCCACCCACAAGATCGAGAAGCTGCCGCTCGTCGACGACTCCGGCCGCCTCACGGGCCTCATCACCGTCAAGGACTTCGACAAGAGCGAGGAATACCCCAACGCGACGAAGGACGACGCTGGGCGCCTGCGCGTGGGCGCGGCCATCGGCTTCTTCGGTGACGCCTGGCGCCGGGCCTCCGCCCTGCTCGAGGCCGGGGTCGACGTGCTCGTGGTCGACACCGCCAACGGCGACAGCGCCGGAGTGCTGGAGATCATCCGCAAGCTCAAGAGCGACCCGGCCTTCGCCGACGTCGACGTGATCGGCGGCAACGTCGCCACCCGCTCAGGCGCTCAGGCGCTCATCGACGCGGGCGCGGATGCCATCAAGGTGGGCGTGGGCCCCGGCTCGATCTGCACCACCCGCATCGTCGCCGGTGTGGGCGTGCCCCAGATCACCGCGGTCTACCAGGCCTCGCTGGCCGCCCGGGAGACCGGCGTTCCGGTCATCGCCGACGGCGGACTGCAGTACTCAGGTGACATCGCCAAGGCGCTCGTCGCCGGCGCCGACACCGTGATGCTCGGCTCGCTGCTCGCCGGCTGTGACGAGAGCCCGGGCGAACTGGTCTTCACCAACGGCAAGCAGTTCAAGACCTACCGCGGCATGGGTTCGCTCGGCGCGCTGCAGACCCGCGGCTCCAAGACGTCCTACTCCAAGGACCGCTACTTCCAGTCGGATGTACCCAGCGACGACAAGCTCATCCCCGAGGGCATCGAGGGCCAGGTGCCCTACCGCGGCCCCGTGTCGAACGTGGCGTACCAGCTCATCGGCGGGCTGCGCCAGTCGATGTTCTACGTGGGCGCGCGCACCATCGACGAGCTCAAGCAGAAGGGCAAGTTCGTGCGCATCACGGCGGCCGGCCTGAAGGAGAGCCACCCCCACGACGTGCAGATCATGGTGGAGGCGCCCAACTACCGCCGCTAACCATCCGCGAACTGTGAGCGAAGCCCCGAAACCCAAGAGTTTTCAGGGCTTTTCTCACGGTTCGCGGGAGGTGTGGGGGAAGGTCGATGGCCTGGCTGAGTGGGGGCTGCGACTAAACTGGGCGGGTGAGTATGGAAATTGAAATCGGCCGGTCCAAGCGCGCTCGGCGTGTGTACGCCTTCGACGACATCGCGGTGGTGCCCTCCCGGCGCACCCGTGACCCCGAGGATGTGTCGGTCGGCTGGTCCATCGACGCGTACCAGTTCGACATCCCGTTCCTGGCCGCCCCGATGGACTCGGTCGTCTCCCCGACGACCGCGATCATGATGGGCCAGCTCGGCGGACTGGGTGTGCTCGACCTCGAGGGCCTCTGGACCCGTTACGAGAACCCCGAGCCGCTGCTCGCCGAGATCCGCGACCTGCCCGCCGATAAGGCCACGGCCCGCATGCAGGAGATCTACGCCGAACCGATCAAGCCGGCCCTCGTCACCGAGCGCCTCGCTGAGATCCGCGCAGCGGGCGTCACCGTCGCCGGTGCCCTGTCGCCGCAGCGCACCCAGGAACTCTACGAAACCGTCGTCGCCGCCGGCGTCGACCTGTTCGTCATCCGTGGCACCACGGTCTCGGCCGAGCACGTCTCCCGCAACCAGGAGCCGCTGAACCTCAAGAAGTTCATCTACGACCTCGACGTGCCCGTCATCGTCGGCGGCGCCGCCACCTACACCGCGGCCCTGCACCTGATGCGCACCGGAGCGGCCGGCGTGCTCGTCGGCTTCGGCGGCGGCGCGGCCTCCACCACCCGCACCAGCCTCGGCATCCACGCCCCCATGGCCACCGCCGTGGCCGACGTCGCCGGCGCCCGCCGCGACTATATGGACGAGTCCGGCGGCCGGTACGTGCACGTCATCGCCGACGGCGGCTTGAGCACCTCCGGCGACATCGTCAAGGCCATCGCCTGCGGCGCGGATGCCGTGATGCTCGGCACCGCTCTCGCGCGCGCCACCGACGCGCCCGGCGGCGGCTTCCACTGGGGAGCCGAGGCGCACCACTCCCAGCTGCCCCGCGGCCGGCGCGTCGAGGTGGGCTCCGTCGCCCCGCTCGAAGCGATCCTGTACGGCCCGTCCACCGTGGCCGACGGCACCGCCAACCTGGTCGGCGCGCTGCGTCGCTCGATGGCCACCACCGGATACAGCGGAATCAAAGAATTTCAGCGGGTTGAGGTAGTTGTCGCGCCGTACTGAGTGAACTAGCGTCGAAGCAAGCACCACCGATGGCGATGGGAGTTTGCAGATGACGCACGATAATTCGGTGACCAGGTCCACAAAGCTCGGACCAGAGGAACGCGCGGCCGCGATCGAACGCCTCAAGGACAAAGAGCTCGACATTCTCGTTGTCGGCGGGGGAATCGTGGGCACCGGCTGCGCGCTGGACGCGGTGACCCGTGGCCTGAGCGTGGGCATGCTCGAGGCCAGGGACTGGGCGTCGGGCACCTCCAGCCGGTCGTCGAAGCTGGTGCACGGCGGCATCCGCTACCTCGAACAGCTCGACTTCCGCCTGGTGCGGGAGGCCCTGACCGAACGTGGCCTGCTGCTCAAACGCATCGCCCCGCACCTGGTCAAGCCCGTGCGCTTCCTCTACCCGCTCAAGAAGCGGGTGATCGAGCGCGCGTATGTGGGCGCGGGCATGCTGCTCTACGACGTGCTCTCGTACCTCGGCGGCCGGCCGGGCGTGCCGCACCACCGCCACCTCACCCGCGGCCAGGTCGCCAAGATGGTGCCCAGCCTCAACCACAACGCCCTGGTGGGCGGCATCACCTACTACGACGCCCAGGTCGATGACGCGCTCTACGTCGCGTCGCTGGCCCGCACGGCATCCGCCTATGGCGCCCACGTGGCCAGCCGGGTGCGCGTTGAGGGGTTCATCAAGGTGGGCGAACGGGTCGTCGGCGTGCACGCGCACGACCTGCAGACCGGGGAGCGCTTCGACGTGCGCGCCAAGCAGGTGGTCAACGCCACCGGCGTCTGGACCGACGACACCCAACGGATGGTGGGGGAGCGCGGCACATTCAAGGTGCGAGCGTCCAAGGGCATCCACCTGGTCGTGCCGCGCGACAGGTTCCAGTCCGCGATGGGGCTGTTGCTGCGCACCGAGAAGAGCGTGCTCTTCGTGATCCCGTGGGGCCGGCACTGGCTGATCGGCACCACCGACACCGACTGGCACCTTGACAAGGCGCACCCCGCGGCCACCGCCGCCGACATCGACTACCTGCTCGAGCACGTCAACGCCGTGCTGCAGGTTGCGCTGACCCGGGAAGATGTCGAGGGGGTCTACGCGGGCCTGCGGCCCCTGCTGGCGGGGGAGAGCGAGCAGACCTCGAAGCTCTCCCGAGAACACCTGGTGGGGCACTCGGTGCCCGGCCTGGTCGTGATCGCCGGCGGCAAGTGGACCACCTACCGAGTCATGGCCAAGGACGCCATCGACGCGGCAGTGGATGCGCTGGACGACCTGGTGCCGCCGTCGACGACCAAGGAGATCCCGTTGCTCGGCGCCGAGGGGTACCGGGCCGCGTGGAACAAGCGCGCCAAGATCGCTCACGCGTTCAACCTGCACACCGTGCGGGTGGAGCACCTGCTCAACCGCTACGGCACCCTCACCGATGAGCTCCTCGACCTGATCAAGGACCATCCGGAGCTGGCCGAGCCGTTGCCCGGCGCGGACGACTACATCCAGGCCGAGGTGGTCTACGCCGCCACCCATATGGGCGCCCTGCACCTCGAGGACGTGCTGGCCCGCCGCACCCGCATCTCCATCGAGGCCTGGGACCGCGGGGTGTCGGCGGCGCCGGTCGCCGCGCGGCTGCTCGCCGGGGTGCTCGGCTGGGATACCGAACGTGAGGAGCGTGAGGTGTCGATCTACCTCAAGCGGGTCGCCGCCGAGCGGGCCTCGCAAACCCAGCCCGACGACGAGTCCGCCGACCGGGTGCGCCTGGAGGCCCCCGACATCGTCACGACCTGACCCTGCGGGTGCGGGGCGGCGGGTACCCGCTGCCCCGTCCGGTGCGCCTCGTGTGGCGCGGTGCGCCTCGTGTGGCGCGGTGCGCCAGCTATAGCTGGCGCATCGGGCCACCAGGGGTGCAGCGACGGTTCGCGACACACGCATGGGGTCCGCTGCGGTGCGCCGGCTAGCGGGCTCGAGGGACGCCCTTGCGGGCGAGAAGGTCGCCCAGTGCCGGGAGCGAAGTGGCGACGGGCCAGCCCCACCGGAACACGCCCAGGCCCAGCGCGCGCAACCGGTCCTCCCTGACCTTCTCTGCGATGACGATGTCGGCGGCGGCGCGTCCGTGGGTGAACTCGTCACGCAGATACTTGCCGTCGCCGTCGAACTCACCGACGGTGCGGATGCCCGGCCAGAAGAAGTCGGTATACCCGATCAGCCCGGCCTGATCCCAGTGCGGCACCTGCAAGTCGGGAGCGAGAAATCCCAGCAGGAAGATGCCGGCCCGGCTGATCGACTCTCCGGCGGAGCCTGATAGCGGCGTGGCGAACTCCAACACCCGCCCGGCCGCCGCGCGGCCGGGGACATGGCCGAGCTCCGCCAGGGCCCCCTCGAGTTCGGCCCGAGTGGTCAGCGGGTCGCCATCGCGTGGCTCGTGCAGGGCCTTGTCCATCACCGCTACCGCCCGACCGAAGGGGAGCATCCGGGCCATGGCCACCGCGGTGGCCGCGACGGATGTGACCCGAAGCCCGTCGTGCTCCACGACGTCGAGGCAGTGCTCCTGCGAATGACGCACAACACCGGGCCGGGATCGTCCGCCCGCTGCCGCCGAGGAGGTGAGGTGAATCTCCGACGGCCAGGCCCCCACAACCGGCAGCCCCCACAAAGCGGCCGCGGAGAAGTGCGAGTAGACGGCGGGCCCCTCGGCGACAGCGGCATGGGCTCGGATCCGACGGAGGTAGCGGTCGTCCGCTCCCAGGGCAGCCCACTCTGCGGTGAGCACGTAGACCCCTCGACGCAGACGAAAAACAGTCTGTCGTTCGAACTCGAGGCGAAGCTCCCGTTGGAGGCCGACGCGCCCGGCATCGGTCGCGAGGATCAGTCCGTCGCGGCTGGACAGCGCGGAGAGCATGCTGAGGGTGGTCGATGACGAGATTCCCATGCCGACAGGCAAGCAGAGTGTGAGGTCTATCGGCAGGAACCGGTGACATCTGTGCACTCCCGATTCGAGCATCCGCTTGAGTGCGCCCCGTATGGCGTGGTGCGCCAGGCATAGCTGGCGCACGGCGCCACACGGGGCGCACCGAACACCGGCGGCGAGGAGTCACGAGCGAGCCCCGGTCGAGCGGATGCACAGGGGCCGCGGCCCGGCCAACCGGCCGAAAGCCTCCGGTAGAATAGGTACACCGCCCACAAGCCTCAGGAGTCGCACCATGGTTGACGTTCGACGGGTCAAGCTCCCCGGTGTGGGTGTGCTGCACACCTTCATCACCGATGACGGCGGCAAGGTCGGCGTGATCGCCCACCGCTCAGGCCACAGTGACCTCATCACCTTCGCCGATGACGAGGGCGGACCCGACGCCAGCAAGGTGTCCCTCCGGCTCAGCGAGGACGAGGCGCACACCCTCGCCGAACTCCTCGGCGGCACCCAGATCACCGAGTCGCTCACCGCGCTCGACCAGATCCCCGGCCTGAGCATCGACTGGTTCACGGTGGACTACGAGGACCATATCGCCGGGCAGCCCCTGGGCAACCCCGCCGAGCGCGGCATCGCCGGGCTCACCGTCGTGGCCGTGGTGCGCGGCGAATCCGCCAACCCGGCCCCCGCGGCCGACTTCAAGGTCTTTCCCGGCGACACCCTGGTCGTGGCCGGCTCGCCCGAAAAGGTGGCGAAGGCGTTCGCGTTCTTCCGCACCGGCGAGATCAAGGCGAAGCCCGTCGACTCGCCGCCCGGAGGCTAGCCGATGAACCTCGGTGAAGATCTACTCACCCTGGGCATCCTCCTCGTGGTTGCCTACGTCCTGGGCCGCCTGGGCAAGCTGATCGGCCTGCCGTCGATTCCGATCTACATGATCGTGGGCCTGTTGGCGAGCCCGTACAGCGGATGGTTCCCCCTCGACTTCCACTCCGCCGACATCGAACTCATCGCCGTCTTCGGGTTGATCCTGCTCTTGTTCAGCCTGGGCCTGGAGTTCGACCAGGAGGCGTTCTTCGGCGACGCCGGAAAACTGTTGATCTCCGGCGGGTCCTACATCCTGATCAACATGGGCGCCGGCTTCGCGTTCGGCCTGATGACCGGTTGGGGCACCCGCGAGGCCCTCGTGATCGCGGGCATGACCGGCACCTCCTCGAGCGCCATCATCACGAAACTGCTCATCGAGCTGCGCCGTCTGGCGAACAAGGAAACCCCGATGATCCTCGGGGTGACCGTGGTGGGCGACATCTTCATCGCCGTGTACCTGGCCATCGTGTCCGTGGTGCTCAGCGGCAAGACCGAGATCTGGCCCATCGTGTTGCAACTGTTCATCGCGTTCCTGTTCCTCGTGGTGATGTTCTCCGTCGCCCGGTGGGGTGGCCGGGTGGTGTCGCGGCTGATGCGCACCAAGGACGACGAGCTGTTCACCATCCTGTTCTTCGGCCTCGCCGTGCTCTTCGCCGGCATCGGCGAGATCATCGGCGTCACCGACGCGATCGGCGCGTTCCTCATCGGCGTGGTGCTGGGCGCCAGCACCTACCGCGGCCGCATCGAGCGGGTCGCCGTGCCGCTCCGCGACGTGTTCGGCGCGTTCTTCTTCCTGAACTTCGGGTTGGCCCTCAACGTGGCCGAGTTCGGTTCGGTCATCTCGCTGGTGGCCATCGCCATCCTGATGACCTTCGTGCTCAGCCTGGGTTCGGGCATGCTGCTGGCGCGGATGCACCAAATGGGTATGCGGGAAGGCCTCAACACCGCGGCGATCTTCGTCAACCGCGGGGAGTTCACTCTGATCCTGGCGACCCTCTCGGTGGGCGCCGGCCTCGACCAGCGGCTGCAGCCCTTCGCCGGTCTCTACGTGCTCTCCATGGCCATCCTCGGCCCGCTGTTCACCGCCAACTCCGAGAAGATCGGCGCCGCCCTCGGCCGCCGCTCCCGCACCCCCAAGCCGCCCACCCGCACCCCCGAGCGCGACGCCATGCGCGCCGAGGAGATCGCGCTGGTCGAGGCGGCCACCCACGACCAGAAATCCGGCGACCCGATGGTGGACTTCATTTCCGAGACATACCCGACCCCCGAGAAGAAGCCCGACAAGGCAGGCCAGCCCGGCAAGTCCAGCACGGACGACGGGGCGGGGGACTACTCATGATCGGCATGATGCTGCGCCCGCGCTGGATCGCCGCGCTGCTGCTGGCCTTGGCGATCGCCGCGGCGTTCGCGCTGCTCGGCCAGTGGCAGCTGGACCGCGCCATCAGCTCCGGCCAGGTCGTGGAGCGCAGCACCGAGATCGTGCAGCCGCTGCGCGACACGGTGTCGCCGGATGGGCCGCCGCCGCAAATCGCGGAGGGCCAGCGGGTCGAGACCAGCGGCTCCTTCGTGCCCGGGGATGACCAGATCATCAGCGGCCGGCACAACGGCGGCGAAGCAGGGTACTGGGTGGTCAGCCACTTCGTCACCGACGACGGCATCAGCATCCCCGTCGCCCGCGGCTGGACCGCCGACGCCGACCAGGCCGCCACGGTGCGCGACCGGCTCGCCAACGAGATGAGCATCGCCTCGCTGCAGCCGCTCACCGGCCGGTTCGTGCCCGACGAGGCGCCGCAGGTGCCCGCCGAGGGCGTCGACCCGCACACCATGACCACGGTGTCCACGGCCGCGTTGATCAACCTCTGGGCCAACTGGAACGACCAGTCGGTCTACCAGGGCTACATCGTCGACAGCGCCGCGGCCGACGGCCTCGCCGTGATCGACTCGCCCGAGCCGGTCGTCGAGGTGCCGCTGAACTGGCTGAACATCTTCTACGCCGTCGAGTGGGCCGTGTTCGCCGGGTTCGCCGTGTTCCTCTGGTACCGCCTGGTGCGGGATGCGTGGGAGCGCGAAGTCGAGGAAGCCGAGCTCGCCGCCAACGGCGGCGGCACCGACGCCGGGGGCTCAGCCGGCGACGGGCCCGACGCATCCGCCCCGCACGGCGGCCCCGACCGGAGCCACGCCAAGGCCCCGTAGAATTAGCCCATGCCACTTGCACCCAAGCCTGCCGACCTGCCCAGAATCCCGGGGGCGCTCAAGCTGTACCAGGTCTCATCGATCATCACCGGTGTGTTCCTGCTGCTCTTGTGCATCGAGGTCATCCTCAAGTTCGTCTTCCAGTACGAACTGGAGGTCGGAGGTCCCAACGGCTTCCTCGCCCTCGTGGCGCGCGACACCGTGACGGCCTTCAACCTGAGCACCGCGATCCTGATCGTGCACGGCTGGTTCTACGTTCTCTACCTGTTCGCCGACTTCCGCCTCTGGAGCCTCATGCGTTGGCCGTTCCCCATGTTCCTGCTGATCGCCCTGGGAGGCATCATCCCGTTCCTGTCCTTCTTCCTGGAGGTGAAGGTCGGCCAGCGGGTCAAGGCCTACCTCGCCGCCCACCCGACTCCCGCCGTGCAGGCCGGAGCGAACGCATGAGCGCCGTGAACCCGATGGATGTCGTGGGTGCCGACGGCGCCGAGGGCGCCGAGGGCCTCGAGAACCAGCTCGGCACCGAGGAGGGCACCGCGCCCACGGCCTCCGGCATCAGCCGCCCCGTGCTCGTGGTCGACTTCGGTGCGCAGTACGCGCAGCTGATCGCCCGCCGCGTGCGTGAGGCATCCGTGTACTCGGAGATCGTGGCGCACTCGATCACCGCCGCCGAGGTCGCAGCCAAGAACCCCATCGGCATCGTGCTCTCCGGCGGGCCGTCCAGCGTCTACGCCGAGGGCGCCCCCACCTTCGACCCGGCGATCTTCGACCTCGGCATTCCGGTGCTGGGCATTTGCTATGGCTTCCAGGTGATGGCCACCGCCCTCGGCGGCGAGGTCTCGCACACCGGCCAGCGCGAGTACGGCTCCACCCCGGTGGTCGTCGCCGACAGCAGCAACGCTCTGCTCGCCGACCAGCCGGTGGAGCAGACCGTGTGGATGAGCCACGGCGACTCCGTCTCGAAGGCCCCCGACGGTTTCACCGTTCTGGCCTCCACGGTGTCGACCCCGGTCGCCGCGTTCGCCAACGACGAGCGCCGGCTCTACGGCGTGCAGTGGCACCCCGAGGTCAAGCACTCCGCGCACGGCCAGCACGTGCTGGAGAACTTCCTGCACCGCGCCGCCGGCATCCCCGCCGACTGGAACAGCGGCAACGTCATCGCCGAGCAGGTCGCCCTGATCCAGGCCCAGGTGGGCACGGGCAAAGTCATCTGCGGCCTCTCCGGTGGAGTCGACTCCGCCGTCGCGGCAGCCCTCGTGCACAAGGCCATCGGCGACCAGCTCGTCTGCGTGTTCGTCGACCACGGCCTGCTGCGCGAGGACGAGCGCCGCCAGGTCGAAGAGGACTACGTCAAGGCCACCGGCATCCGCCTGGTCACGGTGGATGTGCGTGAGCAGTTCATCAACGCCCTCGCCGGGGTCAGCGACCCGGAGACCAAGCGCAAGATCATCGGCCGCGAGTTCATCCGCACCTTCGAGCAGGCGCAGGCCGAGCTCATCAAGGAGTCCGCCGAGATCGACGGCGACCCGATCCGCTTCCTCGTGCAGGGCACCCTGTACCCCGACGTGGTCGAGTCCGGCGGCGGCAGCGGCACCGCCAACATCAAGAGCCACCACAACGTGGGCGGCCTGCCCGAGGACCTGCAGTTCGAGCTCGTCGAGCCGCTGCGCGCCCTGTTCAAGGACGAGGTGCGCGCGATCGGCGCCGAGCTGGGACTGCCCGCCGAAATCGTGCAGCGCCAGCCGTTCCCCGGACCCGGCCTCGGCATCCGCATCGTCGGCGAGGTCACCCAGGCTCGTCTCGACCTGCTGCGTCAGGCGGATGCGATCGTGCGCGCCGAACTGACCGCCGCGGGCCTGGACCGGGAGATCTGGCAGTGCCCCGTGGTGCTGCTCGCCGACGTGCGCTCCGTGGGCGTGCAGGGCGACGGTCGCACTTACGGGCACCCGATCGTGCTGCGTCCGGTTTCCTCCGAGGATGCCATGACCGCCGACTGGACCCGCCTGCCGTACGACCTGCTCGCGAAGATCTCCAACCGCATCACCAACGAGGTCGACGGGGTCAACCGCGTGGTGCTCGACGTCACGTCGAAGCCGCCGGGGACCATCGAATGGGAGTAGGCGTTCCGCCGCTCCGCTAGCTGTTCCGGAAGCACCCCCGCCCGCGCGGGGGTGCTTCCGTCGTTAACCCCGGTGCCGGGGTGGCCTCGCGCCGGCGGCCGGGGGCATCCGTTCAGGGCGGACACGGTGGCGGATGAGGTGCGCGGGTGGGGCGCCGCTTCGCGGGTGGCGTGCCACGAGCGGTGCGGCGCGGTGCCCGCGTAACTCGGGATGTGGGCGCGGGCCGGGGTGCTGCGCGGGTGGGGCGCCGGTTCGCGGGTGGCGTGCCGCTTCGCGGATGGCGTGCCGGTGCGCGGGTGGAGCGCCGGTTCGCGGGTGGCGTGCCACGAGCGGAGCGGCGCGGTGCCCGCGTGACTCGGGATGTGGGCGCGGGCCGGGGTGGTACGCGGGTCAGGCGCCCCTTCGCGGGTGGGGCGCCGCTTCGCGGGTGGCGTGCCGGTGCGCGGGTGGGGCGCCGGTTCGCGGGTGGCGTGCCTGGGTAGGCCTCGCCGAGGCCCGAGCCAGCCGAACGCATTCACCTGACCGGCGCGGGAGACGACGAGAGGGCCGGCCCGTGGTGGGCCGGCCCTCTCGGGTGGTGCGGATGCCGCGACTGCGGCGGATGGCGCGGGGCGCCGAGTGCGCTACTCGCGGGCGATCGCGAAGATGCGCAGCAGCTCCACGTACAGCCACACGACGGTGACCATGATGCCGAAGGCGCCGCTCCAGCCGTACTTGCGCGGGGCGCGGTTGTTCACGCCCTTCTGGATGAAGTCGAAGTCGAGCACGAGCGAGTACGCGGCCATGAGCACGGCCAGGATGCCGATGACCAGGCCCAGCTTGATCTCGAAGCCGGCGATCTCGATGCTGCCGCTGCGCATGCCGAACGCACCGTCCGTGGCGCCGAAGATCATCATGCCGACGTTGACCAGCGAGAACACCGCGTAGCCGACCATCGCGATGAGGAAGACCTTGGTGGCCTTCTTCGAGGCGCGGATCTTGCCGCTGGAGAACAGCGCGAGGGTCACACCGACCACGACGAGGGTGGCCAGAACGGCCTGGGTGACGACGCCTGCGTAGATCTGCTCGAAGACGCGGGAGATGCCACCGACGAACAAGCCCTCCATCGCCGCGTAGGCGAGGATCAGGGGCGGCGACGGCTCCTTCTTGAAGGCGTTGACCAGGCCGAGCACCAGGCCGCCGATGGCGCCTAGGATCAGCAGGAACGGGGCAACCGGGGTCAGCACCCACGCGGTGGCCGCGGCGGCCAGCAGGATGGCGAACGCCAGCACGGTCTTGCCGATGGTGTCTTCGTAGGTCATCCGGTCGGTGTCCTGCGAACCGGCGGACGGCGAGTTGTACAACGCCTGCAGGTCGTTGTCGGAAAGCACCTTGGTCGTTGCAACGGCGCCGGGAGCGCCGAACGCGGCGTTTCGGAATGCGGGGTTGGAGGTTGCCATGGTTTTTTGCCTAACAATCAGCTGGATGCGGGTGCGCCGGGACCCGGCGCGAGTGTGCAACAAATCTACTGGAACAACCCGAAGTTTGCTGAGAGACTACTCAGGGTTGACAGGGGGCGCATCAACCACGAGCACCGATGCACCCTGCGCCGCCCGCAGCCGCCGTCGCGCCCGCCAGGCATCGAGCATCCGTCGGCGCCACAGCATCAGCGCCCAGCCGAGCCAGGCGCACGCCACCGTGGTGAGCGCGCCGCTGAGCAGTGCGATCCAGTTCTGCCCGTACTCGTGCAGCAGCGCCTTGAGCACGAAGCTCAGCACGATCACCGGCAGCAGCGCCAGATAGCTCAGCACCGGGCGGTGCCGGGCGAACAGCCATCCGCCCAGGAGCACGGCGAAGGCCCCGGCGAAGTCCGGCCCGGCCACGAGCACGAGCGCCGCCACCAGGCACGGCAGCAGAACCAGCAGCCGGCGCCACAACGCCCCCGGCAGGATCAGCCAGCCGAGCAACTGCACGGCCGGACCGACAGCCAGGAACCACAGGCTGTAGGTGCTGATGAGGTTGGTCGCCGCCGCGCCGAGCACGATCGTGACCAGGCCGATTCCGTACCGCCACCGGGGGTCGCCCCAGCGCACGCGGGCGGCCGGATCGATCCGAGTGGTCATAACTCCAGATTCTCGCAGCCCACAGCGACGCGCAGCTAACCTTGTGTCATGAAACCCCTTGTGATCGGCCATCGCGGAGCCAGCGGCTACCGGCCGGAGCACACCGAGGCCGCCTACCGCCTCGCGTTCGCCCTCGGCGCCGACGCCGTCGAACCCGACATCGTGGCCACGCAGGACGGGGTTCTGGTGCTGCGGCACGAGAACGAGATCTCCGGCACGACGGATGTGGCCGCCCACCCCGAATTCGCCGACCGACAAACCTCGAAGGTCATCGACGGCGTCGCCCTCACCGGCTGGTTCACCGAGGACTTCACCTGGGCCGAGCTGACCACACTCCGGGCCAGGGAGCGGCTGCCCGCCCTCCGCGGCATGAGCGCCAGCTTCGACGGGCTCTTCCCGATCATGCGTCTGCGTGACCTGTTCCGCCTCGTCGACCTGGCCGAGGCCCCGCTCGACCGGGAACTCGGCATCGTGGCCGAGCTCAAGCACGCCAGCTACTTCGAGTCCATCGGCCTGCCGCTGGACGAACTCTTCGCCGCCGAGGTGAACGAGGCCGGCTGGAACACCGGCGAGGGCAGACTCACCATCGAGAGCTTCGAACGCACCGTGCTGGCCCAGGTGCAGGCCAGGGGTATCTTCGGCCGCCGGGTGTTCCTGCTCGAGGCCACCGGAGCCCCCGCCGACCTGGTGGCCCGCTTCGGCGACCGCGCCACCAGCTACGCCGACTACCTCACCGACCTCGCGCTCTACCAGCTCGGCCACCAGGTCGACGGCATCAGCGTGCCCAAGTCCCTGATCCTCAACACGGATGAGCACGGTGTCGTGGACGGCGCCTCCGACCTGGTCGATTCCGCTCATGCCGCCGGCCTGCAGATCTACACCTGGACGCTGCGCCCGGAGAACCGTTTCCTCGCCCCCGGCAACCGGGTGGGCACCCGCAAGGCCGACGTGGGCAACTGGCAGGCCGAGTTCCGCACGATCATGGACACCGGCATCGACGGCGTCTTCGCCGACCACCCCGACCTGGCGGTGTTCGTGCGGGACGGCCTGCACACCCGGATGCCGCATCCGCTCTCGCAGTACTGACCCGCGCCCGGCACCGGTGTCAGCCGCTGCGCCTAGAATTGACCGGCCATGACTTTGTCTTCAGACCTGCCCAACACTCCGGCCACGCGGCCCTCGGCGACCCCGATCATCCTCGACGGACGGGCGGGCCCGCACGACGGGGCGCACGGTAGCGATGAGCAGCAGAACCCGCTGTTCGACGGCCTCAACCCGCAGCAGCTCGAGGCCGTGCAATACCGCGGCCCGGCCCTGCTCATCGTCGCCGGCGCCGGCTCGGGCAAGACCAGCGTGCTCACCCGCCGGGTCGCCGGGCTGATCGAGAGCCGCGAGGCCTGGCCCAGCCAGATCCTCGCGATCACGTTCACCAACAAGGCCGCCGCCGAGATGCGCGAACGCGTGCGCGGCCTGCTCGGCCAGGCCTCCGACGGCATGTGGATCAGCACCTTCCACTCCTCCTGCGTGCGCATCCTGCGCCGCGAGGCCGAGAGCGCGGGCCTGTCGACCAACTTCAGCATCTACGACTCGGCCGACTCCAAGGTCACCATCAAGCGCATCATCAAGCAGCTTGACGCCGACACCCTCGGCTTCACGCCCGGCAACGTCGCCTCCAAGATCTCCAAGCTCAAGAACGAACTGGCGGATGTGGACTCCTACGCCCGCAACGCGAACATGAGCGACCCGCAGGAGGTCATGTTCGTCGAGATCTTCCGCCAGTACACCCGGCGGCTCCGCGCGGCCAGTGCCCTCGACTTCGACGACCTGATCGGCGAGACCGTGTTCCTGTTCCGGGCCTTCCCCAAGGTCGCGGCGCTGTACCGGCGCCGGTTCCGGCACATCCTGGTCGACGAATACCAGGACACCAACCACGCCCAGTACGCGCTCGTGCGTGAGCTCACCCGCCCCGTCGACCCGGAGCTGGCCGACGACATGGAGGACCAGGGCCTGCACGTCAAGAACCTGCAGGATGCGTCCGGGCAGATCCCCGGCGCCTCGCTCACCGTGGTGGGCGACTCCGACCAGTCGATCTACGCCTTCCGCGGCGCCTCCAGCCGTAACATCACCGAGTTCGAGCGGGACTTCCCGGGCACCAAGGTGATCCTGCTCGAGCAGAACTACCGCTCCACCCAGAACATCCTCTCGGCCGCGAACGCCGTGATCGGCAACAACTTCGACCGCCGCGAGAAGCGGCTCTGGAGCGCCGGCGGCGACGGCGAGAAGATCGTGGGCTACACCGCGTACAACGGGCACGACGAGGCCCAGTTCGTGGCCGACGAGATCGAGGTGCTGCACCGCGCCGGCATGGCCTACCGGGACATGGCCGTGTTCTACCGCACCAACGCGCAGACCCGTGCGCTGGAGGAGATCCTGGTGCGCGCCGCGGTGCCGTACCGGGTCGTCGGCGGCACCAAGTTCTACGAACGCGCCGAGATCAAGGATGCGTTGGCGTACCTCATCGCCGTCGCCAACCCCCTCGACGAACTCGCGCTCCGCCGCATCCTGAACACCCCCAAGCGCGGCATCGGCCCGGCCACCGAAACCCAGCTGGCTAGCTTCGCCGAGACCAACGGCATCTCCTTCCGCCAGGCCATGCGCGACTCCGGCGGCCTGGGCCTCGGCCCCAAGGTGACCGGCGCCATCCTGCAGCTTGCCACCCTGCTCGACTCGGCCGCGTTGATGATGGACCCGCAGAACCCGGCCGGCGCCGCGAACGTCAGCGACCTGCTCACCTTCCTGCTCGACGGCAGCGGCCTGCTCGCCGTGCTGCGGGCCAGCCGCGACGCGCAAGACGAGGTGCGTGCGGAGAACATCGAGGAGCTCGTCGCCCAGACCAAGGACTTCAACCGGGAGAACCCCGACGCGGGCCTGGTCGACTTCCTCACCCAGGTGTCGCTCGTCGCCGCCGCCGACGACCTCGACGACGCCTCGGGCACCGTGTCGCTGATGACGCTGCACACCGCCAAGGGCCTCGAATACGAGGCCGTGTTCCTCACCGGCGTGGAGGAGGGCCTGCTGCCGCACCAGATGTCGGCCGGCGAGCCCGGCGGACCCGCCGAGGAACGCCGCCTGTTCTATGTGGGCATCACCCGTGCCCGGCAGCGGCTGTACCTGTCGCTGGCGATGACCCGCGCGCAGTTCGGCGAGGTCAACGTTGCCATGCCCAGCCGGTACCTGCAGGAGATCCCGGCCGCGCTGATCGACTGGAAGCAGTCGCCCGGCATGGCCAACTCCCGCGGCGGCACCCAGCCGCGCGCGCTCAACGCCCGGCGCGACGGCGGCGGCTTCGGCAGCCGCTCCGGCACCCCCGGCCAGCTGCCGCCGGCGCCCAAACCGAAGACCGAGTGGGCCAACCGGGTCACCGCGCAGGTGCGCGACAACGGCGACCTCACCCTCAACGCGGGCGATCGCATCCGTCACGTGGACTTCGGCGACGGCAAGGTCAACCAGGTCACCGGCGAGGGCACCAAGCGCATCGCGCACGTGCAGTTCGACACCGCCGGGGCGAAGAAGCTGCTGATCAAGATCGCGCCGATCGAGAAAATCGAGTGACGACCCCGCACCACAACGATTCGACGGATGCGTCCTCCCGGCCGGAAACCCTCCGGCAGTGGGCGCGCTCGCTCCGCGCCCTCGACCTCGAGGTCGCCGTGCGGGCGACGCTCGCGATGGTGGTTCCGCTCATCGTGCTGGTGCTCCTGGGCCGCATCGACTGGGCGGTGTACGCCACCTTCGGAGGTATGACGGCCCTGTTCGGCCGTGGCGAGCCGTACAAGCTGCGCGCCCGGTCGGTGAGCATCGCGGCCGCCGGGATGCTGGGCAGCATCGCTTTCGGGGTGGGGATGGCCGCTCTCGGCGCGCCGCTGGCCCTCCTCACGCTCGGGCTGATGATCGTGATCGTGCTCGGGGTGCTGCTGATCAGCACGGCCGGCCTGTTCCCGGGCACCCCGCTGTTCTTCGTCTTCGCGTACACGGTGTGCGCGCAGGTGCCCACCGACCCCGCCGATGTACTGCCGAGCCTGGCCGTGGGCGCGGTCGGCGCCGCGTTCGCGTGGATCGTGACGATGTCGGGCTGGGCCGTGCGCCGGGCGGCGGCCGACCGGTCGGCGGCCCTGTTCAAGGAGCTGCCGCGGCACCCCCGGATCAACCCGGCGGCGTACCGCGACAAGCTGGTCTGGCTGTCGATCGGACAGATGCTGGTGGGCGTGCTCGTGGCCGGCGGCCTGGCGATCCTCGTGGGCATCGGGCATCCGTACTGGGCCGTCGTGAGCGTGGTGGCGGTGCTGCCGCCACCCGGCGCCCGGCACTCCACCGCACGGGCGTTCCACCGCATCTTCGGGACCGTCGCCGGGGTGCTGCTCACCGCGTTGATTCTGCTGCCCGGGCCGCCGGTCTGGGTGCTCATCCTCACCATCGGGATCGGCCAGTTCGGGGCCGAGATCCTGATCGGACGGCACTACGGTGCCGCCCTGCTCTTCATCACCCCGCTGGCCCTCTCGGTGTCGCACCTGGCCAGCCCGGCCCCGGTCTCGGAGCTGCTCGTCGACCGGGTCGTCGAGACCGCGCTGGGCGGGGCGGTGGCCCTGGTGGTCGTGCTCGTCAGCCGAGCCGCCCTGGCCCGCGCGGCCCGGCGCCAAGCCCCGTCCGCCCCGCCCGCCTGAGCGACGACCGGTTATCAGGACATCGGCCGATTATGAGGACGTTTCGCGCCATCGCGTCCTCATAACCTCACTTTTTCCTCTCAAAGCGCCGCGGATTTTTCGGGTGAGCTGACCGCATCCGGGGCCGCACCGGCGGCGTCAGAAAAACTGCCCAATCGGATGCCGGCACCCTTGCCGCTGACCGGCGGCGCAGGTACGGTGTCACGCACTGGCACGTCGCGCAGTCCGGCGTGGCAGGCATCCGTTTCGTTTCCCGCTGTACACCCGTGTGTCCGAAGGAGGCTCGCAATGACCCATGACTCAGACGGCCTGTGGCCGCACGACCCCGAGGCTCTCGACGATAATCGCAGCGTCGACGACCTGGAGATCCCCGACGACCTGCTTCCCGACGAGGACGATACGGCCGAGAACGAACTCGACGAAGACGAGTGGGGCGACGACGCCGACAACCGCCTCGTCGAACTCGGCGACGACGACATCGACGACGAAGACGAAGACGACCTGGCCCGCTGACCTGCCCCGGTCGCCGGTCCGGCCCGTCCACTCCGTGCGCCGTCCTGCTGCGCGTCCCCGATCGTCGGTTGAGCTTGTCGAAACCGGGTGGGCCGTCCTGTGGTGCGCTCCCGATCGGCGGTTGAGCTTGTCGAAACCGGGTGGGCCGTCCTGTGGTGCGCTCCCGATCGTCGGTTGAGCTTGTCGAAACCGGGTGGGCCGTTCCTTGGACGTTGGTCGGGTTGTCCTGTCGTCACGCGGTGTCTCGACCAGCTCGACCGACGAGATGGTGACGTCCCCCGATCGGGGGTTGAGCTTGTCGAAACCTGGTGGGCCGTCCTGTGGTGGGTTCCCCCGTCGTTGGTTGAGCTTGTCGAAACCTGATGGGCCGTTCCTTGGACGCTGGTCGGGTTGTCTTGTCGTGTCGCGGGGTCTCGACGAGCTCGACCGACGAGATGGTGACGTTCCCTGATCAGGGGTTGAGCTTGTCGAAACCGGGTGGGCCGGCCTGTGGTGCGTTCCCGATCGGCGGTTGAGCTTGTCGAAACCTGGTGGGCCGTTCCTGAGACGCTGGTCCGGTTGTCTTGTCGTGTCGCGGGGTCTCGACAAGCTCGACCGACGAGATGGTGACGTTCCCCGATCAGGGGTTGAGCTTGTCGAAACCGGGTGGGCCGTTCCTTGGACGTTGGTCGGGTTGTCCTGTCGTCACGCGGGGTCTCGACAAGCTCGACCGACGAGATGGTGACGTCCCCGAGAACGACGGGACACCCCGGAGGAGTTACGTCATGGGGTGGACTCGCAGGTGACCACCGGCGGCACCCAGGCGCCGTCGAGCACCTCCCGGCGCGGCCCGTACAAGCGCATCGTGACGCCGAGCGGTCCCAGCGGCGCGGGCAGCCAGTTGGCCTCAAGGTCCGGCGCCGGGCGGTCGTGCTGCAGGTACAGGTCGAGCGACCCGTCGCCGTTGAACCGCAGGTCGTCCCGGTCGCCGATCGCGTACCGGTCGAGCTCGTTCGCGGTCTGGAAACCGTCGGAGTCGTACATCGTCACCGACCAGAACGCCTCCACCGGCGGCAACTCGGCCTTCTCGAAGTGCATCCGGTACCGGTTCTCGCCGTCGAGCGGCCGACCGTCGGCATCCGCCATCAGGATCGGGTACACGGCATCCTCCGGCGGGTTGGCGCCCAACCCCACCAGCGCCACCACGGCGCGTTTGAGGTAGTCGTTGCCGTAGTTGCCCATGGTCTCCACGTTGAGCAGCCAGCCGTTCACCCGCCGTCCCATCAGGGGGAGTGTGGCGAGCAGGGTCGCCCGGGCCTCGGCCACCCCGGCCTCGAGCTTCGCCACGGCGTCGGCAGTGAGCCGGTCTCCGTCGAACGGGGTACCGGGCACCAGGCCGAGATTCGCCAGCCGCGCCAGAACGGAGAAATCGGTGGAATGCGGCGGCACGGCGCGCAGCAGCGAGGCCGCCCGGCGGAAGAACTCCACGCCGCTCATCTGCGCCACCGTGCGCAGCGGCGGGGTGGTCGAGTCCACCGTGGGATCCAGCGGGAACGGCTCGTACGCATCCGGCAGGGTGAGCGAAAGCTGGTCTTGCAGGGCGCGCACCGCGGGGTAGTCGTCGACGCCGTTGGTCTGGAACCGGCCGACGACCCACACGAACGGGGTGGGCGCCTGGAGGAGGATTTGCCCGGCGGGCACCTCGCCCGACCAGCCAGGAGGGGCCACGAACAGGTCCGCGGCCGCGGTACCGGTGGTGCGCTTGCCCGGACTGGCGAACACCTCGGTCCACATGTCGATCAGCGGCAGCATGTAGTACCGGTCCGCGGCGTCCGGCACATGCACCACGACCGGCCCCGCCCCGAGATCGAGCCAGGCGATCGAGTAGAGCGTGTCGAAGTTGGGCCGCACCACGTCACGGAACTCGGCCGTGGGGAAGGTGCGGGTGTGCACGAACGTGTTGGCCGGCCCTCTGCCGAAGACCCGCCCCGGCGCGGTGTTGATGCTCTGCTGCCGGGTCACGTCCATGAGCACGAGCGGGTAGAGGTAGAGATAGGCCTCTTCGGCCAGGGTCTTGGGGTCGATCGACAGGGTGCTCATTGGGCTCCTCGGCGTGGGCGGGCGCCCGGGTGGGCGCGGACCGTTCACGGGCATTGTGCCCCAGCCCGGCAGCGGGGCACAGGGCCTGCTCGGTTCTGTCGAGCGAGCGTTACGCGGGACGGGCGCCGGTACGCGCCTGGCACGCCACCGGCGAAACGGCGCCCCACCCGCGGAACTGGTCAACGGCCCCGGCGGCACTCTCGAACGCGGGGCAAGCGCCGATTCGCAGGGCAAGCGCCGCTGCGCGGCCGGCCTGAGCGCTGCGCGGGGCAGGCGCTACGAGATGCGCGGATGGCGCGAGCGGCCGGTTGCGCCCCCGGCTCAGCCGATGCGCGCGGAGCGCCGACGCTGCACGAGCAGCGCGATCGCGCGCCAGCCCAGCAGGAACACGCCGAGCACGATGACCGTGACGATGACGAAGCTGAGCTGCACGCCCTGGCCGCTGGCGACGCGCAGGAGCATGCCCACGATGACGGTGACCAGCCACACGATCACACCGGTCCAGACGAGGCGGAGCGGGTGCCGCCAGGCGCGGGAGACCAGCCAGCCCACCGCGAGCCCGGCGAGGAACGGCCACCAGGTGAGCAGTACTCCCCAGAGGCCTTCGCCGTGGCTGGCCCGGCCGATCAGCACGAAGAGCAGCACCAGGGCCGCGTCCACTCCGGCGGCCAGGGGAACGAGCGAAGGGCCGGCGGGGCGAGAAGACATGCGTCCAGACTACGTCCAGACCGGGTCGCCCAGACCCTCCCAGGAGGTGCAGACCGGGTCGCCCAGACCCTCCCAGGAGGTCCAGACCGGGTCGCCCAGACCCTCCCAGGAGGTGCAGACCGTGTCGCCCAGACCCTCCCGGAAGGTCCAGACGCTGTCACCCAGACCCCGACGAGAGGTCCGGATCGCTGTCGCCGTTCCGGACCTAGATCGTCGTGCCGAGCAGGCCACCGATCAGGTAGGTCACGCCGAGGGCGAGCAGCCCGCCGATGAGCACCCGCGCGATCGCGCGCATCCGTGGGCTGTCACCGAGGAACGCGCTCAGCCAGCCGGTGATGATCAGCGCGACAGCCACCGAGACGAACGTCGCCGGCACCCGCCATTCCGGCGGCGGCAGCAGCACCGCCAGCAGCGGCAGGATGGCGCCCACCGTGAACGCCACCGCCGACGCGAAGGCCGCGTGCCAGGGGTTGGTGAGCTCGTCGGCGCCGATGTGCAGCTCCACCTCGAGGTGCGCGCCGAGCGCATCGTGCGCGGTCAGCTCGTCGGCCACAAGGCGGGCGGTCTCGGCGGAGAGGCCCTTGGCCTGGTACAGCCCGGCGAGTTCGGCCAGCTCCTGCTCGGGCATCGTGGCCAGCTCGGCTCGTTCCTTGTTGATCAAGGCCCGCTCGGTGTCCCGCTGGCTGCTCACCGACACGTATTCGCCGAGCGCCATGGAGATCGCCCCGGCGAGCAGGCTCGCCACCCCGGCGATGAGGATCGCCGCGGAGTCGGAGGTGGCCGCGGCGACGCCCACGACCAAAGCCGCGACCGAGACGATGCCGTCGTTGGCGCCGAGCACACCGGCGCGTAACCAGTTGAGCCGGGAAGCGTGCCCGGGGGAGTGCGGCTCGGTGGCATGGTCGGGTTCGGCGGCTGGGGAGGAGGGTGCGGGACCGGTGGGCTGGCGCGCCGGGTCTGATTCGCTCATAAGGCCAGCCAAGCACTGTGGGGGCGCCGTGACCAGCGGTACCGGACGTTCGGTGCGCCCCTTCTGGGCCGGCGCGCCCGCTATAGCGGGCGCATCCAGCCACACGAGGTGCAGCGAGACCGCCGAGGGACCAGCGGGCATGGCGCCCGATCTGAGAAGGTAGAGTTTGAGATGGTCAGTATCTCTCGACGTCGAGCTAGTTTTCGCGCCGGGGCATCAGGCCACACCTACCCCATGCACGGAACGCTATGACGCGGATTGGAAGAGCAGCGTGGATCTTTACGAATACCAGGCCAGAGACCTGTTTGAGCAGTATGGAGTCCCGGTTCTGCCCGGGATCATCGCAGACACGCCCGAGGAGGTGCGCGCCGCGGCCGAGAAGCTGGGCGGTGTCGTCGTCGTCAAGGCGCAGGTCAAGGTCGGAGGCCGCGGCAAGGCCGGCGGCGTCAAGGTTGCCAAGACCCCGGATGAGGCCGAAGCCGCCGGGCGCGCCATCCTGGGCCTGGACATCAAGGGCCACACCGTGCACCGCGTGATGGTGGCCGGGGGAGCCCGCATCAAGCAGGAGTTCTACTTCTCCGTGCTGCTGGACCGGTCCAACCGCTCCTACCTCTCGCTCGCCAGCTACGAGGGCGGCGTGGAGATCGAGGTTCTCGCGGTGGAGAAGCCCGACGCCCTGGCCTACGTGGCCATCGACCCGAACGCCGGCATCGACCTGGCCAAGGCCAAGGAGATCGCCGTCCAGGCGAAGTTCCCGGCCGAGCTGGTCGACAAGGTCGCCCCCGTCTTCGTGCAGCTGTACAGCGTCTTCGCCGGCGAGGACGCCACCCTCGTCGAGGTCAACCCGCTGGTTCTCACCGAAGAGGGCGACATCATCGCCCTCGACGGCAAGGTCACCATCGACGAGAACGCCGACTTCCGCCACCCGGGCCACGCCGCCCTGGAGGACAAGGCCGCGGCCGACCCGCTCGAGGCCAAGGCCAAGCAGAACGACCTCAACTACGTCAAGCTCGACGGCGAGGTCGGCATCATCGGAAACGGCGCCGGGCTGGTCATGTCGACCCTCGACGTGGTCGCCTACGCCGGTGAGAACTTCGGCGGCGTCAAGCCGGCCAACTTCCTCGACATCGGCGGCGGAGCATCCGCTGCCGTCATGGCCGCCGGCCTCGACGTCATCCTCGGCGACCCGCAGGTCAAGAGCGTCTTCGTCAACGTCTTCGGCGGCATCACCGCCTGCGACGCCGTGGCCCACGGCATCGTCGGCGCGCTCGCCACCCTCGGCGACGCCGCGAACAAGCCCCTGGTCGTGCGCCTCGACGGCAACAACGTCGAGGAAGGCCGCCGCATCCTCAACGAGGCCAACCACCCGCTGGTCACCCTGGCCGCCACCATGGACGAGGGCGCCGCCAAGGCCGCCGAACTCGCCCACGCCGCCCGCTGATCCGGCCCGTCGAGATCAAGGAATAGGAACAACATGTCAATCTTCCTCAACAAGGACTCCAAGGTCATCGTCCAGGGCATCACCGGCGGCGAGGGCACCAAGCACACCGCTCTGATGCTCAAGGCCGGCACCCAGATCGTCGGCGGCGTCAACGCCCGCAAGGCCGGCACCACCGTGACCCACGGCGACGTCGAGCTGCCCGTCTTCGGCACGGTCGCCGAGGCCATGGAGAAGACCGGCGCGGATGTCTCCATCGCGTTCGTGCCGCCGGCCTTCACCAAGGACGCCGTCATCGAAGCGATCGACGCCGAAATCGGCCTGCTCGTGATCATCACCGAGGGCGTGCCCGTGCAGGACTCCGCCGAGTTCTGGGCGTACGCCCAGGAGAAGGGCAACAAGACCCGCATCATCGGGCCGAACTGCCCCGGCATCATCACGCCCGGTGAGGCGCTCGTGGGCATCACGCCGGCGAACATCACCGGTAAGGGCCCGGTCGGCCTGGTCTCCAAGTCGGGCACCCTGACCTACCAGATGATGTACGAACTGCGCGACCTGGGCTTCTCCACCGCCATCGGCATCGGCGGCGACCCCATCATCGGCACCACCCACATCGACGCGCTCGCCGCGTTCGAGGCCGACCCCGAGACCCTCGCGATCGTCATGATCGGTGAGATCGGCGGCGACGCCGAGGAGAAGGCCGCCGAGTACATCAAGGCGCACGTCACCAAGCCCGTCGTGGGCTACGTGGCCGGCTTCACCGCCCCCGAGGGCAAGACCATGGGCCACGCCGGCGCCATCGTCTCCGACGGAGCCGGAACCGCCCAGGGCAAGAAGGAGGCCCTCGAGGCCGCCGGGGTCAAGGTCGGCAAGACGCCGAGCGAGACCGCGACCCTGCTGCGCGAGGTTCTCGCCGCGCTGTAAGCCGTTCGACGAAGGGCCCGCCGATTCGGCGGGCCCTTTCTCGTGCGCGGGGCGGCGAGTATCATGCTGCAATCGACAGCGCCGGTCGGCAGACGACGGGGCGGATGTCGATGCCCGCGATCGGAGGACCATGTCCCGCAATGACGCCACGGTTCCCGTGCGACCCGAACCGGCCCGCTCCGAGGGCAAGGGTCTGGCCACCGGCACCCTGGGCCTGTTCGGCTCCACCGTGATCGGGTTGGCGTCCACCGCCCCGGTGTACTCTCTGGCGGCGACGCTCGGTTTTGTGGTCCTCGCCGTGGGCGCCCAGGCTCCCGTCGTGTTCGTGATCGCGTTCATCCCCATGCTGCTGGTGGCATTCGCGTACCGGGAACTCAACCGGGACATCCCCGACTGCGGCACCACCTTCACCTGGGCGACCAAGGCATTCGGCCCCTGGGTGGGCTGGATGGGCGGCTGGGGCGTGGCCGTGGCCGGCATCGTGGTGCTCGGCAACCTCGCCCAGATCGGCGGCATCTACTTCTGGCTGCTCGCGGCTCCCGACCTCGCCGAGAACGAACTCGTCGTCACCCTCACCGGGGTGGTCTTCATCGTGCTGATGGTGTGGGTGAGCTATCGCGGCATCGAGATCGGGGAACGGCTGCAGAACGTGCTGCTCGGCTTCCAGTATCTGGCCCTGGTGCTGTTCACGGTGTTCACCCTCTGGTCGGTGTTCGACGGCAGCGCCCCGGCCGGCTCCACGGTGCCGCAGGCAGACTGGTTCAACCCGTTCGCGCTCACCTCATTCAACGGGCTCGTCGAGGGCGTGCTGCTGGCCCTGTTCATCTACTGGGGCTGGGACACCTGCCTGGCCCTGAACGAGGAGACCCGCGACCCCAAGCGCATCCCCGGCCGGGCCGCGGTGCTCACCACGATCATCCTGCTGGTCACCTACGTGGGCGTCACGGTCGCCGCGATGGCCTACGCCGGGCTCGGCACGACCGGCCTGGGCCTCGGGAACGAGGGCAACGCCGACGACGTGTTCTTCGCCCTCAAGGACGCCGTCTTCGGCCCCTGGGCGTGGCTGCTCGTGGCGGCCGTGATGATCTCGGCCATCTCCTCCACCCAGACCACCATCCTGCCCACCGCCCGCGGCACCCTCGCCATGGCCGTGTACAAGGCGCTGCCGCGCCGGTTCGCGCAGGTGCACCCGCGGTTCCAGACGCCGTCGTTCTCCACCCTGATCATGGGCGTCGTGGCGGTGGCGTTCTACGTGGGGATGACCCTGGTCAGCTCCAACATCCTCAACGACACCATCCTCTCGTTGGGCCTGGCGATCGCGTTCTACTACGCCATCACCGGGTACGCCTGCGTCTGGTACTTCCGGCACGACCTGTTCACCAGTTGGCGCAACGCCTGGATGCGCTTCGTCTTCCCGCTCGTCGGGGCGCTGCTGCTGACCGGAGCGTTCGTGTTCTCCGTGATCGACATGCTCGACCCCGACTACGGCTACACGGTGCTGTTCGGCATCGGCGGGGTGTTCGTGGTGGGGGTGGGCTCGCTGCTGGCCGGGGTGGTGCTCATGGTCATCTGGTCATTCTTCGCGGGCTCCAAACCGTTCTTCCGGGGAGAGTCGCTCAACGCGGCCACTCCGGTGCTGGTGCCCGACGAGGATGTGCCCCTCACCCGGTCGGTCGACGGCGGCGTCTGAGCGACCCGAGGCCCAATTCCATCCTCCTGAAGTCACTTTTGCCTCATAACCGCTCGCGGTTCCGCACTGCGCGGCGGGGTACGGCGAACCTGCGGCCGGCCCAGGGTAGGCTCCCTTTCGGATATGAACCGTATAACGACTGCCCTGCTCGCCGCGCTCGAGGCGCTCATTGTCGTCGCCATCGGCGTGGGCATCGCCCTGGTGCCGCTCACCGTGCTCTGGGGCACCCACTACGGTCTGGGCATCGACTGGTTCGTGTTCTGGCGGGCCGCCGTGGACGTCTGGCTGCTCGGCAACGGCGTGGACCTCGCGGTACAACTGCCCGTCGAGGTCACCACCGCTCTGGGCATTGCCGGGGCCGAGGCCCCGTTCAGCCTCACCATCGCCCTGCTCGGCTTCGCCGTGCTCGCGGTGCTGCTCGGCGTGCGCACCGGCCGCCGCGCCGCCGGCACCGACTACCGCCTCACCGCGGCCGGCACAGCGGTGCTCACGTATGCGCTGCTCGCCGCGCTGCTCACCTTCTCCGCCGGCACCGCGGTGGTGACCCCGGCGCCCGTGCAGGGCATCCTGCTGCCCACCCTGGTCTTCGCGCTGGGTGTGCTGATCGGCGCGTGGGCCCCGGGCCGGGCCGCCGGCACCGTGTGGCCCGGCTGGCTGGCCCGCCCGGTCACCGACCAGCTGAACCGCATCCCCGCCGAGGTGCGCAGCCAGTTGGCCGCCGCGCTCCGCGGCGGAACGGCCGCCGTCGCCGGCATCCTGGTGGTGGCGGGCCTGGCCGTGTTCGTGTCGGTGCTGGCCAACTTCGCCACCGTGATCGGCCTCTACGAGACCCTGCAGGCCGACGTGATGGGCGGCATCAGCCTCACGATCGGCCAGCTCGCCTTCATCCCCAACATCGTGATCTGGGCCGCCAGCTGGTTCGCCGGCCCCGGCATCGCGCTGGGCACCGGCAGTAGCATCACCCCGCTCGGCACCTCCGTCTCGGCCGTGCCCGGGCTGCCGCTGTTCGGCGTGCTGCCGCACGGCACCCTGGACTTCGGCTTCCTCGGCCTGCTCGTACCCGTGCTGATCGGCTTCGTCGTGGCCGTCCTCGTGCGCCAAGGCCTGGACAAGCGCGCCAACTCCCCGCACGGCACCGCACGGATGCTGATCACCGGCGGCCTGATGGGCCTGGTCGCGGGCATCCTGCTCGGCCTGCTCGCCTGGTGGTCGGCCGGCGCGATGGGCCCGGGCCGGCTCGTCGACGTGGGACCGAACCCGCTGCTGGTCGGAGCCCTCACCGTCGTGGAGGTGGGCATCGCCGCCGCACTCGGTATGCTCGTCGGTGGCCGTCGGGCCCGGAGCACGGATACGCGCACCGAGGAAGTCTCAACGAAACGGTAGGCTCGGATGGTGCTGTCACTGGTCGTATTGATCTCCGGCGGAGGCTCGAACCTGCGCGCGCTTCTGGAGGCGTCCGGCGACGCCGAGTTCCCCGCCCGGGTGGTCGCCATCGGCGCCGACCGGGACGCCGACGGGCTCGAACTCGGTGAGGAATTCGGCATCCCCACCTTCTCGGTGCCGTTCTCGTCGTACCCCGACCGGGATGCCTGGGGCGACGCCCTGCTCGAGCAGATCCAGCAGTGGCAGCCCGATCTCACGATGCTCAGCGGCTTCATGCGCCTGTTGCCGCCGCGGGTGGTGTCGGCGCTGTCGCCGCACCTGATCAACACGCATCCCGCCTACCTGCCCGAGTTCCCCGGCGCCCACGGCGTGCGCGACGCGCTCGCCGCCGGCGTGACGCAGACGGGCGCCAGCATCATCGTCGTGGACAACGGAGTGGACGACGGACCGATCGTGAGCCAGGAACGGGTACCGGTGCTCCCGGACGACACCCAGGACTCGCTGCACGACCGCATCAAACTCGTCGAACGCCGCCTGCTCGTGCAGGCCGTGCTCGACATCGCCAACGGACACGTCGATCTCAAGGAGCATTCCCCCATATGAGCGGTCACACCAACGCCCGGAGCCTCTACCGCGACCGGGACGTCATCCCCGTGCAGCGCGCGCTGATCTCGGTCTCCGACAAGACCGGCCTGGTCGAACTCGCCAACGCGCTCGCCGCCGCCGGCGTCGAGATGATCTCCACAGGCTCCACCGCCGCCACCATCCGCGCGGCCGGCCACGACGTCACGGATGTCGCCGCCGTCACCGGGTTCCCGGAGTCGCTCGACGGCCGGGTGAAGACCCTGCACCCGAGCGTGCACGCGGGCATCCTCGCCGACCTCCGCCTCGAGGCGCACGAGAACCAGCTCGCCGACCTGTCCATCGCGCCGTTCCAGCTCGTGGTCGTGAACCTGTACCCGTTCGTGGAAACCGTCGAGTCCGGCGCGGAGCCCGCCGACGTGATCGAGCAGATCGATATCGGCGGACCGGCGCTCGTGCGCGCATCCGCCAAGAACCACCCCAACGTGGCCATCGTGGTCGACCCGGAGAACTACTCGGAGATCATCGCGGCCGTCGCCGCCGGCGGCAGCACCCTGCGCCTGCGCCAGAAGCTGGCCTCGCTCGCGTTCGAGCACACCGCCAACTACGACCTGAGCGTCTCCGCCTGGTTCACCGAGAACGTCTACGACCAGTGGCAGGACGACACGGAGGCGCTCGGCGAAGAAATCCTCGACGCGTTCGACGCGATTGTCGCCGCCGAAGACCCCGAGGCCGACGCACTGTTCCCCGAGACCCTCGCGATCGAGGCCACCCGCGGCACCGTGCTGCGCTACGGCGAGAACTCGCACCAGGCCGCCGCCCTCTACCTCGGCGAGGGCGGCCAGGGCATCGCCCAGGCCACGCAGCTGCACGGCAAGGAGATGTCGTACAACAACTACGTCGACGCGGATGCTGCCGTGCGCGCCGCCTTCGACTTCGCCGAACCGGCCGTGGCCATCATCAAGCACGCCAACCCGTGCGGCATCGCCGTGGCCAACCCCAAGGCGCCCGACGCCATCGCCTCCGCGCACCACCGCGCCCACGACTGCGACCCGGTGTCGGCGTTCGGCGGGGTCATCGCCGCCAACCGCGTTGTCACGCTGGGCATGGCCGAGACGGTCAGCCAGATCTTCACCGAGGTTCTCGTGGCGCCCGGCTTCGAGCCGGCCGCGTTCGAACTGCTCAGCGCCAAGAAGAACATCCGCCTGCTGGAGCTGCCCGCCGACTACCGTCGTTCCTCGCTGGAGCTTCGCCAGATCTCCGGCGGCCTGCTCGTGCAGGAGACCGACACCTTCGACACCCTCGACACCGCCGAATGGCGTCTGGTGTCCGGCCCCGAGGTGGATGAGGCAACCCGCGCCGACCTCGAGTTCGCCTGGAAGGCCTGCCGGGCCGTGAAGTCCAACGCGATCCTGCTCGCGCACGCCGGGGCATCCGTGGGTGTCGGTATGGGCCAGGTCAACCGGGTCGACTCCTGCCACCTCGCCGTGAGCCGGGCCGGCGAGCGGGCCGAGGGCGCCGTGGCCGCGTCCGACGCGTTCTTCCCCTTCGCCGACGGCCTCGAGGTGCTGCTGGAGGCCGGCGTCACCGCGGTCGTGCAGCCCGGCGGTTCGGTGCGCGACGAGGAGGTCATCGCCGCGGCGACGGCCGCCGGTGTGTCGATGTACTTCACCGGGGAGCGTCACTTCTTCCACTGAGCCGATGTCCGGAACCGGCGGCACTCGCCGGTTCCGGACCGACTCAGCTGCCGGGGCGTTTGAGCTCGCCGGTGAGGTACTGCGCGCGGCCGAACCCGAACGACCAGTCGGCCGGGCTGTTCTCCACGAACCCGATGACGACGTCGGCTTCGGCTACGCCCACGGCCGCGAGGTTGGCAGTGAGGGCCGCGAAGAAGGCCTGCTTGGCCTCATCGGAGCGGCCGGCCTGGGTGAAGATCTGGATGATCACCAACTGCTCGGACCGCTCGAAGCCGAGCCCCACATCGAGCGCGATCATCCGTCCGGCGGGGTGCTCGGTGACGATCTGGAACCGGTCCCGTTCGGGCAGTTCGTACACCTGGACCAAGGTGTCCTGCAGGGCATCTCCGATGGCCTGGATCTGGGTGGCGTCTCGTCCTTCGACGAGATCGATGCGAACGAGGGGCATGCGGTCTCCTTGAGAGTGGTGTCGTGCCGCCGGCGTGAGACCGGGGCACCCCGCCGGGGCGGTTGGGGAAGCGTAGCCCGGCCGGCTGGGCGGCAGCGCCGCATCCGTGCCGCACTCTGTGGCTCTTCTCAGCGAGTGCTGTCATGATGGGAGGTCCACGTGACACCGCCGTTGCAGACCTCTCACAGACCTGACACGGAAAGGCCACTTGTGATCGATGTTCTCGGGCTGTCCCTGCCCGCCTTCCCCGTTGCCGCTCTCGCGGCAATCGTTCTCGCGCTCGCGATCACCGCGATCGCCGCGTTCGCGTTCCGCCTGGTCGGCAAGCGCAAGGCGTGGGCGCGTGTGCTCGTGCAGCTCATCCGGGTGCCGTTCCGCATGACCGTGCTGATCGGGCTCCTGTGGCTCGCCGTAGCGGGATACCTCGACGTGCCCGCGGGCTGGGATACCACGGTGGGCTTCGTCTTCCGGGCCCTGTTCATCGGCAGCGCCACCTGGCTGCTCTGTGCGCTGCTGTACTTCGCCGAGGAGATGGCCGCCAACCGGTACCGCATCGACGTGCGCGACAACCGGGTGGCCCGCCGGGTGCGCACCCAGCTGCGGATGATGCGCCGCATCGGCATCGTGATCATCATCATCTGCGCCATCGGCACCGTGCTGCTCAGCATCCCCGGCGCCGCCACGGTCGGGGCCAGCCTGTTCGCCTCCGCCGGCCTGCTCAGCGTCGTGGCGGGTCTCGCCGCCCAGTCCACCCTGGCGAACATCTTCGCCGGCATGCAGCTCGCGTTCAACAACGCCCTGCGCGTGGATGACGTCGTCATCGTCGAGGGGGAGTGGGGCAAGATCGAGGAGATCACCCTCACCTACATCGTCGTGCACATCTGGGACGACCGCCGCATGGTGCTGCCGTCCACATACTTCACCACGACCCCGTTCCAGAACTGGACCCGGCACAACAGCGAACTGCTCGGCGCCATCGAGTTCGACCTGGACTGGCGCGTCAACCCCGCCGCGATGCGTGAGGAGCTCAACCGCATCGTCGCGCAGACCGACCTCTGGGACGAACGTGCCGTCGTGCTCCAGGTGACGGATGCCGTGGGCGGCTACGTGCGCGTGCGCGTGCTCGTGACGGCGCAGGACGCGCCGACCCTGTTCGACCTGCGCTGCTTCGTGCGGGAGAACCTGATCGACTGGGTCAACGCCGAGAACCCCGACGCCCTGCCGATGAGCCGCGTCGAGGTGCGCCACGAGCCCGAGGCCCCGCCGGTGCGCCCGTCCTCCCGCGGCCGCAAGCCCGCCCGCCCCGTCATCGAGGCGCCCGGCTTGTTCTCCGGCGACGAGGGCGGCAAGGAGCGTGCCCAGCACTTCACCGAGTCCATCACGGTGCAGGACTGGGACGACGCCCCCGAGTCCCTCCCCGCGCCTCGCTAGTTCGGGCGTCCGCCCGCGCCCCACGCGCGGTGACTGGGATCCTCACGTGGCAAGTTGGTGACATCGGCACGGGCGGACGAAGCGAGACGCGCGGCGCGGGGGTGTTTTAGGCTGTGCGCATGACTACCTCCGGTGACTCTGGCCTGCCCACCGACACGACGCCCACCGGCGCCGGCAAGCGCGCCCTCGTGCGCCGGCCCGTCGACATCCTCGCGGAGGGGCAGATCACCCACATCGACCGCGTGCCCATCGACCTCGAGCTGGCCCGCTCCCAGTGGGAGGGCTACGTCGCCGCCCTGCAGGCCGAAGGCTGGGCCACCACCGAGGTGGCACCGGCGCCCGACCAGCCCGACTCGGTGTTCATCGAGGACGCCGTGATCCTCTTCGGCGGCACCGCCGTGGTCGCCAGCCCCGGAGCGCCCAGCCGGCGCGGGGAGACCGCCGCCGCCGAAGCAGCCGTGCGCGACCTCGACCTCACCGTGCACCGGCTCGAATCACCCGGCACCCTCGACGGCGGCGACGTGCTCAAGGTGGGCCGCACCGTATATGTGGGCCAGAGCCTCCGCACCAACGCCGAGGGCGCCGCGCAACTGGCCGCCATCGTGGAACCGCTCGGCTACACGGTCGTGACGGTTCCCGTGACCCGGGCCCTGCACCTCAAAACCGCGATCACCGCGCTGCCGGACGGCACCATCATCGGCTACCCGCCGCTGGTGGACGACCCGGGTCTGTTCGAGAAGTTCCTGCCCGTGCCAGAGGCCGAGGGCACCGCCGTCGTGATCCTCGACGAGAACACCCTGCTGATGTCGGCCGCGGCCCCGCAGACCGCCGCACTGCTCATCGGGCTCGGGTACCGCACGGTGACCGTGGACATCACCGAATTCGAGAAGCTCGAGGGCTGCGTCACCTGCCTGAGCGTGCGGGTGCGCTGACCGTGCCCGGCCGGATGCGGTCGGCCTCGCGCCCGCATCCGCGCCCGAACCAGGCGCCGGCAGAAATTCGCTCTTGCGCCCGGCGCAACCGGGGCCGTATCCTGAAAGGCTGCCTGAACATGGGGGGCACAAGACGATGAACAGACGCGCTCAGGAGGCCGACATGACCAAGACAGCCCGCACCACGCTCGCAACGATTGCGACCGGCGCTGCCTTCGTCCCGGCGCTCCGACCCGCCTCCGCCTAGGAGTCCGGCCACACCACCGCTGCTCGCCTCCGCGGGCACTCAGCTATCGCGGGCGTCACCGCCCGCTTCTCCTCTCGGACGCGGCACCCCCGCGCCAGCACGGCACCGTCGGCTTCGCCACGGCTCCCGCACCGACTCAGCACGCCTCATCCACCCGTTCGACTCCAGAATCACGCGGGTTTAGCAGGAACGACTCATGACCTCCACTGCAGAACAGCATCCGCCCCACACCGCGCCCACGCCGGCCGCCCGTCCCAACACCCTCCGCACGCTGCTGCGGCTGTACCCGTTCGCCAAGCCGGCACTGCCGCGCATCGGGCTGGGCATGCTGTCCGCGCTGCTCGCCTCGCTCGTGGCCCTGGCCATCCCGCAGGTGCTGCAGCAGCTCGTCGACGGCGCCCTCAGCCAGGGCGACACCGCCCCGATCTGGCCCGCCGTGCTCACGGTGCTGGCCCTCGGTGTGCTCGAGGCCGTGATGATCGCGTTGCGCCGCTGGTTCGTGCTCGTGCCCGGCACCCACATCGAATCCCGGATGCGCAACGCCCTCTACGCCCGGCTGCAGGACCTGCCCGTGACCTTCCACGACCGCTGGCCGAGCGGGCAGCTGCTCTCGCGCGCCATCAGCGACCTCAACATGATCCGCCGCTGGATCTCGTTCGGCCTGGTGCTGCTCGTGGTGAACTTCCTCACCATTCTCGCCGGCGTCGTGATCCTCGTGTCGATGAACTGGGTCCTCGGCCTGATCTTCCTCGTCTGCTCGATCCCGATCTGGATCTACGGCTACGTCTTCGAGGAGAAGTACTCGGTGATCGCCCGGCGCAGCCAGGACCAGTCCGGCGACCTCGCGACCGCCGTGGAGGAGTCGGTGCACGGCATCCGGGTGCTCAAGGCGTTCGGCCGCGGCAGCTTCGCGCTCAAGAGCTTCGCCAACCAGGCCGAAGAACTGCGCGGCACCGAGATCGAGAAGGCCCGCGCCATCGCCGGCATCTGGCTGTGGCTGCTGCTCGTTCCCGACGTGGCGTTCGCGCTCTGCCTGGTCTCCGGCGTCTGGCTCACCAGCCAGGGCCAGCTCAGCGTCGGCGAGCTGGTGGCCTTCTTCGCCACCGCCACCGTGCTGCGCTTCCCCGTGGAGTCGATCGGGTTCCTGCTGTCGATGACCTTCGACACCCGCACCGCCACCGACCGGTTCTTCGACATCCTCGACACCCCGAACACCATCACCGACCCGCCCCGCCCGGTCACCATCACCGCCCCGCGCGGCCGGCTGGCGTTCGAGAACGTGCACTTCCGCTACGCCGACTCCCCGGAGCGCTTCCCCGACCTGCTCGACGGGGTCGACCTGGTGCTCGAACCCGGCGAGACCATGGCGCTGGTCGGGCTCACCGGCTCCGGCAAGTCCACCCTGACGGCGCTCACCACCCGGCTGTACGACGTGACGGATGGCTCGGTGACCCTCGACGGGGTCGACGTACGCGCCCTCCGCCGTGAGGAACTGCGCCGGCACATCGCGATGGCGTTCGAGGATGCGACGCTGTTCTCGGCATCCGTGCGAGAGAACGTGCTGCTCGGCCGCCCGGAGTTCGCCGAGCGCAGCCCGGAGGCCGACGCGGTGCTCGCCGAGGCGCTGGATATCGCCCAGGCCGGCTTTGTGCACGACCTGCCCGACGGCGTCGACACGCTCGTCGGCGAGGAGGGCATGAGCCTGTCCGGCGGGCAGCGGCAGCGCGTGGCGCTGGCCCGTGCCGTCGCCGCGGCGCCCGCCGTGCTCGTGCTCGACGACCCGCTCTCGGCGCTCGACGTGAACACCGAGTCGCTCGTCGAAGCGGCGCTGCGCCGGGTGCTCGTCAAGACCACCGCGCTGATCGTGGCGCACCGCCCGTCCACGGTGATGCTCGCCGACCGGGTGGCCCTGCTGGAGAACGGCCGGGTCACCGCGGTCGGCCGGCACTCCGAACTGCTGGCCTCGAGCCCGCACTACAAGTTCGTCATCTCCAGCCTGGAAGACGAAGAACGACGAGAGTCCAACCGAACGGGAGAATCGCTGTGAGCGTCACCGGCGTCGAAGGCGAAGAACGCCTCGACTACACCAAAGCGGAAAGCGGCCAGATCCGCCGCCGTTCGCTGCGCCTGCTCGGCTCGCTGCTGTTCCCGGTGCGCTGGTCGGTGGTCGTGGCCATGCTCGTCGTGGTCGTCTCCACGGCCGCGCAGGTCGCCGGCCCCGCCCTGATCGCCTACGGCATCGACAAGGGCCTGCCCGCCCTGCTCAACCAGGACTGGATGCCGCTGGCGGCCACCGGCGCGGTCTACCTGGTCACCGGTGTCACCGGCGCCCTGCTGATCGCCTGGTACACGGTGCTCTCCGCGCGCATCAGCCAGGCGGTGCTCATCGACCTGCGCAAGCGTGTCTTCCTGCAGACCCAGCGGCTCAGCCTTGAGTTCCACGAGTCGTACACGTCCGGGCGCATCATCTCCCGGCAGACCAGCGACCTGGATGCGATCCGCGAACTGCTCGACTCCGGCATCAACCAGCTTGTGCAGGGCCTGCTCTACATGGTGTTCACCGCCATCGCGCTGGTCACCCTCGACGGGGTGAGCGGGCTGGTGCTGCTCGTCGCTCTGGTGCCGCTGCTCGCGCTCACCCGCTGGTTCCAGGTGCGCTCACAGCACCTGTTCCGCCGGTCGCGCACCGCGTCGGCGAGCCTGATCGTGCAGTTCGTGGAGACCATGACGGGCATCCGTGCCGTCAAGGCGTTCCGTACCGAACCGCGGAACGAACGGGTCTTCGGCAAGCTCGTCGAGGCATACCGGCTCGTCAACGCCCGGGTGATCCAGCTGTTCGGGGTGTTCGACCCCGGGCTGATCCTGATCGGCAACGTCACCGTCGCCGTGGTGCTGCTGGTCGGTGGCTTCCGCGTCGCGGACGGGCAGCTGGCCATCGGAGCGCTGCTGGCCGCGCTGCTGTACACCCGCCGGTTCTTCGACCCGATGGAGGAGATGGCGATGTTCTACAACTCCTACCAGTCGGCCGCCGCCGCTCTCGAGAAGATCTCCGGGGTGCTCGAGGAGCAGCCCGGCGTGCCCGACCCGATCAAGCCGGTGGACCTCTGGACGTCGACCGGTGCCGTGCAGTTCGAGAACGTGCAGTTCGAGTACCAGGCCGACCGGGTCATCCTGCCGCACTTCGACCTCACCCTGGAGCCTGGGCAGACCATCGCCCTCGTCGGCTCCACAGGTGCGGGCAAGTCGACGCTGGCCAAGCTGATCTCCCGGTTCTACGACCCGTCCGACGGCCGCGTGCTGCTGGACGGCGTGGACCTGCGCGACCTGCACCCCAAGGACCTGCGCCGGGCCATCGTGATGGTGACCCAGGAGGCGTACCTGTTCAGCGGGAGCGTCGCCGACAACATCGCGATCGGCAAGCCCGGGGCCACCCGGGCGGAGATCGAGGCGGCGGCGCAGGCCGTGGGCGCGCACGACTTCATCGTGGGCCTGCCCGGCGGGTACGACACCGACGTCAACAAGCGCGGCGGCCGGGTCTCGGCCGGGCAGCGCCAGCTGATCTCGTTCGCGCGGGCATTCCTGGCCGACCCGGCGGTGCTGATCCTCGACGAGGCCACCTCGTCGCTGGACATCCCCAGCGAACGGCTGGTGCAGGAGGCCCTGCAGACGCTGCTCAGCGACCGCACCGCGGTGATCATCGCGCACCGGCTGTCGACCGTGGCGATCGCCGACCGGGTGCTCGTGATGGAGAACGGCGTCATCGTGGAGGACGGCACCCCCGACATGCTCATCTCGGGTACCGGCCGGTTCTCCAAGCTGCACGCCGCCTGGCGCGAGTCCCTCGTCTGACCCTCGGGCTAGGACGGACCCAGGGGCGGGGCGGACGCCGGGTCGGCGAGGGGGTCGCCCTTCAGCTCGACGAAGATCGCGTGGGTGGGCGTCGAGCCGGTGTTCTCGCCCGAGTGCACCTGGGCGGGCAGCCAACGCGCCTCGCCGGCATCCAGAACCGTGTCGAACACCCGGTCGCCCAGCGAGAGCCGACGGCTGAAGTCGCTCAGGGTAACCATGACGCTGTCCGGATGCCGGTGCGGCGTGGTCGTCGTGCCCGGGTCGTCGCGGTACTCAAGCACCCGCACCCGGTCGTTCTCGAACAGCACCCGGTAGTGCTCCGGGTTGGAGGTCACCGGGTCGGCCGGTGCCGCGCCGACCGGCGGGGTTCCTTGCGGTGTGTCCGGACCGCGGTCGACCGCGGATCCCTCCGGGGCATCCATTGCAGGGTTCTGGGAGTCGTCGTCGGCCGCATTCATGCAGGCACGATACACCCGGCGTGAACCGTGAGCTAAGCCCCGAGAACGCGGGAAATTCGGCCTCAAGCCACAGTCCGCAGGGGCGTGAGCAGAGGTGTGGGCGGGGGTTTGAGTCGGTCGTGTTTCGGGCATGTCAAAGGCTTCGAACCACTGGCCGAGAACCCGCCCGACACGCTTGACACGCCCCGGCCGGGCCGCGAATCTGAACCCAGAGCACATCACACAAACCGCCCAGGACCGAGCCCGCTCGGTCCTCGAGCCGCCACCGTAGCCGGTGGCGCGCCTGTCTGATCGGGGGATCACCCAGCATGCAGTCAGTCACCATCGTGGGCGCGGGGGTGGTGGGGCATGCCAGCGCGGCTGCCCTGCGCGCCCACGGCTACACCGGACACCTCACGATCGTCGGCGGGGAACGCCACCGCCCCTATGACCGGCCGCCGCTGGGCCGTGGCTTCCTCACCGGTGAGACCACCATCGGCGAGCTGGCCCTCGAGGCCCCCTCAGAGGATCTCGGCGCCGAGTGGCGGTTGGGTGTGCCCGCCGTGGCCCTCGACGCGGCCGCGCGCCGGGTGACGCTGGCCAACGGCCGCACCCTCGAGTCGGATGCCGTCGTGATCGCCACGGGGTCCTCCGCGCGCCGCTTCGACCCGATGCCGCGCGGGGTGCACACCCTCCGCACCGTCGAAGACGCCCTCGCGCTCCGCGAGGAGCTGCTGCCCGGCGCCCGCATGATCGTCGTCGGCTCCGGCATCGTCGGCCTCGAGGTGGCGTCGACCGCCCGCGACCTGGGCCTGCAGGTCACGGTGCTCGGCAGCACCACGGATGCGCTCTGCACCGCGTTCGGCGGAGCCGTCGCCGACGCCGTGTACCGGCTGCACTCCCGCCGGGGCATCACCGTGCGCACCGACCTGCGGGTCGCCGAGCTGATCGGACCCGGCTGGGTGTCGGGCGTGCGGCTGACCACGGGGGAGGAGATCGGTGCCGATGTGGTGCTGCTCGACATCGGCTCGGTGCCGCTGGCGGGCTGGCTGGGCGAGGCCGGACTCGACCTGCGCGGCGGCGTGGTCTGCGACGCTGCGGGCGCCACCGCGGTGCCCGGCGTCGTGGCCGTGGGCGACTGCGCGGCCTGGTTCGACCCGGTCACCGGGCTGCACCGGCGCATCCCGCACTGGAGCGACACCCGCGACCGGCCGGGCATCGCCATGGCCGCGCTGCTCGGGGTCGACCCGGCCACGGCGCTGGCGCCCGCCCGGGTGACCTCGGAGCAGGGCGGCGCGCAGGTGCAGTTCGCCGGCCGGCTGCGCGGCGGCGAAGATGTCACCGTCGAGGCGGGCAGCCCGTCCACGGGCGACCTGGTCGCGGTCTACCGGCGCGGCTCGGTGCCGGTCGCGGTGCTCGGCATCGACCAGCCGCTGCTGGTCGCCGACTGGCAGGGCCGCCTGGAGCCGGCCCCGGTCGACCCGGTCATGGACGCCAGCGCGCCCGGCTGAGATCCACCCGGTAGCCGGCATCCGGAGCGGTCGCGGTGAGCAACGGCGTGTTCTCAGCCCGGTAATGCTCCAACGCCCGGTCCTCGTGCCCGACCGGCGGATGCCCGCTCGCGCGGATCACCCGCCACCACGGCGCATCCGCCCCGAACTGGGCCATCGTCTGGCCCACCACGCGGGCGGCGCGGGAACCGAGGGTGGCGGCCACGTCGCCGTAGGTCATCACGTGGCCGGGCGGGATCGAGTCCACGATCTCGAGCACAGCCGCCACGAACGGGGTGGCCGGATTCAGGCGCACTGTTTGAGAGCTGTCGGGGCTTAGAGAGTGAGGGCGCCGATGACCTCGCCGAACTGGGTCTCGCCGATGTCGACGAAGCCGATGCGGTGGAAGAAGGCCTCGGGGCCCTCCTCGCCGGGTTCCCAGATCACCGTGATGCGGTCGAAACCGCGGTGGCGGGCTTCTTCGGCGAGGGCTTCGGCGGCGAACTTGCCCACGCCCAGCCCCTGCGCCTCCGCGTCGACGTTGATGCGCCAGATGCAGGCGCGGAATTCTTCCTGGGGCGATTCGGGGTCGAAGTTGCCGTGGATGAAGCCGGCGACCTCGCCGTCGAGCAGCACCACCCGTTGCCATGCCGTGTTCGGGTTGATCACCGATGCCGCCACCGAGTAGGAGACGGGCGCGATGAATTGCTCCTGACCGGGCTTGAGGCTCAGGTTGTTGGCCGCGACGATGTTGCGTGCGGACAGTTCTTCCAGTCGGAGTTCAGGCATGACCCTAGGGTATCGTCCGGTCGCGAAGGCTGATAGTCGGGTTTGTGGGGGACCTGCACCCGGGGCCGTTTCCGGCCGGTCAACTCTCTCGATGTCGAGACAGTTACCGCCCTCGGCTAGGATTGTTGACGGCCACCACGCCCCGACTCACTGAGGAGAATCCATTGTCGAAGATCAAGGTTGCAGGTACAGTCGTCGAACTCGACGGGGACGAGATGACCCGCATCATCTGGCAGGCCATCAAGGACTCCCTCATTCACCCGTACCTCGACATCGACCTCGAGTACTACGACCTGTCGATCCAGAAGCGTGACGAGACCGACGACCAGATCACGATCGACGCGGCCCACGCCATCCAGAAGCACGGTGTCGGCGTCAAGTGCGCCACCATCACCCCCGACGAGGCTCGTGTCGAGGAGTTCGGCCTGAAGAAGATGTGGGCCTCGCCCAACGGCACCATCCGCAACATCCTCGGCGGCACCATCTTCCGTGAGCCGATCATCATCTCCAACATCCCGCGCCTGGTGCCGGGCTGGAACAAGCCCATCATCATCGGCCGCCACGCGTTCGGCGACCAGTACCGCGCCACGAACTTCCGCTTCGAGGGCGAAGGCACCCTCACCATGACCTTCACCCCGAAGGACGGCGGCGACCCGCAGCAGTTCGAGGTCTTCCAGGCTCCCGGCAGCGGCGTGGCCATGGGCATGTACAACCTCGACAAGTCGATCATCGACTTCGCCCGCGCGTCGCTCAACTACGGCCTCGAGCGCAACTACCCGGTCTACCTGTCGACCAAGAACACCATCCTCAAGGCGTACGACGGCCGGTTCAAGGACATCTTCCAGGAGATCTTCGACACCGAGTTCAAGGACCGCTTCGAGGCCGCCGGCCTCACCTACGAGCACCGTCTGATCGACGACATGGTCGCCTCTGCCATGAAGTGGGAGGGCGGCTACGTCTGGGCCTGCAAGAACTACGACGGCGACGTGCAGTCCGACACCGTGGCACAGGGCTTCGGCTCGCTCGGCCTGATGACCAGCGTGCTCTCCACCCCCGACGGCAGCGTCGTCGAGGCCGAGGCCGCGCACGGCACCGTCACCCGGCACTACCGCCAGCACCAGCAGGGCAAGCCCACCTCGACTAACCCGATCGCCTCGATCTACGCCTGGACCCGGGGACTCTCGCACCGCGCCAAGCTCGACAGCAACCCGGCGCTGGCCGAGTTCGCGCACACTCTCGAGGATGTGGTCGTGAAGACCGTCGAGAGCGGCAAGATGACCAAGGACCTCGCCCTGCTCGTGGGCCCGGACCAGGGCTACCTCACCACCGAGGAATTCCTCGCCGCGATCAGCGACAACCTGCAGACCCGCCTGGCGTAACCCGCCCGGCGTCGGCCACTGCTGACAACGAAGGCCCCGCCCCCTCGGCGGGGCCTTTCGTGTACCTGCGCGGGGCGGATGCGCCCCAAGCCGGCCCGCTGCACCTCGTGTCGGCGATTGCGACCGCTAGAGCAGGCGCGGTCACCCAGAGGTGGTGCAGCGGCGAGGCGCAAGGGCAGCCTCTCCTTGCTGGTGCGCACTCGCATCCGAGACGACAATGGAGCCATGTCCACGCTCGCTGGAGCATTCCGCCGGTACCCGGTTGTCGCGGCAGCCATCCTTGTCGGCCTGCTCGGGCTGCCACTCTGGGCCCTCGGCCTGCCCGTGGCGGTGCAATGGCTGTACTCAGGTCTCGGCCTCGTCGTGGCCGGCATCGAGGTTGTCGGCATGATCCGGCGGATGCGCCAGGGCGCGTTCGGTGTGGACCTCCTGGCGATCATGGCCATCATCGCCACCATCCTGGTGGGCGAGTACGTGGCCACGCTGGTGATCGTGCTCATGCTCTCCGGCGGCGCCGCCCTCGAGGACTACGCGGCCGGCCGGGCCCAGCGGGAGCTGAACGCCCTGCTCGAACGGGCACCGCAGATCGCGCACCTGCTACGCGACGGCTCCTCCGACGTGGAGGACGTGCCCGCCACCCTGGTGCAGATCGGCGACGTGCTGCTGGTGCGGCCCGCCGAGATCGTGCCGGTGGACGCCGAACTGGTCTCCGCATCCGCCGCGTTCGACGAGTCGTCGCTCACCGGGGAGAGCCTGCCCGTCGAACGCCGCACCGGCGACCCGGTGCTCAGCGGTTCGATCAACGGGCAGGCCGCCGCCACCGTGCGGGCCACGGCGCTCGCCGCGGACAGCCAGTACCAGCAGATCGTGGCGCTGGTGGCAGAGGCCGCGGCGAGCAAGGCCCCGGTGGTGCGGCTCGCCGACCGCTACGCGGTGCCGTTCACGGCCGTGGCGTTGCTCATCGGCGGGATCGCCTGGGTGGTCTCCGGCGACCCGGTGCGGTTCGCCGAGGTGCTCGTGGTCGCCACCCCCTGCCCGCTGCTGCTCGCGGCGCCGGTGGCGTTCATGGGCGGCATGAGCCGCGCGGCCCGCAACGGCATCATCGTCAAGGGCGGGGGAGTGCTCGAGAAGCTCGCCCGAGCCCGCACGGTGGTGTTCGACAAGACCGGAACCCTCACCTACGGCGCGCCCACCATCGCCCGGGTGGCCCCAGAGGCCCCGTTCAGCGCCGACCAGCTGCTCACCCTGGCGGCGTCGGCCGAGCAGTACTCGTCACACGTGCTCGCCGCATCCGTCATCGCGGCCGCCGACAAGCGCGACCTCACCCTGCTCCGCACCGACTCCGCCACCGAGGTGCCCGCGCACGGCGTGACCGCCCGGTTCGACGGTCGCGAGGTCGTCGTGGGCAAGCTGTCGTTCGTGGCCGAGCACGCTCCCGACGCCTACCCGGCCGACCTGGCCGGCGGCGAACTGGCCATCTACCTCGCCGTCGACGGCCGGTTCGCCGGCTGCGTGGTGGCCAGCGACCAGGTGCGCGACAACGCGCGCGCCACCGTGCAGGCCCTCGACCGGCTCGGTGTGCACGAGTCGGTCATGCTCACCGGCGACGCCCGCCCCACCGCCAACCACATCGCCCGGCTCGTGGGCATCACCCGGGTGCGCGCGGATTGCCTGCCGGTCGACAAGGTCGACGCGGTGCGCGCCATCCGTGAGCGGCCCGTGATCATGGTGGGCGACGGCGTCAACGACGCCCCGGTGCTGGCCGTGGCCGATGTGGGCATCGCGATGGGCGCCAAGGGGTCCACCGCGGCGAGCGAGTCGGCGGATGCGGTGATCCTGCTCGACGACCTGTCGCGCGCCGCGCGGGCCGTCAGCATCGGCCGGGACACGGTGCGCATCGCCCTGCAGAGCATCTGGCTGGGCATGGCGATGAGCCTCGCACTCATGGTGGTGGCCGCGTTCGGGCTGATCCCCGCCACCATCGGGGCGCTGCTGCAGGAGCTGGTCGACCTCGCCACGATCCTCAACGCCCTGCGCGCCATCGGCGGGCGCCGAGACACGCGCGCCCGCCGCGCGGCCGCGCGGGTGCAGACGGCAGCCCAGCCGGTGCCCACCCGCTGAGCCCCTCCGCCGCCCCGCGGCCGGGGCAGGCCCGCTGACGGCCTAATCTGGAGGGATGCGACGCATCCGTTTTCCGTTCGGCTCCACCCCCAGCCGAACGGCGAACGAACCCCGGCTCGGCCGGGACGTCTACGTTCTCGGTGTCATCGCATTCTTCGTCATGGTGGGCTTCGGCGTGGTGGTTCCGGTGCTGCCGGTCTACGTGAAGAGCTTCGGCGTGGGCAACCTCGAGATCGGCGCCGTGGTGTCGGCGTTCGCCCTGATGCGCTTCGTCGCCAGCCCGGTCTGCGGCAAGCTCATCGACTGGGCCGGGGAACGCACCATCCTGGCCGTGGGCATCGGCATCGTTGCCGTGTCCAGCGGCCTGGTCGGCATCGCCGGCAGCTACCCGCAGCTGTTGCTGCTGCGCGGCGCTGGCGGCATCGGTTCGGCGATGTTCACCGTCGCGGCGATGACGCTGCTCCTGCGCACCACCGCCCCGGGTATCCGTGGCCGCGCGGTCGGCTTCTACCAGGGCGGCTTCCTCATCGGCGGCATGGCCGGGCCCGCGCTCGGTGGCCTGCTCGCCACCATCTCGCTCACCGCCCCGTTCTTCTTCTACGCCGGCACCCTCGCCGTCGCCGGCGTGACCGGCCTGGTGCTGTTGCAGCCGGCCACCCGCGTCGCCGCCGGCGGCACCGGTGCGGCCGCGCCGTTGCTGCCGCTCCGCACGGTGCTGCGCGACCCCCGTTTCCGGGCCGCCTGCCTGGCCAACTTCTCCCAGGGCTGGTCGTCGTTCGGTGTGCGCGGCGCGCTCGTGCCGGTTCTCGTTGTCGAGGTGCTCAAGGGCCCCAGCGCCTGGACCGGTATCGCCTTCGCGATCGCCGCCGTCGCGCAGACCCTCGCGTTGGCGCCGGCGTCCCGGTTCGTCGACACCGTGGGCCGCAAACCCGCCATCATCGGGGCATTCCTCGTGGCGGCCGTGACGATCACGGCCATCCCATTCGCGCCGAACATCGTGCTGCTCACGGTGCTGCTCTGCGTCTACGGGGTCGCCGCGGCGTTCATGGGCACCGCGCCGGCCGCATCCGTCGGTGACGCCGCCGGCAGCGCGGGCGGGCGCCCGGTGGCGATCTTCTCGATGTTCTCCGACTTCGGCGCCATCGTCGGCCCGCTCGTGGCCGGCCTGCTCGCCGACACCGTGTCGTACCCGGCCGCGTTCCTGCTCGGGGGCCTGCTGTTCGTCGCCACGTCGCTCTACGCGCTGCGGATGCCCGGCGGCCTGCCCGCGCAGCCCGCCGCGGAGCCGCCGGTCATCGACCCCGTTGACCGCTGAGGCTCAGGCGCCGAGTTCCTTGCGGCCGGAGAGCACGCCACTGACCGTGGCGACGACCGCGAAGACGACCGCCACGATCGGCTGGCCGAGGTCCCACCAGGCGAGGGCGGCGGCGCCGAACACGAAGATCTCCACGATCGCCTTGCCGAACGGGTCGAGCCGGAACACGGCCTTCGGCGACCGGAACAGCGCCCAGACCAGGATCGCGAACGCGGGCGCGAGGATACCGAACAGGATGCCCGGCCACGGCAGCGGCCAGGCCAGGAACCCCCAGAGCGCCAGGCTCACGAAGGCGAAGAGTTCGAGCACAAAACGCAGGACGTCGTTGACGCCGACGGCGGGGGTGGGGCGGGTGTCGTTCACCCGCCAATCCTACCGGCGGGGCTACTTGAAGATGATGGTGCGCACTCCGTCGAGCAGCACGCGGTTCTCAGCGAACCACTTCACGGCCTGGGTGAGCGTGCGGCTCTCCTCGTCCTGACCGATCGCGACGAGCTCGGCGGGCGTGCGGGAGTGGTCCACCCGCACGACGTTCTGCTCGACGATCGGGCCCTCGTCCAGCTCGCTGGTGACGAAGTGCGCCGTGGCGCCGATGAGCTTCACCCCGCGGGCGTGCGCCTGCTTGTAGGGGTTGGCGCCCTTGAAGCCGGGCAGGAACGAGTGGTGGATGTTGATGGCCCGGCCCTCGAGGTACGCGCAGAGTTCGGGGGAGAGGATCTGCATGTAGCGGGCCAGCACCACCAGTTCGATGTCGAACTCCTCGACGGCCTCCACGACGCGGGCCTCGAAGGCGGCCTTGCTCGCCGCATCCGTGATGGGTAGCGACTCGAACGGCACACCGTAGAAGCCGACCAGGTCGCGCAGGGTGCCGTGGTTGCTGAGCACCAGCGGCACCTCCACGGGCAGCTGGCCGCCGCGCTGACGGAAGAGCAGGTCGTTGACGCAGTGCCCGGCGGTGGACGCGAGCACCAGGGTGCGCAGCGGCCGGCCGACGACGTCGATCACCGACGCCATGCCGTACTTCTCCACGACGGGCGCGAGCGCGGCCTGCATCTCGGCGCGGTCGGCGGGGGATTCCACCTGCAGGCGGATGAAGAACCGGCCGGTATCGGCGCTGGAGAACTGCTGGCTCTCGGTGATGTTGCCGCGGGCGCCCACGATGGCGCCGCTGACGTCGTGCACGATGCCCGGCTGGTCGGGGCAGACGAGAGTGACGACCAGGTGGTGATGGTGCGCGGGCGGCAGGCTGGGGTTCATCGCACCAGATTACCCGGCGCGGTGACCCCGCTCGGCGGCGCATCCGGCGGCGAACCAGGTGAGGCGCTCGGGAATGCGCCGGATGTCAGCGCGTTATCCCCGAGTACAGGCCGGAATTCAGCGGCCGGGAGAGCACGTAAAGCGGCGCAATAATCCGGCAACGTTGTGGTTGCAGCGACGAAACTCCCGGATGCTGAGATAGACACCAGGCAGCCACACTGCCGAGGTACCCCGGAACGACCCGAAGCGGAAGGTAGACACACGATGACCGAAGGAACCCTGCGGGCGCTCGACACTCGGCCGACGACCATCACCGGAACCGTCATCCACGGCAACGCCTGGGGCCGGGTGATCGGCTTCCCCACCGCGAACATCGAGGTCCCAGACCTCATGGCGCACACCGGCATCTGGGCCGCCATCGTGCACGGCGAGGGGCTGCCGGCCGCCGGCGCGCTCGCGGCCGTGTCGGTGGGTACCCGCCCCACCTACTACGGTGACGCCGGGCATCCGCTGCTCGAAGCGCACCTGCTCGATTTCGCCGGCGACCTCTACGGCCAGGAACTGTCCGTCGAGCTGCGGCTGTTCCTGCGCGCGGAGGTGGCCTTCGTCGACACGCCCGCCCTCGTCGACCAGCTCGCCATCGACGTGCAGAACACCCGGGACTGGTACGCCGCCGGGGCCCGCGCCGCCGCCTGAGGCCACCGAGCCCACCGTGCACTGGAAACAACGCGCAGCCCCCGGCCAGGCGCCGGCCGCAAAACGGGACGCGGGGATGCGCCGCACCGAGCGGCAGGGCCGTCGCGAGGCCGCCGTTGCCGCGGGGCTGCGGGAACTGCGCGGCCGCTGCGGCCCGGGCACGCCGACGCACCAGGCGCTTGCCGAGCACAGCGGCCTGCCGATCGGCTGGTTGCGCTGGGCATACCCGTCACTCGACGAGATATCCGGCTAGGCTGGTTGACGGCTGGCGGAACACGCTTGGCCCCGGGCGCGCACGTCGGCGCGCACCGCTTGAAGAACCCGCTCAGCCCGGCCGTGACAGCCGCCGGAGCCGAGGGCAAGCGGAACCTGTCTGTGAGCCACAGCACCCATGTCATTTACCGCGCCCATCTCGCTGCCGTCCACCGGTATGCCTCGCCCCGATCAGAAGGCCCCTACCGGAGCCTTCCCGTGGATCGGCCTGATCGCCCTCTCCGCCGCCGTCTTCCTCTCGGTCACCTCCGAGATGCTGCCCACCGGCCTGCTGCCCGAAATGAGCACCTCGCTCGGGGTCAGCCAGTCCGACGTGGGCCTGCTCGTGTCCTGGTTCGCGTTCACGGTCGTGCTCACCAGCACGCCGCTGGCGCTGCTGACCCGACGGATGCCCCGGCACGGCCTGATCGTTCTCGTGCTCATCGTGTTCGCGTTGAGCAACGTGCTCACCGCCATCGCGCCCGACTACACCTTCGTCGTCATCTCCCGGGTGATCGGCGGACTGGCGCACGGCCTGTTCTGGGGCGTCGTGGGCGCCTACTCCGCGCACCTCGTGCCCAAGGACCAGATCGCCAGGGCCGTGTCGATCACCATCGCCGGCGGCACCCTCGCGTTCGTGTTCGGTGTGCCGCTTGGCACCTTCCTCGGCCACCTGCTCGGCTGGCGGCTCTCGTTCATCGTGCTCGCCGGGCTGATGCTCGTGGGCGCCGTGGTGATCTGGCGGTTCCTGCCCAAGGTCGAGCACTACACGGGCAAGCGCACCGAGTCCGTCACGACGGCGACCGGAACCATCACGGTGGCCAAGCTGCCCCGTGACCCCACCATCGGCCCGGTCGCGCTGGTCTGCGTGATCACCGCGCTCACGATGATCGGGCACTACACCTTCTACACCTACATCGCACCGTTCCTCAGCGACACCCTCGGGGTGGGCAGCGACGCCGTCGCGCCACTCCTGTTCGCGTACGGCATCGCCGGCGCACTCGGCCTGTTCATCAGCGGCGTCGTGTTCAGCAAGCGCCCGCAGCTGGGCCTGGTGCTCGGGATGTCGGTGACGGTCGTCAGCGTCACCGTGCTGGCGCTGTTCACCCAGACGCTGCCCGTGGCGATCGGCGCGTTCCTGGTCTGGGGCCTCGCGTTCGGCACCTTCCCGCCGCTGCTGCAGACCCGGTTGCTGCACACCGCGTCGGTGCGCATCCGCGACACCGCCAGCGCCGTCTACACCACCGCGTTCAACGTCGGCATCGGCCTGGGCGCGTTCGTGGGCGCCTTCCTGCTCGACCAGGTGGGCCTGGGCTCCGTGCCGTTCGTCTACGTGGGCATCATCGTGCTCGCCCTGGCGCTCGTGCTGGCCAGCGACATCGTCATTCGCCGCCGCGCGCTCTGACCCCGACCGCCGACCCGCACCGCGCCTCCGGGGGCAACTGGTCCCGCAGCGGACATCTGCACCCGGTACACCGGGCGCAGATGTCCGGCCGGGGACCAGTTAGGGCCGCGGGGAGGTTCCGCGGGCCGGCAGCGGGGGACGGGACGCCGCGATCTCGAGGATGCGGCCCCGGCAGGCGTACCAGCCCAGCACCAGCGCCGGGATGATCAGGCCCAGCGAGCTGATCGTGAGCGTACCGACCGGCCAATCGAAGGCCATCAGCACGAGAACCGTGGCCAGGAACGCCAGGGTGAGGTAGCCGGTGAACGGGGCGCCGGGCATCCGGAACGCCGGCCGGGTGAGGATGCCCGCCTTCGCCCAGGCCTGCAGCCGCATCTGGCAGAGCACGATCATGCCCCACGCGCTGATGATGCCGATCGCGGCCATGTTGAGCACGATCTCGAACGCCTCGTCGGGCACGACCGCGTTCAGCGCCACTCCGAGCAGGGTGACGACACCGGTGAGCAGGATGCCGCCGAACGGTACCCCGTTGCGGCTCACCTTGCCGGCGAAGCGCGGCGCCGACCCGGCCAGCGACATCGACCGAAGGATGCGCCCGGTGGAATACAGTCCGGCGTTCAGCGACGACAGAGCCGCGGTGAGCACCACGAGGTTCATGAGCACGTCGACCCCGTCGATGCCGATCGAGCCGAAGAACGTCACGAACGGGCTCACTCCAGCCTCATATGCCGTGTACGGCAACAACAGCGAGAGCAGCAGGATCGAGCCGACGTAGAACACCGCGATGCGCACGATGACCGTGTTGATGGCCTTGGGCATCACCTTCTCCGGGTTCTCGGTCTCGCCGGCGGTGGTGCCGATCAGCTCGATCGACGCGTAGGCGAAGACCACGCCCTGCACCACGAGCACCGAGGCGAGCAGACCGTTGGGCAGCCAGCCGCCGTTGTCGGAGATGAGGGAGAAGCCGACGGCGGCTCCTTCCACCGGGGTGCCGAAGATGACCATCCAGGTGCCCACCAGGAGGAACACCACGATCGCGACGACCTTGATCAGCGCGAACCAGAACTCCAGCTCGCCGAACACCTTGACCGAGAGCAGGTTGAGGCTCATCACCACGGCCAGGGCGATCAGGGCGAACAACCACTGCGGCACCTCGCCGAACGGCGCCCAGTAGCGGCCGAAGAAGTTCATGTACAGCGCCACCGCCGTCACGTCGACGATGGCCGTCATCGCCCAGTTGAGCCAGTACAGCCAGCCGGTGACGAACGCGGTCTTCTCACCGAAGAACTCCCGCGCATACGACACGAACGAGCCCGAGGTGGGCCGGTGCAGCACCAGCTCGCCGAGCGCCCGCAGGATGAGGAACGCGAAGAAACCGCAGATGGCGTACACGAACACCAGGGCGGGGCCGGCGCTGGCGAGCCGTCCGCCTGCGCCGAGGAACAGGCCGGTGCCGATGGCGCCGCCGATCGCGATCATCTGCACGTGGCGGGCCTTGAGCCCCTTATGCAGACCCTGGTCTTCGTGCACACTCAACGCGTCGTCGATGTGCTCCAGCGGCGTTTCGTCGTGCCCGGAGTGGTGCGCGGGGCGGCCGGTGGGGGTGACGCTGTTCTCCGGCCGATCCGGCCCGGTGGTGCTGGTGGTCACGTGAAGCATCCATTCTGGGGGTTGCGGTAACACTAGCCGACGGCTAGAGGATGGTCAGGGTCGAAAGGCCCACTCCTGTACACTGAAAAGCGACACTCTGACCGTAGAGACGACACTCTTTTGTAGAGAGCCGGGAGGCCGCATGGCGACGATCCTCCTGGTTTTCCTGCTCGTTTCCGTGCTGACTCCCACGCTCACCCGACTGCTCGGGTTGCGCGTTTTTTATGTGGTCGCCGTTCTGCCCGCGATCGCGTTCGGCTACACCCTCACGCAAACCAGTACGGTCGCCGCCGGCGGGGCCGCCACCGAGAGCCTCCCGTGGATCCCGTCGCTCGGCATCAGCCTGTCCTTCCGGGTGGATGCGCTCGCCTGGCTGCTCGCCCTCGTCGTGACCGGTGTCGGCGCCCTGGTGCTCATCTACTGCGCCCGCTACTTCGACGCCGACGAGCCGAGCCTGGGCCGGTTCGCCGCTCTGCTGCTGGCCTTCGCCGGAACTATGTACGGGCTCGTCACCGCCGACGACATCCTGGTCATGTTCATGTTCTGGGAGATCACCAGCGTGCTCTCGTACCTGCTGATCGGGCACTACACCGCCAAGCGGGAGAGCCGCGGTGCCGCCCTGCAGGCCCTGCTGGTGACCACCTTCGGTGGCCTGGTCATGCTGATCGGCGTCGTGATGATCTCCGTCGACGCCGGAACCACCTCGCTGGCCGCGATCGTGGCGAACCCCACCGGCACGCCGGTCGCCATCTGGGCGGTGCTGCTGATCCTCGTCGGCGCCCTGTCGAAGTCCGCGCTCATCCCGTTCCACTTCTGGCTTCCGGCCGCGATGGCCGCACCCACCCCGGTGAGCGCCTACCTGCACGCCGCCGCCATGGTGAAGGCCGGCATCTACCTCACCGCCCGCTTCGCACCCGGCTACGCCGACTCACCCGGCTGGCTTCCGGTGTTGGTGACCATCGGCGTGTGGACCATGCTCGTGGGCGCCTGGCGGTCGCTGCGCCAGCACGACATCAAGCTGATGCTCGCCTACGGCACCGTCAGCCAGCTCGGCTTCCTCATGGTGGTCGTGGGCTTCGGCACCCGTGATGCCGCCCTCGCCGGGGTGGCGCTGCTGCTCGCGCATGCGCTGTACAAGGCGACCCTCTTCCTTGTGGTGGGTATCATCGACCATCGCGCCGGCACCCGCGACTGGCGCAAGCTCTCCGGCCTCGGCCGACGCGAACCGGCCCTGGCCGCGATCGCGCTCATCGCCGTCGCGTCGATGGCCGGGCTCCCGCCGCTGCTCGGCTTCGTGGCCAAGGAATCCGTCTTCACCGCATTCCTCGAAGCCGGCGAGGCCGGCGACGGTTGGGGCTGGATCGCCCTGGCCGGCACCGCGATCGGGTCCGTTCTCACGGTCGCCTACAGTGCCAAGTTCTTCTGGGGCGCGTTCGGCACCCGCCCGTCGATCAGCGACACCCCGATGCACTCCAGCCGGTGGGACTTCATGCTGGCCCCCGGCATCCTCACCGTCGCCACGATCGTGCTCGGCCCGTTCATCTTCCTGCTCGACCCGGTGCTTGCCCAATACGCCGACACCATGCCCGGCGAGGGCGACGCGCACCTGATGCTCTGGCACGGTTTCGAACCGGCGCTGTTCCTCAGCATCGTGGTCGTGGCCCTCGGCCTCGTCATCTTCTGGCAGCGCAAGCGCGTGGCCCGCTGGCAGGCCACGGTGCCGGCCTGGGTGGACGCCGGTCACGGCTACGGCCACACCGTGCGTTTCGTCGACAGAATCGCCGCCCGCACCACTCACCTCGCCCAGAGGGGCGGCCTGCCGCAGTACCTCTCGACCATCCTTGTGGTGTTCGTGCTGGCCCTCGGCGCCGTCTCGTTCGTCAACCGCACCTGGCCCGACGCCGTGGTGCTCTGGGACTACCCGGCCCAGGTCATCATCGGCCTGGTCATGATCATCGCCGCCGCGATGGCCGCCCGGGTCGGGCAGCGGATGACCGCGGTGCTGCTGGCCGGCGTCACCGGCTACGGGCTGGTCGCCCTGTTCGCCTTCCACGGTGCACCCGACCTGGCGCTCACCCAGGCGCTCGTCGAGTCGATCACCCTCGTGGTGGTGGTGCTCGTGCTGCGTCGCCTGCCCAGCCGTATCGCCCAGCACAATCGGCCCATGCACCGCCGCCGGCGCGCCCTCATCGGCATCCTGGTGGGCCTGACCATGGGCACCATCGCCGTCATCTCGCTCGGCGCCCGCCAATGGCCCGACATGGCCAAGGACCTGGCCCGGTTGTCCGTCGTGGAGGGCCACGGCAACAACATCGTCAACGTCATGCTCGTCGACATCCGCGCCTGGGACACCATGGGCGAGATCTCGGTGCTCATCGTCGTGGCCACCGGCGTCGCCAGCCTGCTATTCGTCTCCGGCCGCAGCGAGCAGATGCCGCGCCTGCGGGAGTCCCGCAAACGCCGCGAACCGAAGAACCGCCGCCGCGTCGTGGCCGACCCGCACGCAAGCTCCGCCGGGCATGCCGTGACCCGGCAGTCCTGGCTGCTCGGAGGGCGCACCCAGTCCGCCGAGAACCGGTCGATCCTCATCGAGGTGCTCGTCCGGCTGCTCTTCCACCCCGCAATCGTCGTGTCGATCTACCTGCTCTTCGCCGGCCACAACCTGCCGGGCGGCGGGTTCGCCGGCGGCCTCCTGGCCGGCCTGGCCCTCGTGGCCCGGTACCTGGCCGGCGGCCGGTACGAGCTGGGCGAAGCCGTGCCCATCGACCCGGGCAAGATCCTCGGACTCGGCGTGGTCCTCGCCGTCGGCACCGCCGTCGGGTCGATCTTCGTGACGGGCACCCCGCTCGAATCCGCCTACTTCCAGGCCGACGTGCCGCTGCTTGGGCACCTCTCCTTCGGCACCTCCAGCATCTTCGACATCGGGGTGTACCTCGTCGTGATCGGCCTGAGCCTGGATATTCTGCGCAGCCTCGGCAGCGAGATCGACCGGCAGAGCGAGCTCGACGAACCAGGCGACGACGACCCGGACGAGCCCATCATTCCCGCCATCGGCAACGCCTCCAGCGACGCCGGCGACGCGATGGGTTTCGACGCCTCCTCCGAGTGGACCCCAGCGGAGGCCCCGGCGCCGGGCACCGGACCTGAAACCGCCCCGATCACCCAGCCCGCCGACCCGGCGGAAGACAGCACACCGGCAGGAGGCACCCGATGAGCGCCTCCCTGACCCTCGTGATCGTCATGGCCGCGATGTACGCCGCGGGCATCTACATCATGCTCGAACGCAGCCTCACCCGGGTGCTGATCGGGTTCCTGCTGGTGGGAAACGCCACCAACCTGCTGATCTTCATCATGAGCGGACGGCCCGGCAGCTCGCCGATCGTCACCGGCACGTCCCTGGACGACACCATGGTCGACCCGCTGCCGCAGGTGCTGATGCTCACCGCCATCGTGATCAACTTCGGGATCACGGCCCTGCTGCTCGCGCTGATCTACCGCTCCTGGTGGCTGGCCCAGCTCGGCGACGAGGGCGACACCCTCACCGACGAGCACGCCGCCGAAACCAGCGAAGACTCCGAAATCACGTTCCGGTCCTCCACCGACGACGAGGCCGCCGTGCAGGCATCGCTCGACGCCAGTGAGGACGGCAGCGACGACGACAGCTCGGCTGTTGACGCGACCGACCGCTCCGACGAACGCGCACCCGCCGCCGGCGACGCCGCGCGCACCGACCGCGAGGGCGGCACCCGATGAACGTACTCGTGCCCCTCGTCGTCGCCATCCCGCTTCTCGGCGCCGCCCTCGCCATCGCGCTCGGCCGCCGGTCGCGCTACCAGGTGGCGGTGAGCGTGCTCACGCTCTCCGCGGTCGTGGTGATCAGCAGCATCCTGTTGGTGCTCGTCGACCAGCACGGCCCGGCCGTGGTGAATGTGGGCGGGTGGCAGCCACCGTTCGGCATCGTTCTCGTCGTGGACCGTCTGTCGGCCATCATGCTGCTCGTGTCGGCCCTGATGCTGCTCGGCGTTCTGCTCTTCGCTGTCGGCCAGGGCATCGTCGACAGCAACCGGGAGACCCCGGTGTCGATCTTCCACCCCACCTATCTGGTGCTGTCGGCGGGTCTGTTCAACGCGTTCATCGCCGGTGACCTGTTCAACATGTACGTGGGCTTCGAGATGCTGCTCTCGGCCAGTTACGTGCTGCTCACCCTCGGCGGCACGGGTGCGCGCATCCGGGCCGGTGTCACGTACATCGTCGTCAGCCTCATCTCGTCGATCCTGTTCCTGTCGGCCATCGCGCTCATCTACGGCGCGACCGGAACCGTGACGCTGGCGCTGCTGGCCGAGCGCATCCCGCAGCTGCCCGGTGACGTGCAACTCATTCTCGGGCTCATGCTGCTCATCGCCTTCAGCGTGAAGGCGGCCGTGTTCCCGCTGTCGTTCTGGCTGCCGGACTCGTACCCCACCGCGCCGGCCCCGGTCACCGCGGTGTTCGCGGGCCTGCTCACCAAGGTGGGCGTGTACGCCATCCTGCGCACCCAGACGCTGTTGTTCCCCGACAACCAGTTCTCGCTGCCGTTGATGATCGTGGCGCTGCTCACCATGGTGATCGGCATTTTCGGCGCTCTCGCCCAGGCCGACATCAAACGGTTGCTCTCGTTCACCCTGGTGAGCCACATCGGCTACATGATCTTCGGCATCGCCCTGGGCACCGAGGCGGCGATCGCTGCCACCATCTTCTACGTCGTGCACCACATCATGATCCAGACCACGCTGTTCCTCTGCGCCGGCCTCATCGAACGTATCGGCGGCACCACCTCGTTGGCCCGCTTGGGCGGGATGCTCAAGGCCGCGCCGTTGGTCGCCGTCCTGTTCTTCATCGGAGCGCTCAACCTCGGCGGCATCCCGCCGTTCTCCGGGTTCCTCGGCAAGGTGGCCTTGTTCGACGCTGGTGTGCAGGTGGGCGGCGCCCTCAGCTACGTGCTGCTCGCCGGGGGAGCGGCCACCTCGCTGCTCACCCTGTACGCGCTGGCCCGCGCCTGGAACATGGCGTTCTGGCGGCCGCGACGGGACGTGGAGAACTACGACTCCGCCGTGCTCGACGCCCTGCAGGACGACCCGCACGACGAGGGCACGGTCACCACCAAGACCACCTCAGCCCTGATGACCGCGGCGACAGCCACCATGCTCGCCCTCACCGTGAGCCTGACGATCTTCGCCGGCCCGGCGTTCGACCTGGCCACCCGCGCCGCCGCGAACATCTCCGACCCGTCGGTCTACATCGACGCCGTCTTCCCGGGAGGCACCCCGTGAGCAGTGTGCGCGAACGACTCGGCGGACTGATCAGCCAGCTGCCCCTGTTCCTCGGCCTGGTGCTGCTCTGGTCGTTGCTCTGGGGCAAGTTCTCCTGGCTGAACCTCGTCACCGGCGCGGTGTTCGCGGCCCTGGTCTCCGTCGTGTTCTACCTGCCGGCGGTGCAGCTCAGCGGCCGGATCAACCTGTGGCGCAGCGTCTGGCTGTTCGCCAAGCTGATCTGGGACATCGTGCGGGCATCCGTGGATGTGTCCTGGCTCGCCCTCGGCCCGCGCTACACCGCGAGCAACGCGATCCTCGCCGTGCACCTGCGCACCCGCAGCGACCTGATCCTCACCTGGACCGCCGTGGCCACCTCGATCGTGCCGGGCTCCATCGTGGTCGACATCGAGCGGGTCGACTCGACCCTGTACCTGCACGTCATCAACATGCACGACGAAGTGGAGGCCGACGCCTTCCGCGCCCGGGTGCTCGCGACCGAGCGTCGTATCGTGATGGCCTTCGGCTCGCGCGAAGACGTGGAGCGGGTCTGCCAGGTGCGGGCCGATGAAGACCTCAGCGACGGCGCCCCCGGCGCCCCGGGCCCGCACGCCCCGCACGGCCCCGGAACGCACTCCTCCACCGATCCCGAGAACGGAGCCACCGCATGACCCCCATGGACATCGTTGCCATCGTCGCCGGAATCCTGTTCGGCGCCGGCGCCCTGGCGGCCGTCTACCGCATCATCCGTGGACCGAGCGTGCTCGACCGGGTGATCGCCTCCGACGTGCTCGTGGCCACCATCATCTGCGCCCTGGGCGCCGAGATGGCGTTCAACCGGCACACCGACAACCTGCCGGTGCTGCTCGTGCTGGCCCTCTTCGCGGTGCTCGGCTCGCTCAGCGTGGCCCGGTTCCTGCCCGGACGGGACCGCGCATGAGCGCCGTCTGGAGCGACGTGGTCACCGCCGTCCTGGTGCTGCTCGCCGCCGTGATGTGCCTGGCCGCCGGCGTCGGCCTGCTCCGCTTCCCCGACGTGCTCACCCGGCTGCACTCGGCCACGAAGCCCCAGATCCTCGGCCTGATGGCGGTCACCCTCGACATCGCCGTGACGAACTTCAGCGTCGGCACCGTCACCCTCGTCGTCGCGATCGTGCTGTTCCAGTCGCTCACCGCGCCCATGGCGGCACACCTGGTGGCCCGTGCCGCGTACCAGACCGACCACCTGCGGCCGGATTTGCTGGTGCTCGACGAGCTCCGGGACGCACGCGGCTGATAGTATGGCCGAGTCGCAACTGGCGTAGCACGAAAGATGGGTCACCATCGGGGAGCGACTGACACGGTTAGTGGCCGCACGCCTGGGCCACGACACATCCATCTATATGTATGAGGAGTTTTCCCGTGTCCGACACTGTGCTCACTAGTTCCGTACCCTCCACCTTCAACGATTCCCTCGAGGTCGTCGACCCCGAGATCGCCGCGATCCTCGAGCTCGAGCTCGGTCGCCAGCGCGACTACCTCGAGATGATCGCCAGCGAGAACTTCGTGCCCCGCGCCATCCTGCAGTCGCAGGGTTCGGTGCTCACCAACAAGTACGCCGAGGGCTACCCGGGCCGCCGCTACTACGGCGGCTGCGAGTACGTCGACGTGGCCGAGCAGCTCGCCATCGACCGCGCCAAGAGCCTCTTCGGCGCCGAGTACGCGAACGTGCAGCCGCACTCCGGTGCCACCGCCAACGCCGCGGTGCTCTCCGCCATCGCCACTCCCGGCGACACCATCCTGGGCCTGGAGCTCGCGCACGGCGGCCACCTCACCCACGGCATGAAGCTCAACTTCTCCGGCAAGCTCTACAACCCGGTCGCCTACGGCGTCGACCCGGAGACCTTCCGCGTCGACATGGACGTGGTGCGCGACAAGGCCCTCGAGCACAAGCCGCAGGTCATCATCGCCGGCTGGTCGGCCTACCCCCGCCAGCTCGACTTCGCCGCATTCCGCGCCATCGCCGATGAGGTGGGCGCCAAGCTCTGGGTCGACATGGCCCACTTCGCCGGCCTCGTCGCCGCAGGCCTGCACCCGTCACCGGTGCCCTACGCCGACGTCGTGTCCAGCACCGTGCACAAGACCCTCGCCGGCCCGCGCTCGGGCTTCATCCTCTCCCGCGACACCGCGCTGGCGAAGAAGCTCAACTCCAACGTCTTCCCCGGCCAGCAGGGCGGCCCGCTCATGCACGTGATCGCCGCCAAGGCCACCGCGTTCAAGCTCGCCGCGACCCCCGAGTTCAAGGAACGCCAGGAGCGCACCCTCCGCGGCGCCCGGATCCTCGCCGACCGCCTCACCGCCGACGACTCCCGTGCAGCGGGCATCGACGTGCTCACCGGCGGCACCGACGTGCACCTCGTGCTCGCCGACCTCCGCCACTCCGAGATCAACGGCCAGCAGGCCGAAGACGCGCTGCACGAAGTGGGCATCACCGTCAACCGCAACTCGGTGCCGTTCGACCCGCGCCCGCCCATGGTCACCTCCGGCCTCCGTATCGGCACGCCCGCCCTGGCCACCCGTGGCTTCGGCGACGCCGAGTTCACCGTGGTCTCCGACGTCATCGCCGAGGCCCTCAAGCCCGGCGCCGACATCCCCGCGCTCCGCGCCCGGGTGAAGGGCCTCACCGACGCGTTCCCGCTCTACCCCGGCCTGGCCCAGTAGGTCTTTCGAGCGCTGACGGATGCGTAACCCCCGCGTGAACGCATCCGTCACCGCCCGCACCCGGCATCGCCCGCGCCTCAGGTACGCCGGGTCGATGCGCGTTCGGCGTGGTCCTGCCGCACTCCGGCAGCCGCGCAGCACCACCGACAGATCGGATTTCGCATGACCGCACTCACCCTCGACGGCGTCGCCACCGCGACCCAGGTCAAGCTCGAACTCGCCGAGCGCGTCCGCGCGCTGGCCGCCCACGGCGTCGTGCCGGGGCTCGGTACCCTGCTCGTCGGCGACGACCCGGGCTCCCGCTCCTACGTGGCCGGCAAGCACCGCGACTGCGCCGAGGTGGGCATCGAATCCATCCGCATCGACCTGCCCGGCTCCGCCACCTCAGCGGATGTGCGGGCCGCGATCAAGGACCTCAACGCCGCCCGTGAGGTGACCGGCTACATCATCCAGCTGCCGTTGCCCGTTGGCCACAACGAGAACGCCATGCTCGAGCTGATGGACCCCGCCAAGGACGCCGACGGCCTGCACCCCACCAACCTGGGCCGCCTGGTGCTGGGCATCGAGGGCGAGCTCGACTCACCGCTGCCGTGCACCCCCGCCGGCATCGTGGAACTGCTGCGCCGTTACGAGGTGCCCATCGCCGGCAAGAACGTCGTCGTCATCGGCCGCGGCCTCACCGTGGGTCGCCCGCTGGGCCTGCTCTTCACCCGCAAGGGCCTGGACGCCACCGTCACCCTCACCCACTCCCGCACGGTCGACCTGGCCGGTGAGGTGCGCCGCGCCGACATCGTCGTGGCAGCCGTGGGAGTGCCGCACCTGGTACAGGCCGACTGGATCAAGCCCGGTGCCGCCGTGCTCGACGTGGGCATCACCCGCGTGGAGAACCCGGAGACCGGCAAGGGCGTGCTCACCGGAGACGTGCACCCCGACGTCGCCAACGTGGCCGGCCACCTCTCGCCGAACCCCCGCGGCGTCGGCCCGATGACCCGCGCCATGCTCCTGGCGAACGTCGTCAAGGCCTCCGAGCGCCTCCTCAAGCCCTAGCGCCCTCCGCGAACCCGCCTTTCGCGAACTCTGAGCTAAGCCCCCGAAACGGCCCGATTCCGGTGCCTAGGTCAGAGTTCGCGGGGGTGGGTCAGGTCGCGAGGCGGTGCAGGGCCGCGTGGCCGAGGTAGTTTTCGGCGTTGTGGCGGATGCCGTCGATCTCGTCCGCGGTGAGCTCGCGTCGCACCTTGGCCGGTACCCCGGCCACGAGCGAGCCCGGCGGCACGATGGTGCCCTCGAGCACCACGGCCCCGGCGGCCACGAGCGACCCGGCACCGATGACGGCACCGTTGAGCACCGTGGCGGCCATACCGATCAGGGCGCCGTCCTCGACCGTGCAGCCGTGCAGCACGGCACCGTGGCCCACCGACACGTCGCGACCGACGATCAGCGGAAAGCCGCCGTCGACGTGGCACGAGACGTTGTCCTGCAGGTTGGAGCCCGCGCCGATGCGGATCGGTTCGGCCTCGGCACGCAGCACCGCGTTGTACCAGACGCTGGCGTGCTCGGCGAGGCTCACGTTGCCCACCAGCACGGCACCGGCGGCGACAAACGCGCTCTCGGCCACGTGCGGCCCCGGACGGTCGGGCAGGGTGATGAGGCGGGCGGCGTTGTCGGCGGTCATGGCTCCACCCTAGTTGCGCATCCGTCGCTCACCCACGCCCCGCGAACAGGGAGTTGAGCCCCGAAAATCTCGGATTGTGGGTGCCCTGCTCAGGGTTCGTGGGCTCTAGGATTCAGGGATGGTGAACACTGCGCATCCCGCCGTTGACAGAGTGCGCCTGGCGCTGAACGCCCAGGGAGTGGACCCCGAGATCCGCTGGTTCGACGACGCGACCACGACAGCCGTCGCAGCTGCCGCGGCGTTGGGCATAGAGGTGGGTGCCATCGCGAACTCGCTGGTCTTCACCCTCGACGGGGCGCCGTTGCTGGTTCTCACCTCTGGCGCACACAGGGTGGACACGGCCTGGCTGGGGGAGCGCCTCGGCGGCACCATCGGCCGCGCGTCGAAAGACCTCGTGAAGGAAGCCACCGGACAAGTGATCGGCGGAGTCGCGCCGCTGGGGCATCCGTCGCCGATCCGCACCCTGGTCGACGAGGATCTCGCCGGCTATCCCGTGGTGTGGGCCGCTGCCGGGCACGCCCACACGGTGTTTCCCACCACGTTCACCGAGCTGCTGCGCCTCACCGGAGGCGAGGCCACTCCGGTGGTTCCGCCCGTCTAGGCGTCCAGGTCAGCCCCGTCCCAGACCCCAGTGCGGACACGCGAGGCCTCCCAAGAAAGCGCGTTTCCTGAGCGGACCTCGTGACGTGCGTGCACGTCGCGCCCCCGTCGCTGGTCGACCCTGTCGACGTGTGCTGAGACTGTTGAAGCGGACCTCGTGACGTGCGAGTATGTCGCGCCCCGTCGTTGGTCGAGCCTGTCGAGACCCCGTGACGTGCGTCGAGATCTGCTCACCGGGTCTCGACAAGCTCGACCAGCGTCCGACAGGCTCGACCAGCGTCCGACAAGCTCGACCAGCGTCCGACAGGCTCGACCAGCGTCCGACAGGCTCGACCAGCGTCCGACAGGCTCGGCCAGCGTGCGACGGGCTCGGCCAACGACGGGGCGCGATCCTCCTAGGACAGGCGGGCGGCCCCGGCGGCTGCGCGCACCACGAACATGTCGGGGGCGGTGAAACCGGCGGCCGCGAAGGCCTCGGACACGGCGTGCTGCACCGCGGGGATCAACGCGTGCGGGGTGAGCGCGATGGCCGAGCCGCCGAAGCCGCCGCCGGTCATCCGGGCGCCGAGGGCGCCGGCGGCACGGGCCGTGTCGACCGCGAGGTCGAGCTCGGGGACGGAGATCTCGAAGTCGTCGCGCATCGAGGCGTGTGACGCGTCGAGCAGCGCGCCGATGGCGCCGGGGCCCTCCTCGCGCAGCACCCGCACGGTGTCGAGCACGCGCTGGTTCTCGGTGAGGATGTGCCGCACCCGGCGGAAGGTCTCGTCGTCGAGGGTCGTGGCGGCGCGGGGCAGGCCGTCCACCGTGAGGTCGCGCAGCGACGAGACCCCCATCAGCCGGGCCCCGGTCTCGCAGGACGCGCGGCGTGAGGCGTAGCCGCCCGTCGCGTGCGCGTGGCTGACCTTGGTGTCGATCACGAGGAGCTCGAGGCCCGCGTCGTCGAAGCCGAGCGGGATGACCTCGGACTCGAAGCTGCGGCAGTCCAGGAACACGGCCGAGTCGGTCTCGCCCAGCAGCGACGCCGACTGGTCGAGGATGCCCGTGGGCGCGCCGACGACCTCGTTCTCGGCCAGCTGGCCCACCCGCACGAGCACCTGCTTGTCGAAGCCGAGGTTCCACACCTCGTCGAGGGCCACGGCGGTGGCGCACTCAATCGCGGCGGAGGACGACAGCCCGGCGCCGATCGGCACATCGGAGTCGATGAAGATATCGAAGCCGATCACGGCAGACAGGTCGGCGCCCTTCTGGCCGAGCGCCCACGCCACGCCCAGCGGATACGCCGACCAGCCCGACACGGTCTCGGGGGAGAGGTCGTCGAGTGAGATCTCCACGATCTCCTCGGTGAACGAGCTGGCGACCCGGAGCATCCGGTCGTCGCGGAGCGCGAGGGCGACCACGGCACGGCGGTTGATAGCGAAGGGGAACACAAAACCGTCGTTGTAGTCGGTGTGCTCGCCGATCAGGTTGACCCGACCGGGGCCGAACCACAGGCCGGCCGGCTCGCGGTCGAACCGGTCGCGGAAGCCGCTCGTGGTGCTCGGGGTGGTGTCGTTCACGAGTGGGCCCTTCCGGTGCTGCTGTCGGTGGATTCTGCGGAGGCGGCATCGGCGGCCGCATCCGCGGCATCCGAACGCGCGATCGCGGCGCGGATGTTGTCGGCGGCCTGCTCCGGCGTGACGTCGCCGATCCAGGCGCCCATGGCGGCCTCGGAGCCGGCCAGGAACTTCAGTTTGTCCTCGGCCCGGCGCGGGCTGGTCAGCTGCAGCATCAGGCGGATGTCGTCGCGGTGCACGTTGACGGGCGCCTGGTGCCACGCGCCGATGTACGGCGTGGGCGTGGAGTAGAGCTGGTCGATACCGCGCAGCAGGCGGCGGTAGAGCACCGCGAGCTCGTCGCGCTCGGCCAGCGTGGTGCCGGCGAAGTCGGCCACGTGGCGGTGCGGCAGCATGTGCACCTCGACGGGCCAGCGGGCGGCGAACGGCACGAACGCGGTCCAGTGCTCGCCTTGCAGGATGACCCGGTCGCCGGCCTGCTCGCTGGCCAGAATGTCGGCGAAAAGGGTGGGGCCGTAGCTCTCGATCGAGTCGATCAGGCGCTGGGTGCGCGGAGTGACGTACGGGTAGGAGTAGATCTGGCCGTGCGGGTGGTGCAGCGTGACGCCGATGGCCTCACCGCGGTTCTCGAACGGGAACACCTGCTCGATGCCGGGCATCTGCGAGAGCTTGTGGGTGCGCTCGGCCCAGGCCTCGATCACGGTGCGGGCGCGGGTGACCGACAGGCTGCCGAACGAACCCTCGGTGGCGGGGCTGAAACAGACGACCTCGCAGCGGCCGACCGAGGTGCGGATGCGCCCCAGCCCGATCGCGCGCAGGTCGTCGAGTCCGGTGGGCGCGTCGTCATCGGTGAGCAGCGGCCCGAACGAGGGCGACTTGTTCTCGAACACGGCCACGTCGTAGTTGCTGGGCACCTCGGAGGGGTTCTCCGGCGTGGACGGCGCGAGCGGATCGAGGTGCGCCGGCGGCAGGAACACCCGGTTCTGCCGGGCCGCGGCGATGGAGATCCACTCGCCGCTGAGCGGGTCCTGGCGCATGCGCGCGTTCGCCGGGCGCGGAGCCAGGTCGCGCAGGTCGGGGGCCCGGTCGGGCGAGAGGGTGGTGTCGGGGTCATCGAAGTAGATGAGCTCGCGACCGTCCGCGAGGGTGTGCGGGTGACGCGCGATGCCGGCGTCTGCGACGAAGTCTGGGGTGTTGGTGAGGTCAGTCATGGCGGGATCAACGCTAGCCGATTTGCGCAACCGAAACCAGTACTTGTGTATTGAAAAGCGAGGGAAACTAAGTGAAGATGGGGGCATGGCCTCAGTCGAACATCCGCCCGACCGCGACGCCCTGCCCGCGCACCAGCGCCGGGAGCAGATCCAACGGCTCGTCGACGCCCGCGGCTTCGTGCGTGTCAGCGAACTCAGTGACACCTTCGGCGTCTCCGGGGTCACCGCCCGCGCCGACCTCGACCAGCTCGAGAGCACCGGCAGCCTCATGCGCATCCACGGCGGCGCGGTGCCGGCCGGCATCTCCACCACCAGCCGGCCCGACCGGGAATTCTCCTTCGAGGAGGCCCTGGCGTCGTCGGTGGTGCCCAAACAGCAGGTCGGCGGGCTCGCCGCCTCCCTGGTCTCGAGCGGGCAGAGCGTGATCCTCGATGTGGGCACCACCACCCTCGCCGTGGCCCGGGCGCTCGTGGCCCGCACCGACCTCACCGACGTCGTCGTCATCACCAACGGCCTGAGCATCGCCCTCGCCCTGGAGCCGGCCATCCCGCGGTTCACCGTGATCGTCACCGGTGGCTCGCTCCGGCCGTTGCAGCACTCGCTCGTCGACCCGCTCGCGGCCACCGTGCTCAGCCAGGTGCACGCCGACCTGGCCTTCATCGGCTGCAACGGCGTCGACGTGGACGGCGGGGTCACCAACATCAACCTGCCGGAGGCCGGCGTGAAGACCCTCATGCTCGCCGCCGCGGCGCGCGCGATCATCGTGGCCGACGGTGCCAAACTAGGGCAGGTGCACCTGGGCCGGATCGGTCCGCTTGCCGCCTTCGACACCCTGGTGACGGATGCGGCCGCCGACCCGCTCACCCTGGCCCCGCTCCGCGAGGCCGGCCTCGCCGTGCTCCAGCCCACCTGATCCGAAAGACACCCATGCCCCTTGCCGCCGCCACCGGAACCCAGTACGCCCTCGTCTGCACCACCCCGCAGGGCCCGGCGACCGCGACGGTCACGGAGGTCGCCGGAGGCCTCCGCGAATACGCGCTGAACGGCATCGACCTGGTGGAGGGCTTCGGGCCGGAGTCGGTGCCGCCGCTCGGCGCCGGCACGGTACTCACGCCCTGGCCCAACCGCATCCGCGACGCCGTCTGGAGCCACGGCGGCACCCGGCACCAGCTGGTCATCACCGAACCCGAGCTCGGCAATGCGATCCACGGCCTGCTCGCCGTCACCGCCTACCGGCTGGTCGCGCAGACCGACAACGCGGTGACCCTGGCCGCCACGGTCTACCCGCAGGCCGGCTACCCGTACCAACTCGACACCACGGTCACGTATGCGCTCACGGCCGACGGCCTCGACGTGACCCACAGCATCCGCAACGTCGGCGCAGCGGATGCCCCGGTGGCCCTCGGCACCCACCCCTACCTGAAGATCGGCGACGTGCCCACCGGCGACCTCGTGCTACGGCTCGCCGCCACTAGCCACATCGACGTGGACGCCCGGCTCAACCCGGTGGGTGTCAGCGACGTGGCCGGCACTCGCTTCGACCTGCGCGACGGGGCCCGGGTGGACGAACTCGACCTCGACGACGGCTTCGGCGGCGTGCTCGTGCAAGACGGCCGCGGCGAGCACTCGCTGACCGCCCCCGACGGCCGCCGCGTCACCCTGTGGGGCGACGAGAACATGGCCTACGTGCAGGCGTTCACGCCGCGCAACTTCCCCGTGCGCACCGGCGACTCCGTGCGGATCGGCCAGGCCGTCGCGATTGAGCCGATGACCGCGCCGGCGGATGCGTTCAACTCCGGCCAGGGCCTCAACTGGCTGGCCCCGGGCGAGGAATGGGTCGTTCGCTGGGGAATCACCCCGACGGGTTTCGCGTCCTGAGAAACCCGGCCTAGGGTGGCGGGAGCGCCGCGCTTCGGGCGGCCCCGGATCGACGAGGAACGACCAGACCCATGGCAGCACCGTCCCTGACCTCACCCACCCTGACCGGGCCCGGCCCCCGGGCGCCCCTGAGCGCACCGGACGAGGCGCGCCGGGTGGCGCTCGTGGGCATGAAACGGCTGGCCCTCGGCCTGCTGCTGGCGATGACGCTGATCTTCGCGGTGTCGTTCGCCCTCGAAGAGCGCTACCCGTGGCTGGAGTACGTGCGCGCCGCCGCCGAAGGCGGCATGGTGGGCGCCATCGCGGACTGGTTCGCGGTCACGGCGCTGTTCCGGTATCCGCTCGGGCTGCGCATCCCGCACACCAACATCATCGCCAACCGCAAAGACGAGATCGGCGCGAGCCTGGGCGAGTTCGTGGAGTCCAACTTCCTCTCCGACGCCGTCGTGCGCGGCAAGCTCGAGTCCATCGGGGTATCCAGGAGGCTCGGCGCCTGGCTGGTGCAGCCGGCGAACGCGCAGCGGCTCACCGACGAGATCGCGCACGCTGGGTCGGGGCTGCTCGACCTGCTCAGCGACGACGAGATCAAGAACCTGCTCGAGGGCGTCGCGCGGGAGCACCTGCTGCGACCGGAGTGGGGACCGAGCCTCGGCCGGCTGGGGGAGCACCTCGTGGCCTCCGGTCGGCACCACGCCGCCGTGGACCTGCTGCTCGACAAGGCACACAGCTGGCTGACCGCGCACCCCGAGGCGTTCGGTCAGTCCGTCTCCACCCGGCTGCCGCGCTGGCTGCCCGGCTTCGTGGGCGAGATGGTCGACGACAAGGCCTACCGCGAGGTGCTCGCGTTCGTGACGACGGTGCAGCGAGAGCCGGAACATCCGTTGCGGGGAGCCATCGACCGGTACCTGGCCGAGCTGATGACCGACCTGCAGTTCGACGACACCATGATCGGGCGCGTCGAGGTGCTCAAGCTCGAACTGGTCGACAATGCCAAGCTGCGCGAGTTCGCCGGGGATGCCTGGGAGTCGCTCAAGGCGTCGCTGCTGGCCGCCCTGGCCGACCCGGACAGCGCCGTGCGCGCCGGCGTGCAGTCGACGGTGCTCGACGTGGGCGCCCGGCTCGTGGGCGACCAATCGCTGGGCGCGCGTATCGACCGGTGGCTCGCCGACACCGCCGGGTACGTGCTGCAGAAGTACCGGCACGAGATCGCCGGCGTGATCACCGAGACCGTGGAGCGCTGGGACCCGGCCGAGACCACCGAGAAGATCGAGCTGCAGGTGGGCAAGGACCTGCAGTTCATCCGCATCAACGGCACCGTCGTCGGCGCGCTGGCCGGCCTGCTGATCTTCGCACTGGCCCAGGGCGCCCTGGTGCTGTTCGGCGGCTGAGTCGCGTGGCCGGCCTGCCACACGTTCTGCCCGGTGAGCCATACTGAAGTCGTGAACACCGGCTCGAATGGTCCCGGGGATGGCACGGCCCCGGCTTCCGGTGCGCCCTCCACCGCGCGCATCGTCGACGAGGGCATGCTGATCGCCCTCTCCGCGGTGCGGATGGCCGTGAAGAACGGCATCATCGTGGGCGCCCTGCGCGACCACAGCGACTACGACCCCGAGCGTTACGCCGCGCTGGCCCGGCACGAACTAGAACACGTGGCCCAGGAGAACGACGAGGACTCCACCCGGGTCGAGCGGCTCGGCTCCTACCTGAAGCGCACGACCGGGGCGGGCAAAAGCCGTGAGCTGGAGAACAAACGCCGCGACGTGGTGCGCCTCGGCCGTCGCCGCACCCTGCACGACCACGTCGCTGAGCGGCTGCGGGAGTTCGCCGCGGACGAGAGCCGGGTGACCGACCTCGTCGCGAAGGCCCGCACGGATGCCCTGCAGGAGATCAACGACGCTCTCTCCACCCGGCTCCTTGCCCAGCGCATCGACCCCCGCCAGCCCGGCTACCAGGCGGTGCGGGCCGAACGGATGCGCGCCGTCGCGGCGATCGACCTGGCCAAGCTGGCGAAGACCGCCCGGCACCCCGGCCCGACCGGCTGAATACCGCCCGGGCAGCCCACGCGGCCCGGGGCATCCGTCGCAGCGGCACCGGGGCCCGCCGCCCGTTCGCTACGCTCGAAGGGTGGATACCCAGGCGATACAGACTTTTCTCGACGACAGCGATTTCTCCGGTGTGGTGTTGGTGCGTGACGGCGACCGCACCATCTTCGAGGCGGCCCGCGGCTTCGCCACCCCGCGCTGGCAGGTGCCCAACACCCTCGACACCCGCTTCGACACCGCGTCGATCACCAAGCTCTTCACCAGCGTCGCCGTGCTGCAGCAGGTCGATGCCGGCCGGCTCGACCTCGAGGCCTCGATCCACGAGTACGTCGACCTCGCCGGCAGCACCATCGGCACCGACGTCACCCTGCTGCACCTGCTCACGCACACGAGCGGCATCGCCGACGACGTCGATGAGGAGGCGGGCGAGAGCTACGCCGACTTCTGGGCCCAGACGCCCAACTACTCGCTCGTCGAGACCCGCGACTACCTGCCGCTGTTCAGCCAGAAGCCGCCGCTGGCCGCGCCGGGCGTGGAGTGCGTGGACTGCAACGTCGGTTACATCCTCGCCGGCCTCGCCGTGGAGAAGGCCTCCGGACTCGGCTACCGCGACTACGTGCGCGAGGAGATCTTCGCCCGCTCGGGCATGACCGACTCGGGGTTCTTCGACCGCCGTGACGGCGTCGAACGGGTCGCAGAGGGCTGGGACCGCCGCGAGGACGGCAGCTGGGTCTCGAACATCTACAGCTCCCCGGCAATCGGCTCGCCCGACAGCGGCGCCCACGCCACCGCCGGCGACCTGATGAACTTCCTCAACGCCGTGCGCGGCGGGCAGCTGCTCTCCAAGGAGTACACCGACGAGTTCTTCACCCCGCAGGTGGCCTACGACGACGACGTGAAGTACGGCTTCGGCCTGGAGTTCGACCTCAACGAGAACGGCTCGGTGCGCTCGTACTACAAGGACGGCGTCAACGCCGGCGCCAGCGGCATCCTGCGGCACTACCCCACCTCGGGCCTGGACGTCGTGGTGCTCAGCAACGCCGAAGAGGGCGCCTGGGACCTCGTGGTCGAGCTCGACGCCCAGTTCTAACCCTCCACCCCTCCCTACCTGGGAGTGAAGCCATTGCGCGGGTCGGACGCCGGTTCGCTGGTGGCGACAGGCTCCGGATGCGGATGCGCGGGTCAGGCGCCGGTTCGCGGGTGGCATGCCTCGGGCGTAGCGGCGTGGAGCCCGCGCACCTCGTCGCCGCTGTGGTGCGCGGGTCGGGCGCCGTTGCGCGGGTGTCACGCCGGTGGCGACAGGCTCCGGATGCGGATGCGCGGGTCAGGCGCCGGTTCGCGGGTGGCGTGCCGCGGGCGGAGCGGCGTGGAGCCCGCGCACCTCGTCGCGGCTGTGGTGCGCGGGTCAGGCGCCGCTGCGCGGGTCTCGGGCCATAGGTTCAGGCTGCGGGCGTGGGCAGGGGGCAGCGCAGCTGCGTGCGCTCGCCGCTGCGGTCGATGTCGTGCTCGGTCATCGGGGCTCCACAGAGCGGGCACCGCGCGATCGGGCGCTCCTGCACCGGAACCTCGTCGTCATAGGGGCCGAGCGGCGGCGGGCCGATGAGGGGCAGCAGCCGACCGTTCAGCCACGCGGTGAAGCCGCCGGCCTCCTTGATGGTCGGTTTGCGTTTCTTGGCTGACGTCATAATAGTTAGTGTACTAAGTAAATCTTGGCGGGTGCCGAATGCCTGCCGATCGATGAGCCCGGAGACCCGATGACGCAACCCAACGTGCTCGCCCTGGAGAACCAGGTCTGCTTCGCACTCACGGTCGCGGCGCGCACCACGGTGGCCCTCTACAAGCCGATCCTGGAGCCGCTCGGGCTCACGCATCCGCAGTACCTGGTCATGCTGGCGCTGTGGGAGCAGGACCCGCGCACGCTCCGTAGCCTGGCCGATGCGCTGCGTCTCGAGCCGGCCACCCTGTCGCCGCTGCTCAAACGGTTGGAGGCGGTCGGGTACCTCCGCCGCGAACGGTCGACGACCGACGAACGCGCGCTGCAGGTCACCCTGACCGAGCACGGCCGCCAGCTGCGCCGGATCGCCGAGACCATCCCCGAGCGGGTGGCCCGCAGCCTGGAGATGTCGCCGGAGTCCCTGATCGCGCTGCGCGACAGCCTCACCGAGGTCATTCAGGCCACGACGGCCGTCACGCCGCGGCCCTAGCCGGCAGATTCGCGGGCCGGAAGCCGCCCGCGGCGGGCTCGGGCGTCGTACGCTGGCGCCATGAAGAAGATCTCGATCGAGGCCCTCGCCCGCCAGCAGCTCGCCGCCGCCACGTCCGGCAGCAGTGGGCGTGCCGCCGCCACGGTCTTCGGCGGCCACGAGAAGGTGCTGCGCCAGACCGTGATGGGCATGGCCAAGGGCACCGTCATGGCCGAGCACGAGAGCCCCGGAGATGCCACCGTCTACGTGCTCAGCGGGAGGGTGCGACTGATCGTCGGGGAGGACGTCTGGCAGGCCCGCACCGGCGACCTGCTCATCATGCCCAAGGCGCGGCACAGCCTCGAGGCCGAAGAAGACGCCACCATCCTGCTCACGGTGGCCAAACTGCCCTGACCGAACGGCGGATGCGCCGAAAGACGGCCGCGCCGAACGGCGGTTGCGCCGCCCGGTGCCCGGCTACTCGGCCGTCGCCGGCCAGCCCAGGGCGAGCTCGGTCGCGGCGGCGCTCGCCGCGGTGATGTCCTCGGCAGTGCCGCCGGCCTGCGCCGCCGCCAGGCCCACGAGGAACAGGCTCAGCGGGGCCGCGGGTCGGGCCACGTTGTGCGCCACATCCCTGGCCACGTCGAGCAGCAGCCCGGTGGGGATGATCTCCGCATCCAGGCCCAGGTGCGCCGCGAGGGCGGCGAGCCACTCGTCGAGGGCTTCGGGCGGCAGGGGGGTGTTCGTGCTCATGGTGTCACTCCTCGGTGGATGCAACGGTGGATGACGCAGAGACTGGTTCGGCCTCAGGGCTGGTGTCGCCGGTGGGCGCGGAGGCGCCGGGCTGGCCGGGCTGCAGCACGGGCAGGGGAGCGGCGTCGAAGCGGCCGGTATCGGCGTCGATGGTGAGCACCCGGCCGATCAGGGGTTCGCCCGTGCCGGTGATCAGGCGGATCGCCTCGGCGGCCAGCAAGGCTCCGGCCTGGCCGCGCAGCGCGCCGAGCACGCCCGGGTCGACGGATGCGGCGGTGCCGGCCGCATCCGCGCCGAAGAAGTCACGCAACCGGGTGGAGCGCTGGCCGCTGCGCCGGGGCGGGCTGGACCAGAACACCGACAGTTCGGCGTTGCCGCGCGCCACCGAGCCCCAGACCAGCGGCAACCCGAGGGACGCGCAGGTGTCGCCCACCAGGAACGGCTGCGGGGTGAGGTCGCTGCCGTCGAGCACGAGGTCGTAGCTGCCCAGGATGCGGGCCGCCGACTCGGCGGTGATCTCCTCGTCGTGCGCCGTGACGGCGGTGTCCGGCGACAGCGTGAGGATGGTGGTGGTGGCCAGTACGAGGGAGTCCACGTCGAGCGGGCCCACGTCGGCCAGCCCGATGGTGCCCACACCGGCGGCGGCGAGGGTGCGCAGGGCGGGGGCGCTGAGCCCGGAGGTGCCGAGCACCAGCACGCGGGCCGCGGCGAGCCGCCGGTGCCCGAGGTCATCGATCGCGGGCAGCCGCAGTTGCGGGAGGCTCCGCACCTGCGCGAGGCGCGCGGTTTCGGTGGGACTGAGCGGACCGGTGGGTTCGACGAGGGGAGGAAGTGCCATGACACCACGGTACGCGGCAATCGGCCTCGCCCGGCCACGCCGCCCCGCTCTCCCCTCACGCCGTGCTGCTCTAGCGTGGCAAGCCCGGGCAGGGGCCGCAGAGGCCACCCGTTGCACCAGATGGAGGTTTAGGCTCGAAGGGAGGTCTCGCTGCGCCCCGGCGCACTCGGACCGCACTCTCGAGGAGGGCACCCATGAACAGAGTCACGGCACGACGCAAGATCACCCGGCTCACGGTGGGCCACGCGCCCATCCGCCGCGAAGACGTCCTCGCGGTCGAGGAGCCCCTGGAGATGCGGGTCAACGGCCGCTCGCTGGCCGTCACCATGCGCACCCCCGGCCACGACGTCGACCTCGCCGCGGGCTTCCTCGTCTCGGAGGGCATCATCAGCCAGGGCGAGCACCTCGCGACAGCCCGCTATTGCGCCGGCGCCACCGCCGAGGGCGTCAACACCTACAACGTGCTCGACCTGCGCCTGGCGCCGGGCGTGGCAGCCCCCGACCCGAGCACGCAGCGCAACTTCCTCACCACCAGCTCCTGCGGCCTCTGCGGCAAAGAGAGCATCGACGCCGTGCGCACCAAGTCCACCTGGGACGTGCGGGCGGATGCCGTGCGCGTCGATGCGGAGATGCTCACAGGCTTCCCCGACAAGCTGCGTGAAGCGCAAGCGGTGTTCGAGAAGACCGGGGGCCTGCACGCGGCCGCCCTGTTCGATGCCGCCACGGGCGAGATGCTCGTGCTGCGCGAAGACGTGGGCCGGCACAACGCGGTGGACAAGGTGATCGGCTGGGCCGTGAAGGAGAACCTGCTGCCGCTGCGGGGCACCGTGCTGATGGTGTCCAGCCGGGCCAGTTTCGAGCTGGCGCAGAAGGCGCTGATGGCGGGCATCCCGGTGCTCGCCGCGGTGTCGGCGCCGTCGTCGCTCTCTGCCGAGTTCGCCCACGAGGTCGGCCTCACCCTGGTGGGATTCCTCCGCGGCGACTCCATGGTGATCTACGCCGGCGAGGAACGCATCACCCAGGGCGCACTCGCCGCGGTGTAGCCGCCCCGTGCCATGACTGGCCCACTTTTGCTAGTCGGACCTCCTGCCGCACTAGCAATAATGGGCAACTCACGAGCGGGGCGGCGCCGCTCGGGTCAGCTGAGCACCGGCGCCGGCACCTCGTGCGGGATGAACCGCACGCTCATGGCCTTGTAGCCGGGGGTGTTCGACTCCCGGGCCACGAGCTCCCGGTGCATCAGCTGGTTCGCCTCGGGGAAGTACGCCGCCGCGCAGCCGCGCGGCGTGGGGTACACCACGAGCCGGAACTTGTCCGCCCGGCGTTCCTGCCCGCCGAAGGTGCTGATCACGTCGACGAGGTCGCGGTCCTGAAAGCCCAGCTCGGTGACGTCGTCGGCGTGGATGAGGATGACCCGGCGGCCGTCCTTGATGCCGCGGTAGCGGTCATCCAGCCCGTAGAACGTGGTGTTGTACTGGTCGTGGCTGCGCATGGTCTGCAAAATGAGGTGCCCGGGCGGCGGCGTGAGGTACTCGAGCGGGCTCACCGTGAACCGGGCCCGGCCGATGTCGGTGGCGAAGCTGCGGGTGTCGCGCGGCGGGTTGGGCAGCACGAAGCCGTTCTTGTCGCGCAACCGCTTGTTGAAGTCCTCGAAGCCCGGCAGCACCCGGGAGATGTGGTCGCGGATGACGTCGTAGTCCTCCGCCATCGCCTTCCAGTCCACCGGGTGGTCGTCGCCGAGGGTGGCCCTGGCCATCCGTGCCACGATCACCGGTTCGGCCAGCAGGTGCTCCGATACCGGGTCGAGCCGGCCCTGGGTGGAGTGCACCATCGACATCGAGTCCTCCACCGACAAGACCTGCCGGCCCGACGGATGCTTGTCATCGGTGTCGGTGCGGCCGAGCGTCGGCAGGATCAGCGAGGTGACCCCGTGCATGACATGCGACCGGTTCGGCTTGGTGGAGATGTGCACCGTCAGGCCCACCCGCTGCATCGCGGCCTCGAGCGCGTCGGTGTCGCTGCAGGCGAGCGCGAAGTTGCCGCCCATCGACACGAACACGTCCACGTCGTCGTTCTCGAAAGCCTCGACGGTGTTGACCGAGTCGAGGCCGTGCTCGCGTGGGGAGACGATGCCGAATTCGGCGTCGAGCGCGGCGAGCATCGGCTCCTTGGGCTTCTCCCACACGCCCATGGTGCGGTCGCCCTGCACGTTGGAGTGCCCGCGCACCGGGCAGGCGCCGGCGCCCGGCTTGCCGAAGTTGCCCTGCAGCAGGAGCAGGTTGATGATCTCCTTGAGCGTGTTCACCGAGTGCGGCTGCTGGGTGAGGCCCAGCGCCCAGCAGATGATGGTGGCGTTGGAGGCGGCCATCATCTTCGCGACCACGCTGATGTCGAGCCGGGAGAGCCCGGTGGCCTTCTCGGTTTCGACCCAGTCGATCTCGGTGCGCGCGGCGCGGTAGGCCTCGATGCCGTCGGTGTTGGCGTCGATGAACTCCTGGTCCACGACGGAGCCGGGCACTCGGGCCTCTTCCTCGAGCAGCAGGTGGCCGAGCGCCTGGAACAGGGCCAGGTCGCCGCCGACCTTGATCTGCAGGAACTCGTCGGCCAGCGGCACCCCGTGGCCGACCAGTCCGGTGGGCGTCTGCGGGTCCTTGAAGTTGAACAGCCCGGCCTCAGGCAGCGGGTTCACGGCGACGACCTTGCCGCCGTTGGCCTTGCACTCGGCCAGGGCCGACAGCATCCGCGGGTGGTTGGTGCCCGGGTTCTGGCCCACGACCAGGATCAGCTCGGCCGCGTGGATGTCTTCGAGCGAGACGGTGCCCTTGCCGATGCCGATGGTGGGATTCAGCGCCGAGCCGGAGGATTCGTGGCACATGTTGGAGCAGTCGGGCAGGTTGTTGGTGCCGATCGACCGGGCGAACAGCTGGTAGAGGAACGCGGTCTCGTTGGCGGTGCGGCCGGAGGTGTAGAACACCGTGCGGTCGGGGGTGGTGGCGCGGATCTTCTCGCCGATCAGCGCGAACGCGTCTTCCCAGGCGATGGGGGAGTAGTGGGTGTCGCCGGGGCGCACCACGACCGGCTGGGAGATGCGGCCCTGGTTGCCCAGCCAGTACTCGGTCTTGCCGGCCAGCTCGGCGAGCGAGTGCTCGGCCCAAAAATCGGGGCCGACGGTGCGGAGGGTGTTCTCCTCGGCGACGGCCTTGGCGCCGTTCTCGCAGAACTCGGCGGTCTTGCGGTGCCCCGTGGACTCCGGCCAGGCGCAGCCGGGGCAGTCGGTGCCGTTGCGTTGGTTGAGTCGCAGCAGCGCCCGGGCGGTGCGGCTCACGCCGGCCTGGGCGATGCCGCGCTCCAGCGCCACGACCACCGCCTCGAGGCCGGCGGCGGCCTTCTTCGGGGTGCCGACGACGAGGTCGTCTTCGTTGATGTCCTTGACCGGTGCGCGACGTGTCATGGGTCCATCCTGCTCCTCTCGGAGCCCGATGCTGACATGCGCCCGGCGGGTTTTTTCAGTTTTACCGGGTCAAACGGATGCCTAGGCTGCCAGACCGTGCGACCGGCGGCCGTCTGCTCCCACGTTGCCGGTGGCCACATCGGTATCGTCCGGAACCCGGGTGTCCCGGTCCAGTCGCACGCCGGCGGCGATGCGCACGTTGCGGCCGATGCGCACGTGGCTGCCCAGGTGGGCGCCGCCGCTGACGAGGCTGCCCTCGCCGATGTGCACGTTCTGGCCGATGAAGACCTTGTCCCCCACGACGACACCGTGGTCGATCCAGCTGCCCGGGCCGATCCAGGCCTCCCGGCCCACGGTGGCACCGGACTCGATGTACGCGGACTCGGAGATGAACGCGCTCGGTTGCACGGTGGATTTGCCCGATACCCAGCCATTGCCGTTCGGGTGCCTGCGGTACTTTTCGATGACTCCGGTGTCGACTTCGACGTCAATGTTCTTGCGCACTGGTTCTCCTCCCGTGGCGCTCGCTGTGTGCGTCACTCTGCTGCTGCACGCACGATATGCGACTGCGGCCGTACCCCAGCACAACAGACCATGCGTCAACACTGGGGGAAACACCGGGTTCTCGCAGCACATTCCGTGCGGGCGCCCAGTCCCAGCGAACTGCCGGGTTCGGACCGCGCCGGACCGGCGCGCATCCGGGGCTGCGCCGATCGTGTCACGGCCTTATGCTGCCCGTATCGATGGAATGAGGCGGGTATGTCGCTGGACGCAGGCACCTTGACGGCCGAGCAGCGCACCGAGCTGCTCAACTACGAGGTCGCCCGGTTCGCGGCCGAAGGCTGGACGGTCAGCAGCGTGGCCGGCAATCAGGCCGTGCTGCAGCGCACGAAACGCATCAGGTTCTGGCTGAACGTGTTCCTGACCTTCGTCACCTGGGGTCTGTGGCTGTTCGTCGTCGCCCTGAGCATCCTCAACCGCAAGATCGAATCGCTCATCCTCACCGTGGACCACTACGGCAAGGTCGAGCGGCAGTTTCCCCGCACCTGGCGTCCGTGGGCCAGGGAAACCTGGTCACACTGAATCACACTGAAAGTGGGCCCCGTCGGGCTCGAACCGACGACCCAAGGATTAAAAGTCCTTTGCTCTACCAACTGAGCTAGAGGCCCGCGGTTAATAACTTAGCGTGGATTGCCGGACGGTTTTTGTGACTAGCGTGGATGCATCCGCCAGAGACGCCGGCACGACCACCCCACCCACGATTTACCCGGCGGCAACACCGACGCCGCCGGCCGAGACAGCCAGGAGGAGCGCGATGGCCGACGATTTCCACAAGCCCACCAAGTTCTCGGGCGCCAAGTTCGAGTCGATGATGGGCGGCGAGGATCCCGCCCAGATCAGCCGGATCGCGCATGAGACGGCGCAGGCCTTGATCGCACGGGTGCGCGACAGTCCAGACCCCGAGGTCGTCGAACGCCTCGTGGCGTACACCGACGAGCACGGCATCGACGCCGTCGCCGAGCTCTGGTCCCGGGCCACACCGCGCAGCCTGCCCGGTGCGCTTTGGCGCATCTACCTGGTGCGGCTGCTGATCCGGCAGGATGCCGACGGCACGTCGTACCTGTACCAGCGCGGCATCGACGTGGCCGTCACCATCGACCCGATCGTGGCCGGGGCCATCGTGCCGACCGGCCCCGCCGAGATCATCCAGCTGGCCGACGAGATCCTCCGTGGCGTGTTCACCGGCGACTTCGCCATCGCGCTTGACCGGGCGGCGGCGTTCTGCCGGGTGATCGGCGCCGGTTGCGCCAGCGTGGCCGACGACCTCGACGCCACCGAACCGGGCCGCTCCACCGAGCTCACCACGCGCGCCCTGCGATTCTCGACAACCGCACAGGAATTCGCCTCCTGCGCCCGGCTCTGGCGCAGCGACTCGCTCGAGTAGGTGCGTGGAGGCATCCGGGAATGAAGTCTGGGCCCAAGTCGTTTACACTTGATGCTGGCCGGACCGCAGTAACCCCGGGCTCCAATATTCGCCGTCTAGAACGGCCTCGCGCCGAGAGGCGTTCTGCGGTCCGGCCTTCACTCTGCTCCCACGGATGCCGCTCACCGGCTCCGGCGGGCGTCACAGACACACAACATTTTTTGATTCCACACCAATCCATGCAGGACTCGGCACCGAACCCTCTGCATGGAAGGGGACTGGACCTGACATGCTGGATCTCATGACTGCTGAATTCAACCTCGACTCCTCGTCGACGGCGCCTTCGAAAGAAGAGCTGCTCGCCCGCGTAGCCGGAGGGGACGAGTCGGCGTTCGGAGAGCTCTACGACCAGATCGCCCCGCGGGTGCTTGGCCTTGTCAAGCGCGTGCTGATCGATCACGCACAGTCCGAAGAAGTGACCCAGGAGATTTTCCTGGAGATCTGGCAGACGGCTGCGCGGTATGAGTCACAGCGTGGCGGGGCCTCGACCTGGATCATGACCATGGCGCACCGACGTGCGATCGACCGAATCCGGTCGTCTCAGGCCGGCCGCGACAGGGATACCAAAGTGGGCATCCGCGACCTCGCGGTGCCGTATGACCACGTCGCGGAAACCGTTGAGGTACGCATCGAGCACGAAAGGGTGGAAAAAGCGATGTCCAGACTGACCGAACTGCAACGTCAGGCCGTGAGCCTGTCGTACTTCAGCGGGTACAGTCACCGTGAAGTCGCTGATTTCCTGCATATCCCGCTCGGCACGGTGAAGACCCGCCTCCGCGACGGGTTAATCCGCTTGCGAGATGAATTGGGGGTGACCTCGTGAACGACCACGACAAGTCCACCGGCGACCTGACCGGCAACGGGTCCGTCGAGAACCCGGCCGACCTGGCCGGGGCCTACGCTCTGCACGCCCTCAGCCCCGACGAGGCCGCCGTGTACGAGCGCTACCTCGCGCAGTCTGAGCAGGCCCGCACCGAGGCCGCCGAGCTGGGCGACACCGCCGTGGCCCTCGGCCTGTCCGTCGCCCCTGTGCAGCCCTCCAGTGCCCTCAAGGCCAGCCTGATGGCCAAACTCGCCAGCACGCCGCAGCTGGCTCCGCGGGGTGCCGCTGAACCCTCCGCCCCCACCGACACGACCACAGACACGACCACGGATGCGCCGCCCGCGGCCATTCCGATCGGCTCCGCCCCCTCGCACGCTGCAGCCACCGCACCGGGCGCTACCGGGCAGAACCCGGCAGCGCCGGGCTCGGACGTCACCGGCGCCGGCGACGGACGGGGCTCAGGCTCCGCCGCCGACCGGGCCCAGCGCCGCTGGTTCCAGCGTCCCGCCGGATACCTCGTTGCGGCCGCCGCCGCCATCGCCCTGTTCGTGGGCGGCACCGTCGCCGGGCAGGCCATCTACGGCAACCCGAACGACGACTTCGCCCAGCAGCAGGCCTCGAGCCTGGCCGAGATCGAGGCGTCGCCCGACAGCCAGCGCGCCGCAGCGCAGACCGCGACCGGCCAGGATGCCACCCTGGTGTGGTCGGGCGAGCTCGGCCTGTCGGCGATCATCGTCGAAGACCTGCCCGCGCTCGGCGACGACCAGGACTATCAGCTCTGGTACATCGGCGAGGCCGGACCGGTCTCGGCGGGCACCTTCGACTCCGACGGCTCCGGCACGGCCTGGCGGGTCCTGGACGGAACCATGACCGCCGGCGACACCGTGGGCGTCACCGTCGAACCCAAGGGCGGCTCCGAGCAGCCCACCACCGACCCGATCGTGGCCATCCAGAGCTCCTAGCCACCCGCGCCCGCCCGCCGCCCTGGCGGGCGCTCGCGGGCATCCGCCATCGCGACGTGCGGCAAAGCGCCCCTTCCCGGCAGCGGAGAGGGCATCTTGACGCAACTCACTGGCATCCGCCATCGTGAATTGCGGCGAACCTCCCTCTCCCGAGCGTCGAGGGGCCGATTTGGAGCAACTCGGTAGGCTCGGTACATGACCCTGCCCTTCACTTTGCTCATCGATCCGGAGCCCGCAGACTCCACCCGCACCGACTTCGTCGACACCTTCCACGAGATCGATTCCGGCGCCCCGGCGCTGCGCGTGGCCGAGCTGAGCACGCAGCGCGGCGACGGCATCTTCGAGACCCTCAGTGTGGTCAACGGGCATCCGCAGGAGGTTGAGCCGCACATCAGCCGGCTCGTCAACTCGGCGCAGATCTGTGACCTGCCGGTGCCCAACCCGGCGCAGTGGCGGGCGGCGATCGCCTATGCCGTCGACCGCATCCCCGGTGAGGGCGAGCTGGCGCTCAAGTTCGTGCTCAGCCGCGGCGTCGAGCACGGCCCGGCGCCCACGGCCTGGTTGCACGCCACCCGCGCCGCGGACTTCAGCGCGGTGCGTGAGCACGGCGTCAAGGTGATCACCCTCGACCGCGGTTACCCGCGTGGCGTTGCCGAGGAAGCGCCCTGGCTGCTGATGGGCGCGAAGACCCTCAGCTACGCCATCAACATGGCCGCCCTGCGCGAGGCCAAGCGACGCGGCGCCGACGACACGATCTTCCTCACCCACGACGGTTATGTCATGGAGGGTCCCACCTCCAGCGTCATCCTCCGCACCGACGGACGCTACGTCACCCCGGCGCCTAGCGGTGCGATCCTGCACGGCACCACGCAGCAGAGCGTGTTCGAGTACCTCACCGAGCACGGTGAGAGCGTCGAGTACCGCGACGTCACGGTCGACGAGCTCCGGTCGGCGGATGCGGCGTGGCTGGTCTCCAGCGTGCGCCTCGCGGTCGCCGTCACCGCGCTGGACGGCGTGGAGTTCCCCCACGACGACGAGCTCACCCGAACCCTGAACGCGTCCCTGCTGGCCCGCACCGGCTCCTAGTGCCCAGTCTGGTCGGGCCCGTCGAGACTGGGCGGGCTGGCCTGCGGAACGCACCCTTTCCGCTGCTCGGGCTTGTCGAGACCCGGTGAGGTGTCCCGGTGTGCCCCCATCCCGTCGTCCGGCGCGTGGTTGCGTCCGGGGGCTGTCTTGCGAGGTCTCGACAGGCTCGACCGCCGAGGCGGGAACGCCCCACAGGTCGGCTCACGCGCCCATCCCGTTGGGCGAGCTTGTCGAGACCCGGTGAGGTGTCCCGGTGTGCCTCCATCCCGTCGTCCGGCGCGTGGTTGCGTCCGGGGGCTGTCTTGCGAGGTCTCGACAGGCTCGACCGCCGAGGCGGGAACGACCCACAGGTCGGCCCACGCGCCCATCCCGTTGGGCGAGTTTGTCGAGACCGGGTGAGGTGTTTCGGTCCGCCACCATCCCGTCGGTCGAGCTTGTCGAGACCCGGTGAGGTGTCCTGGTTCGCGACCAACGTAGGGGCGCGTCTGTGAGACCACCTCGCGGACTGGAACGCAGAAACGCCCGGCGGGCCGAGAGGCCTGCCGGGCGTTTCTGCGTGGTGCGGGTTTAGCCGAAGCGGCCGGAGACATAGTCCTCAGTGGCCTGCACGGTGGGGTTGGAGAAGATCGTGGTGGTGTCGTCGTACTCGATGAGCTTGCCGGGCTTGCCGGTGCCCGCGATGTTGAAGAACGCGGTGCGGTCGGAGACGCGGGAGGCCTGCTGCATGTTGTGCGTCACGATGACGATCGTGTAGTCGGTCTTCATCTCTTCGATGAGGTCCTCGATCGCGAGCGTGGAGATCGGGTCGAGGGCAGAGCAGGGCTCGTCCATCAGGATCACGTCGGGCTGCACGGCGATGGCACGGGCGATGCAGAGCCGCTGCTGCTGGCCGCCGGAGAGGCTCGAGCCTGGCTTGTCCAGGCGGTCCTTCACCTCGTTCCAGAGGTTCGCGCCCTGCAGCGACTTCTCGATCAGCGCGTCGGCGTCGCTCTTGGGCATCCGCCGGTTGTTGAGCTTGACGCCGGCGAGCACGTTGTCGCCGATCGACATGGTGGGGAACGGGTTGGGCCGCTGGAAGACCATGCCCACCTGGCGGCGCACGAGCACCGGGTCCACGCCGGGGCCGTAGAGGTTGTTGCCGTCGATGAGCACCTCACCGTCCACGTGGGCGCCCGGGATGACCTCGTGCATGCGGTTGAGGGTGCGCAGGAACGTCGACTTGCCGCAGCCGCTTGGGCCGATCAGAGCGGTCACGGTGCGCGGCTCGATCGTGAGCGTCACGCCCTCGACGGCGAGGAATTTGCTGTAGTAGACGTCGAGGTCGTTGACTTCAATGCGCTTGGACATGTATTCCTTCGAATCTGGGTGAACTGTACGAGTGGCGGCGGCGTCAGCGGCCGAGTTTGGGGGAGAAGGTGCGTGCGACGAGACGGGCGATGAGGTTGAGCAGCATCACGATCACGATGAGCGTGAGCGCGCCGGCCCAGGCCCGGTCGATGTACGCCTGCGAGTCGGCACCCTGGCTGGCGTACTGGTTGTACACGAACACCGGCAGGGTCATCATCCGTTCGCTGAACATGTCGTAGTTCATGCTGGCGGTGAAGCCCGCGATGATCAGCAGCGGTGCGGTCTCGCCGATGACGCGGGAGATCGAGATCATCACACCGGTGACGATGCCGGCCAGCGAGGTGGGCAGCACGACCTTCACGATGGTGAGCCACTTCGGCACGCCGAGCGCGTACGCGGCCTCGCGCAGTTCGTTGGGCACCAGCTTGAGCATTTCCTCGCTCGAGCGCACCACCACGGGGATCATCAGCACCGACAGCGCCACCGACCCGCCGAAGCCGAACCGGATGCCCGGGTCGTTGAACAGCAGCGAGAACAGCGCGTAGGCGAACAGGCCGGCCACGATCGAGGGGATGCCGGTCATCACGTCGACGAAGAACGTGATGCCGCGGGCGAGCCGGCCGCGACCGTACTCGGTGAGGTAGATCGCGGTGAGCAGGCCGATCGGCACCGAGATGAGCGTGGCGAGCCCGGTGACGAAGAGCGTGCCCACGATCGCGTGCAGGGCGCCACCGCCGGCGCCGACGACGTTGCGCTGCGACTCCGTGAAGAAGGTGGGGGTGAGGAAGGCGGGCAGGCCGTTGACCACGGTGGTGCCCACCAGGGAGATCAGCGGGATCAGCGCCACCACGAACGCGATGGCGACGACCGCGGTGACCAGGCGGTCCTTGGCCCGGCGCACCCCCTCGACGAAGTAGGAGAACAGGAACAGGGCGACGCAGTAGAGCACGGTGCCGAAGAACAGCGTGCCGGCCCAGTTGAAGCTCTCCGTGGCGCCGGAGAGGAAGATCACCACGAAGAACGCACCCACCACGAGCCAGCTGGCCACGAGCACCATCAGGGGCGTGTTCTTGGGCAGCTTGCCGGCGGTGAGGGAGTTGCTGACGGGAGACGAGACGGTCATGGTGCTCATCAATTCGCTCCAGAGAAGGCCTTGCGGCGGTTGATGATCACGCGGGCGATCATGTTGACGACCAGCGTGATGACGAAGAGCATGAGGCCGGTGGCGAGCAGGATGTTGACGCCCACGCCGTGTGCCTCAGGGAAGTTCAGCGCGATGTTCGCGGCGATCGTGGTGGAGTTCTGCGAGGTGAGCAGCTGGAAGATCACCTGCGGGCTGGGGGAGAGCACCATGGCCACGGCCATGGTCTCGCCGAGCGCGCGGCCCAGGCCGAGCATGGCGGCGGAGATGATGCCGGCGCGGCCGAACGGCAGCACGGCCATGGTGATCATTTCCCACCGGGTGGCGCCGAGGGCCAGCGAGGCTTCCTCGTAGAGCACCGGGGTCTGCAGGAAGATCTCGCGGCAGATGGCGGTGATGATCGGCAGCACCATCACGGCCAGCACGATGGCAACGGTGAAGATGGTGCGACCGGTTCCGGAGACCGGACCGGCGAAGAGCGGGAACCAGCCGAACCAGTCGACCAGGTTGGCGTAGAACGGCTGCACGAGCGGGGCCAGCACGCCGATGCCCCAGAGACCGAAGACCACCGAGGGAACCGCGGCGAGCAGGTCGATGAGGTAGCCCAGACCCTGCGCGAGTTTGCGCGGCGCGAAGTGCGAGATGAAGAGGGCCACGGCGATGGCCACTGGTACTGCCATCAGCAGCGCCAGGAACGCGGACCAGACGGTGCCGAAGGCCAGCGGCAGCACGTAGGACCAGAAGTTGGTGAATTCCCCCTTGAAGGCATCCGCCGGCGCCACGAAGGCGGGGATGCTCTGGATCAGGAGGAAGGCGGCGACGGCGGCGAGCACCGCCAAGATAAGGCTGCCGGCCACCACGGTGGCCGTGGAGAAGATACGGTCGCCCGGTCGTTCCTTGGCCTTGATCGCAATACGGTCAACTGCGGTCGTCATTCCGAGCGTCTCCCTGAGGGGCTGGGTCTTACCGGTACGGGTGGATCTGAAGCCTGACCCCACGCCTCAGTGTGCCCGACCGGGCGACCGCGTGCAACGCGGAAGCCCGGCCGGGCAGGGTGCTGAGGTGTGGGCTCAGCGGATGTTTACTTGAGGGTGTCGAGAACCGCGGCGACCTTGGACTGCAGGTCGCTGGAGAGCGGTGCGGCGCCGGCGGAAGACGCGGCGACTTCCTGGCCGGCCTCGCTGGCCATGTAGCCGACGTACTCCTTGACGAGGGCGCCCTGTGCGGCGTCCGCGTACTCGGTGCAGACCACGGCGTAGCTGACCAGAACGAGCGGGTAGTGCGTCGCGTCGGTGGTGGTGCGGTTCAGCTTGATGGCCAGGTCGTTGTCGGCACGGCCGTCGACGAGCGGGGAGTCGTTGACGACGGCGGCTGCGGCCTCGGCGGTGTAACCGACGAATTCCTCGCCGACCTTGATCTTGGCGACTCCGAGGTCACCGGCGCGCGAGGCGTCGGCGTAGCCGATGGTGCCGGTGCCGTTGGTGACGGCGTCGACGACACCGGAGGTGCCCTGGGCGCCCTCACCGGACTGGTACGGGAACGGGTCGGCCGGCTTCTCGGTCCAGACGTCAGCGGCGTTCTGGTTGAGGTAGTCGGAGAAGTTCTTGGTGGTGCCCGAGTCGTCCGAGCGGTGCACGGCGGTGATCGCGGTGGCCGGAAGCTTGGCGTCGGCGTTCAGCGCGACGATGGCCGGGTCGTTCCAGGTGGTGATGTCGCCCTTGAAGATCTTGGCGAGGGTGGCAGCGTCGAGGTTGAGGTCGGTGACGCCCTCGACGTTGAAGATCACGGCGATGGGGGAGATGTAGACGGGGAGGTCGACGGCCGTGGTGTCCGGCGCGCAGGCGGCGAAGGTGCCGGCGAGCTCGTCGTCGTTGAGGTAGGAGTCCGAACCGGCGAAGTCGCTGCCGCCGGCGATGAAGGTCTCGCGACCGGCGCCGGAGCCCGACGGGTCGTAGTTGATGGTGACGTCCGGGTTGGCCGTCTGGAAGGCGGAGATCCAGGCCTCCTGGGCCGAGCCCTGCGACGAGGCGCCTGCGGCGTTGATCGTGCCGGACAGGGTGCTCTCGGTCGGGGCGTCGGAACCCGTGCTGGCGGGTGTTTCGTTCGACGCGCAGGAGGAGAGAACGAGGGCTGCGGCGATGGCAATGACCGCGGGGCGGCCAATACGCATGAGATTCACAAGGATCCTTTTCAGGTCGAATACAGGGAATGCGATCGCAGGAGAATCCCGCGAACATGGGCCGGTGCTGGCCCTCGTCAGACGCTATTCGCTGTGGTTAACGACACTCCCCCTCCCGGGTGAACGGGAGGTAAACGGCATCCGTCGCTTCGGGCTCGACGACAGAGCGCCCGCAGCCCGTTCCGGGGCTGTGGGCGCTCTGGTCGCGGCGGTCTATAGGCGCGGCGGGTGGGTCTCGATCGCGAGGATGCCCGCGCTCGGGTTGTCACTGGAGAGGTGCACGACGGAGAACCCGCTGGGCGCGAGCGCTGCGGCGTTGGAGACCTGCTGGGTCACCGGCGAACCGGTCGCCAGGGCGATCTCCCGCAGGATGTCGGGCAACACCGGTCCGTGGCTGCAGAGCACGGCGGTCTTGCGGGCGCGGATGCGTTTGCCCACGCTGTGGCGCACATCCGAGGTGCCGTCTTCCCAGGCGTCCTGGCTGATCAGGTCGGTGCGCTTGAACGGCACACCGGTGGCCGCCGACAGCGGGGCGACGGTGGTGACGCAGCGGGTGGCGGTGCTCGTGAAGATGCGCTGCGGATGCCAGGCGCTCACGGTGCCGGCCACGGCTGCGGCCTGCGTCACACCGCGTGCGCTGAGCGGGCGGGTGGCGTCGGGTCCCGGCCAGTCGTGCGGCGGGGTGGCCTTGGCGTGGCGGAGCGCGATGATCGCGAAGGTGCTCGTGATGCCCTGCGCCACGAGGCGGGCGAACGCGTCGATGATCTCCACGTCCTGGGCGTAGCTGAGGTAGGTCCTGGCCTTCTTGATGGTCACCCACTCCAGGGCGGCCACCTCGCCGTTGGGCACGAAGGTGGACTTGAGGATGTGCTCCGGCAGCACCTCGGCGGCCCAGTAGTGCACGATCTTGTCCTTGCCGTTGGGCATCGGGTACTCGGACACGCCCAGCGGCACGCCGAGCGCGATGGCCAGGCCGGTCTCCTCCTCGATCTCCCGCACGGCCGTGACCGGCAGTGTCTCGCCGGGGTCGACCTTGCCCTTGGGGATGGTGATGTCGCCGTGTACGGTGCGGTGGATCAGCAGAACGTGCATCTTGCCGTCGATCAGGCGCCAGCAAACTGCGCCGGCCGCGTACACGGCCGTGGCGGCGTCGCTCATCGGCGGCTCACCGGGCGCTTCCGCTGCCCGATCTGCTGCATCAGCCGGTTCTGCATGTCGTCGAGGGGTTTGCCCTCGGCGTCCTGGTGGTGCCGGGTCCACTCGCCGTTCTCGTCGAGCCACCACGACGAGGTGCGCTCGTCCATGGCGCGGGTGAACAGGGCGTCCACCTCGGTGAGGTGCCGCGGGTCGACCAGGCGCACGAGCGCCTCCACCCGGCGGTCGAGGTTGCGGTGCATCATGTCGGCGCTGCCGATGAACACCTGCGGCTCGCCCAGCGTGTGGAAGCAGAAGATCCGCGAGTGCTCGAGGTAGCGGCCCAGGATCGAGCGCACCCGGATGTTCTCGCTCATGCCGGGCACGCCCGGCTTGAGGCTGCAGATGCCGCGCACCCACACGTCGATCGGCACCCCGGCCTGGCTGGCCCGGTAGAGCGCGTCGATGATGTCCTCGTCGACCATCGAGTTCACCTTGATCCGGATGCCCGACGGCTTGCCGGCCGCCGCGTTCGCGGTCTCGTCGGCGATGCGCTTGAGCAGGGCCTTGCGCAGGTGCAGCGGGGCCACCAGCAGGCGCTTGAACTTCTTCTCGATGGCGTAGCCGGAGAGCTCGTTGAACAGCCGCGTGAGGTCCTTGCCGACCTGGTCATCCGCGGTCAGCAGCCCCATGTCTTCGTAGATGCGGCTGGTCTTGGGGTTGTAGTTGCCCGTGCCGATGTGGCTGTAGTGCCGCAGCACGCCCTTCTCGTAACGCACCACGAGCGCGAGCTTGCAGTGCGTCTTGAGCCCGACGAGCCCGTAGACCACGTGCACACCGGCCTTCTCGAGCTTGCGCGCCCAGGAGATGTTGGCCTGTTCGTCGAAGCGGGCCTTGATCTCCACCAGCGCGAGCACCTGCTTGCCCGACTCCGCGGCGGCGATCAGCGCCTCCACGATGGGGCTGTCGCCCGAGGTGCGGTACAGGGTCTGCTTGATGGCCAGCACATTGGGGTCGGCGGCGGCCTGCTCGAGGAACGCCTGCACGCTCGTCGCGAACGACTCGTACGGGTGGTGCAGCAGCACGTCGCCGCGGCTGATGGCGCGGAAGATGTCCGGGGTCTCGTTGGGTTCGCCGGTGAGCAACTGCGCGGCCGTGGTGGGCACGTGCTTCGTGTAGTGCAGGTCCGGGCGATCGATGCGCAGGTCGAACAGGCCGCCGAGGTCCAGCGGTGCGGGCAGTCGGTACACCTCCTGCTCGGTCACGTCGAGCTCGCGCACGAGCAGTCCCAGGGTCACCTCGTCCATGTCCTCGGTGACCTCGAGGCGGATGGGCGGGCCGAACCGGCGGCGCAGCAGCTCCTTCTCGAGGGCCTTGATGAGGTTCTCGGTGTCGTCTTCCTCGATCACGACGTCTTCGTTGCGGGTGACCCGGAAGACGTGGTGTTCGAGGATGTCCATGCCGGGGAACAGGTCTTCGAGGTGGTTGGCGATGAGGTCTTCGAGGGTGATGAACCGCACCTTGTCGACCGATTCGGTGCGGTCCACCCGCACGAAGCGGGGCAGCATCGAGGGCACCTTGAGCCGGGCGAACTCCTGCTTGCCGGTCTTGGAGCTGTGCAGCCGCACGGCCAGGTTGAGCGAGAGTCCGGAGATGTAGGGGAACGGATGCGCCGGGTCGACGGCCAGCGGCATCAGTACCGGGAAGATCTGGTTGGAGAAGTAGCCCCGCAGCGACCGGCGGTCCTCGTCGTTCAGGCTGTCCCAGGTGACGATGTCCACGCCGTGCTCGGCCAGGGCCGGGCGCACGAGCTCCTGGAACGCGTGGGCGTGCCGGTTCTGCAGCACGTGGGCGGCCTTCGAGATGTCGGAGAGCACATCCTGCGGGGCACGGCCGACGTTGGTGGGCACGGCCAGGCCAGTCAGGATGCGGCGCTTGAGGCCGGCGACGCGCACCATGAAGAATTCGTCGAGGTTGCTGGCGAAGATGGCCAGGAAGTTCGCGCGTTCGAGCACCGGAAGTGCCGGGTCTTCGGCCAACTCGAGCACCCGCTGGTTGAACGCCAGCCAGCTCAGCTCGCGGTCGAGGTACCGCTCGCTCGGAAGCGCCGGATCGTTTTTGCCGATCTGAGGGTCAAAATCGTCGTCAAGTTCACTCTCGAGCCCCGAGGTGCCTGGGATGTTGTCGCCGTCCATCTGTCCATCTTGACACCCGGCGCCGAGCGGGCGCGACGCCCACGGTGAACGGAGTCTTAACGCGGCGCCCTGCGGTACTGCACATCCACGGTGCGGTCGGCGAAACCGAGGCTGCGATACAGCCGCACCGGGCCGGCGCTTTCGGCCTCGACGTAAAGCTCGACGGCCGTGCAACCGCGCTCGCGGAGGCGCCGCAGGCCCGCGAGCATGAGGGCGCGGCCGAGGCCGGCTCCCGCGGCATCCGGGTGCACACCGAGCACGTAGATCTCACCGAGCGTGGCGCCGGGCTCTATCTTGAGCCAGTTGTATCCGACGATCCGGCCGGGCTCGCCGGCCTGGGTGTCGCGGGCCAGGAGCAGGTCGCCGGCGTCGAACCAGGGCTCGTCCATCCGATCGGCGAGGTCGGCCTCGGTGATGGCGCCCTGCTCCGGATGCGTGGCGAAGACGAGGGCGTTCAGCCGCACCCACTCCGCGGCGTCGCCGGCCGGTGCCGGGCGGAAGGTGTCGATGATCAGGCCGCTCGGCAGCTCCGGCGTCGTCTCGGCGTCCGCGTCCGTGAGCGGGCGTTCCAGTTGCAGCAGGGTGCGCTCGGCGCTGAAGCCGAACCTGTCGGCGAGGCGGCGGGCCGCGGGGTGGTCGCCGTGCGCCCAGGCGGTGAGGTCGCCGGACATGCCGCCCTCGTCCTCGAACAGGCGGCGCAGCGCGGCCGTGGCGTGGCCCCGGCGGCGGTATCGCGGGTGCACGACCAGGTCGATCTCGCCGCGGCCGAAGATCGCGGCGCCGACGGCGTCCTCGCCCTCGATCAGCAGCTGCGGCGAGCGCCGGCCGGAGCGGGCGTCGAGCATGGCCTGTTCGTTGAACGGGCGATAGCCATCCGTGTGCGCGCTCGCGTCGGCGACATCGTGGAACCGGGCCGCGAAGGCCGTGTCGGAGAGGTCAGGAGCCGACAGAGTGAGCGACACGTTCGCCGTCCTCCTCGTAGACGTTGAACCGGTAGCCGACGTTGCGCACGGTGCCGATCAGGGATTCCTGGTCGCCGAGCTTGGCGCGCAGGCGCCGCACGTGCACGTCGACGGTGCGGGTGCCGCCGAAGTAGTCGTAACCCCAGACCTCGCTGAGCAGCTGCTCGCGGGTGAACACCCGGGAGGGGTGCGCGGCGAGGAAGCGCAGCAGCTCGAACTCCTTGTAGGTGAGGTCGAGCGGCTTGCCGTGCACCTTGGCCGAGTAGCTGGCCTCGTCGATGACGACGCCGGCGGCGCGGATGGTGGGGGAGGGCTCGTTGTGCGGCGTGCGCCCGGCGGCCAGGCGGATGCGCGCATCCACCTCGGCGGGTCCGGCCGTGTCGAGCACGACGTCGTCCACGCCCCAGTCGGGGCTGACGGCGGTGAGGCCGCCCTCGGTGATGACGAGGAGCAACGGCACGCTGCTTCCGGTGGTGCGCAGGATCTGGCAGAGCGACTTGGCGGCCATCAGATTGGACCGGGCGTCGACCAGGATCAGGTCGGAATCGGGCGCGGTGATGAGCTGATCCGGCTGTGCCGGAATGAGTCGTGTGCTGTGCGACAGCAACGCCAGGGCTGGAAGAACTTCGTCGTTCATAGCCGAGGTTAGGATCAACAGCTGCGCCACGCAGGTCCTCCAAGTATCGTGCGGCCCATCCTAGCGTGCCACGGAAAGACACTTGGGCGTGCAGAATGGGACAGTGAGCTGGAAGCGTTTGAGTGTAGTGATGATTTGGCTGGTCGCCGTGGTCTGCGCGGTCCTGACCGGCGCGCTCGTCGCCCCGGAAAACCGGCTGGTCTGGGTCAGCCTGTCGCTGGCCGGCTGCACCATCCTCACGCTGGCCGCTCAGCTGTCCACGGGACAGAAAGAGGGCTACGTGCACCGGGTCACCCTCAGCCTGGTCGGCGCCGTCACAGTCCTGGCCACAGCCACCGGCGTGTTCGCCTTCTACGGTCTGGTCTGAGCCGCCCCCACAGACGTCGATCGAGCTTGTCGCGTTGATCGAGCCTGTCGCGTTGATCGAGCCTGTCGAGATCCCGCAACCACACGCTGATCGAGCCTGTCGAGATCTCGCCCCCATGCGTTGATCGAGCCTGTCGAGATCCGGCAACCCCACGCTGATCGAGCCTGTCGAGATCCGGCCCCCATCACTGCCCGTCACCAGGTCTCGACAAGCTCGACCGCCGAGGCGGGAACGACCCGTAGGTCGGCTCACGCACGGGTCGTCCCAACGCGTTGATCGAGCCTGTCGAGATCCCGCAACCATGCGTTGATCGAGCCTGTCGAGATCCCGCCCCCATGCGTTGATCGAGCCTGTCGAGATCCGGCCCCCATCACTGCCCGTCACCAGGTCTCGACAAGCTCGACCGCCGAGGCGGGAACGACCCGTAGGTCGGCTCACGCACGGGTCGTCCCAACGCGTTGATCGAGCCTGTCCAGATCCCTCCCCCATGCGTTGATCGAGCCTGTCGAGATCCCGCAACCATGCGCTGATCGAGCCTGTCGAGGTCCGGCCCCCATCACTGCCCGTCACCAGGTCTCGACAAGCTCGACCGCCGAGGCGGGAACGACCCGTAGGTCGGCTCACGCACGGGTCGTCCCAACGCGTTGATCGAGCCTGTCGAGATCCCGTGAGGCCGCGAAGCCACCGCACCACAGACTCTCCGCCCGATTCGGGCCTGCCGCGCCCGTCAGAGGCTAGAGTTGGGGCATGTCAACGCTCGCACTCGAAATCCTGTTCCTGGGCCTCCTCGCGCTGGCCAGCCTGTCGATCGCCTGGGTCTCCGGCGTCGTGCTGTTCAAGCTGTTCCGCGGCCAGCGGTAACGTGTACGAACTTCCGGTCGGCTTGCCGTCCGAGCTCGTCCCCCTGTCGTGGTTGATCGGGGTTTGGGAAGGATCGGGAATCCTCGACTACACGGTCGACGGCGAAACCGTCACCCGCGAGTTCGGGCAGCGCATCAGCTTCAGCCATGACGGCCTGCCGCACCTCAACTACAGCTCTTACACCTGGCTCGAGCCCGAGACCCCGGCGACGGATGCGTCAGCGCCCGACTCAGACGGCGCCACCGGTGAGCCCGTAGAAGCCGCGACCCCGATCCCACTGGTGACCGAGACCGGGTACTGGCGGCTCAGCCGTCCGCAGCAAGCCGGCGATGCGGGCCCTGGCCTGCTCCCCGGCGTCGGCCCCGCCCCGTTCCAGACCGCCGAGGCGGTGGAGACCCTGCGGAACACCGACGGCGGCTTCGACATCGAGGTGAGCCTCGTGCATCCCGGCGGAACCCTGGAGCTCTACCTCGGCCAGGTCAAGGGCCCCCGGATCGACCTCGCCACCGACGCGATCGTGCAGACCAGCGGCGCCAAGCCGTACGCGGCTGCGACCCGGCTCTACGGCCTGGTCGACAGCCACCTGCTCTGGGCGTGGGACATCGCCGCCCTCGGCCAGGACCTGCGCACGCACGCCTCCGGCCGGCTCAGCCGGGCGTCCTCCTAGGCAGACCGCCAGACCGGACTAGGCAGCCCGCCAGCCCGGCCCGGGCGTTTCGGCCGCCGGCGGCACCGTGAGGATGCGCACCCGGCTCAGGCCGAACACTGCCGCGCCCGCGGCGATGAAGGCCACCGCGATCAGCAGCACGTAGCCGAAGACCGAGCCGTACCCCATGGTCGGGCTGAGGAACGGGTACGGCACCCAGCCATCCGTCGCCCCGCGCAGCAACACCACAGTGGTCCAGAGCACCGGGTAGACCAGCACCGTCCAGAGCCGCCGCCACGGCTGGGCGCCCCGGTCGGCTACGAGCAGCCAGTCCACCAAGCAATACAGCGGGAACACCACGTGCAGCATGGTGTTGGCCCACGGCAGCGTGACCCCGCCGGTGAGGCCGGTCAACAGGGTGTTGTAGACGAGCCCGACCACGATTATGTAGGCCGTGGTCGCCGCGCGGGCCAGTTCCAGGCCGGGGGACACCCGCCGGCCCCGCAGGCCGAGCACGGCGGTGACGCCCAGCACGACGGCCGCGAGGATATTGCCCTGGATGGTGAAGAAGCCGAAGAAGTTGAACGGGTTCACCGTGCCGCGCCCGGCCGTGTCCAGGAACGTGGCGGCCACCGCGACCACCGTGGTCAGCGCCGCGAGCAGGCGGAGGGCCGCGACGTAACGGGCGGGAAGTGTCATCGGTGACTTTCGCTGTCTCACGGGTTCCGGCCGCCGGGCGGGAATACCCGATGCCGCACAGCCCGTTGGGTTAGCATATGGGCCTCGTGTTCCCGCTGTCGACCCTCCCGCATCGAGGCGCCGGATCGAGTGCCCGCCACCCAACGCCGTTGTAGACGCCGTTATGAAGGAGACCCGATGAGCACCGCCGCCCCGTCCGTACCCGCCGCAGCCTCACCGCTGCTGAGCCTGGACGGTGCCGTCGGAGCCGAGGGCATTGACGCCGGCGTGGCCGCGCACTACGGCGGACCGAACGCCGAACAGCGTCGGCTGTTGGGCGGCACTGCCGTCGTCGACCTGTCCCACCGCGGTGTGCTCTCCATCTCCGGCCCCGACCGGCTCACTTGGCTGAACTCCATGTCCAGCCAGGAGCTGCGCGGGCTCACCCCCGGCCAGTCCACCGAGACTCTGCTGCTCGACCCATCCGGGCACCTTGAGTACGCCATCGCGCTTGTCGACGACGGCGTCGAGAGCTGGCTGCTTGTCGAGGCCGCCGAGCTGCCCGGCCTGCACGCCTGGCTCGACCGGATGCGCTTCACCCTGCGGGTGCAGGTCGTCGACCACACCCTCGCCTACGCCACCATCGGCACCATGGCCGCCGACCCGGCCGCCGTGGCGCTCACCCCCGCGAGCCCGAACGGGGTGCCGCTCGTTTGGCACGACCCCTGGAACGCCGTGACCCCGGGCGGCTGGCAGTACGCCGCCGAGACCGGCCACCCCGGCGCGGCCTGGCAGTGGAGCGAGGTGCTCATCGACCGGTCGGCGCTGCCGGCCCTCCGCGACGCCGTGGCGGCCGGTACCGTGGCCGCCGCCGGTCTGCTGGCCCTGGAGGCGCTGCGCATCGCCGCCTGGCGGCCGCGCGGTGCCCTCGACGCCGACGAGCGCACCATCCCGCACGAACTGGACTGGCTGCGCACCGCCGTGCACCTCAACAAGGGCTGCTACCGAGGCCAGGAGACCATCGCCAAGGTGCACAACCTCGGCCACCCGCCCCGCCGGCTGGTGCTGTTGCACCTCGACGGCTCCGACTCCGTGCTGCCCGCCCACGGCGACGAGGTGCAGGGCGACCGGTTCGTCGCCGGCGGCGAGCCCGAGCGTCGCACCGTGGGCACCATCACCTCCAGCGCCATCCACTACGAGCTCGGTCCGATCGCGCTCGCCGTGATCAAGCGCACCGTGCCCGGCACGGTGACGCTGCACGTGCTCTCGCAGGGCCTCTCGATCACCGCCAGCCAGGAGGTCATCGTGCCCGAATCGGCCGGCTCCGTCGCCGAGATTCCCCGGCTGCCCCGGCTGGGCGTGCGGGCTCCCCGCGGCTGAGCGGGCGGCATCCGGCGGGACTTTCGTCACGCCGCCGGGTGCGGCAGGGCGGCGGACCGCTCGCTAGAGTTGGAGCATGTCTGCTCCTTATACCCTCATCCTCCTCCGCCACGGCAACAGCACCTGGAACCAGCAAAACCTCTTCACCGGTTGGGTGGATGTGCGTCTGAGCGACCAGGGCCGGGCCGAAGCGCTGCGCGCCGGCGAACTGCTGGCCGAGTCGGGCCTGCTGCCCGACATCCTGCACACCTCGCGCCTTACCCGCGCGATCCAGACCGCCGACATCGCCCTCGAAGAGGCCGACCGTCTGTGGATCGACGTCAAGCGCTCCTGGCGCCTCAACGAGCGCCACTACGGCGCCCTGCAGGGCCTGGACAAGGCCGAGACGCTGGCCAAGTACGGTCCCGAGCAGTTCCAGACCTGGCGTCGTTCGTTCGACGTGCCGCCGCCCCTGCTCGACGACTCCTCCGAGTGGTCCCAGGTGGGCGACGCCCGTTACGCCGACCTCGGCGACGACGTGCCCCGCACCGAGAGCCTCAAGGACGTCATCGCACGGATGCTGCCCTACTGGGAGTCCGACATCGCCGCTGACCTCCGCACCGGAAAGACCGTTCTCGTCACCGCGCACGGTAACTCCCTGCGCGCGCTGGTCAAGCACCTCGACGGCATCTCCGACGCCGACATCGCCGAGCTGAACATCCCCACCGGCATCCCGCTGGTCTACCGTCTCGACGAAGACCTCAAGCCCATCGGTGCGGGCGAGTACCTCGACCCCGCCGCCGCAGCGGCCGGCGCCGCAGCGGTCGCCGCGCAGGGCAAGAAGTAACCCCAGACCCCACAAGAAAAGCCCCCGTCGCAAGACGGGGGCTTTTGTCGTTGATCGAGCCGAAGCGGTGATCGAGCCGAACCGGTGATCGAGCTTGTCGAGATCCCTCACGAGGTCTCGACAAGCTCGGCCAGCGTGCAGGTCGAGACCAGCGGCTTGTCGAGATCTAGGCCTCGGTCGACGCCGGCTGCTGCCAGTCGCCGGTGCCCAGGTACTGCACCTTCTTGGCGATCGACACCGCGTGGTCGGCGAACCGCTCGTGGTACCGGCTGGCCAGGGTGGCGTCGACGGTGTCGGCGGCCTGGCCCTTCCAGGTCTCGCCGAGCACGGCGTCGAACACGCTCAGGTGCAGCGCATCGACCTTGTCGTCCTCGTTGCGGATCGCCTCGGCCAGCTGCATGTCCTCCGTGGTGAGCAGCTCGGCGAGCATCTTCGCGATCTTCACGTCGAGCGCGCCCATCTCGGCGAACGTCGGGCGCAGGCTCTTGGGGATCACCTTGTCGGGGAACCGGTACCTGGCCAGCTGGGAGATGTGCGTGGACATGTCGCCCATCCGCTCGAGCGAGGCGCTGATGCGCAGGGCGCTCACCACGATGCGCAGGTCGCGGGCGACCGGCTGCTGACGGGCGAGGATGGTGATGGCCAGCTCATCGAGTTCTACGGTGAGGGCGTCGATCTTGTCGTCGTCGGCGATGACCTCTTCGGCCAGCGCCACATCCGACTTGTTGAAAGCGTGGGTGGCCTTCTCGATCGAGATGGCCACGAGGCGCGCGATCTCGGCGAGACGATCCTGCACCTCGGCGAGCTCTTGCTGAAATACTTCACGCATGTGTTTGTGTGGTCCTTCCTGGTCGCGCCAAAGCGCGCGAACGCATGAGACCCGCCTGGCCCCCGGCCAATACTGGCGAACGCAGGTTAACGGCAGGTGCCGCACGATTGAACAGTTCCTAAAGTAGCGTGTGCTCACCCTTGCTGCTGCGAAAGCCCTGTGCAAGAGTCACTAATCTGGTGAAATGGAATCGACGTGGCTCGTGTTGCTGTCCCTGGCACTGGGCCTCACCGTCGGTGGAGGGTTCGTGACTCTCATCAATGTGGCCGAGCGGCACGGCAAACGGGCTGCCGAAGTGGTCAACCCCGCTGTCCCCGACGGCATCGACCAGGTTCTCGACGCCCTCGACAGCGCCGGCGTGGTGCTCGACCCGTCCAACAACGTCATCAAGACTTCTCCGGGCGCGCTGGCCATGGGCATCGTGGTGAACCAGCAACTGGCCCATCCGGAGCTCCTCGAACTGGCCCGCGGTGTGCGTCGCACGGGCGAATCGGTGTCGGAAGACCTCGTGCTCTCCCGCGGCCCGTTCGGTGACGCGAGCATGCACCTCAGGGTGCGCCTGGCCCGGCTGGGCTCTCGTTACGTGCTGCTGCTGGCCGAGGACCGCACCGAGGCGTTCCGGCTCGACGAGGTTCGCCGCGACTTCGTGGCCAACATCAGCCATGAGCTGAAGACCCCGATCGCCGCGGTGGGTCTGCTCGCCGAGGCCCTTGGGCATGCGGCGGACGAGCCCGTGCAGGTGCGCCGCTTCGCCGACCGGCTCACCACCGAGGCCGGCCGGCTGGCCCGGCTCACCCAGGAGATTATCGAACTGTCCCGGCTGCAGGCCCAGGATGCGCTGCGGCAGCCCGAGCTGCTCGACATCGACGACATCGTGGCCGCGGGCGTCGACCAGAACCGGGTCGTTGCCGACGCCGACCGCATCACCATCGCAGTGGGGAAGAAGTGCCGCGCCCAGGTGTACGGCGACGAACGCCTGCTCGTGATGGCCGTGCACAACCTGGTGGCCAACGCCGTGCACTACTCGACTCCCGGGTCCCGGGTCGGTGTGGGCGCCCGCGTCACCGACGGCGTGATCGAGGTCACCGTCACCGACCAGGGCGTCGGCATCCCGGAGAGCGACCTCGACCGCATCTTCGAACGGTTCTTCCGCGTCGACCAAGCCCGCTCCCGCAACACCGGCGGAACCGGGCTGGGCCTGTCCATCGTCAAGCACGTGGTGCAGATCCACGGCGGTGACATCCGCGTCTGGTCCCAACCCGGCAGCGGCTCGACCTTCACCATCCGCCTCCCCGAGGCCACCCACCCCGCTCCAGCGGCGACAGGAGACACCCCATGACCCGAATCCTTCTTGTTGAAGACGAGCAGGCGCTGAGCGAGCCGCTGAGCTTCCTGCTCGAACGGGAGGGCTACGAGGTGGCCGTTGCCGAGGACGGCCCGAGCGCCCTGGCCGAGTTCGACCGTGCCGGCGCCGACCTGGTGCTGCTCGACCTGATGCTGCCCGGGATCCCCGGCACCGAGGTGTGCCGCGAGATCCGCACCCGCTCAGCCGTGCCGATCATCATGCTCACCGCCAAGGACTCCGAGGTGGACATCGTCGTGGGGCTCGAGCTGGGGGCGGACGACTACGTCACCAAGCCGTACTCGACCCGGGAACTGCTGGCGCGCATCCGCGCCGTTTCGCGTCGGCACACCGACCCGGCCGACGCCGACGACAGCGTGCTGACGGCCGGCACCGTGCGGATGGACCTGGAGCGGCACACCGTGTCGGTCTCCGGCGCCGTGGTGAACATGCCGCTGAAGGAATTCGAGCTGCTCGAGTTCCTGCTCCGCAATGCCGGCCGGGTGCTCACCCGTGGCCAGCTGATCGACCGGGTCTGGGGAACCGACTACTTCGGCGACACCAAGACCCTCGACGTGCACATCAAGCGCATCCGTTCGCGCATCGAGGTGACCCCGTCCGAGCCCACGATGCTCGTCACCGTGCGCGGGCTCGGCTACCGCTTCGAGGCCTGACCCACAACAGGCTCCGGCCGCCCTGAGTTGCCGCAAGGTCCCCCTTCAGCACGTCCGGAGGGGGACTCTGTCGTATCTGGGCGGATGTCGTCCTGTCGAGAGGTGCAAAAATGCCCCCTGGCGCGCGGCCAGGGGGCATTCTGCTGCAACTCGAGCGGGCTACTCCGGCGCGGTGGTGGGTTCCGGCGTCGTGGTGGGGGCATCCGTGGGCGTCTCGGTGACGCCGGGCGTCGACGTCGGCACCACGGTGGGGGTGGGGGTGGGCACCAGCGTGGAGTACGCGTCGAGCGTGCCGTCGAGAACGGGAACGAGCAGCTCGATGCCGGTGAGGTCGCCGTACTGGAAGAACACCGGGAACAGCGAGCCTGCCGAGGCGTTGAGGCTCTGCACGCCCACATTCTCTCCGCCGGGCACGCCGATCTCGGTGGTGGCGTTGGGGTCGATGGTCACCCTCTGGGTGACCTTCTCGTCGGTGCCCTCGTACTGGACGAGCAGGTTGACGGACTTGGCGCTCTTGTTCACCACGTGCACGAGCAGGTTGGCGTTCTCACCGTCATCGGTGAGCAGGATCGCGTTGCGGATGGCCAGGTCGCCCAGGTTGCCGCTCACGCCGTCGCTCGCGTCGTAGTGGATCGTCGTCGCCTGGGGAGCGTACAGATTGCATCCGGTCGTTCCCAACAGGATTCCGGCCGCCACAACGACGGTTGCCATGGTTCGCGCTCTCACAAGACCTCCACAAGAGTTCAGCGTTCAGCCGAAGTGGCGTGAACGCTGCAGATTTCCGTTGAGTTTACCTTACGGATGCGTCCCGCCCGGGCGCGTCGTCTCCCCAGGCTCATCGGGCTCTCCGGAGGGTGTCGGAGTGGGGTGGTATCATAGACGTTGCTGAAGGGATATCAATACATGTTATTTGAAGTCGGCGAAACGGTCGTTTATCCCCACCACGGCGCTGCGACGATCACCGAGGTGAAAACTCGCATCATCAAGGGTGAAGAAAAACTGTATTTGAAGCTCAATGTCACCCAGGGGGACCTCACCATCGAGGTTCCGGCGGAGAACGTCGACCTCGTCGGCGTTCGCGACGTCATCGGGCAGGACGGCCTCGACAAGGTCTTCGAAGTCCTGCGCGCCCCGTTCACCGAGGAACCCACCAACTGGTCACGGCGGTACAAGGCCAACCTCGAGAAGCTCGCCAGCGGCGACGTGATCAAGGTGTCCGAGGTCGTGCGCGACCTGTGGCGCCGCGACCAGGACCGCGGCCTGTCCGCCGGAGAGAAGCGGATGCTCGCGAAGGCGCGGCAGATCCTCATCTCCGAACTGGCTCTGGCCGAGAAGACCGACGAGGAGAAGGCCTCAACCGTGCTCGACGAGGTGCTCGCCTCGTAACCCCACCCTGTTCCCTGACAGGCGGCGCCCACCGGTGCCGCCTGTCGCATGTTCGGCCCCACCTTTTTCGCTCCGCCTCACCGCGCCCCACCAGATAGCCTCCAGACATGACTGAATTACCGGTTCCCGCCGTCGCGGTCATCGTCGTCGCCGCCGGCAGCGGCAGCCGGCTCGGCCGCGACCAGCCCAAGGCGTTCGTGCCGCTCGGCGCGCACAGCATCCTCGAACACGCCCTCACCGGGGTGTTCGGCCTGGACGAGCCCGCACAGGTGATCGTCGTGGCGCCCGACGCCCAGCTCGACGAGGCCCGCAGCATCGCCGCCCGCGTGGCCGGGCCCGCCGCCGGATTCCTCGACGTCGTGGCCGGCGGCGACACCCGCCAGGCCTCGGTGGCCCGCGGGCTCGCCGCCGTGCGCGCCGGCGTCAGCGTCGTCCTCGTGCACGACGCCGCCCGGGCGCTCACCCCGAGCAGCCTCATCGCGGCCGTCGTCGCCGCGGTGCGCGCGGCCGGCCACGGCATCGTGCCCGGACTGCCCGTGGTCGACACCATCAAGAGCGTCACCGCCGACGCCACCATCCAGGGCACCGTCGACCGGTCGCTGCTGTCGGCCGTCCAGACCCCGCAGGGCTTTCCCCGTGCCATGCTCGACGCCGCGTTCGCCTGGGCCGCCGGCCTGCCGGGCACGGATGCCGCCGCGCAAGACCTCACCGACGACGCGGCGCTCGTCGCCGCGGCCGGCAACCCCGTCACCATGATCCCCGGCGACCCGCTGGCGTTCAAGGTCACCACCGCCTGGGACCTCCGCCGCGCCGAACTGCTGCTCGGCGAGAACGAGCCGGCCCCCGCCGCTCTGCCGCGCGTGGGCACCGGCCTGGACGTGCACGCCTTCGACGACACCAGCGCCCTGTGGCTGGCCGGCCTGCACTGGCCGGGGGAGCGGGGCCTGTCCGGGCACAGCGACGGGGACGCCGCCGTGCACGCCATCTGCGACGCCCTGCTCGCCGCCGCGGGCCTGGGCGACATCGGCCAGGTGTTCGGCACCGCCGACCCCCGCCTCACCGACGCCCACGGCGAGGTCTTCCTCGGCGAGACCCTGCGCCTGATCGACGAGGCCGGGTACCAGGTCGGCAATGTCACCGTGCAGATCATCGGCAACCGGCCCAAGCTCGCCCCGAGGCGGGCCGAAGCCGAGGAGTTGCTCAGCGGCATCCTGCACGCCCCGGTGTCCGTAGCGGCCACCACCACCGACGCGCTCGGCTTCACCGGGCGCGGCGAGGGCATCGCCGCGCTGGCCACGGCGGTCATCTACCCGAGCATTTACCGGCCCTCGCCTAAACTGGGCCAGTGAGCATGCGACTATACGACTCGAAGGCCCAGGCCCTTCGCGATTTCCTGCCGATCGTCCCCGGCCAGGTGGGTATCTACGTCTGCGGACCCACCGTGCAATCGTCCCCTCACATCGGTCACCTGCGCAGCGCCCTGGTCTACGACCAGCTGCGCCGCTGGCTCAGCTACCGCGGCAACGACGTCACCTTCGTCCGTAACGTCACCGACATCGACGACAAGATCCTGCTGAACGCCCAGGGCACCACCGAGCAGTGGTGGGCGCTGGCCTACCGCTACGAACTGGAATTCACCGCGGGCTACCAGAAGCTCGGCATCCTGGCCCCCACCTACGAGCCGCGCGCGACAGCGAGCGTGCAGGAGATGCAGAACATCATCGGCCGGCTCGTCGATGCCGGCCACGCCTACCCGGCCGCGGACGAGTCCGGCGACGTGTATTTCGACACCCAGAGCTGGCCCGCCTACGGCGAACTCACCCGGCAGAATCCCGACAACATGGAAGCCGCCGCCGACGCCGACCCACGCGGCAAGCGCGACGCCCGCGACTTCGCCCTCTGGAAGGGCCACAAGGAGGGTGAGCCCTCCTCGGCCGCCTGGGCGTCCCCGTGGGGTTCCGGCCGGCCCGGCTGGCACATCGAATGCTCCGCCATGTCGGCCCGCTACCTCGGCCCGCACTTCGACATCCACGGCGGCGGTCTCGACCTGCGCTTCCCGCACCACGAGAACGAGCTCGCGCAGTCCACCGCGGCCGGCGACGCGTTCGCCAACTACTGGGTGCACAACGGCCTGGTCAACACCAACGGCCAGAAGATGTCCAAGTCGCTGGGCAACTCGGTCTACGCGGCCGAACTGCTCGACCAGGCCCGCCCCATCGTGGTGCGGTACTACCTCGGTGCCGCGCACTACCGCTCCACCCTCGACTTCCACGAGGGATCCCTCGCCGAGGCCGAGGCCGCCCTCGAACGCATCGAGAGCTTCCTCGACCGCGCCGACCGGCGCCTGGCCGACACCCGCTTCGCCGGCTCCGGCGTCGAGATCGTTCCGGATGCCTTCGCCGAGGCCATGGACGACGACCTCGCGGTACCGCAGGCGCTCGGCGTGCTGCACGACACCGTGCGCGCCGGCAACGCGGCCCTCGACGCCGAAGACCTGCACGCCGCGGCGACCGCCCGCGGCCAGGTGCTCGCGATGAGCGAGGTCCTCGGCATCAACCCCCTGTCGCCCGGCTGGGCCGTTGCGACAGACGAACCCGCCATGGTGGCCCTCACCGCCCTCGTCGAGCGCCTGCTCGACGACCGGGAGACCGCCAGGCAGAGCCGCGATTACGCGGCCGCAGACCGTATCCGGGACGAGCTCGTCGCCGCCGGCATAACCATCGAAGACACCCCGTCGGGTGCACATTGGAGTTTTGACTGATGAAGAACACAGACCGCAAGTCGCGCACCGGCGCGGTGCGCAAGGGCAGCAGGGGACCGCAGGTCGGCTCCGGCGGACAGGGCCGTCAGGCCCTCGAGGGCAAGAAGCCCACCCCCAAGGCCGAAGACCGGCCGTACCACCCCGCCGGCAAGGCCAAGGCCGCCAAGGACCGCTTCGCCGCGGCCGGCGGCGGACGCAGCCGCGCACCCGGCGGCTCCGGCTCCGGCGCCCCGCGCTCGGGCCGCAACACCGGCACCGGCAACACCGGCGGCGGCGGCTCCTCCACCCGCAAGGCCAAGTCCGAGGCCGAGTTCGAGGTCGTCACCGGCCGCAACTCGGTGCTCGAGGCCCTGCGCGCCAAGATCCCCGCGTCGGCGCTCTACGTGGCCACGCGCATCGAAATGGATGACCGGGTCAAGGAAGTCCTCAAGCTCGCGACGACCCGCAACATCCCGGTGCTCGAGGTCATGCGCCCCGAGATCGACCGGCTCTCGGGCAAGGACGCCGTGCACCAGGGCCTCGCGCTCAAGGTGCCCGCGTACGAGTACGCGCACCCGGTGGAGCTGCTCGACCTCACCATCAGCCGCGGCCACAAGCCGCTGTTCGTGGCCCTCGACGGCATCACCGACCCGCGCAACCTCGGTGCGATCATCCGCTCCACCGCCGCGTTCGGCGGCCACGGCGTCATCGTGCCGCAGCGTCGCTCGGTGGGCGTCACCGCGTCGGCGTGGAAGACCTCGGCCGGTGCGGCCGCGCGCCTGCCCGTCGCCATGGCGAGCAACCTCACCCAGACGCTCAAGGCGCTCAAGGAACGCGGCATGCTCGTGATCGGCCTCGACGGCGGCGGCGACACGCAGCTGCCCGAGCTCGGCCTCGGCTACGCGGAGCGCCCCATCGTCGTGGTCGTCGGCAGCGAGGGCAAGGGCCTGTCCCGCCTCGTCACCGAGACCTGCGACGCCATCGTCTCGATCCCGATCAACGCGAACACCGAGTCGCTGAACGCCGGAATCGCCGCCGGCGTCACCCTGTATGAGATCTCCAAGCTGCGCGCGGACGCTCTTGCAGCGAAGGTCGCGAAGGCGGCCGCCGCGCAGGCGTAACAGCCCGCCCTGCACCCGAAACGGCGCAGATCATCCCGCTGGGTTGGTCTGCGCCGTTTTTTCCTGGCCACCGGAGAAGATGGCCGCGTGCTGCATCGGCACGACCAACCCGGCCTCCAGCCGTGACTGGCCCATTATTGCTAGTCGGATGCGTCCCCGGACTAGCGAATTTGGGCCACCCAGTGCGGGGGCAGGGTGCCGAGGGGCGCGGCGGTCGATGTGAATGACATCACCGTCCGCGCGGGCGGTCGGGGCCGGCGGTCAGACGTTCAGACGCCAGTCGTCGGCCTCGGCCTCGTCGGCGTCGATGCCTTCGGCTTCGAGGTCGGGGAGGCTGATCGGCGTGGTGGGCGGATCGATGACGGTGGCCTCGTCGCGACGGTGCCGCAGCACATCCTGCACGTACGAGGTTACGGCCTCGGCCAGCGGGATATCCCGGCTGGCGTTCTGCGCCATGTACCAGCGGTGGTCGAGCAGCTGGTGGAACACCTCGGCGGGCTCGAGCTTGCCCTTGAGCTCACGCGGGATGGCACGCACGACGGGTTCGAACACCCGCACCAGCCACTCGTGCGCCATCATCTCCTCGTCGGCGTCGGGGTTGCCGTAGGCGACACCGTAGGAGTCGAGGTCGTTGAGTAGACGGCGGGCCTGGTTCTCCTCGGCGTCGAGGCCGGTGAGGCGCAGCAGGCGGCGCTGGTGGTGGCCCGCGTCGACGACCTTGGGCTGGATGCGCACCGTCGTTCCGGTCTCATCGGTCTTGATGGCCAGTTCCTCGATGTCGAAGCCCAGGTGGTTGAGGCGCTCGACGCGCTCCGTGATGCGCCAGCGCTCGCTGCTCGCGAACGACTCCGACCCGGTGAGCTCCTTCCAGAGCAGCCGGTAGGCGGCGACGATGCCGTTGCTGACGATGATGGGGTCGAGTTCGTTGGCGACCCGGCCGCCGGCCTCGAGGTCCATCAGCTCGCCGGCGATGTTGACGCGGGCGATTTCGAGGTCGTTCTCGCGCTGGCCGTTGGAGAGGCCGCCCGGATAGAGCTGCCCGGTCTCCGCGTCGACGAGGTACGCGGCGAACGCGCCGGCGTCGCGGCGGAAGAGGGTGTTGGACAGCGACACGTCGCCCCAGAACAGGCCGACCATGTGCACGCGCACGAGGAGCAGGGCGAGGGCGTCGACGAGGCGGGTGGCCGTGTCGGGGCGGAGGGCCTGCGAGTACAGCGCCCGGTAGGGCAGCGAGAACTTGAGGTGCCGGGTGACGAGGACCGAGTTGAGCGGGTCGCCGTCTTCGTCGGTGCGGTTGGTGATCACCGCGAGCGGTTCGACGCAGGGGATCTCGAGGCTCTGGAGGGTGCGGAGCATGTCGTACTCCCGCTTGGCCATCTCGCTGGTGGTCTCCTTGATGGCCACGACGCGTCCGCTCAGGTGGGCGAATCGTACGAGGTGGCGGGAGAGGCCCTTGGGCAGTGAGGCGATGTTCTCGTTCGGCCACGCATCCAGCGGCAGGTGCCAGGGCAGGTCGAGCAGGGCCGGATCGGCCGTTGCCGAGGTGATGTTCAAGGAACCGCTCATGAAGCGCCTAACTGTCGGCAGGGCGGTGAAGCCCCGCGGGTGGCCTCGGCCGGGGTGGGCTCACAAGGCGCGGGATGTGCTGCGGCGCCGTCCACGGGGAACAGGCGCCGATACGACAAACTCGACCGCCGAAAAGTACCGGCGGTCGAGTTTGTCGTGATGGTGCTTAGTCGCTGACGGCGCCGCCGAGACGGGCACCGGACTCGGCGTCGAACACGTGCAGGTGGTTCGGCGTCGGGGTCAGGTAGACGGTCTCACCGGCGGACGGGTGCGAGCGGCCGTCGACGCGAGCGACGATGTCGGTGCGCTTGCCCTCGACGGTGGAGTGGCCGTACAGGTAACCGTCGGCGCCGAGCTCCTCGACCAGGTCGACGTCGACCGCGAGGCCCTCGCCGAACGTGGTGGACAGGTGGATGTCCTCGGGACGGACACCGATGGTGACCTTCTTGCCGGTGGCGCCGGCGAGGGTGTCGCGCTGCACGGGGACCGTGGCGGTGCCGAACTTGATGCCACCGTCGACGGCGTCGGCCAGGAACAGGTTCATGGCCGGGCTGCCGATGAAGCCGGCAACGAAGACGTTGTTCGGCTTGGCGTACAGGTCGCGGGGGGTGCCGACCTGCTGCAGGACGCCATCCTTGAGCACGGCGATGCGGTCGCCCATGGTGAGCGCCTCGGTCTGGTCGTGGGTGACGTAGACCGTGGTGACGCCCAGGCGACGCTGCAGCGACGCGATCTGGGTGCGGGTCTGAACGCGCAGCTTGGCGTCGAGGTTCGACAGCGGCTCGTCCATGAGGAACACCTGGGGCTGACGCACGATGGCGCGACCCATGGCAACACGCTGACGCTGGCCACCCGAGAGGGCCTTCGGCTTGCGGCTGAGGTAGGGCTCGAGGTCGAGGAGCTTGGCGGCCTCGAGAACGCGGGCGGCGCGCTCGTCCTTGTTGACGCCGGCGATCTTGAGCGCGAAGCCCATGTTCTCGGCGACGGTCATGTGCGGGTACAGCGCGTAGTTCTGGAAGACCATGGCGATGTCACGGTCCTTCGGGGGAACGTCGGTGACGTTGCGCTCACCGATGAAGATGTCGCCGTCGTTGACCTCTTCGAGGCCGGCGAGCATGCGGAGCGACGTGGACTTGCCACAGCCGGAGGGGCCGACCAGGACGAGGAACTCGCCGTCGGCGACCGACAGGTCGAGGTGGTCGACCGCGGGGCGGGTGGAGCCCGGGTACAGGCGGGTGGCCTTGTCAAAGGTTACTGAAGCCATTATTTCGTTATTCTCCTTCACCGGCAGGTACGTGCCGGACGATCCGTTGTGATGGGATTTGCTGTCCGGCTGACGTAGCACCAGCGCAAGACCTTCCTAGTATGGCATGTCCCGCGTGAGCGTCGCCTGAATCGGCTGCCGGAGTGCCGCCAGTGTGTCCCCGGTGAACCCCCAGAGAGGCCGCTGTGAAGCCCCGGTTGGTTAATTCCCAGACTGGGGTCCTACTATTTGGAGTGCAATCGCGCGCATTCGCGAGCGCACCCCCTCAACTCGGAGTGATCATCCATGACAACTGGTGGCCCAGGCGAACCTCGCCCCTCGAAGAATCAGCGACGCGACGCCGCACGCACCAAGGCCGCCCAACTCCGAGTCGAGCAGAAGAAGCGCGACCGTCGTAACCGGGTGTTCCTGCAGGGCGGCATCGCCATCGCCGCCATCGCGGTCGTCGCCGTGATCGTGCTGATCATCGTCAACTCGGTGCGCCCCGACGGCCCCGGCCCGCGCAACATGGCCAGTGACGGTCTGCTCGTCGGCGAGGGCCTCACCGCCGTCACCACCCCGGCCCTGCAGCCCAAGGCCGACCCGATTCCCTCCACCCCGGATGCGTCGGGCAACGTCGCCGACATCCGCATCTACATCGACTACCTGTGCCCGTTCTGCGGACAGTTCGAGACCACCAACGCCGACCAGATCTCGCAGTGGGTCGACTCCGGTGCAGCCACGGTCGAGGTCCACCCCATTTCGATCCTCACCAGCAAATCCGCTGGCACCCAGTACTCGCTGCGTGCGGCCAACGCCGCCGCCTGCGTGGCGAACTACTCGCCGGACGACTTCCTTTCCTTCAACGCCGCGCTCTTCGCCGACCAGCCCGTCGAGGGCACCGCCGGCCTCAACAACGACGACCTCAAGGCTCTCGTGAAGAGCTCGGGAGTGTCAAAGAGCCTGTCCGAGATCAACACCTGCATCGACGAGACCACGTACAAGTCGTGGGTGCAGGATGCCACTGATCGCGCCCTGAGCGGACCGATCCCGAACTCCTCCCTCGAGGCGATCACCGGCACCCCGACCGTGCTGGTGAATGGCAAGCAGTACGTGGGCGCCCTGGACGACCCGAAGGAGTTCGCGGCGTTCGTCTTGCAGGCGGCCAGCGAGGCATACTCCACCGCCACGCCGACGCCCACGCCCACTCCGGCCGGCTGACCGCACCGGCCCGGCCGGTGACGGCGGGACCGAATGGGTCGGCACGAGAGTGCCGAGTGATTTAGGATGAATGCTCGAGGTGCTTCGTGCGCCTCATGCCGGCCTGGCGCAATTGGTAGCGCACCACTCTTGTAAAGTGGGGGTTACGGGTTCAAGTCCCGTGGCCGGCCCCATTGCCCGTGTTTCCCCGGGCTTCGCAGAACAGCGACGAGGAGCGGAATGACCAGTCCACTCGACGAGGTCAGCCCGCTGGGGTCCTTCGCGCAGGTGCCCACGAGCATCTCGGCCGCCGACGAGGCACACCTGCTGCGGGCGATCGCCGTGGCGGCACTGGCTCGCGCAAATGGCAACCACCCGTTCGGTGCCATCCTGGTCACCGCCGACGGCACCATCATCGAGAGCCAGAACAGCGTGGTTACCGGCAACGATCCCACCGGACACGCCGAGACGAACCTCGTGCGCCTGGCCAGCGCCCGGCTGGACAAGACCGCGCTGCGCTCGAGCACCCTGTACACGAGCACCGAACCCTGTGCGATGTGCTCCGGCGCCATCTACTGGTCCGGGATCGGGCGGGTCGCCTACGCGCTGCCCGAGCAGGACCTCGGTGCCATGGTGCCCAGCCAGGACGGCGAGCCCACGCTGGACCTGCCCTGCCGCGAGGTTTTCGCCCGCGGCGGCGGCACCGTGGTCGTGGCCGGCCCGGCGCTGGTCGCGGAGGCGACCGAGGTGCACCGGGGATTCTGGGACGCCCGCTAGATCCGCTAGCCCAGGCTCGGAGCGCTCGTCGCCGGCCCAGGAACGGTCGGCTCCGGGTCGCGGCGGAGCCACCGGCCCGGCGGCTCAGGCAGCCGGCCGGTGATCACATGTGCCACCACCACGGCCACAATGACCAGCGGCATCACGGCATAGGCATCGCTGGTGAGCAGCACGGTGGCCAGCAGAACGCTGGTGAGCGGCAACCGCAGCATCGACACGCACATGGCGCCGATGCCCACCCCCACAGCCGGAACCAACGCCATGCCCGGCAGGTGGGACGCCATGATGCCCAGGGCCGCGCCGATGAACATGGCGGGAAACACCGGCCCGCCCCGGAACGCGCTGAGGGACAGGCCGTAGGCCAGGGCCTTGCAGAGCGCCAGCAAGCCCAGCGCGCCGATCGGCCAGGAGGCGCCGTTGCTGATGAGCGCGGGCAGGGTCGACTGGCCGGAGAAGAGCACCTGGCCGGTGTCCTCCCCGGTGACCAGCGCGAACCCGATCGCAAGCCCGGCGATGAGCAGACCGAGCACCGGGGTGACGAGCAGCCGCTGGGCGTGCACCGCGGGGCGCACCACCCGCGCGAGCGCCTTGATTCCCCAGGCCAGGAGCGGGCAGGCCACCCCAAGTACGAGCGCCCAGAGGAACATCGCCAGGGTGGGTGTGCTGAACGCCGGCAGGTCGGGGATGGCGAGGGAGAAGGTGCCCAGCCCGGTCCAGGAATCCAGGCCAACGAAAACGAGCGAGCCGATCCCCGCGGCGAGCAGCCCGGGCAGCAGGCCCACCCCAAGCATGGCGCCACCCAGACCGGATGCCTCCATCAGGAGGAAAGCGCCCAACAGCGGCGAACCGAGCAGGGTGCTCACCGCGGCAAAGCTGCCCGCCGACGCGATGACCGCGAGGGCGGTGGGCGGCGAGTCCTTCTTGATCAGGAGCACCGCGAGAGCGCCCAGCCCGCCGCCGAGGGCGATCAGCGGTGCCTCTGGGCCGAGCACCGCGCCCAGGGCGAGCGTGGCCAGCGCCGCCAGCACCACGCCCGGCAGCTCCGGCGGGCGCGGGAACCCGCCGGCCGCGAAGCCCTCCGACGGCGGATGCCCGCTGGTTCCCGGCAGGAACCGGATGCAGAGCGCCACCAGCAGGCCGGACAGGGCCAAGAGCGGAAGCGGCCACCACACCGGCACGCTGTCGAACCCCAGGGTGGCCGGCAGCTCGGTGAACAGGTAGCCCTGCAGCCAGGAGACCAGGGCCAGGAACCCGTAGGAGACCACCGACACCGGCACGCCGATGAGCCCGGCCAGCAACAACACGCGCAGGTAGCCGCGCGAACGGATGACCGCCAGCGGGTCGACGGTCTGGGCCGGGTTGGCCGGGTGGCCCGCCGCGGAATCGGGGGCGGGGGTCGCCGGTGGCTCGGGATGCGCGGGCATGTCGCGGTCCTCCTCGGCCGGTCTCCTCCGCCGATCTGGCACTGTTGCTGGACCGGTCCGGGTCGGTCGGTCCCGGGTTCGGCCGGCATCGCTGCCCACGCTGGCCCGGTGTCCGTGCGGGCGCAAGCCCCTCGGCGGCCCCTCGGCGGCCCCGCGGGTGCCCGCGGAAATGGGGGCTGGTCGCCCGTTCACAGCGGTCACTAAGCTGACCGCCATGTATGCGCTGCTCTCCTTCGTGCTCCTGGTGCTCGTCGTGGCCGCCCTCGTGGACATCATCACCCGGCAGGACGGCCAGGTGAAACACCTGCCCAAGGTGGTCTGGGTGCTCCTGGTGATCTTCCTCCCCATGATCGGCAGCCTGCTCTGGTTCGTGATCGGACACGACTACGACACCCCGATGGCGCGTCCCCGCTCGGGTGCGCCCCGGCGTCGCACGGGGTCGACCTCGGGCGCACAGGCGACCCCCACGGCCCAGGCGGAACGGCGGATCACCAGCACCGAGGAGCAACTGGCCTCGCTGGACCGCGAGATCGAGTTCCATGCCGAGCAGGCGCGCATCCGCCGGATCGAAGCCGAGCTGGCCGAACGCCGCCGGCTGGCCGACGGGACCTGACGGCGGATCGCCGCGCGAAGAGTCGCGGCGACGGGCTAGGCTCGTGTTTGTGGTTACAGACAACAAAATGCCCCCGGTTCTCGTTCGCTCCGAGTACGACAAGATGGTCGCGGGGGAGTGGTACCGCTACCGGTCCGGGCCCGAACTGGCCGAGCTGACGACCAGCACGCAGCGCACCTGCCGCCAGATCACCGCCCTCTACGACGACGACCAGGCCGCCGCGCACGCCCTATTCGTGGGGATGCTCGCGAGCGTCGGCGACGGTGCCGACTTCAGGCCGCCGCTGTACCTGGACTACGGCTCCCGGCTGCGGGTCGGCGCCAACACGTTCATCAACGCCGACTTCCTGGCCCTCGGCGGCGGCGAAATCACCATCGGTGCCAACGTCCTGGTAGGTCCAAGTGCCCGCTTCTACACGCCCAGCCATGCCGTCGACGTGGTCGAGCGCCGGGCCGGGTACGAGCGGGTCTCCCCGATCGTGATCGAAGACGACGTGTGGCTCGGCGGCAACGTCGTGGTCTGCCCGGGCGTCACGATCGGCGCGGGCAGCATCATCGGCGCCGGCTCCGTGGTCACCCGCGACGTGCCGCCCGGGGTCATCGCCGTGGGCAACCCGGCGCGGGTCGTGCGGGCCATCGGTCCCGACGACCGGGTCGGGCTCGACATGCTCTGATCCGTCGGCTCAGAGCAGCCCGAGGATCTCCCGGCGCTTGGCATCGTATTCGGCCTCGGTGACCAGGCCTTGGGCGCGCAGCTGATCGAGCTGCGCCAACCGGGTCGCCGGATCCGCCATGCCGCCGGAACCCGCCGGGCGTCGCCGCGCCAGGTGCACGATCAGGAACACTATCGCCAGCGCGATCAGGAGCACCGCGGCGAGGACGCCCGCGATGATGAGAAAGTGCCAGCCGGTCAGATTGCCAAACATGTGAGTCCCCCTGCGCCGGCGCGTTCGGCCGCACGGCGAAAGTCTATCCAGGGGGCGAGCGAGCGTACGCTGGAACGATGACAACCACACCCCAGCACGCCCTCCCCTCCGGGTTCGGAGCGCGCAGCACCGCCACCCAGGTACTCGCCGGCATCGACCTGAACGGCCGGACGGCCATCGTCACCGGCGGCTATTCGGGGCTGGGTATCGAGACCGTCGCGGCGCTCGCCGCCGCGGGCGCCCAGGTCCTGGTTCCGGCCCGTCGCCCCGAGGCGGCCCGGGACGCGCTCGAAGCCCGTGGGCTGGCCGACGTCGAGGTCGAGACCCTCGACCTGGCCGACCTCGGCAGCGTGCGCGCCTTCGCCGACCGGTTCCTGGCCTCCGGACGCAGCCTCGACATCCTGATCAACAACGCCGCCATCATGGCCTCCCCTGAAGCCCGCGTCGGCGACGGCTGGGAATCCCAGTTCGCCACCAACCACCTGGGCCACTATGTGCTGACCAACCTGCTCTGGCCCGCCCTGGTGGCCGGCGGGGGCGCCCGCGTGGTGGCCCTGTCGTCGACCGGGCACAAGCTCAGCGGCATCCGGTTCGACGACCCGCAATTCGAGACCGGCTACGACAAGTGGCTGGCCTACGGTCAGGCCAAGACCGCCGACAGCCTGTTCGCCGTACAGCTGGACGCCCTCGGCGCCGAGCACGGCGTGCGCGCATTCGCCGTGCACCCGGGCGGCATCATGACCGAGTTGCAGCGGCACCTGCCGCGCGAGGAGATGATCGCGTCGGGGTGGATGACCGAGGACGGCACCGTGAACTCCGTGTTCAAGACGCCTGAGCAGGGCGCCGCGACGGCGACCTGGGCGGCGACCTCCCCGATGCTCGACGGTCTGGGCGGGGTCTACTGCGAGGACTGCGATATCGCCGAGCCCACGGTTCCGGGCAGCGAGACCGCTCGTATCCGGGGTGTGGACGCACACGCGATCGACCCCACGGATGCGGCCCGCCTCTGGGCTCTCTCGGCCGAGCTCACCGGTGTGAACGCGTTCGCCTGACCTCACGCGCGTGCCCGACTGGTCCCGAAGCGGACGATTGGCCCCGGTGTGCCGGGTGCAATTGCCCGCACCGCGTCCAGTCGCGGGGGCGCGAGCGGGGCGGTCAGTCGGGCAGGGCGCTGAGGTGGTCGCCCGCGTCGACAGGCTGGCGCACAGCGGGCTTGACGTTCTCGGGGATCCCTCCGACGTAGAGCCAGCCGAGCAGCTCCTCGCCGTCGGCGAGTCCGTGCACCTGCCGCACCGGTTCGGCGCGGGTGTGGCCGCCGGTGCGCCACATCACGCCCCAGCCCGCATCCTCGAGCAGCAGGCTGAGGAAGTGGGCGACGCCGACGGCCGCCGCGTCCTGCTCCCAGGCCGCAACCTTGTGGCTCGGCCGATGCCGGGCCACCAGGGCCAGCAGCAGTGGAGCGCGCAGCGGCTTACCGGCGAGCTTGGCGGCGGCCGGCCCCTCGAGGCCCGAGGCCGCCACGAGCGCGTCGCCCAGAGCGGCCCGGGCGGCGCCGCGCACCTCGATGATCCGCCAGGGGCGCAGTGCGCCGTGGTCGGAGGCGCGGGCGGCCGCCTGGATCAGGGGAACCAACTCGTCGCGGCCGGGCGCATCCGCGGTGACCACGGGATACGACCGGCGCGACAAGATCGCGTCGAGAACCGCCGACAAGACCGTTACTCGACGGGCGTGAAGTTGAGCGAGATCGAGTTCATGCAGTACCGGTCGCCGGTGGGCGTGCCGAAACCGTCATCGAACACGTGGCCCAGGTGCGAACCGCAGGCGGCGCAGCGCACCTCGGTGCGCACGACGCCCAGCGAGCGGTCTTCGATGAGCTCGACGGCCTCGGGGCGCACCGACTCGTAGAAGCTCGGCCAGCCGCAACCGGAGTCGAACTTGGTGCCGCTCTTGAACAGCTCGGCGTTACAGGCGCCACAGGTGTACACGCCCGACCGGCCCTCGTCGAGGAGTTCGCCGGTCCAGGCGCGCTCGGTCGCAGCCCCGCGTAACACGGCGTACTGCTCGGGGGAAAGCTCGGCCTTCCATTCGGCGTCAGACTTGGTGACCTCGTAGTCCATGGTGCGTCCCTTCACTTACTTCTGTGCGGCATTACTCTTGCGGGCAACTCAGCGGGCAGATTGCTGCCTCCAGCCTAAACTCGGCCGGGCCCCCGGACATTCCCCGGGCCGGGGGATTCCCAGCCGGCGGTCATCCCGGCCGGAGCGGGCGACGACCGGCGGGACAGGCCGCGCCGGTCAGCGAAAACCCAGTCCCCGCCAAATAGGATGACGCGTATGGCGACCAGCGAACACGGCGAGAGCGATCGGGGCGCCGACGGCGTCACGGCGCTCAGTCCGCGCGACACCGCCGTGCTCGCTTTCGAACGGCGCTGGTGGTCCCACCCTGGTGCCAAGGAGCAGGCGATCCGGGCCGAGTTCGGCCTGTCGGCTGCCCGCTACTATCAGTTGTTGGGTGCCCTACTCGACTCCCCGCTTGCCCTCGCCCACGATCCCATGCTGGTGAAACGCCTGCAGCGGATGCGTGACGCGCGGTCCCAGGCCCGGTCGCGCCGGGCCATCCGCCCCATCGAGTAGGACCCTCCTACCGCGTGTTCAGCTAACCGAGGATCGAACCAGACTCACGATGCCCACTTCGTACCCGAAAGACCGCTTCGACGACCTTCCGCACAAGCTCGACCGCGTGGGGGCGCACCGGGCCCCCGGCCGAAAGGGGCGCCGCTGGGTGGCGTTCTGGTGGGCGCTCGCCGCAACGGCCCTGCTCGTGGGCGTGGGAGCGGTCGGACTGACCGTGCTGAACAACCGGCTGAACTTCACCATCCCCGGCATCTCCAGCGAAACCAGCACCGGCACGGAGGCCGCCACCGAGGCGCCCACGGCCGAGGCCGTGCCCACAGCAGAGCCCACCACCGACCCCGATGCGAGTGTCACCGTGCTCAACGGCACGGCCACCAGCGGTGTCGCCCGCTCCGTGGGCGAGCTGCTCACCGACAGCGGCTGGAGCGTCGGCACCATGAGTGACGCCGACACCGAAGACATCACCACCACCACCGTGTACTACGCGGATCCCTCCCTGGAAGGCGCTGCCCGCGGAGTGGCGGCCCTGCTGCCCGGTTCGGCGATTCTGCTCTCCAGCGACTTCGCAGGCTCGGACGCCACCCTGACCGTCGTGGTCGGCACCGACTACGCGATGCCGGAGGGCTGACCGCCGGATTCCTACTGGCGTTGAGCCCGCCAGTCAACCCCCTATTGATCCCCGCTTTCGTTACTACTATCTGCAGTGGTCGCTCATTTTATGCGAGTCGCGTTCTCGACCTGAGAGCGCTCTTTCGCGGACGGTGGACGCAGCTACTGCGCCAGGCCCGGTAACACCAGCGGGTGAAAGCCGAAAGTCAACACTGCATTAGGGGAGTTTCACATGGCGAACGGAACCGTCAAATGGTTCAACGCTGAAAAGGGTTTCGGCTTCATCACGGTCGATGGAGGTGGGCAGGACGTTTTCGTCCACTACTCCGCCATTGACATGCACGGATACAAGGTTCTTGAAGAAGGCCAGCATGTCGTCTTCGAACTCGGTACCGGAGCCAAAGGTCCGCAGGCAGAGTCGGTTCGTCCGGCATAGCCCACGCGTAGAACAGTCGGCCTCACGGGGCGGGCAGCACACAACTGAACAGGCGCCGACGATGTATCGGTTGCCGTGAAGACCAGCACGCCACCCACCTTGCCCCGCTCGGCAGACATACCTCGCGGAGCTAAGGTGTGTGGCGTGACTGCGTTACGGATGACCACCCCTGCTCGACGCCTCCGCTCCCGCCGCACCGGCTCCCGCGCCTGGGCTGCCGTCGTGCTGATCGGCGCCGCCTGCGCCCTGACCGGCTGCGTCACCGCGCCGCCCACCGAGACGACGCCCACCGCGGCGGCACCCGCCGTGGCCCCGTTGCGGGGCACCCCGATCGACCCGGCCGACGCGGAGCATCCGTCGTTGGCCGTGAAGATCGACAACCTCGCCGCCGCCCGGCCGCAGATCGGCCTCGAACGGTCGGACCTGGTCTTCGAAGAGCTGGTGGAGGGCGGGCTCACCCGGTACGCCGCCCTCTGGCACTCGGACGTGCCCGACGACGTCGGCCCGGTGCGCTCGATCCGGCCCATGGACCCCGACCTGCTGAGCCCGTTCGGCGGCATCGTGGCCTACTCCGGCGGGCAGCCGCAGTTCATCGAGGCCATGCAGAACACCCCGGTGCTCAACGTGATCTTCGACCAGGACGACAGCGGCGTGTTCCGGCGCGTGGACGACCGGGAATCCCCGCACGACGTGGTGCTCAGCGCCGCCGAGCTCATCGACCGGCATGCCGACCTGGCCCCGCCGGAGCGGCAGTTCGACTACGCCGACAGCGCTGCTGCCGCCGGGGCCGCCACGGCCGGGGAGGCCGCCGGCACCATCGTCACCCGGTTCTCCGACTCGAGCGAGCGCTCCTGGACCTGGGATCCCGCCGGCGTCGCCTACCTGCGCAGCCAGGACGGCGCGCCCGACCTGGACGCCGACGGCGGCCGGCTGGCCGCCACCAACGTGGTGGTGCTCAGCGTCAGCGTGGACCGCAGCACCGACGTGCCCCGCACCATCCTGGACGGCACGGGCCAGGCGTGGGTCTCAACCAACGGATCGACCCTGCCCGCGACGTGGACCAAGGACGCCCCCGCAGCCCCGATCCGGTTGACGGATGCCGATGGTGCGGCCATCGAGCTCGCACCGGGCAACACCTGGGTCGAACTGGTGCCCACCGACGGTGGCGGTGCCGTGGAGATCCTGCCGTAACCCCGTCCTACAGCGGCATCGTGCAGCCCCCGTTCACTTGCACTCTCGACCCCAGAGTGCCAGAATCGGTTTAGCACTCTGCTGTTTGGAGTGCTAACCCATCATCGTTTTGGTAACGTCCGGGAGGGACGAGAAACACATATGGCAAAGATCATTGCTTTCAATGAAGAGGCCCGTCGCGGCCTGGAGCGCGGCCTGAACATCCTCGCTGACACGGTCAAGGTGACCCTCGGCCCGCGCGGACGCAACGTCGTGCTGGAGAAGAAGTGGGGCGCCCCCACGATCACCAACGACGGCGTGTCCATCGCCAAGGAGATCGAGCTCGACGACCCGTACGAGAAGATCGGTGCCGAGCTCGTCAAGGAGGTCGCCAAGAAGACTGACGACGTCGCCGGCGACGGTACCACCACCGCCACCGTCCTCGCTCAGGCGCTGGTCCGCGAAGGCCTGCGCAACGTCGCAGCCGGCGCCGACCCGATCAGCCTCAAGCGCGGCATCGAGAAGGCCACCGCTGCGGTCATCGCAGAGCTCATCTCCAGCGCCAAGGAGATCGAGACCAAGGAAGAGATCGCGGCCACGGCCTCCATCTCCGCCGGCGACGCCGAGATCGGCGCGATCATCGCCGAAGCCATCGACAAGGTCGGCAAGGAAGGTGTTGTCACCGTCGAGGAGTCGAACACCTTCGGCACCGAGCTCGAGCTCACCGAGGGCATGCGCTTCGACAAGGGCTTCCTGTCGGCATACTTCGTCACCGACCCCGACCGTCAGGAAGCGGTCTTCGAAGACCCCTACATCCTCATCGTCAACTCCAAGGTCTCCAACATCAAGGACCTGCTGCCGATCGTCGACAAGGTCATCCAGAGCGGCAAGCAGCTGCTCATCATCGCCGAGGACGTCGACGGCGAGGCCCTGGCCACGCTCGTTGTGAACAAGATCCGCGGCATCTTCAAGTCGGTTGCCGTCAAGGCTCCGGGCTTCGGCGACCGTCGCAAGGCGCAGCTGCAGGACATCGCCATCCTCACCGGTGGCCAGGTCATCTCCGAGGAGGTCGGCCTCAAGCTCGAGAACGTCACCCTCGACCTGCTCGGTAACGCCCGCAAGGTCGTCATCACCAAGGACGAGACCACCATCGTCGAGGGTGCCGGCGACGCCGACGCCATCGCCGGTCGCGTTCAGCAGATCCGCAACGAGATCGAGAACACCGACTCCGACTACGACCGTGAGAAGCTCCAGGAGCGTCTCGCCAAGCTCGCCGGTGGCGTTGCTGTCATCAAGGCCGGCGCCGCGACGGAGGTTGAGCTCAAGGAGCGCAAGCACCGCATCGAAGACGCCGTCCGTAACGCGAAGGCAGCCGTCGAAGAGGGCATCGTCGCCGGTGGTGGCGTTGCACTCATCCAGGCCGGCAAGACCGCATTCGAGAGCAAGGCCATCCTTGACCTCGTCGGCGACGAGGCAACGGGCGCGAACATCGTGCGCGTCGCCATCGACGCTCCGCTCAAGCAGATCGCCCTCAACGCCGGCATGGAGCCGGGCGTTGTCGCCGACAAGGTGCGCAACCTGCCCGTCGGATTCGGCCTCAACGCCGCAACCGGCGAGTACGTCGACATGATCGCTGCCGGCATCAATGACCCGGTGAAGGTCACCCGCTCCGCGCTGCTGAACGCATCGTCGATCGCCGGACTGTTCCTCACCACCGAGGCCGTCGTCGCCGACAAGCCCGAGAAGAACCCGGCCCCGGCCGGCGACCCCTCGGGTGGCATGGACTTCTAAGTCCCGCCAGCAGCACAGCAGTACCGCACGACCACAGGCTGGGCGTCTCCCTCGGGAGGCGCCCAGCCTTCGTCGTACCCCCGCCAGGCGCTCTCAGGCCGCCGCTAGCGCGCGAAGAGCCGGGCGTTGGCCTGCTCCACCTCCGCGTATTGCTGACCGGCCTGGCCGAGCGCCTGATTCAGGGCGTCCGCGCTCTGTTCCACATGCTGCTGCGTCGTGCGCCAGGCCGACACCGCACCCTGGAACTGGGTGGCGGCCTGCCCCGACCAGGAGCCCTCCAGGGCGGTGAGCTGCCCGAGAAGGGCGGCCACCTCGGCCTGGATGCGGCCCATGGTGGCGCGCGCCGCACCAGTGGTGCTGATCAATGCCTCGCTGTCGACCTGGAACTGGGTCATGGTTCTCTCCGCTCGCTCGCCCGGGCGACCGGTCGGCCGCCCGCGGGCGACGCTACGCACCCGGGCAAAGCAGATGCACCGGCACGGCCGCACTGGGGAGAGAACCGGCCGGGCCCCGCTTGGGGAGGACCGGCCGGGACGTCCGGCTCAGCCCTGGGGGACCGGCAAGGCCTGCGGGGCCGCGGGGGACTCCGCCAACGGGAACCAGACCCGGAAGGTGGCGCCGCCACCCGGCGTCTCGACGACCTCGACCGAGCCGTTGTGGCTGGCCACGATGGAGGCCACGATCGCCAGCCCCAGCCCGCTGCCGCCGGTCTCCCGGGCGCGGGAGGTGTCGGCGCGCCAGAACCGCTGGAAGATCTTGTCGCGAATCTGCGGCGGGATGCCCTCACCGTGGTCGATGACCGAGACGGATGCGCGCTGGTTGCGCCGGTCCACGGCGACCTCGAGCTCCACCGGGCTGTCGGCCGGGCTGAAGCGCAAGGCGTTGCCCATCAGGTTGGTGATCACCTGGCGTACCTTGTTCTCCTCGGCCATGATCACCGCGTCGAGAGCCGGCGGAGCCTCGGCGACGTCGGGGGTCTCGACGGAGGGAACCGTCGCATCCGTGCGCTTGGGCTTGCGGGTGCGCAGGCGCGCAAGGGTCGCGCCGGCGAAGGAGATCGTGCCAGTCGTGGAGCCGGACTGTTCGGGCTTGACCGGGGCGGGCTTCGACGTGGTCTTGGCCGTCGCCGCGGCAGCCTTGGCAGCGGCGGCTGCGGCCTTGGCGGAGGCGCCGGCGGGCACAGCCGCGGGCTCGGGAGTACGAGGCGCGACGTCGACGACCTCACCCGTGGAGTGGGCCAGATCGATCGGGGGCGCGACGGCCTCATCGTTGTACTCGGCGGGGTGGCTGGTGCGCACGGTGACGCTCCGGCCGGGGGACGAGGCCATGGCGTCGAGCGCGGCGTCCTGGGCGAGGGGGAGCAGGTCGACGCGAGTGAGGGCGAGCGGCTTGGTCTCGTCAAGCCGGGCCAGTTCGAGCAGGTCCTCGACAAGGCCGCCCATCCGGATGGCTTCCTTCTCGATGCGCTCCATCGCCTGGGCGACGTCTTCGGGGGTCTGCAGGGCGCCCATCCGGTAGAGCTCGGCGTATCCGCGCACGGAGACCAGCGGGGTGCGTAATTCGTGGCTGGCATCGCCGACGAACCGGCGCATCTGGTCGATCGTGCGGGCACGGTCCTTGAATGCCCGGTCGATACGGCTGAGCATGGTGTTGAGCGAGCGGTTCAGCCGGCCCACCTCGGTGTTGGGCGTGGCCCCACCCAGGCGCTGGCTGAAGTCGCCGTCGGCGATGGCCGCCGCGGTGCGCTCGGCCTCGCGGAGAGGAGCGAAGGTCGTAGTGACGAGCAGGCGGGTGAGCATCGCGCCCACGAGAACCACGCCAACGCCGAAGCCCAGGAAGATGCTCAGGTAGGTGTTGACGGTGTTCTGTGCCGACTGCATCGACAGCGCGAGCAGCACGGTGCCGTAGGTTCCGGTGGCGTTGATCACAAACGGTACGGCCACGGCGTGGAATTCGGTGTCGCCCTGGGCGTTGAAGAGCTGCTGGATGGATCCGTCCAGCTCGTAGGAGCTGTGCAGGTCCATCGGGATCGTCACGACAGGCAGGCTGGCGCGCGGCCGGTCCTGCCAGGTGCGGTTCTTGAGCACGCCGTTCTGGTCGAACACGGCCACGAAGTAGTCGGAGTCCCCGACCCCGTCGACACTGCTCGTGTCGAACGGGGAGTCGAGGTAGTTCGACGTGAGTCCCTGCGCGGATTCCTGCAGGCGGGCATCCACTTGCTGCACCATGTAGTTCTGCAGGATCACCATGGTGCCCACGCCGGAAACGAGCAGGCCGAGCGTGAGCATCAACACCGTCACACCGGTGATCTTGGAACGGAGCGAAACCCGGCTCCACGGGTCCATCAATGGCACACGCATGGGTCCAGTCTAAGAAGGGAAACTGGGTCTATGCCTTGGCAGCCTTGAGCATGTAGCCGAAGCCACGCTTGGTCTGGATCAGCGGCTCGCTGGAGTGCATGTCGACCTTGCGGCGGAGGTACGAGATGTAGGACTCCACGATGCCCGCGTCGCCGTTGAAGTCGTACTCCCAGACGTGGTCGAGGATCTGCGCCTTGGAGAGCACCCGGTTGGGGTTGAGCATCAGGTAACGCAGCAGCTTGAACTCGGTGGGGCTGAGCTCGATGGGCTGGTCGCCGACGAGAACCTCGTGGGTGTCCTGGTCCATGGTCAGCTCACCGGCACGGATGACGGCATCCTCGTCGGCGTGCATCGTGCGACGCAGGATGGCCTTGATGCGGGCCACGATCTCGTCGAGGCTGAAGGGCTTCGTGACGTAGTCGTCACCGCCGACCGTGAGGCCGGTGATCTTGTCCTCGGTGTCATCCTTCGCCGTGAGGAAGAGGATGGGCGCGGTGTACCCGGCCGAACGCAGGCGCTTGGTCACGCCGAAGCCGTTCATGTCGGGCAGCATCACGTCGAGGATGATGAGGTCGGGCTCTTCCTCGAGCACGGCGGAGATCGCCTGCGCACCGTTGCCCACGGCTCGCACGGCGAATCCGGCAAAGCGGAGGCTGGTGGTGAGGAGATCCCGGATGTTGGGTTCGTCGTCAACGATAAGGATGCGGGGGCCGTCAGTCATGTCCCCAGTATCTGCGCGTTAGCTGGTGCTTTGCTGTGAGTGGCCGGTACAGGGCCGGGGGAAACGGGGATAGGGCTTTCGGAGTGCGCCGGATGCCTCTACCGTCAAGCGCAGAGAGCCGGGTGTGTGCCGACGACGGGCAGGGCGGGAGCGGGAGCAACGGATGAGTGAGGCAAGGCAGCAGGGCGCGGCGGGCGACGACCCCGTGGTCATCGTGGGCGCCGGACTGGCCGGGGCGCGGGCGGCCGAGGCCGTGCGCGACGGCTTCGGCGGGCGGGTCGTGCTCGTGGGCGAGGAGGTCGCCGCGCCGTATATCCGGCCGCCGCTGTCGAAGGAGTACCTCGCCGGCCGGGCGGACCGGGAATCAGTGGACGTGCATCCGCTCGCCTGGTACGCCGAACAGGAGATCGAGCGGATCGCCGGCCACCGGGCGGCCGTGCTCGACCGCGGTGCCCACCGGCTCACCCTCGACGACGGACGCAGCCTGCGCTACAGCCGGCTGCTGCTGGCCACGGGCGCGTCGCCGCGGCCGTTCCCGGGCCCGGGCGCGAGCCTGCCCGGCGTGCACTACCTGCGCAGCGTGGACGACTCCAGCAAGCTGCGCACCGCCCTGGCGGAGGGCGGCCGCCGGGTGGTCATCGTGGGCAGCGGCTGGATCGGACTCGAGGTCGCGGCCACCGCCAAGGGCTACGGCAACGACGTCATCGTGCTCGGCCGTGGGCCGGTGCCGCTGGAGTCGGCCATCGGCGCCGAGCTGGGCGCGGTGTTCGACCTGCTGCACCGCGACCACGGGGTGCACATGGGCAACAACACAGCCGTGGTGGAGCTGGAGGGCGAGATCCGCAGCGGCGGCACCCGGGTCACCGGGGTGCGGCTGAGCGACCGCACCCTGGTGCGGGCGGACCTGGTGGTGGTGGGCATCGGGGCCACGCCGAACACCCAGCTGGCCTTGGGCTCCGGCCTCGAGGTCGACGACGGGATCGCCGTGTCGGCCACCTTCGCGACGAGCGACCCCGACGTGTTCGCGGTGGGCGACGTGGCGAGCGTGTACCACCCCCGCCTCGGTCACCGGCTGCGGGTGGAACACTGGGCGAACGCCGACACCGCCGGGGCGGCCGCGGGCCGCGCCGTGCTCGGCGACACCACCGACTATGACGCCATCCCGTACTTCTACACCGACCAGTTCGACCTCAGCATGGAGTACTCGGGGTTCGGCGAGCTGGCCGCAGGCGCCGAGCTGGTGTTCCGCGGCGACAGGTCTACGCGGGAGTTCGTGGCGTTCTGGCTCCGGGACGGCCATGTCGTCGCGGGCATGAACGTGAACGTCTGGGACGTGAACGAGACCGTGCAGCGCCTCATCCGTTCGGGCGTGCGGGTGGACCCGAAGCGGCTCGCGGATGAGACGATTGCTCTGGAGGACCTGCTCGTCGCATCCGAGTGATCCGGCCCGCAGACCCCGACCAGCCCCGACCACCTCCGAGGAGTACAGATGGCCCGTTCGACCGCCGCCGCCGGCGTCATCCTGCCGCGGTTGGACGTGCCGGTGCGCACGATCGGCGGACGCGACTTCGACTTCGCCCGCGAGATCGCGGTGATGGCCGTGATCAACCGCACGCCGGACTCCTTCTACGACCAGGGCGCCACATTCGCACTCGACGCGGCCGTGGCCGCGGCCCGGGCCGCGGTCGCCGACGGCGCCGACTGGGTCGACATCGGCGGGGCCAAGTTCGCCCCGGGGCCGCCGATCCCCGTCGCGGAGGAGATCGACCGGGTCGTCCCCGTGGTCGCGGCGCTGCAGGGCTCCGGCGCGGTCATCTCCGTCGACACCTTCGACCCCGACGTCGCGCTGGCCAGCATCCGCGCCGGCGCCCACGTCATCAACGACACCACCGGCGTGCACGACCCGCGGATGGCCGAGGTCGTTGCCGACAGCGACGCCACCCTGGTGATCACGCACAGCCTGGCGCGCCCGCGCACGCCCTACCCGGCGCCGCAGTACGACGATGTGGTGGCCGAGGTCGCCGAATTCCTGCTCGCCCGCGTCGACCGCGCCCTGGCGCACGGGATGCCGGCCGAGCGGCTGGTCATCGACCCGGGCCACGACCTGAACAAGAACACCCGGCATTCCCTCGAGCTCACCCGCCGGCTGGGCGAGATCACCGCGCTCGGCCTGCCGACGCTCGTGGCGGTGTCGAACAAGGACTTCATCGGCGAGACCCTCGACCGCGACAGGGACCGCCGCGTGGAGGGCACCCTCGCCGCGGCCGTCTACTGCATCCTGCAGGGCGCCCGCATCGTGCGGGTGCACAATGTCGCGGCCGCCGTGGACGCCGTGCGCATGACCGAGGCCATCCTGGGCTTCCGCGAACCCGCCTACCTGCGCCACAACCTCGCCTGATGACCGCCGCTCCCGGCCCCGAGGGCTTCGACCCCGCCGTTCCCGGTCCCACGGATTCCAGCCCCATGGGTCTGGACCCCGCCGAGGTGCTCCGTCGTTACCTCGTCACCGACCGGGCCACGCCGCACCTGCGGGTCAACTTCGTCAGCAGCCTGGACGGCGCCGCCACGCACGACGGCGTCAGTGGCGGCCTCGGCGACGACGCCGACCGGCTGGTCTTCGACACCCTGCGGATGCTCACCGATGTGATCCTGGTCGGCGCCGGAACCGTGCGCGCCGAGGGGTACGGTGGGATCCGGTTCAGCCCGGAGGCCGTGGCCTGGCGGCTCGCCCACGGGCTGCCGGAGCACCCTCCGGTGGCGATCGTGTCCGCCCGGCTCGACCTCGACCCGGCGCACCCTGTGTTCACCCGCGCGGCCACCCGGCCGATCGTGGTGACGCGGGCACAGGCCCCCGCCGAGCGGCGTGGGGCGCTGGCGGCGGTGGCCGATGTGCTGGTCTGCGGGGACGCATCCGTGGACCACTCGCTGATGGTGGCCAGCCTCACCGAGCGGGGCTACCCGCAGGTGCTCTGCGAGGGCGGACCCAGCCTGTTCGGGTCGCTGCTGGCCGCCGACGCCGTGGACGAACTCTGCCTCACCCTGGCGCCGCTGCTCGAGTCCGGCTCCGCCCGGCGCATCGCCGCCGCGACGGAGGCCACACCGCGCCGGATGCGTCTCCTGCACGCCCTTCCGGCCGCCGACACCCTCCTGCTCCGCTATCAGCGGTCCCGCGAACAGTGACCTCAGCCCAGTTCGCGGTGGGGGTTACGGGACTGGGGCGTCGAGGGCGCGGGTGTCGAGCGCGTGCGCGTCGAGGATCGTGTACGAGTAGCCCTGCTCGGCGAGGAAGCGCTGCCGGTTCTGGGCGAAGTCCTGGTCGACGGTGTCGCGGGCCACGAGCGTGTAGAAGCTCGCGGTGAGGCCGGACTCCTTGGGGCGCAGCAGCCGCCCGAGCCGCTGGGCCTCCTCCTGGCGGGAACCGTAGGAGCCGGACACCTGGATCGCCACCGACGCCTCGGGCAGGTCGACCGAGAAGTTGGCCACCTTGGAGACCACGAGCAGGTTCTCCTCGCCCACCCGGAACGCTTGGTACAGCCGTTCTCGTTCGTTGACGGGTGTGGCACCGGTCAGCGTGGGGGCCTGCAAGACCTCGGCGAGCTCGTCGATCTGGTCGAGGTACTGGCCGATCACGAGGATGCGTTCGCCCGGGTGCATCGCGACCAGCTGCTTGACGACATCCAGCTTCGCCGGCGCCGTCGCGGCCATCCGGTAGCGCTCGTCATCGGGCGCCGCGGCGTAGCTGAGCCTTTCGGCGTGCGGCAGGTCGATACGCACCTCGTAGCAGGCGGCGGGGGAGATGAAGCCCTGGGCCTCGATCTCCTTCCACGGGGCGTCGAAGCGCTTGGGACCGATCAGGCTGAACACGTCGCCCTCGCGGCCGTCCTCCCGCACCAGGGTGGCGGTGAGCCCGAGCCGGCGGCGCGCCTGCAGTTCGGCGGTGAGCTTGAACACCGGCGCGGGCAGCAGGTGCACCTCGTCGTAGATCACCAGGCCCCAGTCCATGGCGTCGAGCAGTGCGAGGTGGGCGTACTCACCCTTCCGCTTGGCCGTGAGGATCTGGTACGTCGCGATGGTGACGGGTTTGACCTCCTTCACCTGGCCGGAGTATTCGCCGATCTCCTCGGCCGTGAGCGTGGTGCGCTTGAGCAGCTCGTCGCGCCACTGCCGGGCGGACACCGTGTTCGTCACCAGGATCAGCGTGTTGGTCTTAGCGGTGGCCATCGCCCCGGCGCCCACCAGGGTTTTGCCGGCGCCGCAGGGCAACACGACCACCCCGGAGCCGGCGTCGAAGAAGTTGGCGACAGCCTTGTTCTGGTAGTCGCGCAACGCCCAGCCGTTTTCGAGCAGCGCGATGTCGTGTGGGGTGCCCGGGGTGTAGCCGGCGAGGTCTTCGGCAGGCCAACCGAGCTTCACCAGCTCCTGCTTGAGCTGCCCGCGCGCCCACGGCGCCACCAGGAACGACCCCGGCGTGGGGTGCCCGATCAGGAGCGGGGCGATCCGGCGGGCGCCGGCCACCTCGGTGAGCACGGGGGAGTCGGTGCTGCGCAGCACAAGCTGTCCCTCGTCGTCCCGGTCGATGACCAGGCGGCCGTACCGCCCGACGGTCTCCTCGAGGTCGACGGTGACCGACGCCGGAATCGGGAACTTGGAGTACTTCTCGAGCGTGGCCAGCATGTTCGCGGCGTCGTGTCCGGCCGCGCGCGCGTTCCACAGGCCGAGCCGGGTGATCCGGTAGGTGTGGATGTGCTCGGGCGCGCGCTCCAGCTCGGCGAACACGGCCAGGTCGTGCCGGGCATCCTCGGCCTGAGGGTGCGCGACTTCGAGCAAAACCGTGCGGTCACTTTGGACGATCAGCGGGCCATCGGACATAACCGTCAATGGTACGCCCGTGGGCGGCGGGCCTCAGCCCCACAATGCGGGGTGACGCCGCCGCTCAGGGCGCGGGCAGGATGCTGACGATGCTGGACAGCGGCAGCGTGCGTTCGATGTCGGCCCGGCGGTCGCGGGCGCGGAACCGGCCGCCGCCGACGCTGGCGGGTTCGAGGAGGTAGTCCACGACCTCGCCGTCTGGCATCTGCACGCTCACCTGCACGGTCTGGCGGTGCTTGATGGCCGAGTCGAGTTGCCGGGCCAGCCAGGCGTGCGCGGCCTTCGCCTCGCCGCCGTCGGTGGCGCGCAGCTCAGCCACGAGGGCCACGGTGGGGTCCGGCGACGTCGGGCGCTGCGTCGGCACCCGCGGGTGGCGGCGCAGGTGCACGATTTCGCCGGTGGGAGTCTCTGCAGCCACCGGATAGCGGGCGTCGGTGAGCGCCCAGAACACGGCTTCGGCCGGGTGTGAGCTGCTCAGCCGGGTGGGCGAGTGCGTGGTCAGGGCCAGGGCAGCGAGCGTCTGGTCGACCGCGATGGCGCCGAGCATCGCCGTGTCGTCGGACCTGATGTAGCTGGGCCCGCCCGGCTGGGTCGCATCCACGCTGCCCACGCGCACCCGCCCATACCGGTCGGCGGCGTCGCGGATGAGGTAGTCCACCGGCTGCGGGATTCCGGTGAGCGAGATGGAACCGAGGAAGGCCAGCAGCGACTCGGCGTCATCGCCGGTGGCCAGGGCGCGATTGACGGAGGGGCCGCTGAGCCGGTAGCTGGAGGCCAGTTCCCGGCTTTCGACATCCGCGAAGGTGCGCAGCCGCGCGTCGATCGCCGGCGACAGCGGGCCGGGCGCCACGATCGAGAGGTCGTGCTGCAGGTAGACCGTGCCCACCTCGGCGGGCAGCGAGGCGGTGATCAAGCGGATCGCGCCGTCGATGTCGCCGGCGAGAACGGATGCGCCGGCCGCGCTGGTGGCCTGCCGGGCGGTGATGCCGATCAGTTCGCCGTCGCGGGCGAAGTCGGCGATGCGGGCGTCCATCCAGGTGCCGCCGGCGGGGTAGAGCCAGGCGACGAAGCGGTGCAGCGCGTCGCCCCAGGCGACCTCGGGGCGACCCGCCACGATCTGCCGGATATCCGCGGGCAGCGCCGCGAGCCAGGACCGGGCCAGCACACCCCAGCGGGCCCCGGCCCCGTCGACCAGCCAGGCCTCGCCGGCGGCGGATTCGGACCAGTAGCCGGCGTCGAGCACCACCAGTTCGGCGCGGGCGGCGATGGTGACCAGCGCGGTGACGTCGTCGAGATCGACGCCCATGGCCGCGGAGAGCCGTTTGCTGTCGGGCAGGCCGAGCCCGCCGCGGCTGAGCTCGCGGGCCGGTTCGCGGTCGAGTTCGGTGAGCAGCTCGGCGATCGCGGAGACCGAGGCGAAAGCGCGCTCGGCGGCGAGCCGCTCGGTGAAGCGGCCCTCGGTGGCCGAGAGCGGCGCCAGCGGCGTGGGGGCGGGAATGCCGGCGAGGTCGGCGGCGCTCGGCAGGCCCTGGGCGGGCCAGTCGCGCAGTCGGGCGGTGACGGCCGGGTAGGGCCGCACGGTGTCGTCGATGCGGGCGAGCAGCATCAGGTCGGCGAGCCGGTCGATGCGGGCGTTCATCTCCTCGGCGGAGCCGGTGTCGTGGCCGAGGTCGGCGAGCCCTTCGGTGAGCTCGTCGAGAGGGGGCGCGCCCAGCTCGCCGGCCACCGCCAGCACGGCCAGCGTGCCGCGGTCCAGATGCGAGAGCGTCGCCTGGATGGCGTCGGGGTCGAGCAGGGCCTCGGCGAGGTCGAAGAAATCGTGGATGCCGTGGGCCGGGATGGATCGCAGGGCGATCGTGCGGCGCAATGCTGCGTCGTCCAGTGCGCGGAGGCGTGAGGCGAGCGTCAGCATGGGTGTTACTCCCGGTTCTGTCGAGCCTCGCGTGCACGGCGGATTCCACTGACGATCATCAGCGAGATGATCAGGAGGAAACCGAGGGGGAGGCCGAACAGGGGCAGGGTGAGCACGGCGGGCCACACTCCCTGGCTGAACCCGTCGTTGTCGCCGGCGCCGGCGGCAGTGCCGAGGATCACGGCGAGGAACGCGAGGATGGACAGGCCGACCACACCCGCGACCATGTACGCCAGGATCTTCTCGAGCCGGCCGGGGTCGTGTGGAGTTTGAGTGGTCACAGACCAAGGATACGGGGCATAGTCAGCTACAACGGAATAAGCTGGGTCAGGTTGGCACGCATTCTGCGCGCCCCAAAATCACAGCGAGGTTCAGATGCCCACCGGCAAAGTCAAGTTCTACGACGAGGAGAAGGGTTTTGGCTTCATCAGCTCCGATGACGGCCAAGAAGTCTTCCTGCACGCATCCGCGGTGCCCGCCGGAGTTACCGTGAAGGCCGGGATGAAGCTCGAGTTCGGCATCGCCGACGGCAAGCGCGGCGCACAGGCGCTGTCGGTGCGGGTCATCGAGGCTCCGCCGAGCCTGGCCAAGCTCAGCCGCAAGCCGGCCGACGACATGGCCATCATCGTGGAAGACCTCGTCAAGCTGCTCGACGGCATCGGCTCGAGCCTTCGCCGCGGACGTTACCCCGACAGTGCACACGGCAAGAAGATCGCGGCGATGCTGCGCAAGGTTGCCGAGGAACTGGATGCGTGATCCGTTCGATCCCACCCCGCCGCCGGCCCAGCCTGTTGAGACGCCCGTCGAGGGCGCGCTCGTGGACGAGACGCCCACTGACAGCACTGTCCCCGACGCGACTGCTGCCGACGCGCCTGCTGACGACGCGGTTGCTGCCGACACGGATGCGTCCGACGCGCCCGCCGACGACGCGGCACCCGCGGAGGATGCCCCGGCCGGCGTCGACGCCGTCACGGAGGTCGACGACGACGAGGTCTTCGAGGCCGACGAGGTGCTCGTCGGCGCGACCGACCAGGCCCGGGCGGCTTTGGAACTGATCACCCCGGCCGACACGATCGGTGAACCCATCGGCTACATCGTCGAGGGTGAGCACGTGCTCTCGCTGCTCTTCGATTGCCTGATGACCGGATACCCGGGATGGCGCTGGACGGTCAGTCTGTCGCGGGTCGACGGCGAGTCCGAACCGCAGGTGCTCGAAACCGAGCTCATGCCCGGCGATGACGCTCTGCTCGCCCCGGAATGGGTGCCGTGGAGCGACCGCCTGGCCGATTCCAAGCTCGCCGAGGAACTCGCCGCGGCCGCGCTGACCGACGACGACAGTGATGACGACGACAGCGACGACGACAGCGATGACGACGACAGCGACGACGATGACGACGACGACAGCGATGACGACGACGATGACAGTGACGACGGCGACGAGGCCGACCTCCACGCCGACGACATCGCCGATGACGGCATTGACGTCGACGAGGCCCTAGCGGCGTCGGAGCAGCACGAAGGCGAGTCCAGCCAGGCCGAGGCCCAGCCCGATGGCGGCGCACCACAGCCACCAGCCCAGGCCGGCGTCGCTCAGTTCAGTTCGGAAAACGACCGCTAGCACCAGCGCAACCAGCCAGACGGCCGAACCCACCGCCACCGCTTTCCGCGCATTCGCGCGGGCGGGCACCGGGTCCGGCCGTCTTTCGCTGTCCTTGAGCCAGAGGCGCATGAGTGCGACTAACCCAGGTTGGCTACTACGTACTCGATCGACGAGACGAGCTTCCGCACATCCGCCGGCTCGATGGCCGTGAAGGTGGCGACGCGCAGCTGGTTGCGGCCGAGCTTGCGGTACGGCTCGGTGTCGACGATGCCGTTGGCGCGCAGCACCTTGGCGATCGCCGCGGCGTCGATGGCGTCGTCGAAGTCGATCGTGGCGACGACCTGCGAGCGGTGGCTCGGGTCGGTCACGAACGGGGTGGCGTAGTCCACGGTCGCGGCCCAGTCGTAGAGCACGGATGACGATTCCTGCGTGCGCGCCGACGCCCAGGCGAGTCCGCCGTTGCCGTTGATCCAGTCCAGCTGGTTCTCCATGAGCAGCAGCGTCGACAGCGCGGGGGTGTTGAGCGTCTGGTTGAGGCGGGAGTTGTCGATCGCGTTCTTGAGGCTGAGGAACTCGGGAATGTACCGGCCGCTGGCCGCGATGCGCTCGACGCGTTCGATCGCCGCGGCGGAGAAGAGCGCGAACCAGATGCCACCGTCGGAGGCGAGGTTCTTCTGCGGGGCGAAGTAGTAGACATCCGCCTGGTCGGCTTCGAAGTCGATGCCCGCGGCGGCGCTCGTGGCGTCGATCACGGTGAGCGCGCCGGCATCGCCGTGCACCCGGGTGACCGGGGCCATGACGCCGGTCGAGGTCTCGTTCTGCGGCCAGGCGTACACGTCGACGCCCTCGGTGGGAACGGCCTCGGCCCGTGACCCGGCGGGGGCCTTGATCACATCGGGGGCGGTGAGGAACGGTGCGGCGGCGGCCGCGGCGAACTTGCCGCCGAACTCGCCGAAGACGAGGTTCTGGGCGCGGGTCTCGATGAGCGAGAAGGCGGCGGCGTCCCAGAATGCGGTCGACCCGCCGTTGCCCATGATGATCTCGTAGCCCTCGGGGGCGCGGAACAGGTCGCTGAGGCCGGTGCGCACGCGCCCGACCAGGTTCTTCACCGGTGCCTGACGGTGGGAGGTGCCCAGGATGCTCGCGCCGGCGCCGGAGAGGTAGTCGAGCTGCTCCCGGCGGATCTTGGACGGGCCGCAGCCAAAACGTCCGTCGGCGGGCAGCAAGTCAGTGGGGATCTGTAGGTCCGGCATATCTGGATTCTAGTTGGCCGGGTCGCACGGGTAGTGTTGTGGCGTTGCACATATGGCCGAGCGGGAGGCTGCGGATGACTGACCTTATCGACACGACCGAAATGTATCTCCGCACGATCCTCGACCTCGAGGAGGAGAACATCGTTCCCCTGCGCGCGCGCATCTCGGAGCGCCTCGGCCACTCAGGCCCGACGGTGTCCCAGACCGTGGCCCGGATGGAACGCGACGGCCTCGTCGTCGTCTCCGGCGACCGTCACCTCGAACTCACCCTGAGCGGCCGCAGCAAGGCCGTACACGTCATGCGCAAGCACCGTCTGGCCGAGCGGCTGCTCAGCGACGTCATCGGCCTCGAGTGGGAGTTCGTCCACGACGAAGCCTGCCGCTGGGAGCACGTGATGAGCGAGCAGGTCGAGCGCAAAATCCTCGAAATCCTTGGTCACCCCACGGAATCCCCGTACGGCAACCCCATCCCCGGGCTCGATGAGCTGGGCGATTCGCCCGCCGTCGCGTTCATGGCCGGTGTCACCAACCTGCTCGACGTGGTTGCCGCGTCGACCCAGCCGGTGAGCGCCGTCATCCGTCGCCTGGGCGAGCCCGTACAGTTCGACCCCGAGCTGCTCTCCCAGCTCAAGCAGTCCGGCGTGCTGCCGGGCAACACCGGTACCTTCTCCGCCGCGGGCTCGTATGTGCTCGTGCAGGTGGAGGGTTTCGGAGACGGACTCGAGCTGCCCAACGAGGTCGCCGGCCACATCTTCGTGACCACACCGGTCGCCGTCGCAGCGGCCTGACGAGGCCCCGGAAGTTCTGCAGGAATTCACAGGTTTGTTACCAATTCGTTAGATTTCGGCTTTTCGGAGTGACAAACGGAAACCTGTGACGTAGCCTCAAACCTGCTCATAGATCAGAAAACGATCGTCGGGCCCGCTCAAGACGTCTTTACCCTCCCGTCTCTTGCTGCGGAAAATTCACGCGCTCACACGCATTGGACGGGGGCAACTACCTAGTGTTGTCAAGGCGCCGGAGGTTCGATTTGGCTGTATTAGGTAGAAGACTGTCCCGACGCGGTCGGCGCTCAACGGCTGTTGCCGTGCGTCCCGCCCCCCTCGACCCGCTGCGTGCAGCGCAGACCGAGGTCAACCCGCGCATCGTGATGCGCCCGGGGACGCCCGTGAAGCGGCCCGCCCGCCGCAACGCCGTGGGCAACATCGTGATGATGACCCTCGCCACCGGCCTTGTCGCCACCATGGCCCTGCCGGCCTACGCCTTCGCGCCGTCCGACAACGCCGAGAGCTTCGCCGCCACTGACGCCACCGAACAGGCCAAGGCCGGCGAGCAGGCTGTGGCCGTGGACGACACCGCAGCCACCGTCACCGTCGCGGAGGACGCCTTCGCCGCCACGCCCCAGGCCGAGCTCGACGCGGCCGACGCCGCCGCAGCCGCAGCCGAGGCCGCCGAAGCGGCGCGTACCGCCGCCGCCAGCTCGATGACCTCCTACGCGGCCTCCTACAGCGGCCCGACCGCGGCCGACTACCTGGCCAGCCCGGCGTACCCGAGCTTCAGCCTCTCGTCCGTCTACAGCGTCGCCCTGCAGTACCAGGGCGTGCCGTACGTCTACGGCGGCGCCACCCCGGCCGGCTTCGACTGCTCCGGCTTCGTGATGTACGTGTACGCACAGTTCGGCATTTCCCTGCCGCACTCCTCCACCGGGCAGGGCGCCGCAGGCACCCGCATCTCCCTGGCGGACGCACAGCCCGGCGACCTGGTCATCATGGATGGCCACGACGGGTTCTACGCCGGGAACGGCAACATCCTGCACGCGCCGTATGAAGGCGCATCCGTGCGGGTGCAGCCGATCTGGACCAGCGATTACTACATCGTCCGACTGGGCATCTGAGCCGCTTGACCTTCCCAGACCGGCCTCCGCGGTAAACACTGGGTAACGCCTAGCACAAATGGTGCGCCACGATACCGTGGCGCACCATTTGTGGGTTAACCTATTGCCCTGATGTTCTGCGGGATTTTGGGAGAGCCAATGCGCAAGCTACGCACGATCCACACCATGGATGTGCGCGGACACTTCGCGCTGCGGCACAGCAGTCAAATCTGTTGCGAGTTTCGTGTGCCGCCAGCACACCGGAGCCCGTGGGGCGTTGTCATGATGACGACGCCCTTTTTGTTTGCCCGCATCTCCTCCCCGCGCTCGCCAGGCAGCAGTTCGAATGGCTGGAAGCCGTCCAGCCCTTTTCGAAAGGGAGCGCATGCGCACACTGGTCCTCAACGCGGGATATGAACCCCTCGCGGTCGTTTCGTTCAAGCGGGCACTCGTCCTCGTCATGAACCAGAAGGCCACAATCATCCAGGCCGATCAGGGCCACCCGGTCTGGGCGGCAACAGGGTCGTGGGAGCGGCCCAGCGTCATCCTGCTCACCCGGTACGTGCGCCTGCCGCGCTCACGGGCCGTACCGGTGAGCCGCAGGGGAGTGCTGCGCCGCGATGAACACCGCTGCTGCTACTGCGGGAAGTCGGCGAGCACGATCGATCACGTGCAGCCGCGGTCACGCGGCGGGCGGGACACCTGGGACAACCTGGTGGCCTGCTGCCTGCGCTGCAACAACCTCAAGAGCGACCGCACGCCGGCCGAGATGGGGTGGGAGATGCATTTCGACCCGCGGATGCCGCAGGGCACCACCTGGGTGGTCAGTGGTGTGGAGCGTTCGGTGCCGCAGTGGGACGAGTTCCTCGCGCCCGCCGTCGCGGCGTAGCCCACCGACACGTCGGTCGGCATGGTCAGGCCCGCCGGCGGGCGGCCTGGTGCACGCAGGCTCACGCCGTCTGCCCCGGTATTCCCAGCTGACGCCCACCCCTCGTTAACCTGGTGCTTACCTTCAGGGCTGAGGATCACGTCATGATCACCATGACAGCTATCGTGCGCCCGGTGGAACCACTCCGCAGCTTCCCCGTCCTCGGACAGAATCTTCGCCGTCACTACGAACACACCCTGCTCTTCACCGATCAGATGTTTGTGATCTTCCCTGGTATCGGCGCGGTCCTCGTGACCGAGCACGCCAACAACTATCGCTTCGACGTCGTCGGCAACGACCAAGCGATTGCCGATCACCGCATCATGAAGCTAGAGGCCTACATCCTCAACGAAACGGGAGGTCAGCGCATCCGGTTCGACTGGGCCAAAGCGGCCCGTGTTCCCCTGCCTTTCCGTTAGCCGGGAGTGTGGTCGAGTCCACGTCCGGGCGGTTGCCCCGGGTGCCCAAGCGCTCAAGAATGACGTTGTGAGCGAACTAGACGAAACTCAGGCCATCGGCCAAGTGATCGACCGGCTGTCGCAGCGGTTCCCGGGCCTGGGGCGAGCCCACATCGCGAACATTGTGGAAGAGGAGCACGGGCGGCTCGAGGAGGGTCGAGTACGTGACTTCGTTCCCGTCCTCGTCGAGAAGGCCGCGAAGAATCGGCTGAAGAAGGAAGCCACCGAAACGTTCGTCCCGGTCCAACAACCGCAACCGCTCGTTCCGTCACAGGACGGTGCCCCAGACCCGGAACCGATGGAAGTGGAGCGGGCAAGCCGTGCGGCGCAGGGCAGCCATTTGTTCGGCGGTCTTGTCGGGGACTCCGGAGAGAACGAGCGCTGACCGACTTCCTCGCGCCCGCCGTCGCCGCCCGACCGAGGTGCGGTCAGGTGCCCGGCACCCCGTTGTAGTCACATTGTCACGAAAACGTAACGCTCAAGGTGACATCGGGTGCGCTCATCCCATATGGTTGTGAGGTCCCCCCACCGGTTGTGGCTGTTAAGAGGATTGTCTGTGACTCATTCCGGCCCCGCCGGCTCGCCCGAGAGCGACGGTGTACTCCCCACGCGCCGTGAGGCCCGAGCCCTCCGTGCAGCCGCCGAAGCCGCTGCCCTCGCCGCCACCGCCGACCTCGCCGTGAGCGCGACCCCGGCCACCGCGCCGGCTTCGGAGCCCGCTGTGCCCGTGCCGGCCGTGCCTGTCGTGTCGGTGTCGCCCGATCTGGCGGCCGTTGTTGAGAGCGCGATCACGTCCAGCATTCCCGTCGTCGCGTCGGCACCGCTCAGCCGCCCGGAGACCGCCCCGCCGGGCTCGACGATTCCCGAACTGTCCGTGCCGGAATCCCTGCTGCCCGATCAGACCGCAGACGTCTTCCCGCCCTCCCGCCGCGACGCCCGTCAGCGTGCCACCGTGCGGCCGACGCCGGCAACCCGGGTGCTGCGGGCGCCGACCAAGCCGACCAAACCGGCCGCCGCATCCGCCAAGCCCGCCGGGTCGGTAGCCGTGCGCCGCGCCAAACGCCACAAGCCGCTGGCCAAACTCGTCACCCTCATGGCCATCCCCGCGGTCTTCCTCACCGCAGCCCTGCCCGCCTACGCGTTCTCGCCGCAGGGCTCCGCCGGCTTCAGTGCCCAGTCCGAGGTCGACACCCAGGCCCTCACCGTCGCGTCCGCCGCGGCCGCCGTGACCATCTCGGCCGACGGGTTCTCCGCCACGAGCCAGGCCGAACTCGACGACATCGAGGCCGGTCTGCAGGCCTCCCAGTCGCAGCAGCGCGCGGCCGAACAGGCGCGGGCCTCCGCGGCCGAGTACGCCGTGTACGGCATCCGTGCGGAGCGAGACGACTACCCGTGGCCCACAGCGGCGACGGATGCGCAGGGCGGCGGGCTCTCCCCGCTGGGCTACTACTACCGCGAATGCGTCGACTTCGTGGCCTGGCGGCTCAACCGCGACGCCGGCAGTACCGGCAGCCCGTGGAAGTGGACCTGGAACTCGATGACCCCCGGCGGCGGAGACGCATCCTCGTGGGCGAACGCCTGGTCGGCCAAGGGCTGGCCCACCAGCAAGACCCCGATCGTGGGAGCGGTGGCCTGGTTCACTTACAACCACGTGGCCTACGTGCAGTCGGTGCCCGGCGACGGCACCGTGGTGCTCGAGGAGTACAACTGGATGGGTTCGCACGCGTATCACACGCGCACGGTGCCGATCAGCGAGGTGCCGATGTACCTCTACCCGCCGTCCTAGGCGCTGCACAGTCGCCGCCGGAGGGTTCCCTGGTCGTAGGGTGGCGTGATTAGTGGACTAAATCCCGCGCCGATTGAAGATAAACTTGCCCGGTCAGCCTCTGTAGCTCAATGGAAGAGCAGTTCCGTCCTAAGGAAAGGGTTGGGGGTTCGAGTCCCTCCAGGGGCACCATCCGTCGGCCGCGGAATCGCACCACATTCCGAGGAAATAGTGCGATTGACAGGGCCGGTTTTGACGGAGCGTCCTTGGATCTCACCGAACTCCTTGTAAACGTTCGTTGCTCAGCCGTCCGCGACGAGACCGAGGTGTGGTTTTCGGGCCGGGCGTAGCTGCCGGCATCCGCCCCACCGCGGGCTTGGTAGCGTGACGGCATGACAACTACACGGTGGGCAATCCTCGGACCGGGCGATATCGGCGGCTGGTTCGCACGGGCGTTGCCCGGGTCGGCGCACGGCACGCTGCACGCCGTCGGCAGCACCAACCCCGGCCGGGCGGCCGATTTCGCGGCTCTGTATGGTGCGCCGGTCACCGGGACCTACGACGAGCTGCTCGCCCGGGACGACATCGACGCCGTGTACATCTCGACGGTGAACACAACCCATGCCGACCTGGCCGTGGCTGCGCTGCAGGCCGGCAAAGCCGTGCTCTGCGAGAAGCCCGTCGCGCCGACTCTGGCCGATGTGGAACGGGTGTTGGCCCAGGCCGCGGCCTCCGGCCTGCCGTTCGTGGAGGCGTACAAGCACCGGTTCGGGCCGTTCGCCCGGGCCCTCGACGCCGCCGTCGCCGACCGCGAGGTGGGCTCGGCGCTGCGGTTGACCGCGTCGTTCGGCTTCGCCGCGGGCGAGCGCTCCGGCCGCCTGTTCGACCCGGGCCTGGCCGGTGGGGCAATCCTCGACGTGGGCGGCTACCCCGTGTCTCTCGCGGTGGGCCTCGCCGCCGCCGCCGGCCTCGACCCCGCCGACCTCACCCTCACGGCCGCGGCGGGCCGGATCGGGGACACTGGGGTGGATGAGCACGCCACCGCAACCGTGTCGGCGAATGGTTTCACCGCGGAGGTGGCCTGCTCCATCGTGACCGAGTTGCCGAGGTCGGCGACGCTGTCCGGCAGCGCCGGAAGCATCGACCTGCCCGACGTGTTCGGCAGTCGGGCTGCCTCGGCGGCATCCTTCACCGTGCACACCGGCGCTGGCGATCGCGTTGTCGAACCGGCGACGGTGGACCCGTTCGCCGCGGAGGCCGACGCCGTGTCGCTGGCCTTGCTGGACGGCCGGACCGAAGCGGCCGAGGTGCCCTGGGCGCACAGCCGCGCCATCGCGCGCCTGCTCGATCAGTGGCGCGCGGGGCTCGGAGGCTGAACGCTACGCGCGGGTCGGGCGCCGCTGCGCGCGGGGCGTGCCACCCGCGGGGCGTCGCGGTGCCCGCGGAACGTAGTACCCGGGGCGCGGTGCCCGCGGAGCGGCGCGGTGCCCGCGGAACGTTACGCGCGGGTCGGGCGCCGTTGAGCGCGGGGCGTGCCACCCGCGGGGCGGCGCGGTGCCCGCGGAGCGTAGTACCCGGGGCGCGGTGCCCGCGGAGCGGCGTGGTTCCCGCGGAACGTTACGCGCGGGTCGGGCGCCGTTGAGCGCGGGGCGTGCCACCCGCGGGGCGTCGCGGTGCCCGCGGAGCGTAGTACCCGGGGCGTGCTGCCCGCGGAGCGGCGCGGTGCCCGCGGAACGTTACGCGCGGGTCGGGCGCCGTTGAGCGCGGGGCGTGCCACCCGCGGGGCGGCGCGGTGCCCGCGGAACCCTTGAGACCGACGGCACCCGGTGCGCCGCCGAAGCCGAGGCTTCGGGGCGCACCGGGGGCGCGGGCGGATCATCGGAACTGCGTGAGCTTGAGAACCAGGTACTGGTCTCGAGCGTTCTCCAGGTCTCTCCGGGCCTGCACCGACTCGGGCGAGAACACGGGGCGTTCCCGACGGGGTGTGCGCACGGGGCGTCGACCCCACGCGATGAGGGCCATGCCCAGGTGCATCGCGGCACGGTCGAGCGGGCCTACGCGGCGCACGGGCCGCGGTTCGGGGTGCGGGACGGGTTGGGGCGGGTGATCGTGACGGCCCGGACGGGGCGCCAGTTGGGTATTCATGGTGGTGATTCCTTCGTGAAGGGTGCGAATCCGGGCACGCCGAAGAGCGTCCGGGGTCGCCGGATGAGGGTGGCCGCTCGAGGCGGCTAGAGGCGCGGCGCGCGAGGAACGCGCGACGCGAGCGGGGTGAATGACCCTGGCGGCAGGCACACGAGTGCGGATGCTGCCTGGTCGGGCTTCGAGAGCGTCACCACCGTCTGGACCGGTGGGTTACCTACTGGCCGATCAGGCGGTGAAGACGCCGACGAAGCCGGCGGTGGTGCGGATTGCGATTGCAGTCATCTGACTAAACACGCTGGGCTCCTTTCGTCGTATGGCGTAAGCATCACCGTAGTGGGAGGACCGGTCGCGCTGCAACACTTTTTCGCACTTTCGCCGTTGTGCCGGTCTGGCTACCCTTAAAACATGTGTCGGAACATCCATCAGCTGCACAATTTCGAGCCGGCCGCGACGGACGACGAGGTACACGCCGCCGCCCTCCAATTCGTGCGCAAAATCAGTGGGTCCACGAAACCGTCCCAGGCCAACCAGGACGCGTTCAACCGTGCGGTTGAGGAGATCGCCCACATCTCCCGGCATCTTCTCGAGGACCTGGTCACGACCGCTCCGCCGAAGAACCGCGAGGTCGAGGCGGAGAAGGCCAAGGCGCGTTCGGCCAAACGGTTCGCCGCGGCCTGACACCGGCGCCGCTCAGTCGGCGCGGGCCGCCCGTCGGTACCGGATGCGTGGGGAGCGTCAGTCCGGGGCCGCCAGCGCATCGGCGGCTGCCCGGGCCTCGTGGGCGCGCCGGCTCGTCGCATCCGCCTCGGCCTGGGCGGCGCTGCGCGCGTGGACCAGGGCCTGTGCGTCGTCGGCGACGGCCGTGAGGGTGGACTCCGCCTCCCGCAGCTGCTCCCGCAGTTCCGCCGCCTCGGCCTCCAGGCTTTGCCGACGCAGCTCGAGCCGGTGGGCACGACGGTCGAGGGCATCGAGCTCCGCGGCCGCGGCCTCGGCGTCACCCTCGAGACGTTCGGCCTCCCGGCGTGCCTCTTTGCGGAGGCGCGCCTCGTGCAGCTGCACCGGCGGTGGGCTCCCGGAGGAGGCTGGTTTCGACGAGGGAACGGCAGCGGCGCCCGGCACCGCGACCGCATCGAGCAGGTTGACGGGTTCGAAGCCCACGGCCCGCAGAGCACGCACGAGCAGACCGGCGGTAACCGCTGCCGCGGCATCCGGGTCGGAGGTGGCCGCCTGCAGCGTCTGCTCGACCTCGCCGAGCACGCTCGCGGTGGGCGGATGCCCGGCCGTATCGGCCAGATCCGCCGCCTCGCGGGCGAGACCGGCCACGGCTTCCCGGCGTTCGGCGCCGAGCCGACGGAGCTCGTTTCGGTCGAACTGCTCCTGCGCCTGCCGCATCTGCTCGCCGAGCCTCAGGAGCGACTCGAGCTTCCCCGCTCGCTCCCGCGCGATCAGGTTCACCACCCACGCCGCGGGCGACGGTTTGCGCAGGGTGGCGACCTGCTTGGCCAGTGCGGCATCCGTCGGCTTGAGGTCTCGTGCCCGGGCATTGCGTTGGGCCGTGAAGTCTGAGGGGGCGAGACCGTAGAGTTCCCGGGCGATTGCGGTGAGCGAAACGGCCATGGCACCATCCTCACCCGCGGGTGCGCCCGCCGCCAGCGGCCGCACCGGCAATCGGGTGCAGGCCGGGGGTTTCGCCCGAGCCCCTGCACGGCTACCGTGAGCGGGAGAACCGGTCGGCCAGACCAGCAGAAGGAGCGCGTGATGACGACGGATGGGCGGGGCCGCGTAATCGTACGCGACGGATCGTGGGGCTTCTTTTTCCTGCTCGCCTACATCGGGGCGGCGATCTACTTCATCTCGATCTCGGACGGCTCGTTCTGGGGCTTCATCCTCGGCCTGCTGCAGGCCATCGTTTGGCCGGCCTACGCCACGTATCACGTGCTGCTCCTGCTCGGGGCGTGACCGGAGGCCGCGGCCCGAACGGCGGCGCGGGCAGCGGGCGCCGGTCACCCCCGAGGGGTGTTGGGCTCAGGCGGTACGACCGAGTTCGACCGGTTGGGCCGTCCACAGGGCCACCCGGTCGAGGGAATGCGCCGGCGCCCGGTCCACAGAGGCGGGCAGATCGGCCGGCCCGTGCGTGCCGGCGGGCACCGCCACGACGCTCGCGGTCATCACGATGGGGTACAGGGACCGGTGGGCGGTACTGGTGCGCAGCAGGGTGGTCATGGTCTGTCCTCTCGACGGAACGGTCCGACCCAACGCGTCCTGATCGGTCATTCCATCGTGCCGCCCGCGCTACCGTCACGGCATCCGCCAGACGGATGAACCGGCGTGCTCCGTTCGGTGTAGTCGCCGCGCCGCCGGCTCAGCTGTCGGCGAGCTCCCGGGGCACCGTGATGGCGTCGACCAGGGCGCCGTTTCGCCACACCGTGATCTCGATGGGCTTGTCGATGGCGTCTTCGACCATGAGCTGCTGCACGGCCGTGGTGGTGACGACGGGTTGTCCGGCCAGCTCCACCACGATGTCGCCGCGGTGCAGGCCAGCTTCGGCGGCTGGGCTGCCCGGTGACACCCCGGCCACCTGCAGGCCAGTGGGTGACCCGATCCGGGCGGCCAGCTCCGGAGGCAGCGGAACCTGGGCGCCGGCGATACCGAGCCAGGCCCGGCGCACCCGTCCCGTGCGCAGCAGCGCGGTGATGATCTCCCGGGTAGTGGTGTTGATGGGCACGGCGAGGCCCACCCCGATGCCCGCGACGGCCGTGTTGACACCCACCATGCGTCCGGCGCTGTCGGCCAGCACGCCGCCGCTGTTGCCGGGGTTGAGTGCGGCGTCGGTCTGGATGACCTCGTCGACCACCCGCCCGGACCGGGTGGGCAGCGACCGGCCCAACGCCGAGACGATGCCGGCCGTGACGCTGCCGGCCAGGCCCAGCGGGTTGCCGAGCGCCACGACGACCTGGCCCACCCGGAGCCGGGACGCATCGCCGAGCTCCACGGGCGGCGGGGCATCGCCGAGCGCCCGCAACACCGCCAGGTCGGAGAGCGCATCGCTGCCGACGATCTCAACCTCGACGGTGGTGCCGTCGGTGAATGCGGCCTCGGCCCGGGTCGCCCCGGCGACCACATGGGCGCTGGTGAGCAGAACCCCGTCAGCGGTGATCACGCTGGCGCTGCCCGCTCCGGCGCCGCGGGGACCACGCACGGTGATGCTGGCGACGCTGGGCAGCACCCGGGTCGCCACGGCCATGACGGTTTTCGAGTAGGCGTCGAGGAGCCCGTCGTCACTCATCGGTGGCAGATCGTTCATGGCACCAGAGCGTACGTCGCGCCGGGGCGGAAGTGGGTCGCGTTCGCTTCAGGCAGACGCGGAACGCGTTATCGGCCTCGGGACTGGAGGAAGACCATGACGAGGGTGCCCGCTCCGTAGAGCAACAGCTTGCCGCGGTAGCCGGCCCACCACTGGCGCTGCACGGGCTGTGCGTCTTCGGGGTTCTCGGTCGCGTCGGCGTCGGCGTCGGCCGAGACGTTGCCGCTGGTCTGCCCCTGAGGGGCGGGCCGGGGAGGCAGGCCGGTGGTGGGCCTTCCGCCGAGACGTTCGAACGGCCGGGCCAGAAACTCGGGAATCTGGATACGGTCGAACTCGTCGCGCGGTTCGTCGCTCTTGTCCTTCTTCATCCGGATCACGCCCCCTTCTGTCCCAGTCTAGGGAATCCGCGGCGCCGTCGAGACGCCGCGGTCCCTGCGTGCCGCTGCTGTCGGAGGACGCCCAGTTTTCTGGCGTCGTGCACGCCGGTCAGCGGCGTGCCGAGGTCTCGGTGTCGCTTGACACGGTGTCGTCAGCGGATCGGTCGAGGTTTGAGCCGGCCGAACGCCGCTTTCTCAGATGCTGCACGATCGACACGACGGTGATGATGACGAGGATCGAGTACAGGGTGATCGTGAACGGACTGGAGACCAGCACGGCCGGGTCACCCGCAGACACGGCCAAAGCGCGCCGTAGCTCGGTCTCGGCAAGAGGCCCCAGCACCACGGCAATCATGACCGGGGCCAGAGGAATGCGGAAGCGTCGCATCAGCAGGCCGATGAGCCCGATCGCGATGAGCGCCCAGACGTCCACAACCGATGACCCCATGGCGTACACCCCGAGGACGGCGAGCACCGTGATGCCTGCGTAGAGGTAGTGCTTGGGCACCAGGAGCAGCTTCGCCCAGAGCGACGCGAATCCCATGTTCAGGATGAGCAGCGCGACCAGGCCGATGAACAGCGACGCGATGAGGGTCCAGACGAGTTCGGGGGTGCGCGAGAAGAGCAGCGGCCCCGGCTGCAGACCGTACTGCTGGAAGGCAGCGAGCATGATCGCTGCCGTGGCCGACGTGGGCAGGCCGAGAGCGAGGAGCGCCCCCATTGCAGTGCCGGCCGTGGCGTTCGCCGCGGCCTCGGGTGCGGCGACACCGCGGATGCTGCCGATCGAGCCGAAGTTCTTGTCACCGCGCGCCTTCGCCAGACGCTTCTCGGTGCCGTAGGCGAGGAAGGTGGGAACCTCGGCGCCGCCGGCCGGGATGATGCCGAAGGGCAGCCCGAACGCCGTGCCCCGTAACCACGCAGGAGCGGCGCGCCGGAGGTCCGAGAGGTTCAGCCAGGCGCGGCCCTGGCGGATGATCTGTACCGACTTGTCTTCGCGGTGGATGCGGGAGGCCACCGAGAAGACCTCACCCAGGGCGAGCAACCCCACTGTTATGACGACGATGGACAGGCCGTCGAAAAGCTGGGGCAGACCGAAGGTGAACCGTTCGGTGCCGCTGGGCCCGTCGATGCCGACCAGCATGAGCGCCAGCCCGACTGCGAGGGAAAGCAGTCCGCGCACGATCGACTCGGAGACGACCGAGCTCACGGCGAGGAACGCGAATGCCGCCAGTGCGAAGTACTCGGCGGGGCCGAACATCGTGGCCATTGACACGAGCAGTGGCATGGCGAAGACCGTCACGAGGGTGGCGAGCGTGCCCCCGAAGAAGGCGCCGAGGGCCGCGGTGGCCAGAGCCTTGCCGGCACGCCCGCTCTTGGCCATCCGGTTGCCCTCAAAAGAGGAGGCGATGGCCGACGAGTTCCCCGGTGTGTTGAGCAGGATGCCGGCCGTAGAGTCGCCGAACAGGCCACCGAAGTAGATGCCGGCGAACATGATGAACGCGGCCGTCGGGTCCAGGCTGAAAGTCACCGGCAGCAGGAGGGCCACCGCCATCGATGAGCCGAGTCCGGGCAGCACCCCCACGGCGGTGCCGAGAACGGCGCCGACGAGCACCCAGAGCAGGTTGATCGGGGTGAGGGCTCCGGAGAAACCCTCGAGAAGAAGCGTGATCTGGTCCATGTCAGAACATCCATCCGAAGAAGCCGGAGGGAAGGGCGAGGCCCAACCCGGCGCTGAAAGCAAGTTGTACCGCCGAGCTCAGAATGAGGGCGACGCCGATGTCGAATACGGGCCGGCGACTGCCGAGCGCGTACGAGACCAGCCAGAAGAGCAGAGCCGCGCTGCAGATCCAGCCCACGGGGTTGAGCAGCACGGCGAAGAGCACAACGGCGCCGAGCACGAGACCGAAGGTGCGCCAGTCGAACGCGGTCTTGTCATCCTCGGCCTGGGTGGCGTGCCGGCGATCGAGTTTGATCAGTTCGGTGTCGGTGCCCGCCACGTCGGCGAGCATGTCCTTCGAGATATCGGGGGAGTGCCACACCTGCCTGTCCGCACGGCGAGGCAGGAGCGCCTGCACGGTGACCCAGCCGCCGCTGAAGAGCAAGAGGCCGATCACGATCACCGGGAAGAACTGCGGGCCCGGCTCCTGCTGACCGCGCACGTTCATGGTGATGGTGCCGACCGTGAGCAGAGCCGCAGCCACCAGGGCCAGGATTCCCACGGAGAGTTCGCCTCTGCCGGTCCACCAGGACCGCCGACGGATGCCGGACTCCTGGCCGGGGCGGGCACTCACGGGGGTTGTGGATGGTGTCGTCATAGTCCGAGCTCCCCGATGATCACGTCAATCTGTTTCTGCTGGTCGATGAGGAAGTCCTCGAAGTCAGGCCCGACCAGGTAGGAGTCGGTCCAGTTGTTCCGTTCCAGCACCTCGCGCCAGGCCGGCGACGCCTGCATCTCCTCGACGATCGCCGCAAGTTCCGCCGTCTCCTCGTCGCTCAGACCGGCCGGGGCCACGTAGCCCCGCCAGTTCGACATCGTGACGTCGACACCGAGTTCCATGAACGTCGGCACGTCGACTCCGGGCATCCGTTCGGGGGAGGAGACCGCGAGAACCCTCAGCTGCCCCGCCTCCACTTGCCCGGAGATCTCGTTGTAGCCCGACATGCCCCCTGTCGTGGTGTGCGAGAGCATCGCGGAGAGAGCCTCCCCGCCGCCGGAGTAGGCGATGTAATTGGCCTGCTTGGGGTCCAGCCCGATCACACCCGCCAGCAGGCCGGTCATCAGGTGGTCGATGGATCCGAGGGAGCCGCCCGCTATCGAGGTTCCGGCGGGGTCGGCCTGCCACTCGTCGATGAAGTCGTCGAGCGAGGTGATAGGCGAGTCCGCCGGCACGACCAAGGCGGCGTAATCGTCGGCGACCCGGGCGATGGGGGTGACATCCTGCAGGGTCTCCGCGGTGTCACCCAGCGAGATCGCGCCGATCATCACCCCGCCGGTGGCCATCAGGATGTCGTCCCGGCCGGTCATCTGGACCAGTTGGGCGAGCCCGATGGTGCCGCCGGCGCCGGGGACGTTGGCGACCTGGACGTTGTTCACGATGCCCTCGGAGCGCAACGCCGCCTGGGATTCCCTGGAGAAGCCGTCCCATCCGCCACCGGGTGAGGCGGGGGCCATCACGGTGAGCTTGTTGCGCACCGTCGAGGACGATCCGGTGGAGACCGCATTGACCACGGCGAAGCCTGTGATGAGCGCGACCGCCGTGCTGAACACGACGGTGCGTAATACTTGATTCACGAGAGCACACCCTTACGACGTTGTAGGAGATCGATTGAGGCACCAACTTATGGCGACTCAACGCCCCACGCCTGGTTGCGCACATATCTCGCCATATTGGACATTTCGGTCGTGACGGACTCAGCAGAACAGCTCTCCGGACGTGTGTCGCGGGGTCGCCCGCGGTTTCGCGTGCGCCCCGAACGACGTGCGGCCGCTCGCCGCGGGGGCTTCGCCTTCGGCCTGTTCGTCGCGCAGGTCGGGGTGATCACGCTGATCGCCGCGGTCGCGGCGGGTGTCGCGGTCGCCGTGCAGACCGATCAGGTACGTCGCTCGGCGGAGGGCGATTTGGAGGTGCTGGCCGATTCCGTCGCGACGCTGCCGGTTGTGATCGAGGGCCTGCAGTCGCCGGATCCGCACGCGCTCATCCAACCCATCACCTCGGCCATGCAGAAGGCCTCCGGGGTGGAATACATCACCGTGGTCGACCTGAACGATCTCCGGGTGGCCCACCCGTGGCCCGAGCTCGTCGGTCAACGTGTCTCGAGCGACCATTCCGGGGTGCGCCGGGGCGAGCGTTACGTCGGAGCAGAGGAAGACGGCCCCGTGGGTCTGACCCTGCGTGCCAAGGTTCCGGTGATCGCCCCGGACGGACGCATCGTCGGCACCGTCTCCGCCGGCGTGCCGGTTCGCGCCGTGCAGCAAGAGGTGACAGGTCGGGCGCTGCAGATCATCGTGCCCACTCTCGTTGCGGTGCTCCTGGGACTCATCGTCTCCTGGACGGCGACCGCTCGGCTGCGTCGGCGGCTCTACGGCATCGAGCCGGGGGAGATGCTCGCCCTCGTGCAGTCCAGGGCCGCGATGACCGACGGGGTTCAGGACGGATTCGTCGGCATCGACGATGACGGCCGCATCGCTTTTATGAACACCGGCGCCAAACGACTGCTGGCCGTCACCGGTGACGTCGAGGGCGAACGGGCGACAGAGGCGCTCCCTGCTCCCATCGTGAGGATGCTCGACACCGAGGGCCAACCGGACACAAGACAGCTCACCACAGCGGGACGAACTCTCGTCGTGACCCGGTCCACCGCGGTGGCCGACGGCCGCGACGTGGGCACGACCCTTGTCATCCAGGACCGCAGCGAGCTGGAATCGATGCTCGCGACCCTGGGCGACGAGCGCGCCAGGTCCGGCCTGCTGCGTGTCGAGGCGCACGATTTCGACAACAGGATGCACGTCGTGTCCGGCCTGCTCCGGCTGGGTGAGTTCGACGACGCCCGACGGTACCTCGACAGCCTGCCGCGCGCGCAACGACCGGGGGCGGCGGAACAGTGGCACCGCATCGAGCCCCCGATGCTGGCGGCACTGCTCGCGTCCAGGCAGGCGCAGGCGGACGCCGAGGACATCACCCTGGACATTTCCGCCGACAGCAGGGTCGGCGCTGCTGTCGCCGTGGGAGCGGAGGAGCTCACCGTCGTCGGCAATCTCCTCTCCAACGCCATCGAGGCCGCCGACTCCAGCATCGACGTCTTCCTGGTCGGCGACGCGGACGGCCTGGAACTCATCATCGAGGATGACGGCCCGGGGCTGAGCGACCAGGACGCTCAACGTGTGTTCGAACACGGTCACACCTCCAAACCCGCCGACGGCTGGCGGCACGGTATCGGCTTGAGCGTCGTGCGCGAGCACATCGTGCACCGGGGCGGCGAGATCAGCATCGAACGTGCCGACCTGGGCGGTGCCCGGTTCGTGGTGCGGCTGCCGGCAGCATCCGCTTCACCCCCACCCATCAAGGAGCATCCCGCATGACCGACACGATCCGGGTGCTCATAGTCGAGGACGACTTCGCCGTCGCCGCCCTGCATCGGCGGTTCCTCGCAACGCTCGATGGTTTCAGCGTCGTGGGCACCGAGCTGACCGCGGCTGCCGCCGCCGCCGCAATCGAGTCGGGCGACGTCGACCTCGTGCTGCTGGACATGTTCCTTCCGGACGCATCGGGACTGGACCTGCTGCGCACGGTGCGCGCGGCATCCTCGGGTCAACTCGACGTCATCATGGTCACGGCCGCGCCGGATCCGGAGCTGGTCAGGCAGGCTCTGGAACTGGGCGTGGTCGACTACCTGCTGAAGCCGTTCCTGCCCGACGATTTCACCGCCAGGATGCGCCGGTACGCCGACCGACGCCATGAGGCCCTGGCCTTGGACAGCGCCGATCTGACCCAGGCTCAGATCGACTCGATGCAGGGCAGGAAGGCGCAGGTTCCCCGCCCGGCCCTGCCCAAGGGGCTCTCAGAGAACACGGCCCGGCTCGTCAGCGAGACCCTGCTCGCCACTGACACCCCGGTGACGGCGACGGCTTTGGCCGAGACCCTCGGCCTCTCCAGGGTGAGCGCCCGACGGTACCTCGAGCACTTCGCCGTCGTGGATCTGGTGGAGGTGACCGCGAAGTACGGCGACGTCGGCCGGCCGCAGAACCTATACCGCTGGACCGGCAGTAGCGGCTACTAGACGAATCCTTCGGCGGTTACGTCCAATATGGCCTAAATCGTCCTCGCGACGGTGAGCGTCCTACGATCGATAAAGAATCTCGATGTCGAGATATTCGTCAAGGAGGATGAAATGGCCGAGGATGACACGACCGCGATCGACGTAATCGTCGTGGGCGGAGGAAACGCCGGATTCAGCGCCGTGCACGCAGCAGCGGAGCGCGGCCGCCGGGTGCTGCTGCTGGAACGCGGCGAGCAGAACGAGGCCGGCGGCAACAGCTTCTACACCGCCGGGGCCACCCGGGTTCCGCACGACGGTCTCGACGATCTGCGTCCGCTGGTGCAGCCCGACGACCGCCACGACCGCTCCATAGTTCCGCCGTATTCCATCGACGACTTCAGGGCAGACCTGGTGAAGGTCACCGAGGGGGGCAACGACCCCGACCTCACCGAGGTACTCGTACACGAGGCGCGACCGACGGTCGAGTGGCTCGCGAGCCTGGGCTTGAAGTACAGGCTCATGTACGAGCGTCAGGCGTACGACAGGCCCGACGGCTCCTACCTTTTCTGGGGAGGCCTGCACATCGGAAACGTCGGCGGTGGTGAGGGTCTCATCGCCGATCACACCCGGGTCGCCCTCGCGGAAGGCGCCGAGATCCGGTACGGCCAGCACGTCGTCGATCTGGTCACGGGCGACGCGGGCGAGGTCGTGGGTGTGCGCCTGGCCGACGGAACCGAGCTGTACGCTCAGACCGTCGTCATCGCATCTGGTGGGTTCGAAGCCAGCCCTACCCTCCGCGAGGCGGAGATGGGCGCGGGGTGGCAGAACGCCAAGGTGCGCGGCACGCCGTTCAACACTGGCGAGCTGCTCGAGGCCGGGCTGCGGCTCGGCGCCGCCCGCGGCGGCGACTGGACGACCTGCCACTCGGTGCAGTGGGATGCCTTCACCGCGCAGAACGAGTCCAACCGGGAGCTGACCAACCGGCTCACCCGCCAGTCCTACCCGCTGGGAATCCTGGTCAACCGCGAGGGAGCACGGTTCCTGGACGAGGGCGCCGACTTCCGCAACTACACCTACGCCAAGTACGGCCGGGAGATTCTCGCGCAGCCGGGTTCGGTGGCTTGGCAGATCTTCGACGAGACGCTGCGCCCGATGCTGCGCACCGAGGAGTACGACATGCCTGGTATCTCGGTCGAAACCGCCGACACCCTGGAGCTCCTGGCCGAGAAGATCGGCATTCCGGTCGAGCCCTTCACCCGTACCGTGACGGAGTTCAACGAGTCCATCGATCGCTCCGTCGCCTTCGACCCCACGGTCAAGGACGGCCGGCGAGCCGCGGTGCAGCCGCCCAAGAGTAACTGGGCGTCCCCACTGGAGACCGGACCGTTCTACGCCTTCGGCGTGACGTGCGGCATCACCTTCACGTTCGGCGGGCTGAAGACCGACACCCACGGTCGGGTGCTACGCGAGGACGGCACAGAGATCCCTGGTCTTTTCGCCTGCGGCGAGGCTCTGGGGGGTCTGTTCTCCAAGAACTATCCCGGCGGCTCCGGCCTCACCGCCGGCATGGTGTTCGGGCGCCGGGCGGGCCAGCTGGCGTAGCGGCTTCCAGGGCTGGGCCGGGTCGGCCCGGCGCGGGGTGCCACGAAACCTGTCGTGTCGAGGCCGGCCCAGGCCCGACCTGCCGAGGCTGCAGCTCCACAGCGTCACAAGGATCAGGGCAGCAGTCCGGCGATGGTCGCCACGGCCTCCTCGAAGATCTCGGGGCGGGCGCGTGAGTAGTTCAGCCGCAGGAACGAGCCGGTGGGTTCGGCGGGGAACCAATCGTCGCCGGGGGAGAACAGCACGCCGGCCGCGCGGCTGCGGCGGGCGAGGTCGCGCATATCGACGCCGTCGCCTGCGCGCACCCAGAGGTTGAGGCCGCCCCGGGGAACTAGCTCGAGCGCATCCGCGCCCAACTGGCCGCGCACCTGCCGGGCCATCTCGTCGCGGCGGGCGCGCAATGCCCCACGCAACCGGGCGAGGTGGCTGCGCCAGCCGGGATCGGTGAGCACATCGACGGCGGCGGCCTGCAGGATGCCGCTGACATAGAGGTCGTCGACGGTGCGGTCGGCCTGGATGCGGGCCAGCGCCGGCCCGCGCGCCACGACGGCGCCCACGCGGATGGAAGGGGAGAGGCTCTTGGTGAGCGACCGCACGTACACGACGTGCCCATTGGCGTCGTCGGCAGCCAGAGGCACGACCTCGGCGTCGATGCCGAAGTCGTGCGCCCAGTCGTCCTCGATGAGGTACACCCCGCGGGCCCGGACCACGGCCAGGACGTCGGCCCGTTCGGTGCTCGTCCAGAGCGCCCCGGTGGGGTTCGCGAAGTGCGGTTGGGCGTAGAACAGCCGCGCCCCGCTGGCGGCCAGGGCGTCGTCGAGGTCGCCGGCTGCGGGCGCCCGTGCGCCCCGGCCGATGGGCACCACCCGCAGTCCGGCCTGGCGGGCGGCCGCCATCGCACCCCAGTAGGTGGGCGATTCCATCACGATGGCGTCGCCCGGGGCGGCCAGTGCCCGGAAGATCGACGACAGCGCGCTCTGCCCGCCCGGTGTGATCACGACGTCGTCGGCTGTGGGCGGGGCGACGGCGGATGCGCCGGCGGGCGCCAGCTCCGCGGCGAACCAGGTGAGCAGCTCGGGCAGCCCGGCCAGGGGAGCCCGCTCGACGGCGGTGCTCGTGCGGGCCGCGCGCACGAGCGCCGACCGCACCAGCCGGGTGGGCAGCAACTCCTCGGCCGGGTAGCCGGAGTGCAGGGAGATGACCCCGGGGCCGGCGGTGGCCAGGGCGGCGCCGATGGCATCGGCGCCGGTGCGCGGGGTGCCCAGCGCGGTGGTCTGCCAGCCGAAGTCGGCGCGATGCACGCCCGGTCGCCGGGCCACGAAGCTGCCCGCACCCGGCCGGGTCTCCACGAGTCCTTCGAGCACCAGCCGCTGCACGGCCCGCTGCACCGTGAGCGGACTGGCCGCGTGCTCCATCACCAGGGTGCGGGTGGAGGGCAACCGCTCACCGGCGGGCCGGGTCGCCGCCAACCCGCGCAACCGCCGTTCGATTGCCAGGTGGGCAGATTCGCCGGACGGGCCGTCGGCCGTGGTGCTATCCTCGTGCATGAAACCAGACAATAGCGCTATCGTCGCTCGGCCGCCAGTGTTATCCGGCCCCGGTCCTGCCCCGGCCACGGGTTCTACGGTTGCTTCCGCGTCGGCGCCGCACGGCTCGTCCGCCGCCGGGTTGGGGTTCGGTCTGCTCGGCGTGCTGGCGTTCTCGTTCACCCTGCCGCTGACCCGGGTGGCCGTGGGTCAGATCGACCCGCTCTTCGTCGGCGCCGGCCGGGCCGTAGCGGCCGGACTCCTCGCGATCCTGGTGCTCGCGGTGTTGCGGCAGCGGTTTCCGCGGGGCCGGCAGTGGGCGCGCCTGGCGCTCGTGGGGGCGGGTGTCATCGCCGGGTTCCCGATTCTCACCTCGTACGCGCTGCAGACGGTGCCGGCCGCCCACGGTGCCGTCGTGATCGGTCTGCTGCCCGCTGCCACGGCCGTGGTCGCCGTGCTCCGGGCCCGCGAACGGCCGACGCCCCGGTTCTGGCTGGCCAGCGGCCTGGGCGTGGCCGCCGTGGTGGGGTTCGTGGCGGTTACCGCCGGCGGCCTCGAGGCTCTGCAGCCGGCGGACCTGCTGTTGGCGGGCGCCGTGGCGCTCGCCGCGATCGGTTACGGCGAGGGTGCCCTGCTGTCCCGCGAGCTCGGCTCGTGGCAGACCATCTGCTGGGCCCTGATCGTGGCGTTGCCGGTGATGGTGCCGCTGATGCTCGTCGGGCTCGGCTCCGGCTGGCCCCGGGCGGATGCGCCGGCCTGGCTGGCCTTCGCCTACCTCGCCGGGGTGAGCATGTTCCTCGGGTTCTTCGCCTGGTACCGCGGGCTGGCAATCGGGCCGATCGCCCGGGTGAGCCAGATCCAGCTTGTGCAACCTGTGCTCACGATCGTGTGGGCCGCCCTGCTGCTCGGGGAGCGGCTGGACCTCGTGGTGCTGGTCGGCGCGGTCGCGGTGATCGCCTGCGCGGCGACCGCGGTGCGCGCCCGCATCCGCTGACCGCGCCCCGTCCGCCACCGCCACCCGAAAACGGTGCCCCGAGTTCCTGCAAACTGACCTGGCTGCACCCGACAGCCCCCGGAAATCCGCGGTGGGGGCCGACCGGGCGGAGAAATTGCAGGAGTTATGCGCATCGGCGGGCGGGATGGGGCGGGTTGGGGAGGAGAATGTGCCTGTGTGACGTGCGTTCACCCGCCGGTTACCTGATCGTCTTACGGTGGGCGCGTCGCGGTTTGTCGCGAAAACCGGACAGGAGCGTGCGTGACCCCGAACCATTCAGAGCCCGATATGCGCTCCGACTCACTCGCCAGCACCGTCTCGATGTCTGCCACCGCGTCGGCTCCCGGCACCTCGAACGCAGACTCGTACGTGCAGGCGCACGAGCAAGGCGTGCTGGATGCCGGCCACCTGGTGCACCCGGAGCGCACCCTCGTCGACATCCTCCGGGCGACCGCCGAGGAGCACCCCACGGCTCTCGCACTCGAGGACGCCGCCGGGGCCCTGAGCTACCGCCGCCTGCTACGGCTGGTCAATGACCAGGCCGTCCAGCTCAGCCGCGCGGGCGTGCGCCGCGGCGACACCGTGGGCATCCGCATCCCGTCGGGCACCCGCGAGCTCTACCTGTCGATTCTCGCCACCCTCAGCGTGGGCGCCGCCTACGTGCCGGTGGACGCCGACGACCCCGAGGAACGGGCCCGGCTGGTGTTCGGTGAGGCCCATGTCGTGGGGGTGATCGGGGCCGGCGGCCGGTTCGCGGTGCGCGACGGCCTCGACGCCGGCGTGCTCACCGAGCGTCCCGTGCCGGCCGGCGAGGACCCGTCGCTGGCGCACTGGGGCGAACCCATGCCGAGCCCCGACGACGACGCCTGGATCATCTTCACCTCCGGCTCCACCGGCGTGCCCAAGGGCGTCGCCGTGACGCACCGCTCCGCCGCGGCGTTCGTGGACGCCGAGGCCGGGCTGTTCCTGGCCGGCGAACCGATCGCGCCGGGCGACCGGGTGCTGGCCGGCCTGTCGGTGGCGTTCGACGCCTCCTGTGAGGAGATGTGGCTGGCTTGGCGGAACGGCGCCTGCCTGGTACCGGCCCCGCGCTCCCTCGTGCGCAGCGGCGCCGACCTGGGCCCCTGGCTGATCGCCCACGGCATTACCGTGGTCTCCACGGTGCCCACTCTCGCCGCGCTCTGGCCCGAGGAGGCGCTGGAATCCGTGCGGCTGGTGATCTTCGGCGGCGAGGCCTGCCCACCCGAGCTGGCCGCCCGCATCAGCGGCCGCGGCCGCGAGGTCTGGAACACCTACGGCCCGACCGAGGCCACCGTCGTGGCCTGCGGCGCCCTGCTCGACGGCAGCGACCCCGTGCGCATCGGCCTACCGCTGGACGGTTGGAGCCTCGCCGTGGTCGACGCCGACGGCGCCCGGGTGCCCGCCGGCGCGACGGGTGAGCTGATCATCGGTGGGGTGGGCCTGGCCCGCTACCTCGACGCGACGCAGGATGCCGTGAAGTACGCCCCGCACGCCGGCCTCGGCTGGGACCGCGCCTACCGCAGCGGCGACCTGGTGCGGTTCGACCCCGCCGGGCTCGTGTTCGTGGGCCGCGCCGACGACCAGATCAAACTCGGCGGACGCCGCATCGAACTCGGTGAGATCGACGCCGCCCTGCAGGCCCTGCCCGGCGTCGCCGGCGCCGCCGCGGTGGTGCAGACCACCCCGGCCGGCAACCAGGTGCTGGTGGGTTATCTCTCGCTCGTCGATCCCGCCCCGGCCGGCCTCGAGGCCTTCGACCTCACCGCCGCCACCGAAGCCCTGCGCATCGCGCTGCCGGCCGCGCTCGTGCCGCTGCTCACCGTGGTCGACACCATTCCCACCCGTACCTCGGGCAAGGTCGACCGGGCCGCGCTGCCCTGGCCGTTGCCCAGCCTGGCCGGTGCCGGCACCGACACGGATGCGCTCACCCCGACCGCCGCCTGGCTCGCCGAGCACTGGGCCGCGATCCTCGGGCTGCCCGTGGCCGACGCCGACAGCGACTTCTTCGCCTACGGCGGCGGTTCGCTCTCGGCCGCCCAGTTCGTCTCCGCGATCCGGGAACGCTACCCCGACACCCGGGTCAGCGACATCTACGACCACCCCCGCATCGGCGCGCTGGCCGCCGAACTCGACGGCCGCACCCCGCCGGTGGCCCGCCGCAGCCGCGCGGTGCTGCCCACCCCGGCACGCAGCGGTCTGCTGCAGAGTCTGCTCGGCATCCCGCTGCACCTGCTCGTGGGCGCCAAGTGGCTGGTCTACCTGGCCGCGGCCAACAACGTGCTCTCCGCCGCCGGCGCATCCTTCGCCCCCACCGTGTCGTGGTGGTGGATCCTCGCCGGGTTCCTCCTTCTCGTCACTCCGCTGGGCAAGATGGGCATCTCGGTGGCCGCGGCCCGGCTACTGCTCCGGGGCGTCAAGCCGGGCGCCTACCCGCGCGGCGGGTCGGTGCACCTGCGGCTGTGGCTGGCCGAGCAGGTGGCCCAGTTCGTCGACGCCGCCAGCCTGGCCGGGGCGCCGTGGATCAGCTACTACGCCCGCCTGCTCGGAGCCCGCATCGAACCCGGCGTTGACCTGCATTCGGTGCCGCCGGTCACCGGGATGCTCAGCATCGGCGAGCGCGCCGCCATCGAACCCGAGGTGGACCTGGCCGGGTACTGGCTCGACGGCGACACCCTGCGACTGGGGCAGGTGAAGATCGGCCCCGAGGCCGTGATCGGCTCCCGCAGCACGCTGCTCGGCGGCGCCAAGATCGGCGCCGGCGCCGAGATCGAACCGGGCTCCGCGGTCTCCGGCCGGGTGCCGGCCGGCGAACGCTGGGCCGGCTCACCCGCCGCCCGGGTCGGCTCCGCCCGGCACGCCTGGCCGGCCGAACGCCCGCCGAGTGCCCGCCGCTGGCTGCTCGCCTACGGCGCCGGCTCGGTCGGTCTCACCGCCATCCCTACCATTGCGGTGCTGCTCGGCGTGCTCATCGTCGGGGCGTTCGTGGGGGATGCCGCGAGTCTGGGCGCCGCCGTGGGCCGGGCCGCCCTGGCCGTGCCGTTGGCCGTGCTGGCCGCCGGCCTGTTCTACGCCGGGGCCGTCATCGGCGCGGTGCGGCTGCTCGGCCTGGGCCTGTCCGAGGGCCACCATCCGGTGCGCAGCCGCGTGGGCTGGCAGGTCTGGATGACCGAACGCCTGCTCGACGGCGCTCGCACCCTACTCTTCCCGGTCTACGCGAGCCTGCTCACCCCGGTGTGGCTGCGGTTGCTCGGCGCCAAGGTCGGCCCCGGCGTCGAGGCCTCAACCGTGCTGCTCGTGCCCGCGCTCACCACCATCGCGCCGGGCGCGTTCCTCGCCGACGACACCATGGTCGCCTGCTACGAGCTCGGCGGCGGCTGGATGCGCATCGACCGGGCCAAGATCGGCCGCCGGGCGTTCCTGGGCAACAGCGGCATCGCCGGCCCGGGCCGCACCGTGCCGCGGGACGGCCTCGTGGCCGTGCTCTCCTCCACCCCGCGGAAGGCCAAGCGCGGCTCGTCCTGGCTGGGCAACCCGCCGGCGCGGCTGCGTCGCCGGGTCACCGACATCGACGAGGCCCGCACCTTCCACCCGCCGGCGCGGCTGCGCCTGGCCCGGTCGCTCTGGGAACTGCTCCGCCTGGTGCCGGTGTTCGTCTCCGCGTGGATCGCCCTCGGCGTCCTCGCCGTGCTCGAGGCGCTGTGGCTTGCGGTCGGCCCCGGCTGGGCGCTGCTGCTGTCCGGGTTCGTGCTCATCGGGGCGGGCGTGGTCGCGGCGGCGGTCAGCACGGCCGCGAAGTGGCTGTTGGTGGGCCGCATCCGCGCCACCGAGCATCCGCTCTGGTCATCGTTCATCTGGCGCAACGAGGTGTCCGACACCTTTGTGGAGATGGTGGCGCGGCCCTGGTTCGCGCAGAACGCGTCGGGCACCCCGGCCCTGGCGCTGTGGCTGCGCTCGCTCGGCGCCCGGATCGGCCGGGGCGTGTGGTGCGAGTCGTACTGGCTGCCCGAGGCGGATCTGGTCACTCTCTCCGCCGGCAGCAGCGTCAACCGCGGCTGCGTGGTGCAGACGCACCTGTTCCACGACCGGATCATGCAGCTGGACACCGTGCACATCGGCGCCGGCGGCACCCTGGGGCCCAACAGTGTGATCCTGCCCGCGGCGCGAATCGACGACCATGCCACCGTCGGGCCCGGCTCCCTGGTGATGCGCGGCGAGCGGGTGCCCACCGACTCGCTCTGGGCCGGCAACCCGATTGCGCCGTGGCACCGTCCGCCATGGAAGACTTGACCCCGTTATGTTGTCTCCCACGCCTCCCATCATCGGCTCCACGTCAGCGGGCGACCCCTACCTGCCGGCGAGTGGGAACGGCGGCTACCAGGTCGAGCACTACGACCTGGTGCTCGACTACCGGGTCTCCTCCAATCGGCTGACCGCCACCGCCACGATCACCGCGCGCGCCCTCACCCGGCTCGACCGGTTCAGCCTCGACCTGGCCGGCCTCAGCGTCGACAAGGTCACCGTGGCCGGGCGGATGCCCACCAAGACCACGCACACCGCGCGCAAGCTGGTACTCACCCCGGCCGTTCCGCTGCAGCCGGGCGAGCGGTTCGACGTGGTCGTGGCGTACCGCGGGGCGCCGCACCCGGTGCGCAGCCACTGGGGCGAGCTGGGCTGGGAGGAACTCACCGACGGCGTGCTCGTCGCCGGGCAGCCGAGCGGCGCACCGTCGTGGTTCCCCTGCAACGACCATCCCAGCGACAAGGCCACCTTCCGCATCCAGCTCAGCTGCGAGGCGCCGTACACCGTCGTGAGCAACGGGCCGCTCGTGGCCAAGAGCAGCCGGTCCGGCCGTACCACCTGGACCTTCGACGTGCGCGAGCCCATGGCCGCGTACCTGGCCAGCGTGCAGATCGGCCGGTACCGCCGGCAGGACGTGACCGCCACCCCGGTGGCGTACAGCCTGTTCTACCCGCCCGCGCTGGCCCGGCCGGTGTCGGTGGACTTCGCCCGGCTGGGCGACATGATCTCCGTGTTCGGGGAGGCGTTCGGCCCCTACCCGTTCCCGGCGTTCTCGGTGATCGTCACGGCCGACGAGTTGGAGATCCCGCTCGAGGCGCACGGGCTGGCCGTGTTCGGCCGCAACCACGTGGACGGCCTGCACGGCAGTGACCGGCTCATCGCCCACGAGCTGGCGCATCAATGGTTCGGCAACAGCCTCACCCTCACCCGGTGGGCCGACATCTGGCTGCACGAGGGCTTCGCCTGCTACGCGGAATGGATCTGGGCCGAGGCCAGCGGCGGGCCCACCGCGCACGAGAGCGCCGTGCTGCACCGGGCCGAGCTCGACCTGCTGCCCAAGAACATCGTGATCGGTGACCCCGGTCCACAGGACATGTTCGACGACAGGGTCTACAAGCGCGGCGCCCTGGCCCTGCACGCCGTGCGTCAGGCCATCGGCGACGAGGCCTTCTTCACGGCGCTCCGCGCGTACACCCGCAGCCACCGGCACGGCAGCGTCACCACCGACGATCTGCTCGGCTGCTTCGATGTCGCCTCCGGCACCCGGGTCGCCGACAAGATCATCGCCCGCTGGGTGTCCGGCAAGAGCCTGCCGCCGCTGGCCGCCTGACCTGCCGCTACGGGGGGCCCATCCTGCCCGCAACGGGTCCCCGAGTTGCCGCGAAGTTCCCCTTCGGCGCCCGGGAGAGGGCGCTTCGCGGCAACTCGGGAATGTGTTCTTCCCGAGTTGCCGCGACAGCAGCCGTCAGCAGACCCGGTGGCTTGTCGAACTAGCTGGCGACGGTGAGCGTGTTCGTCACGGAGATGACGGTCACCACCGCGGCCATGATGAAACCGCCGATATAAGGACTGTTCGTAGCCCGGAAGATCTTGCGGGTGATGACCGCCGAGGCGGCCAGGATCACGATGACCGGGAACAGCCAGATGCTGAAGATTCCCCCGAAGCCGCCGATCAGGTCGCCGGTGGTGAAGAAGGTCCAGTACTGCGCGATCACCAGGATCAGCGGGGCCAGGGAGTTGAACAGCGCGAGGATCGCGGTGTTCACCCATTCCTTCTCGCGGATCGTGAACCGGTTGAAGCTATTGATCGCGACGGAGTTGGCCACGTAGTACACGAGGAACAGCGGCAGGTACAGGAACGCAATCAAGACCTTGTCGGGGGTGAACGCCTTCACCGCGAGCACCCAGAATCGGAAGTCGGTCTTGAAGAAGTAGTCGACGGCGAACACGATCCCGAAGGCCGCCACCACAACCACCGCGGACAGTCCCAGTCCGTGCAGGAACGGCTTCCAGCCGGGGAACACGCCGACCTCCCTGAGGTTCTGGCCGCTCTTCCGGCCGAACAGCAGGTAGGACACCACCATGACGACGATGCTGAAGACACCGTTGACCGCCGCCCAGAGTCCGATGAAGAACGGGGCGCCCTGTGGGATCCAGGTGGGGGCCGCGTTGAACACGATCGGCGCGAGCGCCGCCGACTGGCTCAGGGCGACGTAGCTCCAGCCCGAGAACAGGGCGGACACCACGAGGGCGCCCCAGAACCAGTACAGGCCCTTGCGGCTGCTCGGTGCGAGCTGGAACGGTTCCGTGCGGCGAAGCCCGGCGAAGGCGCGGGTGACGAGCAGCGCCTTGGTGAACGCGACCAGGAACATCCCGAAACCGATCAGGCCCAGCGCGTTGAAGAACGCCTTGAGCTGCCAGGTCTGCGATCCGGCCGGAATGGGGTCCGGGGCGCCGAAAGCCTCCTGGAAGAAGTCGATGGTGTACTCGGTGGTCTGCTTCGAGAACGGTCCCCACGGGTGGGTCTGGGCGGGCGTGTAGATCACGCGGAGGGCGTCCGTGCCGTCGATGGTCTCGGTGTAGAGCTTGTCGGCGGTGCGCATCTCGGAGTCATCGGTGGTGCCGAAGTTCAGGAAGGACTGGGCATTCGGAGTCCCGATGAACTCGCGGGGCGGGGTGAGCTGCTGGCCGTTGGCGTCGTAGCTGCGGAAGAAGAACTCGTCATACTGGTCGGCGACGAGTCCGACGTCACGTGAGCCGTAGTTGTTGACGTACTTCGCCGGGTCGGTCAGATCGCTGTAGAAGGCTTCGTTGTCGACCAGGAGCACGGCCGAGATCAACGGCTTCTCGGCCTCGTTGTCGGCGACGACGGCGTAGTTCGCCGCCCGCGCGCCGTTGGAGTGCCCGGAGACGCCGATCTGTGTGGCGTCGATGTACGGCAGCTGCGCGACGAGCTTCACGGCGTCGTACATTCCCGTGCCGTTCTCGGCTTCCATGCCGAGCGGAAGGGGGTCGGAGTTGCCGTGACCGTACATGTCGATGGACACCACGACGTAGCCGCGCTTGGCCAGTTCAACGTAGTTGGCGTCCTGCATTTCCCGGGAGTTCCACCACCCGTGGCTGACGATCACGACGGGGGCCTTGTTTTCGGGGGTCGCGGAAGCGGGCTTGTACAGTAGGGCGCTCAGTTCGCGGCCGGAGCTGGTTTCCCAGCGCATGTCCTTGACGGCGACGGTTGCGCCGTTGGTCTGCACGAAGAATGCGCCGACTGCTGAGACCAGGCAGAGGACGAGCGAAAGGATCAGCCAGAAGCTGTTCTTTCGTACGAATGGGGTGGGCATGGGGCTGTGCTCCTAGCATTTTGGGTCGACAAGAGGAAAGAAGGGGTCGCCGGCGGGGACCGGGCTGCCGGGTCGTGCCGCAGCGGGGTGGGCGGGGCCGAGGGCGACAATGAGAGTTGGGCCGGGACGCGCACCTGCCGCTGGTTGGGGGAGCGGGGTGTCTGGCGGTCGCGGCGGGGAACCTGCGGAGTGAGCCGGCTATCGCACGGTGGCGAGCAGTGCGCTGCCTGACCGGCGGTGGCACGGCGGTCGGTTCCGCGGGTGTCGGATGCTGTTCATGCGATCTCCTTTGATCATTCGTTTCTGGTTTCCGTCACGGGTGTGCGGGCCGGGCTGCGGGGGCAGCTCGCGCCGAACCGGGACCGTGCGCCGGTCGTCGGGACACCGGCTGGCGCACCCGTTCGGCGGGTCGCGCCCGGGTGCGGTGCCGGGCTGGATTCCCACCCATCCGTCACGGATTCTTCGTACAGCGCACGGTCGACATCCGGGTTGATTTGTCGATGCTACCGGCCTAAATGGGCCGGGCAACAGGCTTCGCCGTGCACGATTGTGCGGGTCTGGCGGGCCGTCGGCGGCGCGTGCCCGGTCATCCGTCGGGTTGCGCCCAGAACGTCTGCACGAATGTGCAGTCGGCCGAACTGCACGCACAGATTTCACTTGCGAGTGGTCACTAAGCGGGTGGGGATCCTCGGCCAGGCAGGGCGACTACATTGGGCGTGTGAGTGAAGAGCGCGTTCCGGCCGGCGAGAGACGGCGGCAGGCGATTGCCGCGGCGATCCCGCTGTTCGCCTTCTCCGGGTACGTCGGTACCCCGGTCAGTCGGGTGTCCGGGGAGCTGGGCATCTCGCAGCCCTACCTCTTCCAACTCTTTCCGACCAAGCAGGCGCTGTTCATGGCGTGCATTGACGCCTGTCAGGATCAACTGGAGGAGTTGGCCACCGACTGCGCCGATCGCGAGCGGCGGGCCGGCCGTGTGGTCACCCTCGACGCCCTGGGTCGGGAATACGCCGAGCTCATCCGGGACGACGTCGTGCTGATGTTCCAGCTGCAGGCGTGGGCCGCCGCACGGAACTGTGCGGAGATCGAAACGCTCTGCCGAACGCGCATGACCGGGATGATTCAGCTCGTCACCGCGCTCACGGGGGCTCCCCAGCGAGACATCGACCTGTTCTTCGCTCGCGGGGCCCTGCGGATCGTGCGCTCCGCGCTGCGAATGCCGATGCCGGACACGTTGGGCCTGGACGAGCTAGGGCACGTCGATCACACGGCTCCGGCCGAAAAGCCCGTCACAGGCGCGAAAACCGAGCGCGTCGCGGACCCGCTCTTCCTGTCTGCACCCGCCGAGACCGAGTAACGTCCGGACGGCCCTGACGCACCGGGTCGCCGCGCTACACGGCGTCGGGCTCGAAGACCTCGAGGAGCGCCGTGCAGGCCGCGATGGCGCGGTGGGCGGCGGGAACACAGGAGGTCCAGTGCGGGCGGCCCGGCAGCATCCGCTCGCAGGCCGCAATCGAGACGGATGCGGCCTCCCGACAGGCCTGCAGCATGGCCTGAGTCGTGGGCCCGTCGCTGCGGGAGCGCCACCCGAGCAGCCGGTTGGTCGCCGCGCAGACCTCCACGCAGTCCAGATCGGCCAGGAAGCACTCCGTGACATCGTCGTCGCCGCCGTGCAGCCGCAGACAGGCCTCCGCGCAGTCCTCGCTGATTCTCTCCAGGTCGGTGCAGGCGTCGATGCAGTCCTGCACCTCCACCGGCGAGGCAGCGGCGAACAGGTTGGCGTTCATCTCTTCACGCTAATCCCGAAGACCCACAGGGTGCTAGCCCCACACTGACTCGGGTGCAGGCCCTGGCCCCACTGACGCCTCGACAGCGAGGGTGCACACCGAGGTGACCGGAGGTAATGTGGCCGGTGCCGGCCGTGGCCGGGCGGGTGAGAAGGGACACACGGTGACCATTGCTGCGACCGGGTTGAGTGCCTCTGAGGTTGAGGAACGCGTAGCCAGCGGTCGCACCAACGCCTTCGTGCAAGACACCAGCCGCAGTGTCTGGAGCATCCTGCGGGCCAATGTGCTCACCCTGTTCAACGGCATCATCCTGGCCTGCTTCCTCGTTCTCCTCGCGATCGGGCGATGGCAGGACGCGTTGTTCGGCTTCAGCGCCATCGCGAACGCGGTCATCGGCACGGTGCAGGAGTACCGCGCGAAGCTGGCGTTGGACCGGTTGGCGCTCCTCAACGCTCCGAACGCCCGGGTGCTGCGCGCGGCGGGGGAGGAGGAGATCGCCATCGAGGCTGTCGTGCTGGACGACATCCTTGTGTTGCGGGCCGGCGATCAGGTTGCGGCCGACGCGATCGTGACGGGCTCCCGCGGCCTCCAGCTCGACGAGTCCATGCTCACCGGCGAATCCGATGCCGTGGAGAAATCGCCGGGCGACCGGGTGCTGTCCGGGTCCGTCGTCGTGGCTGGGGCGGGCACCGGCGCTGTCGACAGGGTCGGAGCCGACTCCTTTGCCAACTCCCTCGCCGCCGAAGCGAAGAAGTTCTCCCTCGTGGCGTCCGAGCTCCGATCCTCGATCAACCGGGTGCTCACCTGGGTGGCCTGGATCATCGGGCCGATCGCGCTGTTGGTGCTGAACGCCCAGATGGTCGCGCAGGGCGGCTGGGAAGAGGCGACCGCCAGCGGAGCCTGGCGGGACGCGGTCACCGCCACCATCGCCGCCGTCGTGGCGATGGTGCCGCTCGGTCTGGTGCTCATGACCAGCATCACCTTCGCGGTGGGCGCCGTGAAGCTGGCGAGGCAGCAGGTGCTGGTGCAGGAACTGCCCGCCGTCGAGGGCCTGGCGCGGGTGGACCTGATCTGCCTCGACAAGACGGGAACCCTCACCCAGGGTGACATCGTCTTCGACGCGGCGCATCCGTTGACCGCCGTGGCCGGCTGGGAGCGGGTGCTGGCCTGGTACGGGGTGCAGAACGACGCGAACGCCACCGCACGCAGCCTGGCCGGCCGGTTCGAGCAACCGGGCGAGGAGGAACCAACGGACCGGATCGCATTCTCCTCCGCCCGCAAATGGAGTGCCGTGATCTTCGGCGACGGCATGTGGGTTCTCGGCGGCCCCGAGATGGTTTTCCCTGCCGCTGCGTCCGGGGACCCGGCGCTGCAGGAACTCGACCGCCGGGCCGGCGAGCTCGCCGCGACCGGCCGGCGCACCCTGGTTCTCGCGCACGGCAGCCCGACCCACGACGAAACCGTGCCCGTCGACGCGGTTCCGGTCGTTCTGCTCACCTTCAAGGAGAACATCCGGCCCGACGCCGCCGAGACACTCTCGTTCTTTGCGGCGCAGGGAGTGGGCGTGCGGATCATCTCGGGGGACAACCCCCAGACCGTCGCGGCGATCGCCCGCGAGGTGGGTCTGCATGCGCCATCCGGCTTTGATGCCCGCCAGCTGCCCGACACCGACGCCGAGCTGCTCACGGTGCTCGACGACTACCTGGTGTTCGGCCGGGTCACGCCCGATCAGAAGCGTCGCATCGTGGTGGCGCTCAAATCGGCCGGGCACACCGTGGCCATGACCGGCGACGGCGTGAACGACGCGCTCGCCATCAAGGAAGCGGACATCGGGATCGCCATGAACTCCGGCGCGGCCGCCACGAAGGCCGTGGCCCGGCTGATCCTGCTCGACGGGCGGTTCTCGCACCTGCCCAGCGTCGTCGCGGAGGGGCGGCAGGTGATCGCGAACATCGAACGCGTCTCGATGCTCTTCCTCACCAAGACCTCGTACGCGACGTTCTTGGCGATCACCTTCGGCATCCTGCTGTTGCCGTTCCCGTTCCTGCCCCGGCAGCTGTCGGTCACCGACGGGCTGACCATCGGCATCCCGGCGTTCTTCCTCGCATTGCTGCCCAACGCGCAGCGGTACGTTCCCGGGTTCCTCCGCCGGTCCCTCACCTTCGCGGTGCCCGCCGGCCTCGCCGTGACCTTCGGCCTGGCCGCCTACGCCCGGCTCGCGGCGGACGCCCAGATCCCCGAGGCGGAGATCCGCAGCGGGTCCACCCTCATCCTCACCATCATCGGCCTCTGGATCCTGGTGGTGCTGTCCCGTCCCGTCACGCGGTTCAAGGGGATCGTCATCGGAGCCATGATGATCGGGCTGATCCTGATGTACTCGCTGCCGATCAGTCGGGACTTCCTGCAACTGGTCGACCTCACCCTGGCCACGGCGGTGCTGGCGCTGGGCACCTCACTGGTGTGCATCGCCCTGATCGAGATTGTGCGGTTCGTGCACCGGCGGGTCTCCCGCCGTGACGCGGAGCGGGCGTCGTCTCAGCGCGCCGCGAAGTAGCGCCGGCCCGACCCGACCCACAGCGGCAGGATCACGGCGGCCACCAGGATCAGCTGAATCGTCACCCCCGACCAGTCGCCATCGTCGGCGACGACCAGGTCGGTGATCGCGAGCGCCAGCCCCAGCAGGATCACCACGGTCGCGCTCAGCCGCGACACCCGGCTGCCACGCGCCACCCCCGACGCGAGGGCCACCACGAACAGGCCGAACAGGATGATGCCGGCTCCGACCAGCGTGACCCCGAGCGCGATACCGTCGGCGGCGACATCGGGGGCATAACGCAGGAACAGGGTTACGATCCCTAACGCGATCTGGGTGATCCCGCCGATGTACATCAGAACCACGGCCCAGGTCACCCAGCCGGGGCGCCGCGGGTGCTCTTGACCCGTCATAGCCGGTTCCTCCTCACTGGGGAACGCCCGGCTCCTCCCCGCCGAACCGACAGGGCAGCCCGAACCGTTCGTGCGCCCAAAATACCGACGCCGAGGCCGTCTGCGCAATCACCGTACGGGTGGCGCCACCAGGAGCAGGGCGGGGCGGAGGGCGCAGACGACGGCGACGGTGGCCACGGTGCCGTGCGGGGCGGCCACGGGCCAGAGCTGCACGTCGTGGTCGGGGAACGGGGCCTGCGGCCAGGACACGGTCCGACTGGCCGTCCGCGGCGAGCGACCGTCGGTCGGGCCGGCCGTCGCGAGCGTGACCGTGAGCTCACGCGGGTCCACCCGGAGGCCCAGCCCGGCCGCCTTGAGCACGGCCTCCTTCGTCGTCCAGATGTTCGCCAGCGCCTCCGCCGTGGCGGCCGGCCGCAGCGGGGCGAGGGTCGCGGCTTCGGCGGGGGAGAGCGCCACGGCGTCCAGCGGAGCGCGGGCGAGGTCGGCGAGCGACTCCACGTCAATGCCCACCGGGCCGGCCGCGGTGACAGCCAGGGCCAGCCGCCCACCCGCGCGGGCCAGGCTCACCCGTGGCACGACGGCGGGGGAGCCGGCGATTCTCACCCGCAGCGGACCGTGGTCGCCCGCGCCGCAGTGGGGGCACCGTTGGGTGAGGCCGACGGATGCGGCGGCCACGCCGGTCAGCCGGGCCACGAGGCCGGTGAGCAGGGCATGATCGCCGGCCCTCGTCTCCGCCCGGTCACCCACCGCCACGGCCACGGTGCGCGACAGCTCGATCGCCGAGGCGCTGCTAGGCGGCAGGGCACTGCCAGGCAAACCGGTCGCCGGCGGACCGTTCACGGGGTCAGGAGCATCGGGCACGCCCTCACCCTAACGCCGCCGGCATCCGTCGCGGTCGGTGCCCGAACCCGTCGGCCCGCGTGGCCCTTGTTCGGGGGCCGTGCCGGTGCAAGAATCAACGGGACCAGCCCTTCTGGATGCACACCGGCGTGCGGGGCTGTCGAGGCTGCAGGCGCGGTGGGTGAGGTTTCAGTGAAGAGATTCGAAGGTCTGGCTAGGCCATCCACTCTCGCGGCCGGGGTGGTCTTCCTCGCCGGCGGCATCCTCGACCTGGCCTTGCGCCTCACCGGTGACCCGGCCAGCGAGCTCGTGCAGACCCCCGTCTTCGCCGTGCGCTCCATCGCCCTGCTCGGCGGGGCGCTGCTCCTGATCCTGTCGTTGGTGTCGATCTACGAGCGCCACGCCAAGCAGATCGGCCCGTTCGGGTTCTCCGCGGCGATCGTGGCCGGCACGGGCACCATCCTGATCAGCGGGCAGTTCTGGGCCGAGGCGTTCCTCTATCCCACGCTGGGCCGCGTCGCCCCCGGACTGCTGGACGGCACCGACCGCGCCGGCTCCTACGCGTTCGGGCTGATGCTCACCGCGGCGGTGTTCGGGGTCGGCTGGCTGCTGCTCGGCACCGCGATCCTGCGCGCACGGGTCTACCGGGTGCTTCCCGCCGTCGTGATCCTGGCCGGCGGGGCGGTCTCGCTGCTCCCCGGCAACGCGCTGGGCCAGACCGTGCTCGGCGCCGGCCTGGTGCTGCTCTCCTTCAGCCCCAGCTACCGCAAGCACGAGGGGCCCAAGCGGCAGGCCAGCCCAGCGCGCTGACACTCGGCTGTGCGGCGCGCCTCTTCTCGGGTGGCACACTTGTACGGCGAGTGAGGAGCAGCCGTGGCGCTGATTGATGACGCGATCTATGTGGATGGTCGTCGGGTGGCAACCCCGGAAACGTTGCAGGACGTGTTCGAGGTGCTCAAAGAGAAGGACGGCTTCGCCTGGATAGGCCTGTACCGGCCGACCGACGACGAAATCAGGTCGGTCGCTGACGAGTTCACGCTGCATCACCTCGCGATCGAGGATGCCCTGAAGGGCCACCAGCGCGCGAAGATCGAACGCTACTCCGACACCCTGTTCCTGGTGCTCCGCCCGGCCCGCTACCTCGACTCCGAGGAGCGCGTGGAATTCGGCGAACTGCACGTGTTCGTCGGCCCCGACTTCGTGGTGACCATCCGGCACGCCGAGTCGCCCGACCTCGCCTCGGTGCGGCACCGGCTGGAAAGCACCCCCAAACTCCTCGCCTTCGGCCCCCAGGCGGTGCTCTACGCGATCCTCGACCAGGTGATCGACGAGTACGCGCCCGTCGTGGCCGGCCTGGAGAACGACATCGACGAGATCGAAGACCAGCTCTTCGACGGCGACCAGGCCGTATCCCGGCGCATCTACGCGCTCTCGCGGGAGGTCATCGAGTTCCAGCGTGCCACCCAGCCGCTGATCGGCATGCTCGAATCGCTCCAGGAGGGCTTCGAGAAGCACAACGTGGACGTGGAGCTGCACCGGCACCTGCGGGATGTGCTCGACCACACCATCCGGGTCGTCGAACGGGGAGATGCGTTCCGGCAGCTGCTGCAGAACGCGCTCACGGTGCACAGCACCCTCGTCGCCCAGCGGCAGAACGACGAGACCCGCCGGCTCTCCGAAACGGGCCTGGCGCAAAGCGAAGAGGTCAAGAAAATCTCCAGTTGGGCGGCGATTTTGTTCGCCCCCACCCTGGTCGGCACCATCTACGGCATGAACTTCACCCATATGCCGGAGCTAAAATGGCAGTTCGGCTATCCGTTCGCGATCACCTTGATGGTCGCCATGGGGTTCGGGCTCTACGCGGTCTTCAAGCGCAAAGACTGGCTGTAGGCACCCGATTGTGCTCAATCGCCCCCAGAATCCTGCGAATGCGGTAAATAACCGGGTGGCCTAACCGAGATCCGACCGGCGGAGAAATAGGGTGTGGGTGTGTGGCGCCTCGATAGAAAACCAGAAGATGACGATTTCACATCGGATTACCCCGATGTGTCCTCGCCCGGCTCGCGTCAAGCGACCTCCCCGGACTCGGTGAGCCTGGGGGACCCATCGCTGGTCGCCGGGAACATCGCAGAACCCACCTGGCAACGCTGGCGGGACGAACTCGCCCTGGTCGGCGGGCACTCCCCGCTGCTGCACTTCGGTGACAGCCCCCGCTCCCGCATCGAACTCTCCGCCACCCACCCGGGCGGACTGCCCCAGTTCATCACGGGCAAGACCACCCTGCTCTCCAACCTGATCCGCGACGAGCTGGCCCTCCGCAACGCCCGCCTGGCCGCGAACGAGATCACCCAGAAGGGCATCGAACTGCGCTCCATGCGCGGCATCGAGTCGGTGCACCTGGCCATCGGCCTGGCCCAGTGGCGACACGGCGACGTGGAGTTCACCGCGCCGGTGCTGCTGCGGCCCCTCGCCATCCGCCGTTACGGCCGCGACTTCGAGCTCAAGCTCAAGGGACAGCCGTTCCTCAACCCCGAGCTGGCCCGCGCGCTGCATGACCAGTTCCAGATCACCCTCGACGCGGACGCGTTCGTCGCCCTCGCCGTGACCAACGGGGCGTTCAAGCCGCAGCCCGTGATCGACCGGCTGCGCGGCCTCACCTCGCACCTGCCCTGGTTCAACGTGGTGCCCCGGCTAGTCGCGTCCTCCTTCGCCGACGTCGGACGCGCCATGGCCGTCGATGCGCAGAAGCTCACGCATCCGGTGCTCGACGCCGTCGCCGGCAACCCCACCGCCCGCCGCGCCATCGAGATGGCCTACAACCCGGTGCTGCCGATCGGCCAGGACGTGCGCCCGCCCGGCACCGACACGCTGCTGCTGGATGCCGACGCCGAGCAGGAGAACGTCGTCGCGCAGATCAGCGCCGGCAACTCCCTCGTCGTGAAGACGCTGCCCGGCACGGGCGGCACCCAGACCATCGTGAATGCCATCGGTTCGCTCATCGCCCAGCACAAGCGGGTGCTCGTGGTCAGCGCCCGGCGCTCCAGCCTCGACGGCATCGCGCACCGGCTCGTGCAGGTGGGCCTGCCCGGCGTGGCCGTCACGCCCCGCACCCTTCGCCGCGACCTGATCCAGTCGATCACCCGCAACGAGAAGGCCGCCCAGCCGCGCGTCGGCGACGTCGACGACGCCCTCGTGCGCCTGCGCAAGGTGCTGCTCGACTACCGCTCCGCCCTCACCCGCAAGGACGCCGCCCTGGGCGTCTCGGTGCTCGACGCGCTCGGCGAACTCGCCCGGCTCGCCCAGCTGCCCGCCCCGCCGTCGACCACCGCCCGGCTCGACCGGGTGGCCCTCGAGCGCCTCGCCCACGACCGCACCAGTGCCGCCGCGATCCTGATCAAGGCCGCCGTCCTCGGCCAATTCCGCTACGGCCCGGGCGACTCGCCCTGGTACGGCGCCTCCTTCTCCTCCACCGCGGATGCCGGTGCCTCGCACGAGCTCGCCAAGCGGCTCAGCCAGACCGATGTGCCCCGGCTGCTCGAGCGCGCCGGTCACCTGGTCGGCCAGACCCGGCTGCGCCCGTTCGAGACGGTGCACGAGCTGGGCATCTACCTGCGTCTGCTCCTGGACATCCGCGAGACCCTGGACAAGTTCCAGCCCGCCGTGTTCGACCGGTCGCTGACCGAACTCATCGCCGCCACCTCGGCCCGCCGTGACTCGCCCGAGATGACCTCGAGCAACCGGCGCCGGCTGCGCAAACTCGCCGACGAGTACCTGCGGCCCGGCGTGCACGTGAGCGACATGAACGAGAGCCTGCGCCGCATCCAGCAGCAGCGCACCCTGTGGCAGCGCTACGCCGCCGCGGGCGTCACCCCCGAGGTGCCGGTGGGCATCAACGATGTGCACGTGGCCTTCCAGCGGGTCTCCGAGGACCTCGGCAAGCTCGATGTGCCGCTCGGCAACGCCGGCACCCCGCGCCAGCTGGTCTCCCGGCCGGTGAAGGAACTGCTGCGCACTCTCGTGGGCCTGGCCGCCGAGAGCGAGGTGCTCGCGAACCTGCACGAGCGCACCGCCCTGCTCGCCACCCTGCGCGAGCACAACCTCGACCCGCTGATGACCGACCTGTCCCAGCGGCACGTGTCGGAGGAGAACGTGGCCGCCGAGCTCGAACTCGCCTGGTGGCAGTCGGTGCTCGAGGTCATGCTCAGCGGCGACCGGGCCCTGCTCAACGCCAACACCCAGGTGCTCGACCGGCTCGAAGCCGACTTCAAGCTCGTCGACGAGGCGCACGCCTCCACGACCGGACAGATCCTGGCCTGGCTGCTCGCCGAGACCTGGAAGATCGGCGTGGTCGACTGGCCCGACGAGGCCGACCAGTTGCGCCGGCTGCTGCGCGCCGACCGTGCCACCCCGGGCCGCATCAACGAGGTCGCCCCGCACCTGGGCCGCGTGCTCGCGCCGGTCTGGCTCGCCTCGCCGTACGAGGTCGCCGGGCTCGACGACAAGATGACCTTCGACGCCGTGCTGCTCGTGGACGCCGGCGCCACCACCCTCGCCGAGAACGTCGGCGCGATCCGCCGTGCCAAGCAGGTCGTCGCCTTCGGTGACCCGGTCACCCAGACGCCATCGGGCTTCGAGACCGGCATCGTGGAACCGGCCGACGTGCCCCGCCCGCAGGAGACCAACGTCGACGCGCTGCACGCCGACTCCGCGCTGGCCCGGTTGGGCGAACTGCTGCCCACCCTCACGCTCACCCGCAGCTACCGGGCCGGCGGCGAGGACCTCGCCGAGCTGGTCAACCACAGGTTCTACGGCGGCCGCATCGACTCGTTGCCCTGGGCAGGGAGCTTCCTCGGTCACGGCAGCCTCACGCTCAACTACGTCAAGGGCGGCCACGGCATGCCCGACGTCGACAGCGGCGCCGTCGAGAGCGTCGACGCCGAGGTGTCCAAGGTCGTCGACCTGGTCATGGACCACGCCGTCAAGCGCCCCCGCGAATCCCTCATGGTGATCACCGCCAGCGCCCGGCACGCCGTGCGCGTGCACCAGGCCGTGCTCGCTGCGTTCGCCAAGCGCACCGACCTCAGCGACTTCATCCTCAAGGACCGCGCCGAACCGTTCACGGTGCTCACCCTCGAGCAGGCCGTGGCGCAGAGCCGCGACCGGGTGATCTTCTCCATCGGCTACGGCCGCACCCCGCATGGGCGCCTGCTGAGCAACTTCGGTTCGCTCGGCGAACCCGGCGGTGAACGCCTGCTCGCGATCGGCATGACCCGTGCCCGCCGCGCCATGGACATCGTCTCCTGCTTCCGCCCCATCGACATCGACGCCGACCGCCAGCGGCACGGCATCCTGGCCCTGTCGCAGGTGCTCACCGAGACCGAGGCACGCCGCAACGAGGTGGCCGTGCCGGATGCGCGCGAGGCCATGCTGGTCGACCTCGCCCGCCGTCTGGAACGCCAGGGCCTCACCGTGTCGCTCGGGCACCGTGGCAAGCTCGCGCTGGCCGCCTCCCACGCCGGACGTGCCGTGGTCGTGGAGACCGACGCCGTGGTCAACCGCGCCAGCCTGCGCGAGTCGCTGCGGCTGCGCCCCGAGGTGCTGCGCCGACTCGGCTGGCACTACCTGCGCGTGCACAGCTTCGAATTGTTCAGCAACCCGGATGCCGTCGCCGCCCGCGTCGCCGCCCTCGCGGGTGTCGTGCCGGCCGAGGGGTCTGGCGGTCCGGCGCACCGTGCCTGACCGGGCGGTGGAGCCGCGCCAGTCGGTGATCCGGTCCGCCGGTGCTCGGCGCGCACGCCTGACGCCCGCGCCGAACACCGACACCAGCCCGGAGCCGCCCTCCCGCGAAGAGGGCGGCCAAACCGCCGGCGACGGCTCGTCGACCAGCGCGAACGACGCCCGACTCCGCCAGGACAAGCCCCCGCACTGGTAATCGCTTGTGTCATCCCCGCCGTTCCGGAGCGCGGCCGTCGGCTCCGTCGGCTTCACGGGCGACAGCCACGACAACGCGATGGCTGAAGCGTTCAACTCCATCTCTAACGCCGAATTCATCCGCAACGGCGGGTCTTGGCGGGGCATCGACGATTTCGGAACAGGTCTGACCGAACCCCACAAACCCGGGGCCTGACAAACAGCCGTCGCCCAGGGCGGATTTGACAGGAGTCGCGTTCGTGAGCCGGTCACATGGGCCTGTGCCAAGCTGTCGCTTGCACCGTAACTTTGTTATCGGGCATACCTGGGGTGGAAATAATGCAACTCAATATTCGGACCGTTTTGGCGGTCATCACGACAGTGGTCGTGGTGTGTTTGTTGTCCGGGTGTGCAATGTCCGAGGCGCAAAAGGCAGAAGTGGCGGCGGCTCAGGAAGTTGAACTGAAGGGGTTGATCGACCAAGCCCGGGACTGGAGCGAGGATATCGTTGCGCAGATCCCTCCCGCCGAGGTGGAGAGCATCTCTGTTGAACTCAGTGGAGGACCGTGGCAGGTCTACCATTCCGATGAAAAATTGCCGGGAAAGTATGACTGGGTCAATTGGGTCATCCTTCTTCCGGATGGCCCTCGGACGCCGACCGAGTTGGCTGATGATCTGAAGCCTTGGCTGACGGAACAAGGCTGGGTGCGAAACCGGGATACCGAATCGGCAGCGCGAAAGGAAAGCTTTGAGCGCCACTACACCCGCGGGCCGTATTTCCTCACGCTGGAGGTTTACACGGCCGCGCCGCCGCAGGCTCAGTCGTTCAACTTCACTGTCTCGACGCCACAAACCGACATTGAAGCGCAGTGAGCAACTCCGAAGGGGCCATGATTCGCATCAAGAATCCACTCAGTGTCCGGGTCTTGTTGTCGATCGAATGCCGGCCTCTGTTGCAGGTGCTTCCCTTCTGGTGAATTCGCGCCACACGGGAGGCCGGTTGGCAAAAGATGAGGCAGCCCTGACTGGCGTCGAGTCATAGCGCCACTCGCTAACCCTGACCGTAGAGCTCTCTACGCTGCCGCGGTCCTCGGCACCCCTGCGGACCTGGCCGACGTCAAACGTGCCAAGGCCGTCGACGCGCTGCAGGACTTCGGCCTCCTCGATCAAGAGGGGGAACGCCGTCATCACTATGTTCAACGAACTGCTGGCGGGTGCACCAGGGGGCGCAACCGTCCAGTCACGGCTGCCGGGTGGGTCTCAGACTAGAGGGTGTGCTTGGCGCCCTCGGGCGCGGTGCCGACGGTGTAGGGCGCGGGGGCATCCGCCGCGGCAACGGGGGTGACGGCGCCGCTCTGGGCGGCGAGCAGGTCCCGGATTTCGGTGAGCAGGTCGAGGTCGGTGATGGGGTTCTTCTTCGGGTCCAGCGGCACTCCGGCCTGACGGCGACGGGCCTGGTGTTCCTTGAGCGTGTTGAGCGGCATCACGAAGGCGAAGTACACGACCGCGGCCACGAGCAGGAACTGGATCAGCGCGGCCAGGACGAGTCCGAACGAGATGGTGCTGGCGCCGAGCGTCACGTTCATGGAGTCGTTGAGCGACTCGGCGTTGAAGATCGCGCCGATCAGCGGGTTGAAGATGCCGTCGACGATGGCCTTGACGACCCCAGTGAATGCTGCCCCGATGACGACGGCGACGGCGAGCTCGATGACGTTGCCGCGCATGATGAATTCTTTGAAGCCGTTGATCATGCCCATTCGATTACTCCTTGTTGTGCTGCGGTGCATTGTGCTGCGGTGCGCGTCCGTGGCCGTGCTGATGTGTAGGTGTGCGGGTGCCTGACGAGGTCAGGACGACTTCGGCGCCGGAGTCGGCGACGAGCTCGAGGAAGAGGAAGACGACGACGAGGACGACCCGCCTGACGACGACCCGCTCGACGACGTCGATGCGGCCGCGCCGGACTTCTCGGCCGGCTTCGCAGCCGGGGCCGAGTCGGACTTGCTGTCGGACTTGCCCGCGCTCTTCTCCGCGGACAGCGAGGACTTGCCGCTCGACTCGGCGCGCGAGTCGTTGCGGTAGAAGCCCGAGCCGGTGAAGCTCACCCCGATCGACGAGTAGACCTTGCGCAGCTTGCCGCCACAGGTGGGGCACTCGGTGAGGGTGTTGTCGGTGAACGCCTGCTGGATATCGAAGGCGGTGTCACACTCGGTGCAACGGTAGGAATAGGTAGGCACTGCGTCTTTTCGGTTTGTGAACACGGGTGGTTCGTGGCTCAGGCCGGCAGGTGCCGGTCGGGAAAGTCTAGAAGACGACGATGCGAGTGGGGGTGACGAGACCGTTCACCGGCTGGTCGTGCACCTCGCGCGGCACCTCGTCCACATACTCATTGTCGTAGACGACGGCGTACACCGGCGGGCATTTCTCCATGGAGCCGAGGGTCTTGTCGAAGTAACCGCGACCCCAACCCATCCGCAGACCGGTCTGGTCGATGGCCGCCGCCGGAACGATGATGAGGTCGACATCGTTGATGGCGATGGGTCCAAGCAGTTCGCCCTGGGGCTCCGGGGCGCCGGAGATGCCCTGCACCTCGGTCTCCTCCTCGCCGACGGTCCAGTCGAGCAGGCCGTCGTCGCGCGAGACCGGAAACAGCACCCGGATGCCGCGGGCCTCGGCCCAGTTCACGAACGGGCGCGTGTTGGGCTCGGTGGGGCTGGAGAGATAGCAGGAAATCGACCGGGCGGACAGGTCGAGCACGATGCTCTGCAGGTTTTCGGTGAACCCGGCGGTGGCCGCGTCGCGTTCAGCCGCCGTCATGGTGTGCCGGCGCTCCCGCAGCTCTGCGCGGAGCGCCCGCTTTCGGTGCTCGATGTCAGAATCCATACAAGTCATCCTAGGTGCGTAAGCCTTTCGGCTTGCCGCTAACCTAATGCCATGGTTACTCACATTACGAAGGCCGTTATTCCCGCTGCCGGTATGGGAACCCGGTTTCTGCCGGCGACCAAGGCCATGCCCAAAGAGATGTTGCCGGTGGTGGACAAGCCCGCCATCCAGTACGTCGTCGAAGAGGCCGTCGCCGCCGGACTGACCGACGTGCTCATGATCACGGGCCGCAATAAGAACGCACTGGAGAACCATTTCGACCGGGTCACCGAGCTCGAGGCGGTGCTCATCCAGAAGGGTGACCGCGACCGTCTTGCCAAGGTGAACGAGTCGACCGACCTCGCCGACATGCACTACGTGCGTCAGGGCGACCCGCTGGGCCTGGGGCACGCCGTGCTCCGCGCCAAGATGCACGTGGGCAACGAGCCCTTCGCCGTGCTCCTCGGTGACGACATCATCGACGCCCGCGACCCCCTGCTCGACAAGATGCTCGCCGAGCAGATCGGCCGCAACACCAGCGTCGTCGCGCTCCTCGAGGTCGACCCGTCGCAGATCCACCTCTACGGCGCCGCCGCGATCGAGAAGACCGACGACCCCGACGTGGTGCGCATCACCGGCCTGGTCGAGAAGCCGTCGGCAGCGGATGCGCCGTCGAACCTGGCCATCATCGGCCGCTACGTGCTGCGCCCCGAGGTGTTCGACGTGCTCGAGCACACCGCGCCGGGCAAGGGCAACGAGATCCAGCTCACCGACGCCCTGCAGGAGATGGCGGTCAACCCGGAGACCACGGGCGGCGTCTACGGCGTCATCTTCCGCGGCCGCCGCTACGACACCGGTGACCGGTTGGACTACATCAAGGCCATCATCCAGCTCGCCGTCGACCGCGACGACCTCGGCACCGAGCTGCGCCCCTGGCTCAAGGAGTTCACCGCCACTCTCGAGTAGGTCGGACGCGGGCTAAGCTGCGACACATCATCGGGCCTCGGCCCCCAAGTAGACGGGCTCATCGTGCCGACCGCGATACCTACGCTCCGTGAGGGCGCAGTGACCCTGCGCCCGATCCGCCTGCGCGATGCCCGCGCCCTGGAGCGCGAGCTGATGGCGAACCGGTCCTGGCTGCGCACCTGGGAGGCGACGAGTCCGTACGCGCCCATGTCCTTCGACACCCGGGCGAGCATCCGCAGCCTGCTCGCCCACTCGCGCACGGGCAGCGGGCTGCCGTTCCTGATCGAGTACAACGGGGAGCTCGCCGGCCAGCTGAACGTCTCGTCGATCACCTGGGGATCGCTCTCCAGCGCGTCGATCGGCTACTGGGTGGGCGAGGAGTTCGCCGGCCGGGCGATCACGCCCACCGCCGTGGCGCTGGCCACCGACTACTGCTTCGCTCAGTTGGGGCTGCACCGGATGGAGATCTGCATCCGCCCCGAGAACGGGCCGTCGCTGCGGGTCGTGGAGAAGCTGGGCTTCCGCTACGAGGGCCTTCGCCGCCGGTTCATCCACATCAACGGCGCCTGGCGCGACCACTTCGCCTTCGGCCTGGTGGCCGAAGAGGTGCGCGGTGGGGTGCTGCGCCGCTGGCAGGACGGCCTCGTGCCGCCCGGAAACGCCACCGTGAACGAGTACGACCGGGCCGCCTCGCAGCATCCGTTGCAGGTGGCCGACAAGTGACACACCCCTCGGTAATCAGGCACGGAGGGGCGCGGGACTCATACCGTAGGGAGCATGAGTAGCGAAGTCCTGGGTGGGGGAGTGATGGTGGCCGTGGCCGCCGCGCTCTGGGTGACGTATCTCATGCCGACATGGGCGAGACGACGGCAGTATCTCGCCACCGAACGCAATGCCGTGCGATTGCAGCAGACCCTGCGCATTCTCGCCGAGACGTCGGAAATTCCCCAGGAGGTACGCGTGGAGACCAACGCGCGCGGTGTGTCCGCCCAACGCAAACTGCTGGCCCAGGCGGAAGAAGACGCCCGGATCGCCTCCAAGGCCGCCGGCGACGCCGCCACGGCCGCCCGTCGTGCCGCGGTGCTGCGTGCCGCCGCCGCCCGGCCCAAGGCACTCACCCCGGCCGGTAAGGCCCGCCGCCTGCGCGCCATGCGGGCCCTCTCGACCCTGCTGCTGCTCATCGGCCTGGTCAGCGCCGTCGCCGGGCTCACGCTGCTCTCTGCGGGCCTGTGGACCCTGCTGGTGGGCGGCCTCGTCGCCGCCGGCACCGCCGTCGCCGCGCTCGGCCGCCTGGCCAGCGTGAGCCGGTCGGCTCGCGCCCCGCGCCAGGCGACGGATGCGGTGGCCACCGAAACCGGCCGCCGTGTGCCCGCGGGCGGTCGGGGCCAGCGCTTCGAACCCGTGCACTTCGAGGAGGCACCCGTGGCGGCGCCGACCCCGTGGACCCCGCAGCCGCTGCCCAAGCCCCTGCACCTCTCACCCGGCTCGATCGCCCAGGCGGCGATGGCATCGGTGGATGCCGCGGCCCAGCTGCGCCAGGCGGCCGCTGAGGCCGAGCTGCAGCGCCGGGCGCAAGCCCTGGCCGAGGCCATCGCACCGTCGGAGGTCACCCCGATCACCCGCCCGGTGGCCGCCCGCGCCGCCGCGGCCAAGGCGTCCCCGCAGGCCGCTCCGAGCCGGTTCGCCAGCATGGGCATCGTCGGCGAGACCGAACCCGGCATGACCAACCTGGACGACGTGTTGCGCCGCCGCCGGGCCGTCGGCTGAGGACCCGCCCGGTTCGAAGCGGCAGCGCTCGCGTGATATTGTAAATACGCAGTCTGGGGCTATGGCGCAGTTGGTAGCGCGTCTCGTTCGCAATGAGAAGGTCAGGAGTTCGAATCTCCTTAGCTCCACCACTGAAGTAGAAGGACCGCAGCCCCCGGGTTGCGGTCCTTCTTCGTTCCCCCGGCGTTCCGTGCCGCGGCCTGCCTGAGCCCAGTGTCCCTGGCACCAGTCCCGGCCCATCCGTGCCTGTCTGCGCATAACTCCTGAATCACGCGCGTGCGTCGGCGCCCCGGGGAAGGCGTTGTGCACCCCGCGGGGCGGGCTGGCCGGGCGGAGGCGTTGGTTAGGATTGGGGGCACTGCCGGGGCCGGGCAGGCTGGGGAGCCTCGCGGTTCCACTGTTCGAGACAAGCGGAGACGATCATGACAGCGCACCAGGACCAGCCGGTGACGGCACCGCCCGCAGAGGTCGTGGAGGGCGTCTTCGCGCTGGCGAGGGACGGCCGCACCGGCCCGCTCGGCGAGATGCTCGACGCCGGGGTGCCGCTCGACCTGGTCAACGGCCGCGGCGACAGCCTGCTGATCGTGGCCGCGTACGCGCAACACCGGGACACCGTGCTGGAACTCCTCCGACGCGGCGCCGACACCGCTGTGGTGAACGCCATGGGCCAGACCGCCCTCGCCTGCGCCGTGTTCCGGGGCAACGAGGCGATCCTGCTCGACCTGCTCGCGGCCGGCGCCGACCCCGACCTGGGCAGCCACACGGGCATCCAGATCGCCGACCAGTTCGCCCTGCCGCGGATGCGCGAGGTCATCGAGGCCCACACCGGCGCCTGACCGGCCCTCCGCGCACCCAATTGCGGACATCCCGCCTTCGCCGACGAAACGAAGGCCGGAAATCCGCAACTCAACTTGCGCACCCGGGCGCCGATGTCGCCGGTCGTGGTTACCGTGGTGGCACCTCGACTTCGAGGTGCAGCGGCGACGGGCGGATGCGGATGGACGAGGACTCGGGCACGGCGGGCATCACAGTGCGGTTCCGCTGCGGGCACGGGGCGGATGCCGCCGAGGCGCGGATCACCCTGCAACGCGCCTGCCCGCTGTGCATGCTGCTCGGCGAGACCAAGCGCAGCCGCGAGGAACTGCTCCGCCGCGCGGCGCCCGCCGGCCGGGCCGCGTTGGCGCAGGAGACCCGCATCGGCGCGAGCTACCAGTGGATCTGCACGCGCGGGCACTCCCGGTACGAGGCCACGGTGCGGGAGACCCTCACCGGGCCCGGCTGCCCGAAATGCCAGAAGAACGCACAGGCTCCCGCGGCCCGGCACGAGGGCGGCGTGCCGTTCATGAAGCCCGGCCTGAAGACCCGCACGTCGCAGGCGGAACAGAAACTCCGAATGCTGCTGGGCGAGCGCATCCGGCTGCCGCACCGGGTGAACGCCATCCGGATCAACCGGAGCTTCTACGGCAAACCCGAGGTGTGGCCCGACATCATCATCCCGGGGCTGAAAGTGGCGATCGAATACGACTCGCCGGGCCGGGAGCGCACCGCTCACCGGGGCCTCAAGGAGGCGTCCGACCGCGAGAAGGACGCGGCCCTCGCCGAGGTGGGCTGGGCCGTGATCCGGGTGCGGGCCGACGGCCTGGAGCCGCTTGGACCGTACAGCATCGCCTGCGCCGGGGTGACCGCCGCCGTGATCGACGAGGTGCTGAGGTTGCTCGTGCTGATCCGCGGGGAGGAGGCCGTGGCCGCCCTTATGCGAACAGATTCGAGTGGCTAAAGTGGGCCGGTAAGAGGCTCACGGTCGAGCAGGGGTTGAGCAGGGGGTCGGCACGTGGGCACCCTCGCCAATCGAAGGAGCCTGGTCGTGCTGCACACCGATATACCTACCCGAGACGACGTCGACACCCTGGCCGCGGTGCGGCAGCATCCCTGCGTCTCGGTCTACCTCAGCACCACCCCGCTGCCGCAGGATTCGGACAAGGCCAGGGTGGAGCTGAAGAACTGCCTGGCCGAGGCGGTGCAGCAGCTGCGCGACGCGAAAACCGACAAGGGCGTCATCGAGGCCGTGCAGGAAACCCTGGGGGACCTTGTCGAAGACTCCGACTTCTGGCGGTCCCTGTCGTACAGCCTGGCCATTTTCGCCACGCCGACGAGCGTCCGTACGTTCCGGCTGCCCAACCGCCTCAGCGGCGCCCTGGAGGTCTCCGACCGGTTCTATCTCAAGCCCCTGCTGCGAGCGGTCACCTTCCCGCAGTCGGCGTTCGTGCTCGCGCTGGCGCAGAACTCCGTGCGGCTGCTCGAGATCAGCGCGGAGGGCCCCGTCTACGCGGTGCCCGTGCCGGGGCTCCCCAGCGATGTGGCCAGTTCGGTGGGGCTGCCGTCGATCAGCGGCCGCAGCCAGGACGGCCACAGCATGAACGGGCGCATCCAGGGCGGCGAAGGCCAGAAGGTGCGGATGCGCCAGTACGCCAGGGCCATCGACCGGGCGCTCCGCCCGGTGCTCAGCGGCCTCGACCTGCCGTTGGTGCTCGCCGCCGCGGAACCCCTTGCGGGCATCTACCGGTCGGTGAACAGCTACCCCAATCTCACCGAGGGCATCATCGCCGGCAACCCCGAGGAGACCCCGGACGAGGAGCTCGGCAAGGCGGCGCGGGGGATCCTCGACCAGCTCTACGCCGCCGAACTCGAGACCCTCAAAGATCGGATGGCCAGCCGGGCCGCGCACGGCCGCGCCGTCACCGACCTCAGCGACGTGGCCCGGGCGGCCACCTACGGCGCGGTCGAGACTCTCTTCGTGGACATCGACCAGAGCGTCCCCGGGGTGGTCGACGAGCAGACCGGGGCGATCACCCTCAGCGACACCGAAGACGCCGTGAGCTACGGCGTGGTCGACGAGATCCTGCGCCGGGCGCTTCTGTCGGGCGCCGAGATCTTCGCGGTGCGGGCCGACGACATGCCGGGCGGTGGCGCGGTGGCGGCCGGGGTGCGGTTCGTGGTCTGAGGCGCCGGCGGGCCTGTGTCGGGCCGGTGCCGGCCGTTCTCGTACGTGGCCGCCGACCGGTGGGGCGAGAAAAACCGGTGCCGCCCGAGAACGGGCGACACCGGTGAGTCTGGCGGGTCGGGCGGATGCGCCCGGCCGGAAGTGGTCAGCGCTTGCGAGCCTTCTCGGTCTCAGCGGACTTGGCCTGCTTGTCGGCGCGCTTTTCCTTGAGCGACTTGCCGGCGACCTTCTTGGTCGCATCCTTCTTGGGTGATTTGTCAGCCATGTGTACTCCTTCGGACCCGGCCGTGCGGCCGGATGCTTTGACCCTACGCGGGTTCGAGACAAAGAGCATCTCGACGCGGCGGGGCTGCCCCGCCGGCTCCCCGAGCGGCATCCTGATCGGCATCCCAAGGCGCGCTGCGCGTGCCCTGTGCCTTTTGATCGTGTCGACGTAGGCTGTCTGCGATGAGGCGCCTCGTCAGTGGGACGGGAAGGCGCAGGAGAGCCGGGAGATCATGAGCTCACAGGGAACATACAAAGCAGTGCTGTTCGGCCCGAACGTGATCGGGTCGGGCACCGAGGTGGAACTGCACTTCGCCAACGGAGAACACCAGGACGTGGTGGTGCTCGAGGCCGTCGAGGACGGCCAGAAGATCACCCGCACCTACAAGAAGGGCCGGGAAACGGAAGAGCCGATCCCGTACCGTTTCGTCGACGAAGACGTCAGCGACGAGACCGCCGAGGGCGAAGTCCCCAACTAGCCGAGCGGCATCACGCGGCAGAAGGGCGTCGCACGGCACCGCGGATGCGTGGCCGTGCGACGCCCTTCTGCGCCCGGGGCCGGGTCAGATGCGGGTGCCGGGGCCGGGGTTGCGGCCCAACCGCACGGGCAGGGCCATGAGCGGACCGACGAAGCGGCGCTGCAGGCGCCGGCCCGGACCCCAGACGTACTGCACGATCAGCTGCGCCAGGATGGCGCTGGCCGCCAGCGCCACGGCGATCGCGCCGGCGGTGAGCAGGTTCAGCAGCCCGTTGATGTCGCCGTCGGACATCTGCAGCAGCCCGCGGAACAGCGCGAGGCCCGGCACCAGCGGCACCAGGGCGCAGACGATGATCACCAGTGGCGGGGTGCGCACGATGCGCGCGCCGACCGCGGCGAGCAGCCCTGCCCCCATCGCGGCCGCTCCGGAGGACCAGACCAGCCCGAACCCGGAGTTCGTGGCGCCCAGGTAGATGGCCTCGGCCACGGCACCGAGCAGGGACACCACCCAGACCGCCCGCCAGGGCACCTGGGTGGCCAGTCCGAAGCCGACCACGATCACCACGGCGGCGACCAGCTGGATGGCGAGGTTGCCCAGGGTGGGGGAGACATCGGCGTTGATGCGCAGGTCGAGGCCGAACCGCGCCAGCAGCAGTGAGGATCCGGCGACCCCGGCGACCAGGCCGCCGGTGATGAGCAGCGCCTCGATCAACCGCGCGGTGCCGGTGAGGTAGAACCCGGAGAGCGTGTCGTGCACGGCTCCGAAGGTGGTGACCCCGGCCAGGAGCATGATGATCGTGGCGACGACGACGAGCGACGGGGTGGCGGTGGGGTCGACCAGGGGCACGAACGCCGCGAAGAGCGGCCCGATGGCCCCGCCGACGACGGTCTGGTAGAACAACGGCACCCGCCGGTTGTCCAGCGCGGTGGTGAGCAGGTCGATCACGAATGCGGCGACGAAGGCGGCCAGGACCACGATCGGGCCACCGCCGATCAGCGCGGCGGCGCCGGCCCCGACCAGGCTCCAGCCGAAGCGCCGGTACAGCGGCGGAACCTGCGGCTTGGAGGAGACGATGGTGGCCAGGCGTTTGCGGGCCTCGGCGACATCCGTGGGTTCCTCGATGAGATCGGCGATGAGCTCGGAGGTGGCGGTCAGCTTGGCGTAGTTGAGGGTGCGGTACTTCACGTCGCGGCTGCGGGAGATGGCCTCGTGCGTGGACTGGTCCTCGTGGGTGAGGGTGATGATGGTGTGCGTGATGTTGGCGTCGGTGCCGCGCAGCCCGTAGGCGCGGGTGAGCGCGTGCATGGCTGCGGTGGCGTCCTCGGCGCCGGCGCCCGACGCGAAGATCACCTCCGCCAGCCGCATCGTGAGGTCGAGCACCGAGCGGGTGTACGCGGCGATGTCGATTACCGGAACGGCGATCGTGGAGGTGCTCGGCGCATCCTCGTAGGCCCGCACGGCGGCGATGCCGCTGGCGTCTGCGCGGAGGATCGGGATGCTCGTGGTGACCGGTCGCGGAGTGGTGGGGTGCGGCGCCCGGTAGGGGGTGCGGGCGACGTTCACCGGTTCGGTGGGGGTAGGGTTCGGCGCGGTCACGGGCGGGGTGGTCGGGGGCACAGCAGTCAACGGGACAACTTCAACACTTCGGGGATCGGTCATGCGGGTGGGAATCGGACGGGTGCGCTCACTCATCGAGGGGACCGAGCCAGGCGGCGGCCACGGTGGCGTGGGCGGAGTCGGCGTTGGACGGGTGGAACAGCCCGGCCAGCACATCGCGGTAGAGCCGGCCGAGCTCGTCGCCGGTGAAGTAGCTGGCGCCGCCGTTCACGCGCACCATGAGGTCGACCACCTCTTTCGCGCTCTCCACCGCCCGGTGTTTCAGGCCGGAAAGCCGGGCGAACCAGAACGGTCCGTGGTCGATGACGGCGTCCACATCGCGGGAGAGCGTGTCGATCTGCGGGTACAGGGCGTCCAGCAGCATCGCCGCCTTCGCGATGCGGCGACGGATGTCGGGGTCCTGGCTGAGCGATCGACCGTCGTTCTTGGCCGACCGGCGTCGCTTCGCCGCCTCGACGCCCAGCTCGAGTGCCCGTTGGGCCAGGCCCGTGTACACGGAGGCGAGGAGGATCTCGAACGTGGCGAAGATGCCGAAGATCAGCGGGTCGGCCACCGGGCCGGGCGGGAGCTTGCGCACAACCCGGTGGGCGGGCGCATACGCCGCGTCGAGCCGGGTGGTCTGGCTCTGGCTGCCGCGCATGCCCAGGGTGTCCCAGTCGTCGGACCGGGTGATGCCCGCTTCGGCGCGGTCGAGGAACGCCCAGACGATCAGGGGCCGGTCGGGGTCGCTGGAGTCCAGCCCCATGGTGCCCAGGCTGGTCCAGACCGGGGAGAGCGAGGTGAAGACCTTGGTACCGGTGAAACGGTAGCCGCCGTCGGGCTGGGGTTCGGCATCCGTGCCCGACCCGAACAGCACCAGATCGTTGCCGGGTTCGCTGACCCCGAAACCGAAGATCGCGCCGGCGGCGGCCTCGGTGAGGACGAAGTCGAGGGCGGTGTCGCCCCGGTCGTGCATCGCCTTGGCGACGCCGGTCCAGACCAGGTGCATGTTGACGGCCAGTGCCGTCGCGGGGGCGTGCGCGGCGAGCCGGGCCTGTTCGGCGGCCAGCTGCGGCAGGGTGAGGCCGAGCCCGCCGAAGCGGGTGGGCACCAGGGCGCGCAGGTAGCCGGCCTCGGCGAGTTCGGTGACGTCGTCGAACGGGAAGGTGTTGGCGGCGTCGTGGGCCGCCGCGCGCGCACGGATGCGGGCCAGGAGTTCGTCGTCGAGCAGCGCCGGTGGGCCGGCGGGGGATGGCGCTGCGGGGCGGGAAGACTCTGTCACACCTGCAAGCCTACGTAGCCTTTCCCTTGCGGGTGAACAGGCGCACGATGAGAAAGACGATCCCGCCGAAGACGGCGACGATCGCCAGCCACGGCAGGGCGAATCCGATGCCCACCAAGAGGCCGCCGAGAGCCACCACGAGGGTGTTCCAGCCGGCCACGATGCCGGTCCAGAAGTTGTCAGGGGCGCCGGGGGCGACGGTGCCGGTGGAGTACAGCTCGAGACTCACGGTGGAGTACTCGACCTGATCGCTGAGGTAGTCGCGCTGCGAGCGCATGCTCTCCAGTTCCGCCTGACGGGTGGAGAGCTCGCCCTCGATGGCGACCAGGTCGGTGGTGCTCGTGGCCTGCGTCATGAGCGCGAGCAGCCGGTCGACCGAGGTGCTCAGTGCGGTGATGCGGGCGTCGAGGTCCTGGCTCTGCTGGGTGACGTCGGAGGCGTTCAGCGACACGTAGTTGACGGTCCCCAGGGCGCGGAGTTCGTCGAGGGTGCGGTCGAGGTCGCCGGCGGGGATGCGCAGCGACAGGTTCGCGCTCGCGGGCTGGTTCTCGGTCTTGGGGTTCTCGGTGCGGGAGTCAACGCGGCCGCCGGCCTCCTCGACGATGGTCACCGCGTCCTCGGCCGCGCCGATCGGGTCCTCCACTGTCACCGACACCGAGCCGGTCGTGATGACGGACCGGTCGGCGGTGGCCGCATCTCCGGCCGCAGCCTCGCCGGGCGCGACCAGCTGGCCGGGCACGGTGCCGGCATCCATCGACTCGGCGGACTGGGGTCCCAGGCTGTCGGAGGTGGACGTTGTGCAGCCGGCCAGGAGGACGGCCGCCAGGATCACCCCGGCGGCCAGGCCGAGGCGCGGGCTGCGGCGTCGCGCGCGGACGCCGGCCGTGCTGCTCGTGGCCGGGCTGACTGTCTCCGGGGTGTGGCTCATGGCCCCACTGTAGGGTCGGGCCGCATCCGGAATCTGGGTGGATTCTGGGAGTCGGATCACAATCGAGTCTCGGCCGGGACCGGCGTCGTACGCTCGAAGAGGCGCCGGAATCGTGCGGCGCCAATGCCCGATCACCGATTCAGTTCGTGTTCTAGGAGGAACCATGGGATTCGCAGACGACGCCAAAGATGCCCTCGCGGCCACCGGCCAGAAGATCGGACGAGCCGCCGAAGACGCCAAGGAACGCGTCTCCGACAAGGTCGACGAGGTCAAGGCGGACGCCGAGGTGAAGAAGGCCGAGGGCGACGTGAAGCGCGCCGAAGCCGAGCGTGACGCCACGAAGGCCAAGAACGACTACAAGGAAGAGCTGCGCTAGACACAGCGGAGCAGACGCTGCCTGATGCCGCCCAGCGAGGGTGAGGGGCCGGCGCCGACGGGATGGTTCCGTCGGCGCCGGGCCCCGCGTCTGAACGTCCACTCCGACACCGGCTCTGGCCCGGTCGTGATCCTGGTGCACGGCATCGCCTCCACCGCGGTCACCTTTCGCAAGGTCGTTCCGCTGCTCGCCCCGAACCACCGGGTCATCACCGTCGACATCCTCGGCCACGGCGCCTCGCCGAAACCGGCCGGCTGCGAGTACACCCTCGACGATCATGTCGCGGCGCTCGCCGCGACCATCCAGCACCTCAGGCTGCGGGAGCCGTTCGTGCTCGTCGGCCACTCGTTGGGCAGCCTCATCGCCACCCGCTACGCCTCGGAGCGACGCTGGTTTTCCCCCTCGGGCAGCCGGGTCTCCAGGTTGATCCTGGTGGGCCCGCCGATCTACCTCTCACCCACCGACATCGGCGACCCGTGGGTGCGGGCCCGGGTCACCGCGTACCTGCGCGCCTACGAGTTCCTGCGGGCGAACAAGGACTTCACCCTCGCCAACGCCGCCGTGCTGGCCCGCCTGCTGCCCAAGGGCATCCTGGAACTCACCGCGGAGAACTGGACGCCGTTCGTGAAGTCACTCGAGCACTGCATCGAGTCGCAGACCATGGTGAGCGACATCGCCAGTCTGCACGTGCCCGTCGATCTGATCTACGGGGCCCTCGACGCCTTCGTGGCGCCCGGCAGCCTCCGGGTGGTCGAGCGGATGCGGCACGTCACCACGCACCGGGTGGAGGCCAACGACCATATTGTGCGCAGCCGCATCGCCAAGGTGCTGGTGCGGGTGATCGACGGTACGCCCGGCCCGGCGACCGACACCCCGGGCGGTCCGACGACGGCTGCGGTGGCGGGCTGAGACGTCCTGAGTGCCCGGGCCGCTTGTCCGGGCCGTGAACGGCGCCTCGATCGAGGTTCCTGGACCGAGTTGCGAGTTGCCGGGGGACCGGCGTGCTGTCAGCATGGACCCGATGACACTAGCCACGGATTACCTGCAGGCCTACGACGCTCAACTCCGCACCGATGCCGAAACGCCCAGCGCCCTCAGCGTCACCCGACTGGGCCCTCTCCGGTTGGTGACCTTCTCCGGCGGGCGGGGCTTCATCACCTACCAGGATCTTGACGGTGCCGATGAAGCGGCGATCGCGGGTCTGGTGGGGGAGGCGCTGGAGCACTTCCGAGCCGACCGGGAGATTACGACCGCGGAGTGGAAGACCCGCGGCCACGACCGGGCACCCGGGTTGCACGAGGCATTGCTGGCGAACGGGTTCTCCGCCGACGAGCCGGAGTCGATCATGATCGGCCCGCTGGAGGCCCTGTGCCGCAACGCTCCCACACCCGCCGGCGTGACCCTGCGGCAGATCACCGCCGAGGCCGACGTGCGCGCAATGAGCGCGGCGGTCGATGAAGCGTTCGGGGAGGCCGTCGACACCCGGATGGCCCAGGCCCTGCTTGATCGCCTCGCCCGTGACGACGGAATGGAACTGTGGGTGGCGGAGACCGCCGGCCGGATCGTCTGCGGCGGCCGCCTCGAGCCGGTCCCCGGCACCGACTTCGTCGGCATCTGGGGCGGCGCCACCCTCCCGGCCTACCGAGGCCGCGGCATCTACCGCGCCCTGACGGCCGCTCGTGCCCGCTCCGCGCTCGCGCTGGGCAAGAAGTTCGTGCACAGCGACTCCACCGAGGACTCGCGGCCGATCCTGGAGCGGTCCGGGCTCCTCCGGGTGTCGACGACCACGCCGTACAACTGGACCCGGTAAGTCGACCGGGTTCTGTCAGGCCCCGTCGTTAGGCTGGCCCTATGGATAAGAGAACACTGGGCAGAACCGGCCGCACCGTCTCCGTCATCGGACTGGGCACCTGGCAGCTGGGCGCCGACTGGGGCGACGTCACCGAGGCCGACGCCACCGCCGTGCTCGCCGCATCCGTGGATGCCGGCGTCACCTTCTTCGACACCGCGGACGTCTACGGCGACGGACGCAGCGAGCAGATCATCGGGCACTTCCTCGAGCACGGCGCCCCCGGCGTGGACATCACCGTGGCCACCAAGATGGGCCGCCGCCTCGAGCAGCTGCCGGAGAACTACGTCCTCGACAACTTCCGCGCCTGGACCGAGCGCTCGCGCCGCAACCTCGGCACCGAGACCCTCGACCTGGTGCAGCTGCACTGCCCGCCGAGCGCCGTGATCGAGTCGGGCGAGGTCTACGACGCCCTCGACACCCTCGTCGACGACGGCGTCATCGCCAACTACGGCGTGAGCGTGGAGACCTGCGCGCAGGCGCTGGAGGCTATCAGCCGGCCGGGCATCGCGACGGTGCAGATCATCCTCAACGCCTTCCGGCTCAAGCCGCTCGACGAGGTCGTGCCGGCCGCACGCGCCGCGGGCGTGGGCATAATCGCCCGGGTGCCGCTGGCCAGCGGGCTGCTCACCGGCAAGTACACCCGCGAGACGGTGTTCGCCGAGAACGACCACCGCAACTACAACCGCGACGGCAGCGCCTTCGATGTGGGCGAGACCTTCTCCGGTGTCGACTACGAGACCGGCCTGGCCGCGGCGGCGGAGTTCGCCGCCCTGGTGCCGGAAGGCCTCACACCGGCTCAGGCCGCGCTGGCCTGGGTGGCGCAGATCGACGGGGTGTCTTCGGTGATCCCCGGCGCCCGGTCGGTGAAGCAGGCTGAGGGCAACGCATCCGCCGGCGCCGTGCCGGCACTGCCCATCGAGTTCATGGAAGGCGTGCAGTCCATCTACGACCGCCTGCTGCGCGAGTCCATCCACCACCGCTGGTAACCCGCCACCCCTCCCGCCAACTGTGACTCAAGCACGCCTCCGAGCCCCGGAGGCGTGCTTTTCTCATAGTTCGTGGTGTGGTCGCGAGGGTCAGTCGAGGTCGTCGGGGTCTTTTCCGGTGCGTTCGCCGGCGTCGAGCCGAGCGATGGCCTCCCGGTCGGCCGCATCCAGGGCGAAGTCGAAGACGTCGAGGTTCTCCCGGATGCGCGACGGCGTCACCGACTTGGGAATCACCACGTTGCCGAGCTCGAGGTGCCAACGGATCACGACCTGGGCGGCGGACTTGCCGTGCCGGGCGCCGATGGCGTCGAGGGTGGCGTTGCCGATCGCACGGCCCCTGGCCAGCGGCGACCAGGCCTCGGTGAGGATGCCGTGGGCGGTGTTGTACGCCCGGGTCTCGGTCTGCGACAGCCACGGATGCAGTTCGATCTGGTTGACCGCCGGCACGATGTCGGTCTCGGCGAGGAGCCGGTCGAGGTGGTGCGGGTGGAAGTTGGAGACCCCGATCGACCGGGCGCGGCCATCCGCCCGCAAGCGTTCGAGCGCGCGGTAGGTCTCGACGTACCGGTTCTGCTGAGGTGCCGGCCAGTGGATCAGGTAGAGGTCGACGTAGTCGAGGCCGAGCTTGGCCAGGCTCTCGTCGAAGGCGCGCAGGGTCTCGTCGTAGCCGTGCCGGTCGTTCCAGACCTTGGTGGTGACGAAGACCTCGTCGCGGGGCAGCGCCGCCCGGGCCAGGCCCTCGCCGACGCCACGTTCGTTGGCGTAGAGCGCGGCCGTGTCGATGTGCCGGTAACCGTCTTCCAGTGCGATCTGCACGGTGCCGGCGGCGAGGTCGTCGGGGATCTTGTAGACGCCGAGTCCGAGCTGGGGGATGACGTGACCGTCGTTGAGCGTCAGAGCATGTTCCATGCCCCCATTAAACCCGCCCCCGCTGTGTCCCCGCCCCGTTCCGCGAACTGTGAGCACAGCCCCAAAAATCCCGAAAATCCCGGGCTTTGCTCAAGGTTCGCGGGAGGGGACTAGGAGACCTGGATGCTGATGGGCTCGGTGTCGGGGATGGGGCTCACATCGCGTCCGCGCAGGTCGGGGTGCCAGCGGCGGCCGAGCGCGGGGATGAGCGTGCCCAGCGCGGCGAACCCGGCGGCGACGTAGATTGCCGCGCCGGCGCCGGAGTGGTCGATCGCAAAGCCCGCCAGGGCCGAGCCGAGCGCGGCGCCGATGAGCTGGCCGGTGCCGATCCAGCCGTAGGCCTCGGCGGTGTCACTGAACTTGACGCTCGCCGAGACGATGCCGAACAGCACTGCGAACGACGGCGCGATGCCGATGCCGGCGATGAGCAGTGCACCGGAGAGCCACCAGAAGTTCAGGAAGAGGCCCGCGACGGCCAGGCCGATCGTGACGATGAGCATCCGGCTGGCCAGTGCCCACGGGCCGATCGGGAGGTGCCCGAGGGCGAGCCCGCCGATGAGCGAGCCGACGGCGAAGATGCCCAGCACCCAGCCGGCGTTGGCGCTGCCGTGGCCGAACACGGCGACGACGCCGGCCTCGACGGCGGCGCAGGCGGCAACGAGCATGAAGCCCACGACGGTGCTGAGCAGCACCTCGGGCTTCTTGAGCACCACGCCGAGCTTGCGGCGGCTGCGGGGGATGCGTACCCGGCCCACCTCGGGCAGCGCCACGAACCAGATGCCGCCGGCGACCAGGAAGAACGCGGCGAGCAGGATGCCCGCGGTGGTGCTGACCTGGATGGCGACGAAGGTGGCGATGACCGGGCCGAGCACCCAGATGATCTCCTGCGCCGAGGCATCCAGGGAGAACAGCGGGGTGAGCTGGCGGGAGTTGACGACCTTGGGGTAAATGGTGCGCACGGCCGGCTGGATGGGCGGCATCGACAGGCCGGCGATGAAGCCGATGATCATGAGCCCGATGATCGGCAGCGGAACGAGGGCCATCGCCACGATCGACGCGGTGCAGATGACCATGGTGACGATGAGCACCGGGCGCATGCCCAGGCGGCCCATCAGTCGGGAGGTGAGCGGGCCCGCGATGGCCTGGCCGATGCTCATGGCGGCCAGAACGAGCCCGGCCGCGGCGTAGGAATCGAAGAGCTTCTCGATGTGGATCAGGAATGCCAGCGAGAGCATCCCGAACGGGAATCGGGCGGTGAGCTGGGCTCCGATGAGACGGGCAACGCCCGGAGTTTTCAGAAGGGTCCAGTAGCTGCTCACAACCGTCCAGTCTACGGCCGGAGTGGGGCTCGGCGTATCGCGGGATGCCGAGGTCGGTGGAGGGGCGGGCGCGCGGTAACGGGTGGGGGCTCCGCCGAGTCTGCCGGGTCTGCCGGGTCTGCCAGGTCGCCGGGTCGCCCACCGAAGAGCCGCCGGCTACGGCTAACGTGAACGGGTGCACACTCTGATCACGCCGGCGGATCTGGCCGCGCTCCTCGTCGTCGGGCCCGCCCCGCGCATCCTCGACGTGCGGTGGAAGCTCGGCGGCCCTCCCGGCCGCACGGAGTTCCGCCGCGGTCACCTGCCGGGAGCCGTGTACGTGGACCTCGACACCGAGCTGGCCGGGCACGGTGAACCGACCGATGGTCGGCATCCGCTGCCCGCACCGGATGATCTGCAGGCCGCGGCGCGCGGATGGGGCCTGAACGACGGTGATACCGTCGTGGTCTACGACGACCTGGGCAACATGTCGTCCGCCCGCGCCTGGTGGTTGCTGCGGAACGCCGGTGTGCGCGACGTGCGCCTGCTCGACGGCGGGCTCGGCGCCTGGCGCGCGGACGGCCTTCCCGTGGTGGAGGGCGAGGAGCCGGTGACACCGGGTTCGGTGACCCTGGGCTTCGGCGCGCTGCCCACGCTCGACGCGGATGCCGCGGCCGCGCTCGCGCAGGACGGCGTGCTCCTCGACGCCCGCGCTGCCGAACGCTACCGGGGCGACTCCGAGCCGATCGACCCTCGCGCCGGGCACATCCCCGGTGCGGTGAACGCGCCGACGGGCGGCAACCTCGACGCCGACGGACGTTTCCTGCCGGCTGCCGAGCTGCGTGCGCGGTTCGAGGCGCTCGGGGTGCGCGCTTGGCCCGGGGCGGATGCGGCGGCTGGGCGGGTCGGGGAGCTCGCGTCAGCTGGTGCCCCCGCTTCACCGGTGGGAACGACGTCTGGCGCAGCGGATGGCGACGAGACGGAGGCTGGGCCCGACGCATCCGGTGGCGCCGCGGCGGTGCCCGACGCAGGGTTCGACGTGGGCGTGTACTGCGGATCCGGGGTGACGGCGGCGCACGAGGCGGTGGCGCTCACGCTCGCGGGCTTCGCTCCGGCGCTGTATCCCGGCTCCTGGTCGCAGTGGTCGAACATGCCCGACCGGCCCGTCGCGACTGGCGACGCCCCCGGCCACTAGTCCGGAGCATTTCATTCGCGCACGATGCGTCTCGCAGCACGTGATGACCGTCGCAGTGGGCAGCGTGCAGTGGCGCTCGCAGCGTGCATTAGTGCTCGCAGCGTGCGGTAATACGCTGCTTTTCGCACGCTGCGAGCACTTTCGCACGCTGCGAGCACTTTCGCGTGCTGCGAGCCAGGGATGCGCCGCGAGGTTCTTCCTGCGCCGCGAGGCCTAACCAGGTCAGGCGATCTCCGTGGCGGCGCCGCTCACGACGATGCCGCCGGTGGCGGGCACGTCCACCAGGAGCAGGCTCGGCCGGCCCACGTGCCGGCCCTGGTGGATGACCACCCGGGTCGGCGGGCGTACCAGCCCGAGCTCGCGCAGGTAGCCGCCCACCGAGGCGGCGGCCGATCCGGTGGCAGGGTCCTCGGTGAGGGTGCCGACCGGGAACAAGTTGCGCGCCTCGAACTCGGTGTCTCCCAACACCGCCAGGGTAGTCACGGTGCCGGCCCAGCCCTGCTCGTCCATGAGTGCGCGCATGGCCGCGGGGTCGAAGCCGAAGGCGTCGAACTCGGTCTGGGACGAGAACACCAGCACCGGATGCCAATTGCCCGCGAAAGCCAGCCGGGGCGGGTACCCGGGGTGCAGCGACGACGGGGTGGCCCCGAGCAACTCCAGGAGCCGCGCGAGCACCTCGGGTGCGATGGGGCGCACCTGCGGGTCGACGCTCGTGAACGACGCGGTGAGGCCGGCATCCGTGGCCCCGGTCTGGATGGTGATCGGGCCGACGCTGGTCTCGAAGGTGAGGGCGCCCACCCCGTCGCGGCGGGCCAGCGCCACGGCGGTGGCGACGGTGGCATGCCCGCAGAACGGCACCTCGGCCACGGGGGAGAAGTAGCGCAGTCGGCTGTGCCGCGGGTCGCCGCCGACCGAGCGCTCCGTGACGAAGGCGGTCTCGGCGTATCCGACCTCGGCGGCGATCGCCTGCATCGCGGCCTCGTCGAGTGCGCTCGCGTCAAGCACGACCCCGGCCGGGTTGCCCCCGGCGGAGGCATCGGTGCGGGCAGGGTCGGTGAAGGCGGCAAGGCGCAGCACGGGCACGGTCATGACTCCATGCTGGCAGGGGTAATCAGTGCGCGCCCAGGCCAATTCGTAACTCGTGGATGCTTCCCGCCCAGACTGGCCCGGAATTGCTAGTCGGGAGGGGCATCCGACTAGCGAAAGTGGGCCAGTCATGGCGTGGGTTGCCTGCGATGCGGCCGCCGGGAAGGGTCGCTGGCCAGGCCGGGCTGTCATACTTAGGTAATGCTTACCTCAGCACAGGCCGGGATGACGGGCGCGCCCGCTCGCGGCTCGGCCCTGCCCACCGAGGCCCTGCGGATGCCGCGCCGCCGGCAGCTGGCCGGCCTCCTGATCGCGGTGGTGCTGCTGGTGGTCGCGGTCACCGCCTCGCTCGTGGTGGGCAGCCGCGACATCCCGCTGGGCACGGTGCTGGACGCGCTGCTGCGCCCCGACCTCAGCCTCACCGACCACACCGTGGTGCTCGACCTGCGTGTGCCGCGCACCGCCATCGGCCTGCTCGCGGGCCTCGCGCTCGGCCTAGCCGGCGCCCTCATGCAGGGCATCACCCGCAACCCGCTCGCCGACCCCGGCCTGCTGGGCGTCAACGCCGGGGCCTCACTGTTCGTCGTCGCCGGCATCGCCTGGTTCGGCGTCAGCTCGGCCCTCGGCTACGTCTGGTTCGCCTTCGCCGGCGCGTTCGTCGCGGCGGTGATCGTCTACGTGATCGGGTCACTCGGCCGCGAGGGCGCCACCCCGGTGAAGCTGGCGCTGGCCGGCACCGCGCTCACCGCGTCGCTCACCTCGCTGATCACCATCGTGCTTCTCGGCGACTCCGCGGCCTTCGACAAATACCGGTTCTGGTCGGCCGGCTCCCTGGTGGCCCGCGACCTCGGCTCGGCCCTGCAGCTGGCCCCGTTCGTCGGCGTCGGAGTGCTGCTGTGCGTCCTGGCCGGGCGGATGCTCAACGCGCTCGCCCTCGGCGACGACCTGGCGCGCGGCCTCGGCCAGAACCTGGTCGCGGCGCGCATCGTCTGCGCCGTCGCCGTGGTGCTGCTCTGCGGGTCCGCCACCGCGCTGGCCGGCCCGATCGTGTTCGTGGGCCTGGCCGTGCCGCACATCGCCCGCCGCTTCACCGGCCCGGACTACCGCTGGATCCTGCTCTACTCCGCGGTGCTCGGCCCTGTGCTGCTGCTGACCGCGGACGTGCTCGGACGCGTGATCGCCCCGCCCGGCGAAATCGAGGCCGGCCTGGTCGTGGCCTTCCTGGGCGCCCCGATGCTCATCGCCCTGGTGCGCCGCGTGAAGCTGGCCGGCCTGTGAGCGCCGGCCGCGGAGCATCCGTGCGCACCGGCCCGCGCACCGGAGCCGCCCACCTGACCCCCGGCACGGATGCCGCAGCCCCGCTGGTCCTGGCCCGGGCCGTGCGGCACCGCCGGGAGCGCCGGGTGGCGCTGGTGCTGGCCGTTCTGGTGCTGATCGTCGCTGCCGTGAGCCTGATGGTGGGCGCCTACAACCTCAGCGTGCCCGACCTGCTGCGCACCCTGGTGGGCCAGGGCACCACCAGCGAGAACTTCATCGTCTTCAAGCTGCGGCTCCCGCGGCTCACCCTGGCGATCCTGGTGGGCGTCGCGTTCGCGGTCTCCGGAGCCCTGTTCCAGACCGTGCTGCGCAACCCGCTGGCCAGCCCCGACATCATCGGCGTCACCGGGGGAGCGAGCGCCGCCGCGGTGTTCGGCATGCTCGTGCTGGGCCTGGGCAGCGTGGCCACCTCGTTCATGGCGTTCGGCGGCGCGCTGGTGGTGGCCTGCGCCATCTACCTGCTGGCCTGGCGCGGGGGCGTGGCCGGCTACCGCTTCGTGCTCATCGGCGTGGGCGTCGCGTTCATGGTGCAGGGCCTGCTCGGCTACCTGCTCTCCCGAGCCGACCTCCGCAACGCGCAGGACGCCCTCACCTGGCTCGTCGGCAGCGTCAGCGGCGCGCGCTGGCCCGAGATCGTGGTGCTGGCCGCCTTCCTCGCGGTGCTGCTGCCGGGTGTGGCCGTGTTGGCGGGGCGGATGCGGATGCTCCAGCTCGGTGACGACTCCGCCAGCGCCCTCGGCGTGCGCGCCGAGCGATCCCGGCTGGCGTTGCTCGTGGTCGCCGTGGCCCTCGCCGCCCTCGCCACGGCCTTCGTGGGGCCGCTCGCGTTTGTCGCGTTCGTGGCGGCCCCCATCGCCCGCCGCCTCGTCGCCACGGGCAGTCTCGCCCTGGTGCCGGCCGCGCTCATCGGCGTGCTCATCACCACGGTGGCGGACTTCACCGCCCAGCACCTGCTGCCTGGGTCGCTCGACCTGCCGGCCGGCATCATCACCGGCGCCATTGGCGCGCCCTACCTGCTCTGGCTGCTGGCCACCCAGAACCGAATCGGAAAGGGAGCCTGATGCCCCAGCCCACCGACCAGCCCGCCACCGTGGCCGCCGCACCCGGCCCCGTCGCCGCGCCCGCCGCATCCGCCCGCCACGAACTCACCGCCAACGGCCTCAGCCTCGGCTACGACGGCGCGTGCATCGTCGACGGCCTCGACCTGGCGATCGAACCCGGCGCGGTCACCGTGATCGTGGGCGCCAACGCGTCGGGCAAGTCCACCCTGCTGCGCGGACTGGCCCGGCTGCTGCCGCCGCAGTCCGGCACCGTCACCCTCGACGGCCAGGACATCGCGAGCCTGCCCAGCAAGCAGGTCGCCACGATCGTGGGCCTGCTGCCGCAGCAGCCCGTCGCCCCCGACGGCATCGGCGTGGCTGACCTCGTCGGCCGCGGACGCTACCCGCACCAGGGCTGGTTCCGGCACTGGTCGAGCACCGACGACGCCATCGTCGCGGCGGCGATGGCCGCCACCCAAACCCTCGAGTTGGCTCCGCGGCGCATGGAGGAGCTCTCCGGCGGACAGCGCCAACGGGTGTGGATCGCCATGGCCCTGGCCCAGAAGCCGGACATCCTGCTGCTCGACGAGCCCACCACCTTCCTCGACGTGACCCACCAGATCGAGGTGCTCGACCTGCTGCACGAGCTCAACCACGAGCAGGGCACCACCGTGGTGATGGTGCTGCACGACCTCAACCTGGCCGCCCGGTACGCCGACCGGCTCGTGGTGATGCGCGCCGGCCGCATCATCGCCGAGGGGCCGCCCGCCGAGGTGCTCACCGAGGCCGTGGTGCTCGAGGCGTTCGGGCTCACCGCGCGCATCATCGCCGACCCGGTCTGCGGGTCCCCGATGATCGTTCCCGTCGGACGGTTCCACGGCACCGTCTGACCCGCTATATTAGGTGAGGCTACCCTAATCACGGGCGGCCTTCCTTTTCCAGAACCGGAGTTACCTGTGCCCAGACGTCTGACCACCGTGCTCGCCGCCGCCGCGGCCATCGCCGCCCTCACGCTCAGCGGATGCTCCGCCACGCCCGCCACCGACACGGCCACCGACGGCGCAAGCAGCGATGCGTTCCCGGTCACCATCGAGCACGCCTTCGGCGAGACCACCATCGACACCGAACCCACCCGCGTGGTCACCTGGGGCTGGGGCAGCGCCGACGACGCCATCGCGCTCGGCGTCATCCCCGTCGCAATCCCGTTCCAGGCCTACGGCGGCGACGACAAGGGCGTGCTGCCCTGGATCTCCGAGGCCCTCGACGAACAGGGCGTCGAGACACCCACGGTGCTCTCCGACTCCACCGAGCCGCCCTACGAAGAGATCGCGGCCGCCGCGCCCGACGTGATCCTCGCCGCGTACTCCGGCCTCACCGAGGAGCAGTACGAGCTGCTCAGCGACATCGCCCCCGTCGTGGCCTACCCCGACGAGCCCTGGTCCACCGACTGGCGCGAGCTGATCACCATCACCGGCACGGCCCTCGGCAAGTCCACCGAAGCCACCACGCTGCTCAGCGACATCGACGCCACCATCGCCGAGAAGGCCGCCGCACACCCCGAATTCGCCGGCAAGTCCGTCGCGCTCACCTCCGACAGCGGCGGAGTCTTCTACGTCTACACGGATGCCGACCCGCGCGTGACCTTCGCCACCGACCTGGGCTTCACCAGCGCTCCAAGCGTCGCCACCCTCGCCAACGGCGAGTCCTCCTTTTACTACACGCTCAGCTACGAGCAGCTCGACCTGCTCTCCAGTGACGTGCTGGTCAACTTCGGCGCCACCCAGGAGGAGTCCGACGCGTTCCTGAGCGCCGGCTACGCCCAGGTCATGCCGCAGGTGCAGTCCGGCGCTGTGGCCTCCCCGGTCGGCGCGGCCTTCATCTCCTCGGTGTCGCCGCCCACCGGCCTCTCGCTGCCCTGGGGCATCGATGACTACGTCGACCTGCTCTCCACCGCAGCCCTCGCCGCGGACGCCGCCAAGTAGCACCACCGCTCGCACGAGCCAGCGCCCGGCCGGATTCGGCCGGGCGCAGTGTGCTGCCTGGAGCGCGATAACCTTGACACGCGTCCGTTTCGACTGATCCCGAAGCCGCGATCGTACGAGCCGCATCCCAGCGCAGGGATTCTCAGGCTCGCTCCAGTCGAACCATTCACGGACCGCTCAGTCGACTCGATCCCGTGAGGCCTCGAGACCCACGAAAAGGTTGTGCCATGCGCGCTAAATACGTTCTCCCCGCCCTCGCCGCCGTAGCGGCGCTCACGCTCACCGGATGCGTCGACAACTCGACGCCCGCGACGTCCGGGTCCGCCGCGAGCACGGCTGCCGCGATCGTGAAGGACGACGCGGCGGCAGCGCTGGTCCCGGCCGAGGTCGCCGATCGTGGCACCCTCATCATCGGCACCGAACCGACCTACGCGCCGAACGAGTTCAAGAACGAGGCCGGAGACCCCATCGGCTGGGACATCGAGCTCGCCACCGGCATCGCCGCCAAGCTCGGCCTCGAGGCGGAATTCCAGGTCGCGAAGTTCGACAACATCATCCCGAGCGTCGCCGGCGGCAAGGCCGACATCGGCGCCTCCTCCTTCACCGACACCGTCGAGCGCGAGCAGCAGGTCGACTTCGTCAACTACTACAACGCCGGCATCCAGTGGGCGTCGGCCACGGGCACGGATGTCGACCCCGACAACGCCTGCGGCCTGAAGGTGGCCGTGCAGACCGCCACCTACGAAGACACCGATGAGGTGCCCGCCAAGAGCGACGCCTGCGTCGCCGCCGGCAAGCCGCCGATCGACAAGCTGAAGTTCGACACCCAGGCCGACGTGGCCAACGCGGTCGTGCTCGGCCAGGCCGACGCCCTCAGCGCCGACTCCCCGGTCACGCTGTACGCGATCGCCCAGACCGGTGACAAGTTGCAGGCGGCCGGCAGCACCTTCGATGAGGCCCCGTACGGCATGGTCGTCGCCAAGGGTTCCGACCTGACCGCCGCCGTGCAGGCAGCACTGCAGTCCATGGTCGTCGACGGCAGCTACACGGCCATTCTTGATGCCTGGGGTGTCACCGACGGTGGCGTGGCCGAGATCACGATCAACGCAGCCGCGAACGGCTAACCCCGGCAAGACGCCCCCAGGAGTCCGGCCCCGCGGGACGCGGTAGCCTTGGCGGGCGTCCGTTGGGCTGTTCCCGAACCGATATCGCCGAGCCGTTCCCCCAGCGCAGGGGTGTATTAGGCTCACTGCAGTCGTACCGTCCAGTCGAATCGAAACCTCGACGCCCTACGAAGAAGGTCGTGCCATGCGCGCTAGATACGTACTCCCCGCCCTCGCCGCCGCTGCGGCCCTGATGCTCACCGGCTGCGTCGACAACTCGACGCCCGCGACATCCGGGTCCGACGCCAGCACAGCCCCCGCCATCGCAAAGGACGAGGCCGCGGCGGCGCTGGTGCCCGCCGAGGTCGCCGACACCGGCAAACTCGTCATCGGCACCGACCCGACCTACGCTCCCAACGAGTTCAAGAACGAGGCCGGCGAGCCGATCGGCTGGGGCGTCGAGATCGCCAGCGGCATCGCCGCCAAGCTCGGTCTCGAGCCCGAGTTCCAGGTCGCCAAGTTCGACAACATCATCCCGAGCGTCTCCGGCGGCAAGGCCGACATGGGCTCGTCGTCGTTCACCGATACCGTCGAGCGCGAGCAGCAGGTCGACTTCGTCAACTACTACACCGCCGGCATCCAGTGGGCTTCCCAGGCTGGTAAGGACGTCGACCCCAACAACGCCTGCGGTCTGAAGGTCGCCGTGCAGGCCACCACCTACGAGGACACCGACGAGGTACCCGCCAAGAGCGACGCCTGCGTTGCCGCCGGCAAGCCCGCCATCGAGAAGCTCAAGTTCGACACCCAGGACGCCGCGACCAACGCCGTCGTGCTCGGCCAGGCCGACGCGCTGAGCGCCGACTCCCCGGTCACGCTCTACGCCATCTCGCAGACCGGCGACAAGCTGCAGCTGGCCGGTGAGACCTTCGACGTGGCCCCGTACGGCATGGTCGTCGCCAAGGGCTCCGAGCTCTCGAAGGCCATCCAGGCCGCCCTGCAGTCCATGGTCGACGACGGCAGCTACACGGCGATCCTCGATCAGTGGGGCGTCGCGGACGGCGGCATCGACGAGATCACGATCAACGCGGCCGCGAACGGTTAAACCGTGAGCACCACGAACGTGAACGAACCCGCGGCGGCGACCCCGCCGCGTGGCGAACCCACACCGAGTGAGCCGATCAAGGCCATCCGGCTGCGACACCCATGGCGCCTCGTATTCGCCGTGCTCCTGGTGGCGATCTTCGCGTGGTTCGTCGTGGATGCGGCCTTCCGCCCGGCCTACGACTGGCCGTCGGTGGGCAAGTACCTCTTCGACCGACGCATCTCGATGGCCGCGCTGGTCACGATCGAGCTGACGGTGTTCTCGATGGTGATCGCCATCATCCTCGGCGTGATCCTGGCCGTGATGCGGCTCTCGCCGAACCCGGTCGTCAAGAGCGTGGCCTGGTTCTACCTGTGGATCTTCCGCGGCACCCCGGTGTACGTGCAGCTGACCATTTGGGGCCTGATCTCGCTGATCTACACGAGCATCGACATCGGCCTGCCGTTCATGACGCCGTGGATCTCGTTCAGCACCAATGCGGCGTTGAACACCTTCACGTTGGCCGTCATCGGTCTGGCCCTGAACGAGGCCGCGTACATGGCCGAGATCGTGCGTGCCGGACTGCTCTCGGTCGACAAGGGCCAGGAAGAGGCCTCGGTCGCCCTGGGCATGAGCTGGTCGCAGACGATGACCCGGGTCATCCTGCCGCAGTCGATGCGGGTGATCATCCCGCCGACCGGCAACGAGGTGATCTCGATGCTGAAAACGACCTCGCTGGTCACGGCCGTGCCGTTCAGTCTCGAGCTGTTCACCCGGTCGCGGGACATCTCGGCGGAGACCTTCAACCCGATCCCGCTGCTCATCGTGGCGTCGATCTGGTACCTGTTCTTCACCTCGATCCTCATGGTGGGCCAGTACTTCCTGGAGAAGCGGTTCTCCCGTGGGGTGGGGGACCGGCAGACCGACAAGAACGACGTGGGCACCGGCACCGGCGTCATCACGGGCGTGGTGCCCGTGGTGGGCGCGGGCCAGCCGACCGTGATCGCGCCGCCGAAGACCGACAATCCGGGTGCGCCCGGCGACGGGGGAGCACGATGAGCGACACGACAGTGGGGGGCGTCGCATCCGACGTGCCGATGGTGCTGGCCGAGCAGGTGACCAAGAGCTTCGGCTCGCACGAAGTGCTCAAGGGCATCACGCTCGAGGTCAAGCGCGGCGAGGTCATGTGCCTGGTCGGGCCCTCGGGCTCGGGCAAGTCCACGTTCCTGCGCTGTATCAACCACCTCGAGGTGCTGTCGGCCGGGCGGCTGAGTGTGGACGGTGAGCTGATCGGCTACCGCGAGGCCAATGGCAAGCTGTACGAGATGGCGCCGAAGGAAGCCGCGAAGCAGCGCCGGGACATCGGCATGGTGTTCCAGCGGTTCAACCTGTTCCCGCACATGACCGCGCTGCAGAACGTCATGGAGGCGCCGATGCGCGTCAAGGGCCTGCCCAAGGCGAAGGTCGAGTCGAGCGCGCGCGAGCTGCTGGCCCGGGTGGGACTGGCCGACCGGGCCGACTACTACCCGGCGCACCTCTCCGGTGGCCAGCAGCAGCGTGTGGCGATCGCCCGGGCACTCGCGATGGAGCCCAAGCTGATGCTCTTCGACGAGCCCACCAGTGCGCTCGACCCCGAACTCGTCGGCGAGGTGCTCGACGTGATGAAGGGCCTGGCCAAGGAGGGCATGACCATGATCGTGGTCACGCACGAGATGGGCTTCGCGCGCGAGGTCGCCGACTCCCTGGTGTTCATGGATGCCGGCGTCGTCGTCGAGTCAGGCCTCCCCTCGGAGGTCCTGGCGAACCCGCGGCACGCCCGCACCCAGGCGTTCCTCTCCAAGGTGCTCTGAGTAACGACCGCAACCAAGGAAAAAGGCGGCAAAAAAGGACGAAATCTGGGATTTCGTCCTTTTTTGGTCGCTATTTCCTATTTTGTCGGTGTGGCCCACGCAGGACGGTGTGGGCTTAGAACGCCCAGGGGCCGAAGCGGGTGATGGCCACGACGAGGGCCAGGATGCCGAGGATCACGCTGGGCATGGTCTCCTTGGCGCCGTCGCCGGCGCGCACGTGCCAGACGACCGCGCCGATCATGATCACGGTGAGGGCGGCCGCGGCGATGGGCACCAGGATCGGGGCGATGCCGGTGACCGCGGGCAGGATCAGGCCCAGGCCGCCGAGCAGTTCGGCGAGGCCGACGAGCTTGACGCCGGCATCCGAGTAGTCGTTGGTCCAAGCCATGCCGCTGGCGGCGAGCTTGGCGCGCGGCTGGGCGACCTTCATGATGCCGGCGCCGATGAAGGCGAGGGCGAGCAGACCGGTGATGATCCAGATGGCGATGTTCATGGGGGACTCCTGGGGTGGTGGCCGGGTCGGGGCCGAGGTGATTGCATCCGAATTAGTTGACGCGTCAAATAAGTTAGCGCGAACTACTTTCTGTGTCAACTAATTTTCGGTAGGCTGGGGTCATGGCTGAACCGGTGTGGCTGACCCCCATGGAGCACGACGCCTGGATGGCTCTGGCCGAGGTGCTGTTCCGGCTGCCGGCCGGGCTCGAATCACAGTTGCAGCGGGACGCCGGGCTGGCCATGGCGGACTACATGGTGCTCGTGATGCTCTCGGAGCGGGACGACCACTGCATGCGTATGAGCGAGCTCGCGACATCCGCCAGCACGTCACAGTCACGGCTGTCGCGCATCGTGGCCCGGCTGGAGGCCGCGGGGTACGTGACCCGCGAGATGGCGCCGGATGATCGGCGGGCCGTGATCGCGACCCTCACCGAGTCGGGCTTGTCCAAGCTGGTGGCCGCGGCGCCCGGTCACGTGGCCCAGGTGCGGAGGCTCATCTTCGACCGCCTCACGCCCGCCCAGGTGGCCTCGCTCACGGAGGTGGCGCGAGCCCTCGAGCACCCCGACGACTCCGACGCCTGCGACGGGGCCCCCTAACCCAGACAGGGTCACCGGGTCTCGACAAGCTCGACCAGCGTGTGGGTCGCGACCAATCGTTGATCGAGCTAGTCGAGCGCTGTACTGAGCTTGTCGAAGTGATCCCGTGGGCCGGCCTCTGAACGCGGGCAGGGTCGCCGGGTCTCGACAAGCTCGACCAGCGTGTGGGTCGCGACGGCGGGTATTTCGCGGGGTCTCGACAAGCTCGACCAGCGTGTGGGTTGCGACGGCGGGTATTTCGCGGGGTCTCGACAAGCTCGACCAGCGTGTGGGTCGCGACCATTTCGTCGGTCGAGCTTGTCGAGACCCCGCAAGGTGCCTCAAATCGCGCCCACTCGCTGGTCGAGCTCGTCGAGCGCCGTACTGACGCTGTCGGGGTGACACTTCGCGAGGCGACGCTACGAGGCGAGGACCTTCTGGATGCGCTGCAGGGAGACGGACTCGGCGGCGCGCAGCTCCTGGGCGAAGAGACTGATGCGCAGTTCCTCGATCATCCAGCGGGCCCGCACCAGGTTCGGCGCCGCGGTCTCCGGCAGCGGGATGCGCCCACCGGCGTCGGTGAAGCGCGCCGTGGCGGATTGCACCTCGTTCATCCACACGCGGTCCCGGTTGGGGTTGTCGAGGAGCTTGTCGATGCGCGCGCTGATGCCGCCGAGATAGCGCGGCAGGTGCCGCAGTTGGGCGAGACCGGTGGCGCTGACAAAACCGGGGTAGACCAGCCCGTTCAGCTGTTCGCGGGCATCCGTGAGGGCGGCGAGCAGGGCCATGCTCGTGGAGGCTTTGAGCGCCTTGTCCGCGGCGCGGGACGCGGTGAGGATGCGGGCGACGAGGCCGACGGTCTCGAACATCGAGTCCATCACCACGCCGGAGACGCGGTCGCGGATGCTGTCGAACTCGGCCTTCATGAACACCTGACCGTCGGGCCGCACCCGGTAGAGCACGTCGTCGACGGCGGCCGCGAGGCAGTCGTCGAACAGGGCCTGGGTGGAGCGGTACGGGCTGGTGGCTAGCGAGAGCTTCTCGCCGCCCTTGAGGTGCTGCTGCACGTACGCCACCGGCGACGGGGTCGCCAGCAGCAGCAGCCGGCGCACGCCGCCTGGCAGCGTACGGGCCTGCTCGTCGACGGTGCTCATCATGCGGATGCTCACCGACGTGCCGTCGTCGATCAGGGTGGGGTAGCCCCGGATGGTGTTGTCACCCTGCTTGGTGTCGATGAAGCGGGGCAGCTCGACGAAATCCCAGGTGGTCAGGCCCGAGCGCTCGATCGCGTTCGTCGGCACGGCGGCGGAGGCCTTGGCGACGGACTCGCGCACCTTGTTGCCCAGGCGCCGCTGCAGCTCACCGAGGTCCTTGCCACTGGCGACGCTCTTGCCGCGCTCGTCGACGACCCGGAACGTCATGCGCAGGTGCGCGGGCACCCGGGAGAGGTCGAAGTCGCGCACGCTGACGGGCACGTAGGTGAGGCGCTGGATGAGCGCGGCGAGGGTTTCGGCGAAGGAGGGGTCGGTCGTGTCGCCGTGAGTGTTGGTGCGATTCGAGGCACCTTGCGAGGTTTCGACAGGCTCAACCAGCGAGCCTCCCACGACACCGGGGGCCGGGGGCAGCTCGGCGAGCAGGCGCACGGCCCAGTCGGCGGCGGGCACGACGTTCCGGCGGATGGCCTTGGGCAGCGACTTGATCAACGAGGTGACCAGGTCTGCGCGGAGGCCCGGCACCTGCCAATCGAAGCCGGTGGGGGAGACCCTGGCCAAAAGGGCCAGCGGCACCTGCACGGTCACGCCGTCATCCTCCGCGCCCGGTTCGAACCGGTAGCTCAGAGCGAAGCGCTGGTCGCGCTGCTGCCAGGACGGCGGGAAGAGCGCCTCGTCGATCTCCGGCGCATCCTCGGGCACGAGCGCCTCGGCGGTCATGGTGAGCAGGTCGGGCGTCTGGGCGCGGGCGACACGCCACCAGGTCTCGAAGGTGCGGGTGCTGTGCACCTCGGCCGGGATGCGCCGGTGGTAGAACTCGAAGACGGCCTCGTCGTCGAAGAGGATGTCGCGGCGCCGGGTGCGCTCCTCGAGCTCGGCCAGCTCCTTGCGGAGCGCCGTGTTGGCGCGGTCGAACGCGGTGACCCGCTGGTCGACCCGGTCGAGGTCCCACTCGCCGTCGACGAGGGCGTGCCGGATGAACAGCTCACGCGCGTAGGCCGGGTCGACCCGGGAGAACTGCACCCGGCGGCGCGGCACGATCGGCACGCCGTAGAGGGTGACCCGCTCGTAGGCGACAACGGCGCCCTGCTTCTTCTCCCAGTGCGGCTCGGAATACGACCGCTTGCAGAGATCACCGGCGAGCTGTTCGGCCCAGGCCGGGTCGACGACGGCGTTCATCCGGGCGAACAGCCGGCTGGTCTCCACCAGTTCGGCACTCATCACGGCGTTGGGCTGCTTCTTGGCCAGCGCGGAGCCGGGGAACAGCACGAAGCGCTGCTGCCGGGCGCCGATGTAGTCCTTCTTGGCCACGTCCTTCAGGCCGATGTGCGAGAGCAAACCGGAGAGCATCGACCGGTGGATGCCGTCGGGGTTCACCGCCGGGTCGCCGATGTGCAGGCCGAGCGGCTTGGCCAGCTGGCGGAGCTGCTTGTAGACGTCCTGCCACTCGCGCACCCGCAGGTAGTTGAGGTACTCGTTTTTGCACAGCCGCCTAAAGGCGCTGGAGCCGAGCTCCTTCTGTTGCGTCTCGAGATAGTTCCAGAGGTTCAGCAGCGAGAGGAAATCGCTGGTGGGGTCCGCGAACCTGGCGTGCTTCTCGTCGGCGGAGCCTCGGCGTTCGAGCGGGCGCTCGCGCACGTCCTGGATGGTGAGACCGGCCACGATGGCCATCACCTCGCGGCTGGTGCCCTGCACCTTGGACTCGATCACCATGCGGCCGAACCGGGGGTCGATGGGCAGCTGGGCGAGCTGCTGCCCCACCCGGGTGAGACTGTGGGTGCCGGCCGTCACGGCCATCCGCCCGCCGCCACGTGAGCCGCCGTCACGGCCGCCGCGCCCGCGCCCGCCGTCACTGCTGGACCGGCCGCCGGCCTGGCTCGGGTCTTCGGTGGGCGTGCCGGTGGGTGCGACAACGGCCTTGACGGCGCCGAGCTCGGTGAGCAGGTCGAGGCCGTCCTTGATGTTGCGGGAGTCCGGCGGGGTGAGGAACGGGAACTGGGCGATGTCGCCCAGGCCCAGCGAGATCATCTGCAGGATCACCGCGGCGAGGTTGGTGCGCAGGATCTCCGGCTCGGTGTACTCGGGGCGGCGGGTGAAGTCTTCTTCGCTGTACAGGCGGATGGCGATGCCGTCGCTGGTGCGGCCGGAGCGGCCCGAGCGCTGGTTGGCGGACGCTTGGGCGATGGCCTCGATCGGCAGTCGCTGCACCTTCGAGCGCACGCTGTAGCGGCTGATGCGGGCGGTGCCGGCGTCGATGACGTAACGGATGCCCGGCACGGTGAGGCTGGTCTCGGCCACGTTGGTGGCGAGGATGATGCGGCGGCGCACCCCGGCCACGGTGGAGGGCTGGAACACCCGGTGCTGGTCGGCGGAGGAGAGCCGGCCGTAGAGCGGCAGCACCTCGGTGGGGCTGGTGCGGTCACCGCCGGCGAATTTGCCCTGCAGGGCGTCGGCCGCGTCGCGGATCTCGGTCTCGCCGGAGAGGAACACCAGAACGTCGCCGTTGGACTCCCGCTCGAGCTCGTCGAGCGCGGCGGAGATGCCCTCGATGTAGTCGCGGTCCACGCTGGGCGCGGCATCCGAGATGTCGTCGTCGTCGTCGATCGGTGCCTCGGCCACGAGCGGGCGGTAGCGGATCTCGACCGGGTAGGTGCGGCCGGAGACCTCGATGATGGGCGCCGGGGTGCCGTCGGCCGCCGCGAAATGCTTGGCGAAGCTGGCCGGGTCGATGGTGGCCGACGTGATGATGAGCTTGAGGTCGGGCCGCTGGGGGAGCAGCTGCTGCAGGTAGCCGAGCAGGAAGTCGATGTTGAGGCTGCGCTCGTGGGCCTCGTCGATGATGATGGTGTCGTACTTGCGCAGCATCCGGTCGCGGTGGATCTCGTTGAGCAGGATGCCGTCGGTCATCAGTTTGATGCGGGTGTCGGCGCCGACGCGGTCGGTGAAGCGCACCTGGTAGCCGACGAGCTCGCCGACCTCCTGGCCGAGTTCCTCGGCGATGCGCTCGGCGATCGTGCGCGCGGCGAGCCGGCGCGGCTGGGTGTGCCCGATCGACTCCCGGCCCAGCTCCAGGCAGATCTTGGGCAGCTGCGTGGTCTTGCCCGAGCCGGTGGACCCGGCCACGATCACGACCTGGTTGTCGCGGATGGCGCGCGCGATGTCGTCGCGGCGCTGGCTGATCGGCAACTCGGGCGGGAAGGTGATCTTGACGGGAATCATTAGCCCTCCATGTTATTGCCTCGCGGGCATACCCCACTTCGAGTCAGACACTTGTCGCGCAAAGTACTTTGTGTTACAAAGTACATATGGATGACACCAGAACCCCCGCCGTAGACCTCGACGAACCCCTGGGCGACCCGCGCGAGATGCTCGCACTGCTCGAGAAGCAGCAGCGCCAGGTGACGGATGCGCAGATCGCGCCCGTCGTCTGGCTGTACTTCATCTGGGGCATCGCCTGGTTGGTCGGCTTCCTCGCCCTCTGGTCGGGCGACGCCGACGGCAACCCCTGGTTCACGATTCCGGCTGGGGTGGCGACACCGCTGTTCATCGTGCTGCTGGTGATCTCGATCGTGTCCTCCGCCGTGATCGGTATGCGGATCAACCGGGGCGTGCGCGGGGTCTCCAGCTTCTCCGGCGCCGTCTATGGGCTGTCCTGGTCGGTCTGCGGCACCGCGTTCGCTCTGCTCGGCACCGCACTGATCAGCCACGGCATGTCCACCGACCTCGCCAACCTCTACTTCCCGTCCGGCTTCGCGCTGATGTGCGGAACCATCTACCTCGGCGGCGCGGCACTCTGGCGGGAGAAATCCCAGCTCATCCTCGGCCTGATCATGCTCACCGTCGGCGCGGCCGCACCGTTCGCCGGGTCGCCCGGCAACGACCTGGTCTTCGCCCTCGCCGGCGGCGGGGCCTTCCTGGTCGTCGCCGCCGTCATGGCCGTGCGGCTACGCCGGAACCGCTGATGGACGAACTCGACCCGGTGATCCACGCATCCGCCCGGCTCAAGATCACCGCCACCCTGGCCACTCTCGAGGTGGGCGACCAGATCGCCTTCCCCCGCCTGCAGGAACTGCTCGGTATGACCGCCGGCAACCTGTCCACGCACCTGCGCAAGCTTGAAGACGCGGGCTATGTTGACGTCATCAAGTCGCACCAGGGCCGCACCCCGGCCACGTACCTGGCCCTGTCGCGCACGGGCCGGCGCGCATTCGAAGACTACCGAGAAGCTCTGCGCGACCTATTGGGAGAATCCGCATGACAGTTCTAGCCCGCCTCGACCACGTCACCCGCCGCTTCGGCGAGGTGCTCGCCGTCGACGACGTCACCCTCGACATCCACTCCGGCAGCATCCTGGGCCTGCTCGGGCCCAACGGCGCCGGCAAGTCCACGGTGCTCACCATGCTGCAGGGGCTCCGCAAACCGAGCTCGGGTACCGTCACCCTGTTCGGCGGCTCGCCCGGCGACTACCGGATGCGCCAGAAGCTCGGCGGCACCCCGCAGGAGACCGCTCTGCCGCCGACCCTGCGGGTGGGCGAGGTCATCGACTTCGTCGGCCGGCACTTCGACGACCCGCTGAGCACCGCGGCCGTGGCCGAGGAATTCGGCCTGGGAGACCTGCTCAAACGCCAGACCGGCGCGCTCTCGGGTGGCCAGAAGCGTCGGCTCAGCGTGGCGCTCGCGTTCGTGGGCCAGCCGCGGCTGGTGCTGCTCGACGAACCGACCACCGGGCTCGACGTGGATGCCCGCCGCACCCTGTGGGACGCCGTGCGCCGGCAGCACGACCGCGGCGCCACCGTGGTGGTGACCAGCCACTACCTGGAGGAGATCGAGGCGCTCGCCGAACGAGTGGTGGTGATGGGGCACGGCCGGGTGATCGCCGACGACACCGTCACCGCCGTGATCAACCAGGTGTCGCTGCGGCAGGTGCGCCTGGTGACCGACCAGCCCGACCGGGTGAGCGGACTGCCCGGCGTGGTCGGCCGCGACCTCGGCGACAACGGCAGCGCCACGTTCTACGCCAACGACAGTGACCGGCTGATCGTGGAGCTGGTGCGCTCCGGTATCCCCTTCTCCGACCTCACCGTGCGCGGCGCCACCCTCGAAGAGGCGTTCCTCACCCTCACCGGGGCGACGGATGCCGCCACCGGGCAACCGACCCGGCCGTCAGACCCAGAGTCGCCGGAGCCCGCCTCCGCCCGCACCACTCCGGCTACCCGCACCGCCCAGAAGGAGATGAACCGATGAGCACTCTCACCCCCACCCCGGCCGGCACCGCACCCGGCGCCGGCGGCCGCGGACCGGTTCTCGGCGGGCGCACGGGCATCCTGGCCCTCACGCTCGTGCACGCGCGGATCATCCTCGTCGAGACCTTCCGCATCCCGGCGGCCCTGATCGGGTCGCTGGTGTTTCCCGGGCTGTCGCTGCTGTTCTTCGTGGTGCCGCAGCGTACCGTGGCCGACAATCCGGAGTTCGCCACCCAGGCGGTGATCGCGCTGAGTGTGTTCGCGCTGATGTCGAACTCGCTGTTCAGCTTCGGCCTGAACATCTCGGCCAACCGGGAGCAGCCCTGGGACCCGTACCTGCGTACGCTGCCGGTGCCGGGTATCTCCCGAGTGCTCGGGCAGATCTGCTCGACCGGGCTGATGGGCCTGGTGTCGATCCTCCCGGTGATCGCGATCGGGGCGTTGTTCACGGCCGCCGAGGCATCCGCCCTGGGCATTCTCGCGGGGATCGTGGCGCTGGGAATCTCGGCGCTGCCGTTCATGTTCATCGGCATCTCGATCGGCTACTCGATGTCGTCCAAGGCGGCGATCGCGGTGGTGCAGATCGTCATGTTCGGCCTGGCGTTCGCGGGTGGGCTGTTCCTGCCGCCGTACCTCTTCGCGGACTGGCTGGACACGCTGTCGAAGTTCCTGCCGTCGCGGCAGGCCCGCGAGTTCGTGATCTGGGCCGTGCAGGGCGGCGAGCTTGAGCCGTGGGTATGGGTGGGCATCCTGGTCTGGACCGCGGCGACGTTCGCCCTGGCCCTGCTGCTCTTCCGCCGCGACGAGGGCCGCCGCTACCACTGACCCCGTGCCGCTCTCATGACTGGCCCATTTTCGCTAGCAAGACGGCAGGTTTACTAGCAAAAGTGGGCCAGCCTGGGATTGTGGGGCCGTGGCGATGGGCAGGATTACGCTATCGGCGTGCGTGACGTGCGCCCCGGCCGCGCGCTCCGTAGGCTCGTTGGATGACGAATTCTGTACCCCTCATCACCCTGAACGACGGCCACACCATCCCGCAGCTCGGTTTCGGGGTCTTCAAGGTCGACCCGACCGAGACCACCCGGATCGTGTCCGACGCCCTCGAGGTGGGCTACCGCCACATCGACACCGCCGCCATCTACGGCAACGAGGAGGGCGTGGGCCAGGCACTGGCCTCCTCCAACATCGACCGCTCCGAGCTGTTCATCACCACGAAGCTCTGGAACGACAAGCAGGGCACCCAGTCGGCGCTGGATGCGTTCGACGAGAGCCTGGAAAAGCTCGGCCTGGATTACGTCGACCTCTACCTCATCCACTGGCCCGCTCCCGCGAACGACAAGTTCGTCGAGAGCTGGAAGACCCTCGAGAAGATCCGCGAGTCCGGCCGTGCCCGCTCCATCGGTGTTTCGAACTTCCTGGTGCCGCAGCTGGAGCGCCTGCTCAGTGAAACGGATGTGGTGCCGGCGGTCAACCAGATCGAGCTGCACCCTGCGCTCCAGCAGGCCGAGCTCACCGAGTTCGCCCGCGCCAACGGCATCCACATCGAGGCCTGGGGCCCGCTCGGCCAGGGCAAGTACCCGTTGCTCGAGGAGGGCGTGGTCACCGCCGCGGCCGAGGCGCACGGCAAGACCCCGGCGCAGGTCATCATCCGCTGGCACCTGCAGACCGGCAACATCGTCTTCCCCAAGTCGAACCGCCGCGAGCGCATGATCGAGAACTTCGACGTGTTCGACTTCGAGCTCAGCCACACCGAGCTCGCCACCATCACGGCCCTCGAGCGGGGCGGCCGGGTCGGCTCGCACCCCAACGACGTCAACTAGCCCCACCCGGCTCGTGACTTGCCGCTAACGGCCCCTTCCGCATGCCGGAAGGGGCCGTTTCCGAGCGGGCGGCATCCGCCGTCTTACGCCGTGTGTCGGCGCGGGTGGCGGCATCCGTGGCGCGCACTTAGCGTCGAAGCATGTCGTACACCCTGAACGTCGTCGCTGTCTCCGGCAGCCTGCACTCGCCCTCCAAGACCACCGCGCTGGTGCGGGCGATCCTTGCCGCGCTGGAGCGCGAGCTGTCGATCGACGTGCACCTGATCGAGCTCAGCCAGGTGGGCCGCGAGTTCTCCGGGGCGCTGCGCCGTGACGAGCTCTCCGCCGCGGCCGAAGCGGACCTCGTGCGCATCGAGGGTGCCGACCTGCTCATCGTGGCGTCGCCGGTGTACCGGGCCTCGTTCACGGGCCTGTTCAAGCACGTCTTCGACTTCGTCGACCAGTACTCGCTCGTCGACAAGCCCGTGCTGCTGGCCGCAACCGGCGGTAGCGACCGGCACGCGCTCATCCTCGAGCACCAGTTCCGGCCCCTGTTCAGCTTCTTCCAGGCGCTCACTCTGCCGATCGGGGTCTACGCCAAGGACGCCGACTTCACCAACTACGAGGTGACCAACATCGAGCTGAGCGAGCGCATCGACCAGGCCATCCGGCGGGGGCTGCCGCTGGTGCGCGCGAGCCTGCCCGCCGTGCTCTCCGCGGACTCCGCCGCCATAGTCTGGTGACGCCCGGGGAATAGGCGCCCGCCTCCGCGCCTTACATTGGGACGTGCACGGATGCCAGCCATCCGGGAGAGAAGTATGTTGTGTCCCTGATCACCTGGCTGTTCGACGCCCAACTGCAGATCGGCACCCAGACCATCCTCTGGCGGGAGATCATCGGCAATGTCTTCGGCATTGCCAGCGCCGTCGGCGGCATGCGCCGCAAGCTCTGGGCCTGGCCCGTGGGCATCGTCGGTAACGCGTTGCTCTTCACGGTGTTCCTCGGCGCGGTGTTCGGCACGCCCAACCCGGTGAACCTGCTCGGCCAGGCCGGCCGGCAGGTCATGTTCATCGTGGTATCGGTCTACGGCTGGGTGCAGTGGTCGCGCAGCCGTTCCACCGGCACGGCCGCCGTCGCGCCGCACTGGGCCGGCGCCCGGGCGCGCATCGGCCTGGGTCTGGGCCTGGTCGCCGGCACCCTCGTGCTCACGCCGATCTTCCGGGCCCTCGGGTCGTTCGAACCCGTCTGGGCGGATGCCTGGATCTTCACCGGGTCGCTGCTGGCCACCTACGGCATGGCCCGTGGCTGGACCGAATTCTGGCTGATCTGGGTGGCGGTCGACATCGTGGGGGTGCCGCTGCTGATCAGCGCCGGCTACTACGCCTCGGCCGTGCTCTACCTGTTCTACGGCGCGTTCACCATCACCGGTTTCGTGATCTGGACCCGGGTGCAACGCCGCCGGCAAATGCTTCTCGAGGTCGCGCCGCTCTGACCACGGCGGTCTCACGCAGGCCCCAGCCGCTCAGCCGACCGGACGCGGCGGGGGAGCCGGCGAGACCGGGCCGAGACGGCGGCGCAGCTGCTTGGGCCGGCCGAGGGCCACGAGCCCCAGCACGGGCGCGATGAGCAGCTGCAGCGTCACGAGCGGACCGAACGACGCGAACAGCACCGTGAGCACCGCCGTCGCGGCCCCGAACACCAGGACTCCCACGAGGAACACCGGCCGGCCGGTGCGAGCGAAGGCCACGCTGGCCAGGCCGAGCGGCACCACCCGCAGCCAGAGGTCGGCCGCTGATTGCGGCAGCGGCCCGCCCAGGTACGAGATCGCGGCCGCAAGCCCGAACAGGCCCGTCCACACCCAGAACAGCCACGGCCCGGCGGGCAGCGCAGGTTCGTAAGGCTCGTCGGCCGCCCAGTTCGGATCCGCCCAAGCGGAGCTGTCGGCCGAGTTTCGGCCCGGTGCAGCGGATGCGCCCGAGGCCGCGGGCTGCCGCGGCTGTGCGTCGGCGGGGGAGGGGCGCATCCGCTCGGCGTCGGCCTCGCGCAGCAGCGCGCGTGCCTGGGTGAACCTGTCGAACCGGGCGGCGGCTGCGGCCAACTCCGCCGGGCTGGCCGAGGTCATCCGATCCGGGTGCGACCGCTGCGCTTGGAAGCGGTAGGCGCGTTCCACCTGCTCGGGATGCGCATCGACCGCGACCTCGAGTAGCGCCGCGGCTTCGGCGAGGGTCATCATGGACGGCACTCGATCCGGTCAGCGCCGCCACGCCGCGAGTGCGCACGGGAATTCGTGTCGCTGCCCGGAACCCGTGCCCAGATCTCCATCGCGCCCCTCCCTCCCTCCAAGTCTCACAGCAGCAATCCGGCGCGGCAAGCCTCTTCTGCGGCCCGCTTCCGGGGCGCGAATCCGCGCGCACGCAGCATCCGCTTGCGGCGCAGTGCCCCTTCGGGCGCCGCGAAGGGGCGATATGCGGCAACTCGCGGGTGGGCGGCACCCGCGGACAGAGCCACGAACCACGCCACGACCAGCGGCACGACCAGCGGGCGCGGAGGCAGCGGAGTCACAATGGAGGCATGACGAACCGCCTCGCCGACGCCATCAGCCCATATCTTCGTTCACACGCCGAGAACCCGGTGGACTGGCAACCCTGGAGCGCGGCCGCGTTCGACGAGGCCCGGGCCCGCGATGTGCCCGTGCTCGTGAGCATCGGCTACTCCACCTGCCACTGGTGCCACGTCATGGCCCGCGAGAGCTTCAGCGATCCTGCGATCGCCGCCTACCTCAACGAGAACTTCGTGAGCATCAAGGTGGACCGCGAGGAGCACCCCGACGTGGACGCCAGCTACCTCGCGGCCGCCGGAGCCTTCACCCAGAACCTCGGTTGGCCGTTGAACGTGTTCGTCACCCCGGCCGGCCGGCCGTTCTACGCCGGCACCTATTCACCGCCCGCGCCGATGCCCGGGCACCCGGCCTTTCGCGAGGTGCTCGCCGCCGTGACGGATGCCTGGACCACCCGCCGCGACGCCGTGGAAGAAAGCGCCGCCGGACTCACCGAGGCCCTCGCCCAGGCCGCGCCCGACCCGGGCGTCGGAGAGCTGCCCGGCCAGGACCGGCTCGCCGAGAGCGTCGACCTGCTCGCCACCGCCGAGGACCCGGTCTACGGCGGCTTCGGCGGTGCCCCCAAGTTTCCGGCCTCACCCACCCTGGCGCTGCTGCTGGACCGCGCCGACGGGCGCGACCTTGCCCTGCGCACCCTCAAGCGGCTGGGCGCCACCCCCCTCCGCGACTCCGTCGAAGGCGGGTTCTTCCGCTACGCCGTCAACCGGGACTGGAGCGAGCCGCACTACGAACGGATGCTCTACGACAACGCCCAGCTGCTCGAGCTGTACACCCGGGCCTGGATGCACACCGGCGAAGCGTGGGCCCGGCTGGTGAGCGAGGGACTGGTGCGGTTCCTCGGCGAGGTGCTGCAACTGCCCGACGGCGGTTTCGCCAGCGCACAGGACTCGGAGAGCACCGTGGACGGCGTGCGCGTGGAGGGCGGCTACTACGCGCTCGACGAGGACAGCCGGCACGAGCAGGTGCCGCCGGCCCTCGACACCAAGATGCTCACCGGCTGGAACGGCCTCGCGATCGGTGCGCTCGCGCTCGCCGGGGCGGCCTTCGACGACGACACCGCTCTCACCCTCGCCCGCCGGGCGGCGGACCGGCTGCTGCAACTGCACCGGCGGGAGGACGGCGCGCTGGTGCGCGCATCCATCGACGGCCGACTCTCGAGCGCCGTGGCCACGCTCGAGGACTACGGGATGCTCGCGGCCGGTCTGCTCGACCTCGCGACGGCCACCGGCGAGGTGAGCTACGCGGTCGCGGCGCGCGAACTGGTTGACCGCACCCTGCCCGACCGCACGTCGGTGGTCTTCGTCGCGCCGGAGGGCGCCGACCCGGTGCTCACCGGCCACGGCCTCGACCTGGCGACCGACCCCTCCGAGGGCGCCTACCCGTCCGGGCTCAGCGCCATCGCGGCCGCGGCCTGGCGGCTGTACCTGCTCACCGGGGCGGCCCGGTATCACCAGGCGGCCACCGCGGCCATGGTGCGCCTGGTGGGGGCGGGCAGTCTCAACCCGCTCGCGTTCGGTGCCGCCCTGCGCCTGGTCAACGCGCTCACCTCGTCCGTGCGGCAGCTCGTGGTGGTGACCCCGGACAGCACGGCGGCCGGCGCCACCTCGCGCGGCGACCTGGTCGACGCGGCCCGGCGCCGGAGCGGCCTCGTGGCCGTGGTCACCGAGAAGCAGGGGCGCGACTGGGCGGCGGCCGGGTTCGAGCTGTTCGCCGATCGCGGCATCCGCGACGGCGTGCCCACCGCCTACCAGTGCCGGGAATTCGTTTGCCGGCTGCCTGTCACGGAGGCCGCAGACCTGGTCTGACCGGCCTCGTCGGGCCGCCCGCAGCCCCGGTCCGGCGCGGGTCGCGAGGGGACGGCGAGCAGGACGTACACTAGGTCTTACGACACTGTTTCCGGCGGGCTCGATGCCCGGCCTGGTGCGGTGCGGGGGATGCCCGGGAAACCCGGGCGCACATTCCGGGGCCTGGCGCATGGATGCCCGCCCAACGGATCCCTCTCGACGACCTGTTACGAATCACCGCATCTGAATCGCAGCCCGACTGCACCCCTTGCCCGTTCCACGCTATTGCTCCAAGGAGGACCATGGCTCGCTTTGACCGCACCGACTCCGCACGACACGCTCGCAGCGCCTCAGGCAGCGGCTTCTCCGAGGCCCAGCCGGCATCCTTCGAGGAACCGGCTCCGGACACCGCGTCCATGCCCATCCTCTCCCTGAGCAACGAACCCGAACCCGTACTGCTCTCGCTCGACGAGCGCACCCGCCGCTTCGACCGCGACGACGTCGTCGTACGAAAGGGCGAAATCGCCCTCATCAACGGGCACTTCACCCCGCACGAGTCCATGGTCATCGACCTGCTCGCCCTGAGCGCCGCCCTCGACGCCGCCGGCATCGAGTACCTGCTCGTGCGCGGCGACCACGACCGCCCGGTCATCGCGGTCAACCGCAAGCGACGCAAGCAGATCAGCAAGATCCTCGGCGCGGCGTTCGCCGACGCCCCCTTCTACATCAAGCCGCTCGACAACGACGAGGCCCGGGCCGGACTGCTCGCCGATGGCGCCCTCGCGCAACTGCGCAAGTCCGACGTCTTCCGCGCCTACCAGCCGCGCATCGAACCCATCGGGCGGCTCCGCTACGGCGCCGAGACCGCCTTCCAGCTCGAGCTCTGGACCTTCGGCGAAGACGAGATCATCGCCCCCGTGGAGAACGTCTTGATGCGGAAGCGCCTGCCCCGCTCCGAGGCGCGCGAGACCACCGTCGAGATGTTCGGCCGCAGCTGGCGCACCCTGCAGAACATGTTCGACGACCTCGTCAGCGACATCAGCTTCGACATCGACCTGGTCTTCTCCTGGGTCGACGGTTCGTCCACCGACTTCCAGAAGGCCCGCGCGGCACGCATGAAGGGCTACGTCGTCGGCTCCGGCGACGAGTCCGAGGCCCGGTTCCGCCAGATCGACGAACTCAAGTACGCCCTGCGCAGCGTCTACATGTTCGCGCCCTGGGTGCGCCGCATCTTCATCGCCACCGACTCGCCGGCCCCGGAGTGGCTCGTCGACCACCCCCGGGTGACGATCATGAACAGCGAAGACTTCTTCCCCGACACCAGCGTGCTGCCCACGCACAACTCGCACGCCGTCGAAAGCCAGCTGCACCACATCCCGGGCATCGCCGAACACTTCATCTACTCCAACGACGACATGTTCTTCGGCCGCCCGGTGGGCCCGGAGCTGTTCTACTCGCCCGGCGGCATCACCAAGTTCGTCGAAGCGGCCACCCGCATCGGACTCGGCGACAACGACCCGAGCCGCAGCGGCTTCGAGAACGCCGCCCGGGTCAACCGGGCGCTGCTGCGCGAACGGTTCGGCAAGGTCACCACCCGGCACCTGGAGCACACGCCCGCGCCGCTGCGCAAGAGCGTCATGTTCGAGCTGGAGGCCGAGTTCCCCGAGGACTTCCGGCGCACCATGGCCAGCCAGTTCCGCTCCGCCACCGACATCTCGGTGACGAACTCGCTGTACCACTACTACGCCCTGGCCACCGGCCGGGCGGTGGAGCAGACCCAGGCGCGCTCACTCTACGTGGAGACCACCCTCAAGCTGGCCCTACGCCAGATGAGCAAGCTGCTCAAGCGTCGCGACCAGGACATGTTCTGCCTCAACGACGGCAGCTTCCCCGAGATCTCCGACGAGGTGCGCACCGAGGCGGTCACCGACTTCCTCGAACGCTACTTCCCGATCGTGGCGCCGTGGGAGCGCGAAAGCGTCATCGCGGAAAGGCAGCACGGCGAGGACACCCTCATCGAGAGCGTCCTCGGCAGTGGCTCCGCCGCGTTGGCGGGCGACGTCAGCGCAGAACCGGGATCGGCCTGGTCATTGGCGGCTCGCGGTACGCGGGCAGAGACCCAGCAGGCATAATCTCGATACCGGATGCGGCCAGCCGGCGGGCGCTTTCGGCCGGGTCGATGTAGTCGAGCGCTTCGAAATCGCCCAGCGGCACCACCGAGTGCAGCACGGTGTCCGCGTAGACGTGCACGAGGTTGAACGCCCGGGCGCCGTCGCGGCCACGGGTGCCGCCGACGGGAACGTTGAGGTCCTGCGTGTAGCAGGTGGCCGAGGCCACCGACACGGGGATACCGGCGAACGTCGCGGTGGAGGAGTAGTGCAGGTGCCCGGCCAGGATGCTGCGCACATCCGTGCCGCGCAGCACCTGCGCGAGGCTGGCCTGGTCGCGCAGCTCCACCGACACCGACAGGTCGAGCATGCTCGGCACGGGCGGGTGGTGCATGGCGAGGATGGTTCCGTCCGGCGCGGGGAAGCTGAGCTGTTCGCTGAGCCACTCGAGCTGTCGCTCGGAGATCTCGCCGTAGTGGCTGCCCGGAACCGTGGTGTCGAAGGTGATGATGCGCAGCCCGCCGACGTAGTCGACGTGGTCGATCGGCGCGAGGCTGGGCTCCTGGCCGAGCAACTCGGTGCGGAAGTTCGCCCGGTTGTCGTGGTTGCCCATCACCCAGAGCACCTTGGCGCCGAGTCGTGCCGCCGCGGGCTCCACGATGCCGCGCAGTTGCGCGTAGGCATGGGGTTCGCCCTTGTCGGCCAGGTCGCCGGTGATGATGATGGCGTCCGGCTTGCTGCCCGACGCCTCCACATCCGCAAACAACCGTTGCACGTGTGCGGCACTGTCCACGCTGCCGTACAGACGGTTACCGTCTGCGAGCAGGTGCGTGTCACTGAGGTGGAGAAGGAAATAATCCGGCCTGGGGTATTCGGCCGTTCGAATGCTCACGGAGCTTCCATTCGTTTGGTACTTAGGCACTTTACGGGGATTGCGCTGCGGATGCTACAAATTCAGTCGATCAGAGAAATATGAACATAGCGTGTACAACACGCGAAAAGACAGGACCCGGAGGGAATTCCCTCCGGGTCCATGGGTCCACCGGGCGGATCCGGCGGCTTACTTCCCCAGGTGCTTCTCGCCTTCCTTCACTGTCAGGGTCGCCTGCTGGTCAGTGTTTTCGGTGCTCACCTCGATCTTGCGGGGCTTGGCGGCCTCGCTCACCGGGATGGTCACCGACAGCACGCCGTTGGCGTACTTCGCGCTGATGTTGTCGAGGTCGATGCCCTGCCCCAGGTTCAACTGGCGCAGGAACGACCCCGCGGTGCGCTCCCGGGTGAGCCACTTCACGTTGTCGTGGCTGGCCAGGGTGCGCTCGCCCCGGATGGTGAGCAGCTGCCCGTCCACATCGATGTCGACCGAGCCGGGATCGATGCCGGGCATGTCGGCATCCAGCACGTACACGTCACCGGACCGGTACAGGTCCATGGGCATCACCCGCGGGCCGCGCACATCCATCAGGGCACCGGCGACGCGATCCAGTTCGCGGAAGGGATCGTAATTCATGGCCATGTTCAACTCACTTTCCTCGTTACGTCGGCCCGGACCTGGTGGCCCGGCCGTGGGTTTCAAACTTGAGCCGAGTCGACTCAACTACAACTATTATTTGTCGCGACAGGACGCCTCGCAACCCGTGCACGTGCGCGCTCAGCGAAGTCTCAGCCGCGCCCGCGGGCACGGTAAACCACCGGATGCGCTCCGGGAGAATGCCACCGCCCAGCGGTCAGGGGTGGGTGAGGCCGGGCGTCGTGGACGGCAGCACCGGGGTCTCGCCCTCGCCGTGCTCGTACGGTTCGCCGTGCTCGTTGCTGGCGGTCTCTGCGCGCCGACGCTCCGACTCGAAGTCGCCTTCCAGCCCGGGGAAGCCGCCGCGGTCGCGGGGGTCATCGGGCTCCCGACGCCGCACGGCCGCGCCGTCGGCGCGCGCCTGCTTCGTCTTCTTACTGAACATGTTCCGACGCTACGCCGCCGGTATCCCCTGTCAAGGGGTGGCCGGCACGACGGCGCATTCACTACTTGTGCACCGCGCTTTCACGGTTCACCCATGCTCGCGTGGGACAGTAGAGGGTGTCTTCGCCCTCCCGCCTCACCCCTGCTCGTTACGTGAGCGCCGCCGTGCTCTGCGCCGTCGCATTCCTCGCGCTGTACCTGTTCTTCGTGCGTGACGAGACCGGGCAGGCCATCGACCAGCTGGCGTTCAACGGGGCCGAGAACGGCACGACGGGAACCACGGTCACCCTCAGTCTGCTCGACCTGATCCCCTCCGTCATGGTCGGCGTCGGTGCGATCGTGAGCCTCGCCATCGCCGCCGTGCGAAGGGCTTGGTTCCCGCTGCTCGTGGCCGTCGGCAGCGCCATGGCCGCGGTGATCACCACCCAGCTGCTTAAGAACATCGTCCTCACCCGGCCGGACCTCGGCGTGGAGGGCTACGTGTCCAACTCATTCCCGTCCGGGCATACGACGGTTGCGGCCGCCTCCGCGCTCGTGGTGTTCCTCGTGGCCAGCCCGCATACCCGGTGGCTGGCGGGCACCATCGGCGCGGCCTTCGCCGTGGCGGCGGGTGTCTCCACTCTGGTCAGCCTGTGGCACCGGCCCAGCGACGTGATCGCCGCCCTGCTCGTGGTGTCGTTCTGGGGATGCGTCGGCGGCGCCGTGCTCACCCGGGCCGGCGGCCGTCAACGCGCCGCTCGCACCCCCACCCCGGCGCGGGTGGGCCTGCGCCTGCAGACGTGGATCGCCGTGTTGGCGGCGATCGTCACCGCCGTGGCCGTGGGGATCGGCGCGACCGGCGCGTTCGGCACCTCAGCCGCTCCGGCGGCCTACCTCGGCGCGGTCACCGCCATCGTGGCCGTGGGATTCGCCCTGGCCATCACCGCGACCCGGCTGTTCGACCGGCTGCCGTAACGGCCGGACCGGACCCGGGCGGGCGCATCCGTTCGCGCCGCGCCGGGCCAGGGGGGTGTGCGCCCACGAAAGTGCGTGTAACACTGGGGCATGGCCGTCACGCTGAGAGCGCTCCAGACCGTTGTACCGCCCACCGTCCTTGTGCAGGAGCAGGTACGGGATATCTTCGCCGCCCAACCGGGCCTGAGCCGGTTGGCGCAGCGGTTGGTCACGGCCTCCTTCAACCTGTCGGGCATCGACACCCGGCATACCGTGATCGAGGAACTCACCCTCGATTCCACCGTGGCCGAGCCGCAGTTCTTCGACGCCGCCACCCAACGGCTGCTCGTGCCGGGCACCCGCGTGCGCAACGAGCTCTACATCGAGCAGGCCACGAAGCTCTTCGTGGAGGCCGGCCGCCGGGCCATCAACGCGTGCCCGGGCCTGGAGGCCTCCGACATCACCCACGTCGTGACCGTGTCCTGCACGGGCTTCTACGCCCCCGGCCCTGACTACATGCTCGTGCGCGAACTGGGCCTGGCGCCGTCGACGCAGCGTTACCACCTGGGTTTCATGGGCTGCTACGCGGCGATGCCGGCTCTGCGCACGGCCAAGCAGTTCGTGGAGGCCGACCCGAACGCCGTGGTGCTCGTGGTGAGCGCCGAGCTGTGCTCGCTGCACCTGCGCACCTCGAGCGACCCCGACACCATCGTGGCCTCGTCCCTCTTCTCGGATGGCGCGGCCGCCGGCATCGTGAGCAGCCGCCCGCCGGCCGCCGGCGAGAACGCCCTCAACCTCGACCACTTCGAAACCGTGATCACGCCAGTCGGCGAGGGCGATATGGCCTGGAAGATCGGCGACGAGGGGTTCGAGATGATCCTCAGCTCCTACGTGCCGCACATCATCGACGAGCACATCGAGTCGGCGCTCGCGCCGCTCTTCGGCCGCGACGAGTCGCTCACCCGGACCCTGGCGGCGGGAGTCCTCGCCGAGGCCGGCGCGGTCACGGCGCAGGCTCAGGACGACACGGCGGCGACCAGCTCCTCCGCCGAACCCGGCCAGGTGCTCACGGCCGCGGCGCCGGGTTCCCCGTTGAGTACCGCGATCGCGCACTGGGCGATCCATCCGGGCGGGCGCAGCATCCTCGACAAGACCGAGGCCAAACTCGGCCTCACCGAGACGCAGCTGGTGCCCTCGCGGGAAACCCTGCGCACCAACGGCAATATGTCCAGCGCCACCATCCTCTTCGTCATGAAGGCGATTCTCGAACAGGAGAACGCCGCCGACGGGGACAGGGTCTGCGCCATGGCGTTCGGACCGGGCTTGACCGTGGAGTCGAGCCTGATGACCGTGCTGCGCGGCTGACGCCGTGCGTTTCTCGTTGCGGGACCGTGCGGTGGATACCGTCGAGATCATGGACGATCCGGACTGCGACCCCGACATGCTCCGCCGCACCTACGCGAACTTCCGGTACGTCAACGCCGTCGTGTCCGGCCTCCGGCACACCTACCGACACGACATCCGACCGCTGCTCTCGGCCGAGGTGCCGCACACGCTGCTGGACATCGGCTCCGGCGGCGGCGACGTGGCCCGTTCGCTGGCCCGTTGGGCCGCGAGGGACGGCTTGCGGCTGGCCGTGACGGGCATCGACCCGGATGCCCGCGCGCACGATTACGCCACGAGCCAGCCGTCGCTGCCCGGGCTCACGTTCCGCCGGGCGCTGAGCAGCGACCTCGTGGCCGCGGGGGAACGGTTCGACATCGTGCTGTCCAACCACGTGCTGCACCACCTCAGCGCCGGCGAACTCGGCGGGCTGCTGGTCGACTCCGAACGGCTCAGCCGGGCCCTGGTGCTGCACGGCGACATCGAGCGGGCGCCGCTGGCGTACCTCGGCTTCGGGCTGGGCACCTGGCCGTTCTTCCGGCGCTCGTTCATCCGCGATGACGGGCTGACCTCCATCCGGCGCAGCTTCACCCGCGCGGAGCTGGCCGCGTCGGTGCCGCCCGGCTGGACCGTGCACCGGGAGGTGCCCTACCGGCTGATGCTGCGCTGGAGCGCGCCGCCGGTGACCCTGACCGCGGCGCGGCAGACGGGGCGGGCCCATGCGTGACGTGATCGTGGTGGGCGGCGGGCCCGTGGGCATCCTGTTGGGCTGCCTGCTGGCCGAACGCGGGGTGGACGTGGAGGTGCTCGAACGGCGCACCGAACCGTCGATGCACGCCAAGGCCATCGGTATCCATCCGCCGTCGATGCGGGTGCTGCGACAGGCCGGCGTGGCCGAGGAGGTGCTCTCCCGGGCGGTGCGCATCGAGTCCGGCAGCGTGCAGAGCGGCGGCCGCACCCTCGGCCGGCTGTCGTTCGCGCAGGTCACCGGCCGGTTCCCATTCGTGGTGACCCTGCCACAGCACGAGACAGAGGCCGTGCTGCGGGAGCGGTTCGCGGCGCTCAAACCCGGAGGGCTGCGCTCCGGCGTGGGTGTGGGCATGCTGCAGGACCGCGGCGACCACGTTGACGTGCTCGCCGAGCCCGGCGGAGCCGAGGCGGAGACCGACGACGGCGGGCAGGAGATCGTGGCGCAGGCCCGGTACGTGGTGGTCGCCGACGGCGCCCGCGGAGCCCTGCGCGACGCGGTGGGCATCGAGTCCCGTGCGCTGGGCGGCGCGGGCACCTACCTCATGGCCGACTACCCCGACATCGGCGAGCACGGCGACGAGGCGGTGCTGTTCTTCGAGGAGGGCGGCGTCGTCGAATCGTTCCCTCTGCCCGGCGGCCGGCGTCGTTGGGTGGCCGCGACGCCCACGCTGCGACCGCACGCGTCCATCGACGACCTGACCGCGCTCATCGAGCAGCGCACGGGCGTGCGCCTGCCGCCCTCGGAGTCCGTGCCCAGCTCGTTCTCGGTGCGGCAGCGGCTCGCGTCGACCATGGTGCACGGGCGGGTGCTCTTGGCCGGGGATGCGGCGCACGAGATCAGCCCGATCGGCGGGCAGGGCATGAACCTGGGCTGGCTCGACGCCGTGGCGCTCGCGCCGGCGCTCAAGCACGCCCTGGCCCAGCCCATCGAGGCGGCGGTGACGCTGGCCGGCTACGACCGGCGGCGGCGCCGCAGTGCCCGCATGGCCGTGCGGCAGGCCGGGTTCAACATGGCCATGGGCCGGCCGGTGAGCGGGCTGCGCCTGCGCGCGCGGAACGCCCTGGTACGCGCCCTGGCGCTGCCACCCCTGAACGCGCTGCTCTCCCGCGCGTTCACCATGCGCTGGCTCTAGCCGCTCTCTCCGTCACCCGTGAGGCGATCCGTCTCGCGGGTCGAGCGCGTCGAGACCTGGTGACCTGTTCTGCGGGTCGTGCCCCCGTCGTCGGTCGAGCTCGTCGAGACCTGGTGACCTGTTCTGCGGGTCGTGCCCCCGTCGTTGGTCGAGCTCGTCGAGACCCGGTGACCCGGTCTGGAGGCCGGTGGACACGCTCGTGGGGTCTCGACAGGCTCGACCAACGTGTGCTCGCGGGGTCTCGACAGGCTCGACCAACGTGTGCTCGCGGGGTCTCGACAGGCTCGACCAACGTGTGGTTGCGTGTCGAGACCTGGTGACCTTGTCTGCGGGTCGTGCCCCCGTCGTCGGTCGAGCTTGTCGAGACCTGGTGACCTTGTCTGCGGGTCGTGCCCCCGTCGTCGGTCGAGCTTGTCGAGACCCGGTGACCTGGTTTGCGGGTCGTGCCCCCGTCGTCGGTCGAGCTTGTCGAGACCTGGTGACCCGGCCTGGAGGTCCGTAGACACGCTCGCGGGGTCTCGACAGGCTCGACCGACGTATTGTCGCGGGGACTCGACAGGCTCGACCAGCGTGTGGTTGCGTGTCGAGGGCCGGGCCGCGGGTCTCGCCACATGCCGGGCGTGCAGTTGAATGGAGGGGTGACTGCACCCCTGATCGACCAGCTCCGCGCCGACCTCACTGCCGCCAACTTCTCGGTGACCGCTCTGACCGGGCTGTGGGGCACCGACGCCGATGCGGCGCTGCACCGCAACCAACGGGTGCCGGCTCTCCGGGCGCTCGCCCGCCTGCGCGGCAGCCTGGTCGTGCTCGAGCCCAACATCGTGCTCGCGCAGCTCTTCGTGCTCGGCCTGCCCGTGGAGCGAGACGAGCTGAACACCGCCCTGCCCACCCTCGGTGTGGCGGGAGCCGAAAGGCTCGGCCTCGTCAGCGCGCACCACGCGCACGGCGGTAGCGCCGAGAATCCCCCCGTGGACACCGGACCCCGGCAGGTGGAACCTCTGGTGGACCTGCGTCCGTACAGCTTCGTCGACGCGCACGGGGCCGGCAGCTGGTGGATCACCTCCGACCTGGGCGAACTGGCCCTCGGGCATCCGCTCGGCGAGAACCACGTGCTTGGCGTGGGCGGCGCCTCGCTCACCCTCAGCGCCCTGATGATCCCCGCCCCGGTCGACAGCGCGCTCGACCTGGGCACCGGATGCGGCATCCAGGCGCTGCACGCCTCCCGGCACGCCGCCCGCGTCGTGGCCACCGACATCTCCGAGCGGGCCCTCGAGCTCGCGGCCCTGAACGCCCGGTTGAACCAGGTCGAGAACATCGAGTTCCGGCTGGGCAGCCTGTTCGAACCCGTGGCCGGTGAGCGGTTCGACCACATCATCTCCAACCCGCCGTTCGTGATCACCCCGCGGGTGGAGGGCGTGCCCAGCTACGAGTACCGCGACGGCGGCCTCGTCGGCGACGCCCTCGTGGAGGCCGTGGTGCGCGGCGCGGCCGCCCACCTCACGCCCGGCGGCGTCGCCCAGCTGCTCGGCAACTGGGAGTACCACGACGACGCCGACGCCTTCGCCCGGCTGACCGGCTGGATCGACGCGCCATACCGCGAGGACGGCGCGGGCGACGTGGCATCCGCCCCGCTGGACGCCTGGATCATCGAACGTGAGGTGCAGGCGCCCACCGGGTACGCCGAAACCTGGATCCGCGACGGCGGCACCCGCCCGGAGACCGCCGATTTCGACAGGCTGTACGGCGCCTGGCTCGACGACTTCGAGGCCCGCGGGGTGCGCCAGGTGGGCTTCGGCTACATGCTGCTGCGTCGGCCGGCCACGGATGCGCCGGCGCGCCACTCCGGGCACGTGCGGCCCCGCCTGCTGCGCCTCGAACGCCTGCCGGAGGCCCTCGGCCACAACGCGGCCGGGATCGGCAGCCACCTCGCCGAGTGCCTGGCCGCCCACGACTGGCAGGCCGGTCTCGACGACGATTCGCTGTCGCGCAGCACCCTCACGGTGGGCGCGGACGTCACCGAGGAGCGGCACTTCTGGCCCGGCCAGGAGGATCCGACCCTGATGACGCTGCACCAGGGCGGCGGATTCGGCCGGTCCGTGCCGCTGGACACAGCCCAGGCCGCCCTGATCGGCGCCTGCGACGGCGAACTGCCGGTGGGCGCGATCATCGACGCCATCGCCCAGCTGCTCGACGCCGACGCCACGGCCCTCCGCGCCGAACTGCTGCCGCGCGTGCGGGCCCTGCTCGACGACGGCTTCCTCGAACCGCCCGCGGCCGGCTCCGGCGCCTGATCTGCCTGGGGCCGCGGGTGGACGCGCCGGGTCGCGGCCGAAGCCCGGCGGCCCCGGCCTGAGGTAGCGTGATGGGTACCACTTCGAGGGGCCGAGAGGAGTGCGTCAGCCGCCGGTGACGCGAGTGCAGCCATGGAACGACGGACCTTTCTGATCAGCTCCCTCACCGGGCTGTCGCTGCTCGCGCTCAGCGGATGCGTGCCGCCCAAGCCCACTCCCACCGGCCCGCCCAGCCCCACCGCCACGCCCGCACCGTCCCTCGTGCCGCAGCCGGCGGGGATGCTCCGCAGCTCCTGGTCCGAGGACCCGTTCGCCCGCGGTTCCTACAGCTTCGCCACAGTGTCGTCCACTCCCCAGCAGCGGGAGGACCTCGCCGAACCCGTTCTCGACCGGCTCTTCTTCGCCGGAGAGGCGGTCTCCGCCGACGCGCCGGGCACGGTGCAGGGTGCCAGGGATGCCGGCCAGCGCGCCGCCCGGCTGCTGCAGTCCGCCGCCGAGTCGGGGGAGCGGGTGGCCGTGATCGGCGCCGGCGCGGCCGGCCTTGCTGCCGCCCGGCAGCTCACCGACGCCGGATTCTCGGTGGTGGTGATCGAGGCGCGCGACCGGCTCGGCGGCCGCATCGACACCGTGACCGACGACGCCTGGCCCGTGCCCGTGGAGCTCGGCCCGTCGTTCATCGTGGGCGCAGACACGAGTTCCCTCGACGAGGAACTCACCGGCCTGGAGATCTCGCACGCCCCCTTCCCGCTCACGCCGGAGGCACGCACCGCGGCCGGCGCCGTGACCGAGGTGTCGACCGTCGGCGCCGACAGCGTCACGGCCGCGCTCACCTGGGCCGCCGCCCAGGCTCAGGACACCTCCCTGGCCAAGGCCCTCGTCGCCACCGGCTCGGCCACCCTCTCCCAGACGGATGGCGATGCGGGAATCTCCGACGCCGACTGGCTGGACTACCAGCTCGCCACGTCCACCACCCTGGAGTCCGGCGCCCCCGCCGACGAGATGTCCGGCTGGTACACCCCCACCCCGCAGGCCTCCGCCGCCGCGGACGTGCGCATCGTGCTCGGCGGCTACAGCGCCCTGCTCAAGGAGGACGCCACCGACCTCGACGTCATCTACTCCAGCGTGGTGACCCGGGTGGCGTACACCGACGCATCCGTGAGCCTGCGCCTGGGCACGGGGGAGTCACTCACCGTGGACCGCGCCATCGTGACCGTGCCGCTGGGCGTGCTGCAGCGCGACGTGATCGAATTCGACCCGGCGCTGCCGTTCGCGCACCGCGGGGCGATCGCCGCGCTGGGCATGGGCACCGTGGACAAGATCTGGCTGCGCTTCGACGAACCCTTCTGGGACACCGAGGCGGCCCTGTGGACCACCGTCGGCGACGACACCCTCGCTTTCCGGGTGTGGGTGAACATGATGCCGCTCACGAACGAGCCGGTTCTGGTCGGTTTTGTCAGCGGGGACCAAGCGCTGAAGCTGGCGAAGTCCGGCAACACCGAATTCACCGACGCCGCGTTGCGCAGCCTCGAACCTTTTGCGGCACTCCCGACGGACAGTGCCACACCCAGCCCTGCGGTCTGATCGGGCGTTATGCCGGAGGCGACCGGAACATGGGTTCCGTTGCTGAAAACCTAACCGAGCAAAACTCACAATAGGCGTGTAAGCTCACCGAAACGTCTAGTCGGTGAAGGGGCCGTCCGTCCAGGGACGCCCCGCGGGGATGATCCAGTCGTTTCCCGATCACACGCGCCGACGGAGTGCGGTCGGGTCAGTTCAGTGCTGCCGTTCCGTCAGGTTCGGCACAGCGAACACAGTGTCCTCCGCCGTCGGCCGTCGGGTGTGGTCGCGATCCCGACGTCCCCTAGCTCCGCGGCCAGTGCCTCTCCTGATTGACCGTGTGAACCATGTATATCCTGACGAATCTTGATGCGATGTCGTTACTCGACTTCGACACCAATCTGCCCTGCGAGGGCAGCCACCACCATCGCAGCCTGAGCGGACACTCCGCTGCCGAGCCGGGCGCCTTCATGGTGATCTCGCCGTGCTGCGGCCCCAAGGTGATCCAGTGCTCGCCCCGGGTGTCGGCCATGCAGGCCTCCGGCGTGCTCTACTGCGGCACCTGCGAAACCGAACACCTCACCAGCCAGTACACCTTCGTTCCCGTCGAGGCGTAGCGGCGGATGCCGGCCGGCCGGCGGCGCATCCGTGTGCTGCGCCGCCACAGCCGGGGTCTACCGCACGGGCGGACGCACCGGGCCGCCGGGCTCGCCAGTCGGGCCTAGTTGGGCACGGATGAACTGCGGTCACCGCGCGAGCGGGGACGCCAGCTGAGCCTCGACGTGGCCACAAGCACCGAGGCGATGCCGAGGAACAGGGCCACCGCGATCAGGCAGTAGAGCACCGTCTCGAGCGGGCCGCTGACCTGGGCCGGGTCGAGAAAGAAGTACGGGTACCAGCCCACGAAGGATCCGCGCACGAGCGTGAAGATGCCCCAGGCGAAGGGGTACGGCAGGATCCAGCGCAGGAAGCGCCAGGACAGCCGGGCCTTTCCGGTGTCCGTCAGCCAGTCCAGCAGCGCGAGCGTGGGGATGTAGAAGTGCAGCACCTGGCTGGGCCAGGGCACCTCGATCGTGTAGTCCCGTGACGACGACTGGATGACGATGGTGAGAAAGACGATGCCCGACACGATGATGTAGGTCGTGACGAGGGCCCGGAAGATGTCGAGCCACTGCGGATCCTTCTCGTGCCGGAACGCGACGACGGCGCCGAGAATGAACGCGACGACCGCGGCGATGGCGCTCTGCACCGTGAAGTAGGTGAACACGTTGTACGCGGCGAAGGTCGGAAACAGCAGCACGTATTCGTAGTTGCCGACCAGTCCGACGATGCCGGCGATGGCCAGCATCAGCCGCCCGTAGCCGTACCCGGCGCGGAGCGTCAGGCGTCGGCGCGCGGGCAACGGCTTGCGCGCCGTCGGTTCCGCCCGGGTGTCGGGGGAGTGGCGCACCGTTGGTCCCGTCCGGCCGGGACCGGATGCCTGCGCGCCCATGCTCCCACGCTACGCCAGAGAGTCGGTCGCCCGCGGCCACCGGCCCGACAGTCGCGGTCTACCCGTCGTTCAGTCGCGCTCCACGCGCCGTTCAGACGTCCCGGGCCGCCGGTCAGATGCGGATGCTGAAGCTCGCCTCGCCGTGCTCGGTCAGGTCGGTCACCTGCACCGATTCCACGCTCGCCGAGCGCGGTCCCTGGTGCAGCCAGGTCAGCATCCGCTCGACGGCTTCGTCGTCGCCCTCGATCTCGGTCTCCACGGCTCCGTCGGACCGGTTGCGCACGTACCCGCCCAGGCCGAGCGAACTGGCCTGCGCCTCGGTGTAGTACCGGAAGCCCACGCCCTGCACCATCCCGTTCACGATCACCCGCTTGCGACTCACGGCACCATTCTGCGCGTCCGCGCCTGCCCCGACAACCCCGCGTGCCTCGTGCGCCGGGTGCACTTGTCCGTTGCGGGAACAGTCGTGCCGGGACGCAGTGAGGGTTGTAGCGTCGAGCCATGACCTCTTACGTGTGGGCCCGGGCCGATTCGGCGGATGCGCCGGTCGCGGTGCTGCTGCCCGGGGTGAACTACTCGGTTCAGGCGCCTCTTCTCTACTGGTGCGCCACCATCCTCGCGGAGCGAGGCTGGCACGTGCAGGCCGTGGAGTGGACGGTGGACGACGAGGCGCGCGCGCATCCGTTGCCGTTCGTCGAGCGGGCGGTGGCTGACGCGTTCGACTCCTGCCCTCCGAGCTCGCGCCGGCTGATCGTGGCGAAGTCCTTCGGCACCTACGCGCTGCCGTGGGCCCGACGCGCGGGAATCGCCGGCGTGTGGCTGACGCCACTGTTGAGCGAAGAGCCTGTGTGCCTGGCCGTGCGAGAAGCCACGACCGCCGACCTGGCGATCGGCGGTGAGCTGGATGCGTTCTGGCGGCCGGACAACGTCGCCGGTACGGAAGCGCAACTACTGTCGGTGCCCGGGGCTGGGCATGGGCTGACGCGTCAGGGGGACTGGCAGGGCTCGCTCGAGCTGCAGAGTAGCGTTCTGAAGCGGATCGAGTCGCACCTCGACGGGACCTAAGGTGCAGCCTCCTGCGAGTCGCACCCAGCACGTTGGTTGAGCCTGTCGAAACCTGGTGACGTGCGTCGACGAGTCGGCTCGCGGGGTCTCGACGGGCTCGACCGGCGTGTGGTGGCGTTACCGGGTGTGGCTGGCGGCGGTCGTGTGGGATGCGGCCAGTGCGTTGGTTGAGCTTGTCGAAACCTGGTGACGTGCGTCGACGAGTCGGCTCGCGGGGTCTCGACGGGCTCGACCGGCGTGTGGTGGCGTTACCGGGTGTGGCTGGCGGCGGTCGTGTGGGATGCGGCCAGTGCGTTGGTTGAGCTTGTCGAAACCTGGTGACGTGCGTCGACGAGTCGGCTCGCGGGGTCTCGACAGGCTCGACCGACGATCGGGCGCCGACGGGCTCGACCGGGCTCGACCGATGTTTGAGCCCGGGCCCTGCCACCTGCGCGGTCAGGCGGAGTCGCGCCAGACGATCTCGGTGTCGAGCAGGATGCCGCCGAGCTCGGGGGCCTCGCCGCGGAGCTGGCTGAGCACCGATTCGGCCGCACGCTGGCCGAGGCCGTTGGCGGGCTGACGCACCGTAGAGAGCAGGGGCTGGCAGCGCAGCGCCCAGGCGCTGTCGTCGAAGCCCACGATGCCCACGTCGCCCGGCACGCTGCGGCCGGCCTCGCGCAGGGCGTTGAGGGCACCGGCGGCGATGACGTCCGAGGCCGCGAACACCCCGTCGATCAGCGGGTCCTTGGCCAGCAGGGCACGCATGCCGTCGCGGCCGTCGGTGTAGGTGTACAGCGGCACCGGGGCCACCAGGTCGGGGTCGAACCGGTCGCCCAGCGCATCCGTGAACCCGGCCAGTCGGTCGGAGCCGGAGTCACGGTCGAGGGCGGCGGCGATCATGCCGATGCGGCTGCGGCCGGTGCCGATCAGGCGCTCGGTGATGGCCCGGGCGGCGGCCCGGTTGTTGATTCCCACGTACGGCAGGTCGCGCAGGTCCTGCGGATGCCCGACGAAGGCCGCGGGCAGGTCCAGGCGTTCGATAACGCGTGTGATCGGGTCTTGTTCTCGCGCGGAGACCACGACGACACCGTCGACGAAGCCGCCGCTGAGGTAGCGCGCCACCCGTTCGGTGTCGCGGTCGGACTCGATCACCAGGCTGACCATCTGGTAGTCCGCCCGGGAGAGCGCGCTGTTGGCGCCGAGCAGGATCTCGCCGATGTTGGGGTCTTCGAGGAACAGGGAATGCGGCTCGTGCACGATCAGGCCCACGGCCTGTGAACGCTGCATGACGAGGTTGCGGGCGGCGGTATTCGGCACGTAGCCGACCTTCTCGATGGCCGCCTCGATCGCGATGCGCGCCTCGGCCGACACGTAGGGTTCGTTGTTCACGACCCGGCTCACGGTGCCGCGGGAGACCCCCGCCTCCGCGGCGACATCGTGGATCGTCGCGCGCTTGCGCCGGCCCGGAATTGTCACCATTCGATAACTGTACCGGGCGTCCGGCTTGACATCGATGCCGCGCTGTACTTACTCTGTGTACGTTCACAGACACTCAACGAGGAGTCATTTGCTCCCCGACCTGTGCACGTTCACAGAACGTCAGACCGAGGATGGCCCGTCAGGGCCGGCCGCCGGGCCGGCACCGCACACCCCGTCCAAGCAGGAGCACATGAACACCCCAGTAGCCACCCCGGTCGTGACGCCCCAGGTCACCCGGACGACCCCGTTCGTGCAGAACGGCATCGCCTACGGCTGCGACTACAACCCCGAGCAGTGGGGTCCGGAGGTCTGGGCCGAGGACGTGCTGCTTATGCAGCAGGCCGGCGTCGACCTGGTGGCGATCAACATCTTCGGCTGGTCCAACCTCGAGCCCGCGCCCGGCGTGTACGACTTCACCCTGCTCGACACCATCGTCGACCTGCTGCACGCGCACGGCATCCGGGTGAACCTCGGCACCGGCACCTCGTCGCCGCCGCCGTGGCTGACCACGCTGCACCCCGAGATCCTGCCCGAGACCGAAGACGGCACCACCCGCTACTCCGGCGGCCGCCAGGCCTGGTGCCCCAGCTCGCCGGTCTTCCGCGAGCACGCCCTGCGCCTGGTGGAGAAGGTCGCCGAGCGTTACGGCGCCCACCCGGCCGTGGCCCTCTGGCACGTCTCCAACGAACTCGGCTGCCACAACGCGCTCTGCTACGACGACGACACCGCCGCCGCGTTCCGCCGTTGGCTCGAGCAGAAGTACGGCAGCATCGCCGCGCTCAACACCGCCTGGGGCACGAGCTTCTGGAGCCAGCGCTACAGCGCCTGGGCCGAAGTGCACACCCCCCGGCTCACCCTCTCCAGCCGCAACCCTGGCCAGGTGCTCGACTTCCACCGGTTCAGCTCCGACGAGCTGCTCGGCTACTACCGCGCCGAAGAGGCCGTCATCCGCCGGCACAGCGAGGTGCCGGTCACCACGAACTTCATGGTCACCGCGCACATCAAGAACCTCGACTACTGGTCCTGGGCATCCGCCGTGGACGTCGTCGCGAACGACCACTACCTCGACCACCGCCTCGCGGACCCCACCACCGAACTGGCCTTCGCCGCCGACCTCACCCGCGGGCTCGCCGACGGCGACGGCTGGCTGCTCATGGAGCAGGCCACCAGCGCGGTCAACTGGCAGCCGCTGAACGTCGCCAAGACCCCGGGGGAGATGACCCGCAACTCGCTCTCCCACGTGGCCCGCGGCGCCGACGGCATCTGCTACTTCCAGTGGCGCGCCTCGCAGCAGGGCTCGGAGAAGTTCCACTCCGCCCTGGTGCCGCACGCCGGCACCGACACCGTGCTCTGGCGTGAGGTGGTCGAACTGGGCGCCACCCTCGACAAGCTCGACGAGGTGATCGGCACCCGTGTCGTGGCGGATGCCGCGATCCTGTTCAGCTGGGAAGCCTGGTGGGCCGGCGACAACGAGTCCCGCCCGTCCCAGTCGGTGAAGTACCTCGAGCAGGTGCACGCCGCCTACACCGCGCTGCACCGGCTCGGCGTCACGGTCGACATCGTCTCCCCGGATGCCGACCTCAGCGCCTACAACCTCGTGGTGGTGCCCGCGCTGTACCTGGTCACCGACCAGCAGGCCGAGAACCTCGCCGGGTTCGTCGCCGCGGGGGGCCACGCCCTGGTGACGTTCTACAGCGGCATCGTCGACGAAGACGACCGGGTGCGCCTCGGCGGCTACCCCGGCGCGTTCCGCGACCTGCTCGGCATCACCGTGGAGGAGTTCTCCCCGCTGGCCCCCGGCCACCCCGTGCTTCTGGACGGCGGCCTTGCCGGGCTGTCGGACACCGCCACCGGCACCCTGTGGAGCGAACGGCTGCGGCTGACCGGCGCCGAGGCCCTGGCCAGCTACGCCGCCGGGCCCCTCGCCGGCGTCCCCGCCGTCACCCGCAACGCGCACGGGGCCGGTGCCGCCTGGTACCTGGCCACCGCGCCCGACGCCGACGGCTACCGCGACCTGCTGCGCACCATCGCCGGGCAGGCCCGCGTCACCGCGGTCGGCCCGGAGGGCGACGGCCTCGTGGAGGTCATCCGTCGCGCCGCAGCCGACCGCTCGTACCGCTTCATCATCAACCACGGCGACACCGACGTGGAGGTGAGCGCGGCGGGGGTCGAGCTCGTCACCGGCGCCGACGTCTCCCGCACCCTGCGCGTACCGGCCGGAGCCGTGCGCGTTCTCAGAGAGGACACCGCATCATGAGCGCACCAGCCCTTCCGGCCGCGGATGCCCGGAGCGCGGCACCCCGCAGCCCGGCACCGAAGCCCCGCAAGATCAAGGTGGCGCACCCGAAGGCGATCGCTGTCTTCATCGTGCCGTTCGCCGTCTTGTTCACGCTGTTCTACCTGATCCCGATCGGGTACGCGATCTACCAGTCGCTGCTCGTGGTGGAGCGCGACGGCACCTTCGGCAAGGCCACCCAGGTCTTCGGCGGCCTGTCGCAGTACATCGCCGTGTTCCAGAACGGCCCGTTCTGGGAGTCCATCGGCCGGGTGCTCGCCTTCGGCGTGGTGCAGGTGCCGGTGATGCTCGGCCTGGCGCTGCTCTTTGCACTGCTGCTGGATTCCCCGCTGCTCCGCGGCAAGCGTTTCTTCCGGCTCGCGTTCTTCGTGCCCTACGCCGTTCCGGGCGTCATCGCCGCGATCATGTGGGGCTTCCTGTACTCGCCCAACCTGTCGCCGTTCACGGCGCTGACCAGCAACATCAGCTTCCTCTCCGCGGACCTGGTGCTCTGGGCCATCGCGAACGTCGTCACCTGGGTCTACGTGGGCTACAACATGCTCATCATCTACTCGGCCCTGCTGGCCATCCCCACCGAGATCTACGAGGCCGCCCGCCTCGACGGTGCCGGGCAGCTGCGCATCGCCTGGTCGATCAAGATCCCGCTGATCATGCCCGCGATCGTGCTCACCGGCATCTTCTCCATCATCGGCACCCTGCAGCTGCTCGCCGAGCCGCAGGTGTTCCGCACCTTCAGCTCCGCCGTGACGAGCACCTTCACCCCGAACCTGATGGTCTACTCCACCTCCTCGATCCCCAACGTGAGTCTCGCCGCCGCCTTCAGCGTGGTGCTGGCCCTGGCCACCTTCGTGCTCTCGTTCTCGTTCCTCAAGTTCACCCAGCGGAAGGAAGGCAAATGAGCGCCCTCACCGAGTCTCCGGCCGTCTCCCGGGCGTCCAAGCGCGCCAGGAACGCCGCCAACCCCGCCCCGAAGGGACCCAAGGAGAGCCCGCTCTCCCGCATCGGCGCGATGACCGTGATGCTCGTCTTCACGCTCTACTTCCTCATCCCGATCTGGTGGCTGTTCATCGCCGGCACCAAGTCGAGCAGCCAGTTCACCAGCACCAACCCGCTCTGGTTCGCCGACTTCAACCTGTTCGCCAACATCGGCAACTTGGTCGCCTACCGTGACGGCGTCTTCCTCAAGTGGATGCTCAACAGCGCCCTCTACGCCGGCGCCGGCGCCCTGCTGGCCACCCTGTTCGCCGGCATGGCCGGCTACGCCCTGGCGAAGTACCGCTTCCCGGGCCGGGAACTGCTCTTCAACATCGTGCTCGGCGGGGTGCTCGTGCCCGCCACCGCGCTGGCGCTGCCGCTGTTCCTGATCTTCAGCCAGGTCAGCCTGACCAACACGTTCTGGGCGGTGTTCCTGCCCAGCCTGGTCAGCCCGTTCGGCGTGTACCTCACCCGCATCTTCGCCGCGGCGAGCGTGCCGGACGAACTCATCGAAGCCGCCCGCCTCGACGGCGCCGGTGAGGTGCGCACCTTCTTCACCGTGTCGGTGAAGCTGATGTTCCCCGCTCTGGTCACGGTGTTCCTCTTCCAGTTCGTGGCCATCTGGAACAACTTCTTCCTGCCGCTGATCATGCTGCGCGACGAGACCCTGTTCCCCGTCACCCTGGGCCTCTACGCCTGGAACTCGCAGGTCAACCAGATCCCCGAGCTGCGCGGCTACGTGCTCATCGGCGCCCTGCTGTCGATCATCCCGCTGATCATCCTGTTCCTGCTGCTGCAGCGCTTCTGGCGCAACGGCCTCGGCGCCGGCAGCGTCAAGTAACCTCTCGACTTTTCGACCGTACGACCAGCCTTACCCGCACCATCCGCACAACCTTGCACCACTCCTTTTCAGCGAAACCCCAACAAAGGAAAACAATGCGAATCACGAAAAGAGCGGCCACTGTTGCCCTGCTCACCGCTGCGACGGTCGCCCTCACCGGCTGCTCCACCGCCGCATCGACCGGCGGCAGCGCCGATGCTGCCGACTGTGCTCCCTCCGATGGCAAGGTCAACCTGACCTTCACGTCGTGGATCCCCGGCATCGAAGACGTCGTCGACGTCTGGAACAAGGCCAATCCCGACATCCAGGTGGCTGTGCAGACCGGCCCGAACGGCAACGGCGGCACCTACGCCAACTTCTTCAACCAGCTCGAAGCCGGCAACGCGCCCGACCTCGGCCAGATCGAGTACGACGCACTGCCCAACTTCCGCGTGCAGGACGGCCTGATGAACCTGGCCTCCTGCGAGGGCGTCATGGACGCCAAGGCCGACTTCGTCGACTGGACCTGGGGCCAGGTCAGCTTCAACGAGGACGACTCCGTCTACGCGATCCCGCAGGACTCCGGCCCCATGGCCATGTTCTACCGCGCCGACCTCTTCGCCGCGAATAACATCGCGATCCCCACCACCTGGGCCGAGTTCGCCACGGCGGCCGAGCAGGTACGCGCTACGGGCTCGTACATCACCAACTTCTCGCAGAGTGACATCAACCAGTTCGCCGGACTCGTCTGGCAGGCCGGCGGCACTTGGTTCGGCAACGACGGCACCGACTGGAACGTCGACCTGACCGGCGACGAGTCCATCAAGGTCGCCGACTACTGGCAGGACCTGATCGACCGGGACCTCGTCTCGACCCAGCCGCCGTGGACCACCGAGTGGGACAACGCCTACAACACCGGCGCAGCGTGGACCTGGAACTCCGCAGCCTGGGGTGCGAACTCCATCGCCAGCGGCGCGCCCGACACCGCGGGCAAGTGGGCCGTCGCGGCCTCCCCGCAGTGGGAAGCCGGCGATGAGGCCAGCGGCAACTGGGGTGGCTCGTCCACCGCAGTGTTCACCGGCTCCAAGCACCCGTACGAAGCCGCCCAGTTCGCCCTGTGGCTGAACAGCTCCAGCGAGTCGCTCACCATGCTCAACGAGTCGGCCAACCTGTACCCGGCCGCCAAGGACGGACTCGACCTGCCCGTTCTCAAGGAAGGCGTGGAGTTCTACGGCGACCAGCCGATCTACGACGTCTTCGCGAAGGCATCCGGCGAGGTCTCCAGCGACTTCGTCTGGGGTCCGACCATGACCCAGACGTACAACGACGTCTCGGACGGCTTCAAGGCCGCAGTGAGCGGCAACGGCACCCTCGCCGAGGCCCTCACCACCGGTCAGAGCGCTACCATCAAGGCCCTGCAGGCGCAGTCCATTCCCGTCAAGGAGTAGACATCGCTTGATCGCCTGAGTTACCCGTACCGCCCGGCGCGTTTCGCACCGGGCGGTACGGTCGTGTGGGTCACTGGGTCTCGACAGGCTCGACCACCGACACCTCCCCGTCATCCGCCCAGCAAGAAAGCCGCACCATGATCTCCCACCTCCGCGCCTCCGGCAGCAGCCTCGTTCTCGACGCCACCGGGCCGGGTGCGCCGGTGATCGTGCACTGGGGCGCCGACCTCGGCGAGCTGACCGACCCCGAACTGCTGACCCTGGCCGCGGCGAGCGTGCCGCCCGTGGGCCCCAGCTCGATCGACTCGCCGCTCAGGCTCTCCCTGCTGCCGACCCTGCACGAGGGCTGGAGCGGACGCCCCGGCCTCGGCGGGTTCCGGCCCGGGGCAGGGCACACCGACCCGGCCCTCGAGCTCGTCGACGTGCGGGCGCGGGGCGCGAACGCGGTGACCGTCGAGATGGCGGATGCGGCCGCATCCGTGAGCGTCGCCACCGAACTCGAACTGACCGTGCAGGGTGTGCTGCGCCTGCGGCACACGCTGACGAACACCGGCGACAGCGGCTTCGAGCTCGCCGGCCTCGAGGCCATCCTTCCGGTGCCCGACCGCGCGGGGGAGATCCTCGACTTCACCGGACTGTGGAGCCACGAACGCCGCCCGCAGCGCAGCACCCTCGGCCAGGGCGTCTGGAGCCGGGAGTTCCGGCACGGCCGGCCCGGCCACGACGACTCCTACCTCACCGTGGCCGGCACGCCCGGTTTCGGGTTCCGGCAAGGTGAGGTGTGGGCCGTGCACCTGGCCTGGAGCGGCGACAAGCGGGTCTGGGCCGAACGCAGCGCACTCGGTTACGCCGTGCTCGGCGCCGGCGAATTGCTCGCGCCCGGCGAACTCAGCCTCGCCGCCGGCGAGAGCTACACCAGCCCGTGGACCGTGGCGGTCTACTCCGACGCCGGCCTCGACGGGCTCAGTGCACGCCTGCACCCGTGGATCCGCTCCTGGTCCACCGTGCGCGGGCCGCGGCCGGTGCTGCTGAACACCTGGGAGGCTGTGTACTTCGACCACGACCTGGAGACGCTCGGCCGGCTCGTCGACGCCGCCGCCCGGGTGGGTGTGGAGCGTTTCGTGCTCGACGACGGCTGGTTCTCCGGCCGCACCGACGACCAGCGCGCGCTCGGCGACTGGTTCGTGGACGCCGCCAAATGGCCCGAGGGCCTGCACCCGCTGGTGCGACGCGTCACCGAGGCCGGCCTCGACTTTGGTCTGTGGGTGGAACCCGAGATGGTCAACCCCGACTCCGACCTGGCTCGCGCGCACCCGGACTGGCTGCTCGGCTCGGCCGCCGCCCCCACCTGGCGCGGCCAGAGGGTGCTCGACCTCGGCAACCCCGATGCGTTCGCCTGGCTGCTCGAACGCCTCACGGCCCTCCTGGCGGAATACCCGATCAGCTACCTCAAATGGGACCACAACCGGGACCTGCTGGGCGGCTCCGCGCACCGGCAGACCGCCGCGTTGTACCGGCTCATCGACGCCGTGCGCGCCGCGCAGCCGGGCCTGGAGATCGAGTCCTGTGCCTCCGGCGGCGGCCGCATCGACCTGGGGATCCTCGAGCGGGTGGACCGGGTCTGGACCAGCGACACCAACGATCCGCTGGAGCGCCAGCAGATCCAGCGGTACACGAGCGTGCTCGTGCCGCCGGAGTACCTCGGCGGCCACCTCGGCGCCGCGACAGCGCACACCACCGGCCGCACCTCCGCGCTGGGGTTCCGGCTGGCCACGGCCCTATTCGGCAGCGCCGGCATCGAGTGGGACCTCACCCAGGCCAGCCCGGCGGAGCTCGACCAGATCGCCGCGTGGATCGCCGTGTACAAGGAGCGCCGCGCCCTGCTGCACGGCGGGGTCGTGGTGCACACCGACGGGTCCGATCCGGCGATCGAATTGCACGGGGTCGTCGCGGCGGATGCGTCCTCCGCGGTGTTCGCGCAGGTCGCGCTGGCCGCACCCCAGGCAGCGCTGCCCGCGCCGATCCGGTTCGCCGGGCTCGACCCCGAGCGGCGCTACCGGGTGCAGGCGTTGCTCGTGGGTCCGGCGCCGCACGCTTTGCAGACCGTGCCACCGGCCTGGTTGGCCGAGGGCGCGCCCGAGCTGGTGCTCACGGGCGCCGTACTCTCCCGGGTGGGCCTGCCGGCCCCGCTGCTCACTCCGGAGCAGGCCGCCCTGTTCACCCTCGACGTGGTCTGACCCGACCCGCCCACATCCGCGAAAGCGGTCGTCTGGCTGCTTCGTGGCGCTGAGGTGACCACACGCCCGCTTTCGCGAGGTGGTGGGAGCTCTCGCGGCGCTAACGTAAGGGACATGACCGACGCCCGCCCCGCCCCGTCGTCGCGCCGTGCCGCGGGGGTGCTCGTCACCGGGGCCTCCGGCACCATCGGTCGGGCCGTCGTCGACGCTCTCGTCGAGGCCGGGGAGCCCGTGGTCGCCGGGATGCGCGACCCACGCGCCTGGATCGCCGACGGCGCCCGGCGCGCGAGTGGCATCTCTGCCGGGGGAGCCTCCCGCACGTCAGGCGGTGCCGCCGCCGGCAGCGGATTCGGCGGCAGCGGCGCCAGCGGCGTCGGCGGCCGAGCCGGTGGCGGGCGCCCCGAGAGCTCCGGCCCGGGCCGGCCCCTCGGCAAACCGTCCCGGGCGCCCAACCAGAAACCCCTGCAGAACCCCACCCGCAAGCCCGGCACCACGGTCGGGCCGGCCGCAACGGCGGCGAACGGCCGGCCGGGGGCGCTGCCCGCGGCCGGGCATCCGGGTCAGACCGTCGCATCCGCTCTGCCAGCCGGGGCCCAGGCGGCAACGGTGCGGGCGTTCGACTTCGCCGACCGGGGCACCTGGGCGAGCGCATTGGCCGGGGTGGACCGGGTCTTCCTGGTGCTCCCGCCGACCGTCGGCGAGGTGGGCCGCACCCTGATCCCCTTCATCGACACGGCCATGGAGAGCGGAGTGCGACAGATCGTGTTCCTGTCGCAGCAGGGCGTGCCGTTGCAGGCCCGGTCGCCGCAGCACGACGTGGAGCGCTACCTCAAACGCACCCGCACTCCCTACACGGTGCTGCGGCCCAACGTGGTGTTGCAGAGCCTGAGCAGCACCTACCGGGACGACATCCGCCGGCGCCGTGAGATCGCCCTGCCGGCCGCCGCCGCCCACGTGGCGTTCGTCGATGCGCGGGACGTGGCCCGCGTCGCCGCCCGGGTGCTCGGCGAGTCCGGCCACCTGCGCAAGAGCTACGCGCTCTCCGGCGAGCAGGCGCTGGGGTACACGCAAGTCGCGGAGCTGCTCGGCGAGGTGCTGGACCGGCCGATCCGCTACACGCCCACGACCGACGCCGACTTCGAGCAGCGGCTGGCCGGGCTCGGCGCCTCGCCCACCGAGATTGCCCGGCAGGCTTCACTTTTCCGGTCGGTGCGGCTGCGCGCGCTGCGGCTGCCGAACCGCAGCATCCGCCGGCTGACCGGCCGGCCGGCCACCACCGTGCGCCGCTTCATCGAGGACCACCGCGACTCCTGGCTGTAGCTCTCCCCGAATGCGGGGGACCCGAATTGGGGGAGATTGGATGCCCGTCCGGGGGCCCCCCGATTGGTACGGTCATCACTGGGTCACTGACCCGGGCAGCAGGTGCTGAGGGGATGGGGACCACATGGCTGGTGTGACTACGGGCGCGCAAATGTTCGGCGAACTCGCCGCCTACCCGGCCGTCGTTCTGCTTTGCGCTGTGCTGCCGTTCGCGGTCTCGTTCGTGATCGACGCGGTGAACCTGATGGTGCGCCGGGAGCGCTCCGCGGTCCCCGCTCTCGTCACCGCACTCGTGCTTTCCTTCGTCGTGGCCGCCACCGGGTTCCTGCTCCTGGAGCTGAGCCTGGTCGGCATCGGTTCGGATGCGGCGGTGCTGGCCCGGTTGACCTCGGTAGGTGTCGGGCTGCTGCTCGTCTGTTCTCCGCTGGCCCTGGTGGCCGCTGTGGCCCGCCTGTTCATCTCGATGCTCCGCGCTCGGGCCCTGGCCCGCCGGGCTACCGATGCGGGTGGCAGCCTGCCGGAGGCCAAGCCGGGGAGTACACCGGGGACACTGCCGGGTGCGTTGCCCAGCCTGGCGGGAACCCTGCCCGGTGCCATGACAAGCCCGGTGCCGTCCCGCAGCGGGACCACGATGCTGGCCCGTTTCGCCGACCACGTGGCCTGAACCGCCGGCATGACCCCGCCAGCCTGACCGCGGGTAGGTGGCTAGGCCGTCGGTGCGTCGTCGATCTTGACGACCGCGAAGTCGGCGTCGAGTTCGACGTCGATGTCCTGGCCGTTGTCGAGCGTGATCTCCACCTCGTAGGCGTGATCGAAGTCGTCGCTGCGCTCGACCTCGGTGACGGTGCCCACGGTGCCCGGCGTTATCGCGGCCAGGGCCGCCTCCGACGCGGACGACCGGTCTGCCTCGGTGAGGGGTGCGAGGTCGGAGCCGCCATTGTCGTCGGTTCCGGTGCTGGGGGAGCCGTCCGTCGGGACCGCGGTGGCCCCGGCCGTGGGCAGGCCGTCGACCCAGAGCACGGCGAACGACTTGTCCAGGGCGACGTCGACGTCGGTGCCGTCCGCGAGGGTCACCTCGACCTCGAAGGCCTGGGCGGTGTTGTCGTCGGTGGTCTCGGTGTCGGTGACCGTGCCGCTGCCCACGGCGTCGAGCGCGGCGGCGCTGGCCTTGTCGAGGGTGCTTCCGGTGAGCGGGGCGTCGGAATCGAACGTGTCGGCGATGGCCAGCCCCGCGCCCCCGGCCACGAGTACGGCGGCGACGGCGGCGGAGGTGATCCAGATGGTCTTCTTCTTCACGAGGTGTCCCTTGGTCGAGTGTGTCCACGCGGTGCGCGGCTGTTCCCCTACTCTGGCGGGGCGGTGCTGAAGCCAGGCTGAAGCCCGCTGAAGCCGGTTTCAGAAAGCGACTTGAGCGGTTTTAGGCGAGACCGCCGGATGCGTCGTCGCCGGCCGCCGTGCCGCGGTCGGGCTTGCTGCCCGTCGCCTCCGGGCGCGGGGCGTCGACATCGGGGCCGGTGCCTTCCGCGGAGCCGTCGTCGGCCGCGGGCAGCCGCACCTCGAACCGGGCGCCGCCGAGGGCTCCCGCCGTGACCAGCACGGTGCCGCCGTGCGCCTGCACGGTCTCCCGCACGATCGCCAGCCCCAGGCCGGTGCCGCCGGAGGCGCGCGCCCGCGACTCGTCCAGCCGCACGAACCTCTCGAACACCCGGTCCCGCTCCTCGGCCGGTATCCCGTGCCCGTCGTCCTCCACCACGAGCACGACCTGGGTGGCCGTGACCCCCACGGACAGGTTCACCCGGCCCACGGCGTGCTGGGCGGCGTTGTCCACGAGGTTCCGCACCACCTGCCCGAGCAGGTTCTCGTCGCCGTGCACCCGGGCCGCTCCGACGGCGGTGGCGTCGATCGTCAGCGCCATGGTGTCCCGCAGCCGGCGTGCCTCGGCGAGCACGAGGTCGTCCAGGTCCACGGCTCGGCCGGTGGCCTGCAGAGAGCGCTCGGTGACCTGCGCGAGTAACAGCATCCCGCGCACGAGGCGTTCCAACCGGGCGCCCTCGTCGAGCACCGCCTCCGAGAGGTCGCCCAGGCTCATCCGATCGGGGTGCGCCTGGGCCACCTCGGCGTATTGGCGCAGGGAGGCCAGCGGGGAGCGCAGCTCGTGCGAGGCATCCGACACGAACTGGCGCTGCGTCCGCTGCGAGGTGTCGAGCCTGTCGAGCATGCTGTTCATGGTGCGGGCGAGCCGGCCGATCTCGTCGCCGCGGCCCGGATCGGCCACCCGCCGGTCGAGGTTGGCGGCGGTGACGGCGTCGACCTCGCGGCGCATCCGTTCGACCGGCGCCAGGGCACGGCCCACCACGATCCACGTGAGCAGGGCCACGACGCCGAGCAGCAGCGGCACCGCACCGGCGAGCAGCCAGGCGACCGTGCTCACCGACTCGTCGATGGTCTCCAGGCTGCGACCGGCGGCGATGGTGACGTCGTTGTCTTCGTCGACAGCCACGAGATAGGCGGCATCCTCGCCGGGCAGCCGCACGACCTGGGCGTCACTGTCTTTCTCGAGCACGACCGGCGTGCCGTCGAGAGCCTCGCTGCCGGTCACCAGGGCGCCGGATGCGTCGGTGACCTGCACGAAGATCTCGTCGTCATCGACGTCGAAGCCCGTTGCCGCGCCCGTGTCCTCCAGGGTGGTCTGCAGTTGGGAGAGGTCACGGTCGACCGCGTTGTTTACCTCGTCGAGCAGCACCGTGCGCAGCACCAGCACGAACAGGAGCGCCCCGACCACGAGGGTGGCGGCCACGATCGCGGTGGAGACGAGGGTGATACGGCCGCGGAGCGACCGGCCGCGGGTGCCGCGCCGCTCAGCCACCGTCGGCCGCCAACCGGTAGCCGGCGCCGCGGAGGGTCTCGATCGCGGCCCGGTCGAACGGGCGGTCCACCTTGTTGCGCAGGTGCCGCACGTAGACCTCGACGATGTTGGGGTCGCCCTCGAAGTCGAAATCCCAGACGTTGTCCAGCACATCGCGTTTGCTCACAACGGAGCCCCGGTTGCGCATCAGGTACTCGAGCACGGCGAACTCGCGGGACGTGATGTCGACAACGGTGTCGCCGCGGCTCACCCGGCGGGTGGCGGGGTCGAGGTGCAGGTCGCCGGCGCGCAGCACGGTGGGCCTGGCGGTGGCGCCGCGACGGATCAGCGCGCGCATCCGGGCCAGCAGCACCGCGGAGGAGAAGGGTTTGGTGAGGTAGTCGTCGGCGCCGGTGTCGAGCGCCTCGATCTGGTCCCACTCGCCGTCCTTGGCGGTGAGCATGAGGATCGGCGTCCAGTTCTGCTCGGCGCGCAGGGTCTCGCAGACGCGGTAACCGCTGAGGCCTGGAAGCATGATGTCGAGCAGGATCACCGCGTATTCGTTCTCGCGGGCCAGCCAGAGCCCGTCGGGTCCAGTGCCGGCCACGTCGACCGCGAAGCCCTCGGCCTCGAGGCCGCGCTTGAGCCCGGTCGCCAGCCGCACCTCGTCTTCCACCACCAGCACTCGCATCCGGCCCCCATCGTCGTGTCGGTCTTGTCGTGTCGGTGCGCCGCTGTTGCCGCGGCTATCCGGCTCAGTCTGGCGGATGCCGCTGAAGGCAAGCTGAAACCGCCCTGCCCGGCCCTGCGCTGATGCGCGCGGCGGCGCGTCTATGGGTCATGCCCCGCGCGTCGGTCGAGCCCGTCGAGACCTCGTGACGTGTCTGTGTGTCGTGCCCCGCTCGTCGGTCGAGCCCGTCGAGACCTCGTGACGTGTCTGTGTGTCGTGCCCCGCTCGTCGGTCGAGCTTGTCGAGACCTCGCTGGGTGCGCACCGGCATCGAACGTCGTCGTCGTGGTGCGGCCGCGTTTGATTTCGGGAGAAAGCACGGTTGGCGGGGGCTGGCACCGTGCTTTTTCCCGAAATGAGTTTGCGCAGGGCGGATGCGGCGCGGCCGCCGCCGCTGAAGCGGCTCTACTTCTGGCGCCCGCGGGTATGTAGGAGCAGCCGGGCCAGCGAGAGGTTGGCTAGGAGGAGCAGCGCCACGATCACGAGAATCGCCGGCCAGAGCCCGTTCGAGTCGTAGACCGCCAGGGCCACGAGCGGCCCCGCGACCGCGCCGAGGTCGCCGGCGGTGCGGGTGATGCCCACCACCAGTCCGCTCTGCCGGGCCGGCACCGCTTCGCTCATGAGCACAGTCGGCACGATGCCGGCCACGCTGGTGGCGAGTCCGTAGAGCACGATCGCCAGGGCGAACAGCCACGGTCCGTTGGCGATCGGGAAGATCAGCAGAGCGGCCGCGGAGGCGATCACCCCGGGCACGAGCACGGCGAGCCGGTAGCCGCGGTCGATGAGCGAGCCAACCACGGGCAGCGCGGCCAGGGACAGCAGCGTGGCCGCGGCCAGTGCGACGCCGAGCGTGAGCGGAGTGAGACCCCCGGTGTCGTAGGCCGCCACGGGCACGAGTCCTTGCTCGCCGCCGAACCGGGCGAAGAAGGTGGCGAAGGAGCTCAGCGCCAGCGCGATGACGATCGCGGCGACGCCCACGCCTGCGTAGTTGGGCGCCGAGGGGCCGGTTTCGGATGCCGCGGGGCGCGACGCGAGATCAGCTCGCGGGGTCTCGACGGGCTCGACCAGCGTGGTGGGGTGCGTCGTGAGGTCGGCTCGCGGGGTCTCGACAGGCTCGACCACCGTCGGGGTCGCGTCGGTCTCGAGAGGCGCAGCACGCGTGCGGGTGGCGACCATCTCGTCGGTCGAGCTTGTCGACGCCGTACTGAGCTTGTCGAAGTAGACCTGGTGAGGTGCCTCTGAAGGCGAGGCCAGCATGTGGGTCGCGACCATCTCGTCGGTCGAGCTTGTCGACGCCGTACTGAGCTTGTCGAAGTAGACCTGGCCAGGTGTCACTGAAGGCTCGACCACCGTGCGGGGCGGGGTCTCGACAGGCTCGACCACGGTGCGGGGCGCATCCGCCGGCTGCGCGGACCGGCCGCGGGGGAGCCAGTAGTGTGCGGCGGGGCGCACGGCGTCCCAGGCGAGCACCAGGGCGAGGGGCACGCTGGCGACCAGGAACACCGCTTCGAGCGGGAACCAGGTGAGCACCAGACCGCCGAGGAACGACCCGATCGCCCCGGCCGACATCTGCACCGCGGTGACCGTGGCCATCACCCGGCCGCGCCGGGCGGGCGGGGCTCCGGAGACGAGGATAGCGAAGCCGATGGTGATCGCGGCGCCGCCGAGCACCCCGGCGAGCACCCGGGCACCGATCAGCCAATCGGCGCCGGGGGCCAGCCCGGTGAGGCCGGTCACCACCACGAGCAACAGGCTCACCGCCCAGAGATAGGGCCGTGGCTTCCACCACCGCAGCAGGATGCCTGCGGGGATGTTGGCCAGCACCCGTCCGAAACCGAACGCGGCGATGATCGGGCCGAGCACCAGGGCGGTCGCTCCGAAGCGGTCCACATAGAGCGGCAGCGCGGGCACGATGGTGCCCCACGTCATCTGGGTGGCGCCGATCAGGCAGCACAGCAGCAGGGTCTGCTCGGCGAGCGAGGGGCCGCGACCGCCGACCGGGTTGGCACCGATGTGAACACCACCACCGCGCGGGCCGGGGCCCGAGCGGCCCCGGCCCGCGCGGCGGCTCACGACGCCAGGTTGGCGCGCAGCGTCGAGCCGGGGTACGCCGCACCCATGGTGCCGCGGCGGCGGAGCTCCGGCACCAGCAGGTCGATGATGTCGGTGTACGACGCGGGCATGCTCAGCGGGTTGCCGATCATGTAGCCGCCGCGGGAGCCGGTGGCCGCGAAGTTCTCCTCGAGCTGGTCGGCCAGCTGGGACGCGGTGCCGCTGAGGGTCTGGTTGTAGCCCACGGCGTGCTCCCAGCCGCGCTCGAAGAACTCGGTGCGGGAGAGCGAGTGGTCGCCGCCGAGCTCCTGCACGAGTTGCCCCACGAACCCCGACGGGGACGCGTGGCCGGCCACGATCTCGGCCTGCAGCTCCCCGAGCACGATGGTGTCGCCCACGGTGGAGAAGTCGTAGCCGGCGTTGTACGACAGGTACGCGCCGACCGCTTCGTCACCCCAATAGGAAAGCATCTCCTTCTTGCGGGCCGTGGCCTCGTCTGCGGTGCGGCCGATCACCAGCTGGGTGGCCCAGAGGATGCCCACGTCGGCGGGGTTGCGCCCGTTGGCGGCGAGCTGCAGGTCGAGCTGCGACCGGTGCCGCTGCTGGCCGGCCAGGTTGCCGCCGAACCCGAAGATGAGGTCGGCGAACTTGGCACTCGTGGCGATGCCCTGCGGCGAGTTGCCGGCCTGCACGAGCACCGGGTGCCCCTGTGGGCTGGGCACGCTGGTGAGCGGCCCCTGCACGTCGAAGAAGTCGCCGTGGTGCCCGATGGCGTGCACCTTGCTCGGGTCGGCGAACCGGCCGGTCTCCCGGTCCATCACGATCGCGTCGGGCTCCACCGAGTCCCAGAGCTGCTGGCACACCGAGATGAACTCGTCCATGCGCTCGTACCGCTTGCTGTGCTCGAGCAGCTCGTCGAAGCCGTAGTTGGCCGCATCCGCTCGCCGGGTCGACGCCACGACGTTGAACGCGATGCGTCCGCCGGTGACGTGGTCGAGCGAGTTGAGCAGCCGGGCCACATAGAACGGATGCATGAACGTGGAGGAATACGTCAGGCCGAAGCCGATGTTCTGGGTCACGGCGCTCATCGCGGCGATGAACGGGCTCATGTCGTGCCGCGGCCACTGCACGCCCCACTCGACGGCGGCGTCGGGGGAGCCGCGCCAGGTGTCGGGAAGGCCGGTGCCGTCACCGAAGAAGAGCATGTCGATGCCGCCGCGCTCGGCGGTGATCGCGAGCTCCTGGAACATCTTGACGTCGGGGAAGGTGCGGCCGGTCCACGAGCCCGGCCGGGCCCAGCGGCCCTCCGAGTGCGTGAACGACAGGTCGAACGCCAGGTGCAGGTGCTTCGGGTCCTGCTCGGGCGCGGTCATGCCGACACCGCCGAGCCGGTCAGAACGGATGCCGCGGGCGCGCCGGGCGCCGTCGCATCCGCTACCGGCACGGGGAAGAACCCGGCCAGCTCGTCGCTCGTCACCACGTGCGCCGTGGTCAGGGCCAGGATCTCGAGGGCGTTCTCGTGCACCCGCACCTCATAGGCGGCGGTGGCGTCGCTGGGAATCAGCACCGGGTAGTCGAGCTGGAACGCGTCGGTCGCGGTCGCGGCGATGCAGCACTCGGTGGTGAGTCCGGCCACGGCCACCCACACCACGCCGAGGCCCTGCAGCAGGGCGTGCAGCTCGGTGCCCTGGAAGCCGCTGTAGTGCCGTTTCTGCACGCGCGGTTCGCCGGCGGCCGGCTCCAGGCCGTACCAGTCGGCGCCCGGGGTGCCGATCACGCAGGGTTCGGTGTCGTCCATCGGCTCGTCGAAACCGCGGCCGCGCAACCAGTTGCTGGCGCCCCAGAGTTGCTCCGGGTCCGAGGCCAGCTCGATCCAGACCACGGGCACGCCGGCCGCGCGGGCGGCGTCGACGAGGCCCGCGGTGCTGCGGATCGCGGCGTTGATGGACTCTTCTGCCGCGGTGTCGAGGCCGTAGTCGGCGAGGTAGCCCAGGTCGGCGAAGGAGCGCTGCACGTCCACGACGAGCAGGGCACCGGCCCGGTTGGACAGGCCCGCGAAGGCGTCGTCGGCGCTCACGAGGCGACCAGTCCGCTCGTCGTACGGGCGGCATCCTGTGCACGGAGGGTGGGCAGCACGGCCTCGCCGAAGGCGGGCAGATCGGCGTGGTAATCGGGGAAGATGAGCATCAGGCCGTCGAGTTCGGCGCCCTCGACGACGGTGTTGATGTGGTTGAGCACGGTGTCGGGTGAGCCGACCACGTACGGGGTCTGGAAGGCGTCCTGCCCGGTGGCGGACTCGGTCCAGGAGGTCGCGCGATCGCGCGGCATGCCCCAGGAGACCCGCATGTTGGCGAGGGCCTCCACGTCGACGCCGGAACCGATCACGTCGACGCGTCGCTGGGCGTCGGCATCCGTGTCGCCCATCACCACGGTGAGCATGGCGTAGGTCTTCACGGAACGATCGAGCGCCGCGGCCTGGTCGTGCACGTCCCGGGAGGACTCGCGCAGCTCCTCCATGGTGTCGCCGGAGAGGAACGCTCCGTCGCAGAGTTCGGCCTGGAACTTACGTCCGCGCGGCGAGCGGCCGGCGCTGATCAGGGTGGGCTGCACGCGCGGGTGCGGCCGTGAGACGCAGTCGGTGAGGGTGAACGTGTCGCTCTGCATGGTCACGGAGTCCTCGGTCCAGAGCCGGGTGACGGCGCGGGTCCAGTCCTCCACCATCTGGTAGCGGGCCTCCTTCGACATGGTGGCGTCCCAGAGCCCCATCTGCTCGAACTCGTCGGCGTAGGAGCCGGAGACGATGTTCATGCCGGCGCGGCCGTTCGAGATCTGGTCGAGGGTGACGAACATCTTCGCGGCGATGGCGGGGCTGTGGATGTTGGCGTGCACGGTGGCCCAGATCTTCACCTTCTCGGTGGCTTCGGCCAGGCCCGCCATCATGGTCATCGACTCGAGGGTGTTGCCCCAGTGGTCGGTCGAGCCGCCGAAGCCGCGCCACTTGGCCATCGACATGACGAAGTCGAGGCCGGCCTGCTCGGCGAGCACCGCGGTGGTCTTGTTGTACTCGTAGCTGCCGTCGGGATGCGGCGCGGTGGTGGACACCAACCAGCCGCCGTTGCCGATCGGGAGGAAGACGCCGTACTCGCGTGCTGACATGGGAAACACTCTTTCTCTGCTGTGGTGGAACACCGGGAGGCTGCGACGGAGACGGCGAGGGCCGAGACGGACGTGGTGCGGGAGGCTGATGAAGGTTGGGGTGGTTCAGTTGCGGACATCCCGCCTTCATTGCGAAGACGAAGGAGGGATGCCCGCAACTCAGTGCTACCGGGCCGCCGCTCAGCGCGGCGCCGCGGCGAGCCGGGTTACGGGGCCGGCCAGATGAGGGTGGTGCCGTCGTAGATCGCCTCGATGAAGCTGTTGTCGAAGTAGGCGGTCGGGTCGGCCGGGGCCTTGGCGATCTGGCCGCTGTCCACGAGGAACCCGGACTCAGCGGTGACGTTGTCGAAGTCGATCAGGCCGATCGGGGCATCCGTGGCCTGGTTCTCGGTGACGATGTCGTACTCGGTGGTCCAGACCTTGAGGTTGTGCGCGGCGTCGAAGCCCTCGCCGGAGAGGTCGGCGGCGAAACCGACGCACTCCTCGCCGTTCTCCCCGCAGTAGTCGAAGGCGTGCTGGCTGGCGCGGAGGAAGTCCTCGACCGCGGTGGGGTTCTCGGCGGCGAACTCGTTGTTCACGGCCAGGCTGCCCAGCGACCCGGCCACGCCGAAGTCGTAGGGGCGCCAGACGGTGACGTCTTCGCCGGCGGCCTCGAGCAGGTTGGGCTCGTTGGAGATGAAGCCGGTGAGCGAGTCCACCTGGCCGCGCGGCAGGATCGAGGGGTCGTAGCCCACGACCACCTGCTGGATCGAGGAGAGGTCGGCTCCCGCGTTGGTGAGCATGGCGCCCACGGCCGGCGGCAGGTTGCCCTTCTGGCCCAGGATGGTGCCGTCCAGCTGCGTGAGGTCGGTGATGTCCGTGCCGGTCATCAGGATCTCCAGGCCCACGTTGGAGTAGGTGGCGATGCCGGTGACGTCGATGCCGTTGTCCTGCGCGGTGATGAGGTTCTGCTCGTCGACGCTCGTGATGGTGACCTGACCGGAGGCGAGCAGCTGGGCATTCTGGCTGGTGTCACCGGTGCCGGGCTGGATGTCGACGTCGAGGCAGAGGGCGTCGAAGTAGCCCAGCTGGTCGGCGGCGATGATGTTGAGGATCGACACCGACGCCTGGTACTGGTACCCGGTGAGGAAGTTGATCGTGCCGGCGGCCTTGTTCAGCTCGCAGCGGTCGGCCGAGATGGCGCTGGCCGCGGCGGCCGTGTCGGTCGACGCGGCGTCGTCGGCTGCCGGGCTGCAGGCGGCGAGGCCGAGGGTGAGGGCGGCGATGGCAACGGCGGCCAACGCGTGGGTGGGGCGAATGGGCATAGCGGTCTCCTGGTGCGGTGGGGGAAGAGGGGACGGGTGATGCGGGGAGATGGTGCGTGAAACGGGTACGCGTGAAACAGGGCTGTGGTGCGGATGCTGCGGGTACTGCGGCAGAAAAGGTTCGGGGGTGTCAGCTCTTGGCGCCTTGGCGGGACTCGTGCCAGTGCAGCACGCGGTCCTCGATGGCCGTGATGATGAGCAGCAGCAGCGAGCCCATGATCGCCAGGCACAGGATGGCCGCGTAGACCACGGCGAGGCGGTTGTTCGAGGAGGCGACGCTGATCACGGTGCCCAGGCCTTCGGCGGCGCCGGGGGCGGAGAGCTCAGCGACCACGGCGCCGATGATCGAGAGCGGGAACACCACCCGCAGGGCGGTGAAGAGGTAGGGCAGGGCGCTGGGCATCCGCACGTGCCAGAGCATCTCGAGGCGGGAGGCGTGCAGGGTAGTGAAAACCTGCAGCACCGCGGGGGAGACCGAGCGAAGGCCGGTGGCCACGTTGATGAGGATCGGGAAGAAGCAGATCAGCGCGGTGACGATGAGCTTGGGCTCCGGGCCGAAACCGAACGCCACGACCAGGGCCGGGGCGATGGCCACGAGCGGGGTGACGCTGAGCACCACGGCGATGGGCATGATGGCCCGCCGGGCGATGGGAAGTTCGGAGACGAGAACCGCGAGGACGAACGAGGCGACGAAGCCGATGGCCAGGCCCACCAGCGCCACGGCCAGGGTGGCCCAGGCGTTGCTGAGATAGAAGCCGGGGTTGGCGGCCAGCGCCTCACCCACCGATGCGAGCGGCGGCAGCAGGTAGGGGCTGTCGGCGGCGGTGATGGTCCACAGGATGCCCAGCGCCACCAGCAGCACCGCGAGCGGCAGCCAGTAGGCGGGGCGGAGGAAGCCGAGCTGTTTGGGCAGGCCGGACTTCTTGGTGGACTTCTTGCCGGACTTCTTGCCGGACTTCTGGGCGGCCGGGGCCGTGGCGGCGGTCACGGGGCTCTCCTGGATCGTTGCGGGTTCGGTCATGACGCTCACTGGGCGGCTCCTGCCGGGATCGGGGTGGACCCGGTGATCGGGTTCTCCTGCCAGGCGGTCTGCAGGTGGTCGCGGATGACGTCTTCGAAGTGGTGGAACTCGGCAGTCTTGAGCATCGCCTGGCTGCGCGGGCGCGGCAGGGTGATGTCCACGGATGCGGTGATCCGGCCCGGGCGGGCCGACATCACGAGCACCTTGTCGGAGAGCCGCACGGCCTCGGAGACCGAGTGGGTGACGAAGACGACCGTGGTCTTGTTCTCGTCCCAGATGTCGAGCAGCTGCTCCTGGATCGACTCGCGGGTGAATTCGTCAAGCGCGGAGAACGGTTCGTCCATGAGCAGCACGTCGGGCTGCACGCCGAACGCCCGCACGATGGCGGTGCGTTGCTGCATGCCGCCGCTGAGCTGCGCGGGCAGCTTGTGCACCGCATCCGTCAGCCCCGCCTTGCCCAGCAGGTCGAGCATGTCGGGCGCGGGGCGTTCGAGGTGACCGTGGATGCGGCGGCGCAACTTGTCGGCGCGACGGTTGACCTTGGCGGGCATGCTCACGTTGCCCAGCACATCCTTCCACGGCAGCAGGGCGGGAGCCTGCGGAACCAGGCCGATCATCTTGGCGGCGCAGGCACGCTCAGGGGTGACCCCGAAGACCTCGGCGGTGCCGGAGTCGGCGGTTTCGAGGCCGGCGATGAGGCGCAGCAGGGTGGACTTGCCGCAGCCGGACGGGCCGATGATGCTGACGAACTGGCCGCGTTTGATGTCGACGTCCACGTTCTGCAGCGCCACGTGCTGGCTGGGGCCGGAGCCGTAGATCTTGACGGCGCCGCGGATCGAGATCGAGTCGGCCGTGCTGCTGGAGACTGCGGTCGGTGCGGAGGGGGAGGTGAGGGTCATGGGGTCAGACCAGCTTCCTGAACTCGCGGTTCTGATAGACGAGCGGGATGCGCTCGGTGCGGATGACCTCGTCGACCTGCACGATGATCATGAGGTGGTCGCCCACGGTCCAGCGTTCGTGCACCTGGCCCAGGAGCGAGGCCTGGGCGCCGGTGACGACGGGAACGCGGTCGTAGTCGCCGTGCAGGGTGACGGCGGAGAACTTGTCGATGCCCTTGGTGGCGAAGTGCCGGGCCACATCGCCTTGGTCGTCGGCGAGGATGTTGATGGCCACGTGGTCGGTGCGGGCGAACGCCGGGTAGCTCTCGGCAGTCTCGGCCAGGAACACGGCCACGAGCGGCGGGGTCACCGAGACGCTGGTGAAGCTGTTGGCGGTGAAGCCGTACGCGGTGCCGTTCATCGTCGTGGTGACGAGGGTGACGGAGGTGGCCATGCCGGCGAGGGCCCGGCGGAGTTCGGCCGGGTCGAAGATCGCGGTGCCCGGGGCGTCGGCGGGCACGGGGACTGGGACATCCGTCGTGGTGGGTCGGGGATCGGTTTGCTGCACGCTGGCCTCCAAGGCACGTTTCGAGAGATCGAGAGGAGGAGAGCGAGCGGGTGAAGTGATCAGCCGACTGAGTGAGTCGAGTGGCAAATGGCCCGCGGAGGTCCGTTGGCTTTCACAGTAGGCGGCGCAGATTTCGCGAAAGTCCGTCTGCTGTTACGCGCAGGTAAACTCACGGGCCGGGTGCCGGTGGTGTCGGTCGGGGTGCGTTGGTGCGTCCGCGAGGTCGGCTTAAGAGGTCTACTTCGACAGGCTCAGCACGGCGTCGACAAGCTCGACCGATGTGTGGTCGCGATGTGCTTGCGGGACGTGCCCATCCCGGTGGTCGAGGTGCGTTGGTGCGTCCGCGAGGTCGGCTTGCGAGGTCTCGACAAGCTCGACCGACGTGTGGTCGCGACGTGCCTACGCGTCGTGCCCATCTCGCTGGTCGAGCCTGTCGAGACCCCGTGACGTGCCTGCGGGGCGTGCCCATCTCGCTGGTCGAGGTGCGTTGGTGCGTCCGCGAGGTCGGCTTGCGAGGTCTACTTCGACAGGCTCAGCACGGCGTCGACAAGCTCGACCGACGTGTGGTCGTGACGTGCCTGCGGGGCGTGTCCATCCCGGTGGTCGAGGTGCGTTGGTGCGTCCGGGAGGTCGGCTTGCGAGGTCTACTTCGACAGGCTCAGCACGGCGTCGACAAGCTCGACCGACGTGTGGTCGCGACGTGCCTGCGGGACGTGCCCATCCCGGTGGTCGAGCCTGTCGAGACCCCGTGACGTGCCTGCGGGGCGTGCCCATCCCGGTGGTCGAGCCTGTCGAGACCCCGTGACGTGCGCGCGGACGCTCCCGCAACTCAGGTCCGGGCGGAGTGCGCGAGGAGCTGGGCGAGCACCTCGAGGGCGCGCCCGAGCTCCAGGTCGGTCGGCGCGCCGTAGCCCAGCACGAGGCCCTGCTGCCCCCGGTCGACAACCGCGTAGTCGGCCAGTGACGCGACCCGCACCCCGCGCGCGGCGGCGTGCGCGACGAGAGCGGATGCATCCGTGCCGGTGGTACCTGCCCCGGTGGCCGGCGAAAGGTGCACCACAACGTGCAGCCCTCCGTCGAGGCCGGACAGCCGCACTCCGGGCAGCGAGCCGAGGGCGCCGATCACCAGGGCGCGGCGGTGGGCGTACTCGCGGCGCACCCTGGTGACATTGCGGGCCAGACCGCCGCTGCCGAGGTAATGCGCGAGCGCCGCCTGCTGCACGCCGGACACCGACGGGCCGAGGTCGTTCCGCACCTCGTGCAGCGCCGCCCCGAGGTCGCCGGTGGCCACGATGTAGCCGCACCGGATCCACGGGGTGACGGTCTTGGAGAAGCTGCCGACGAGGGCGACCCGGCCCGACGTGTCGAGGGTGGCGAGGGCCGGCAGCGGCGAGGTGCCGAAGCGGAACTCGCTGTCGTAATCGTCCTCGATGACCGCGGCGCCGGATGCCCGGGCCCAGTCGAGCAGGTCCAGCCGCGCCTGAACCGAGAGGCTGCTGCCCAGCGGGTACTGGTGGCTGGGCGTGACGAGCACCGCGTGCGGCGCCGCGGTCACCGCGGCGAGCGCGGCCAGGTCGATGCCGTTCTCGTCGGTGCGCACCGGCTGCAGGCGTGCGCCCACCCGGCGCAGCACCCGGCGGGCGGTGGGGTAGCCGGGGTCCTCCACCGCGATCCGCGGGGCGGGTTGGGGCTGGTGTTCGCCGACGACAGTCGCGAGGGCAAGCCCGATGCTCGCCAGGGCGTCGCTGGTGCCGGCCGTGACGATTACATCCTCCGGGCGGCAGGCCAGGCCCCGCGCTCGCCGCACGTGTTCGGCGATCGCGGTGCGCAGCTCGAGTGTGCCGCTGGGCGGCGGCGAGTCGCTCCGCCCCGATGCGGCGACGGCCCACCGCCAGGCTGCGGTCCAGGCCGGGTCGACGAGGGTCTGGGTCGACGGATGCCCGGGGGCCAGATCGATCATCGGCGGGGGAGTGGGAAGAGGCGAGGTGTCCTGCGCCCCTCTGGGGGCCGGGGGCCGGGCCAGGTCTCGGGAGAGGGATCCGCGGCTGTCGACGACGGCGTCGGTGAGCGTCTCGGGACGCTCCACCATCACCCGCGTCGCCGAGCCCGGGCGGGCCAGCAGATAACCCTCACCGGCGAGCTGGTCGTAGGCGGCAACCACCGTTCCCCGCGACACCCGCACCGAGGTGGCCAGCATGCGGGTCGACGGCAGGACCTCGTCGTGGCGCAGCACTCCGTCGAGAATCGCGCGGCGCAGGGCCGTGGCGAGTTGGGCGGCGAGGGGCAGCTCCGACGCCCGGTCGAGCAGGATCGGCAGCTCGTGGGCGTTCATCGTGGTTCCTCCCGCGGTCGGCGCATCCGATAACCGGTCTAGTCGAAGTGGTCAGAACTGGCTCTATCGCCGATCCACTCCGCGCTTGATCCTAGTAGCATGCCCCACTCCACACAGCCCCGAACCGACGCGCCCGGCGCCACATCCGCCACGCTGCCCGTCACCGACCGCACCCGCATCACCCGCGCTCCCGAGCGCCAACGCACCGACCGGGCCGAGCTCTACGCCATCCTGGACGACGCCCTTGTCGCCCACGTTGCGATCGTGCGCGACGGTCTGCCTCTCGTGCTGCCGATGGGATTCGGCCGCGGCGATGACGCCATCTATCTGCACGGCTCCACCGGCAGCGGGATCTTTCGGGCGATGGCATCCGGCACCCCGATCTCGGTCACGGTGACCCACCTCGACGGCCTCGTCTACGCCCGCTCGTTGTTCGACAGCTCGATGAACTACCGCAGCGCCGTCGTGTTCGGCGTGCCGACCGTGGTCGATGCCGCCGACAAGGAGGAGGCCATGCGTGTCGTGTCCGAACACCTGATGCCCGGTCGCTGGGACGAGGTGCGCGCCATGACCAAACGTGAGCTCGCCGCGACCCTCGTGCTGCGGCTGCCTCTGGACGAGGCCAGCGTGAAGGTGCGCGCCCACGGCGCCTCCGAGTCGGCGGATGACGGAGACGATCGGTCGATCTGGGCCGGGGTGCTGCCGCTGCGGGCGACGGCCGGGGCACCGGAGACCTCGGAGCTCACTCCGGCTGGCACCCCGGTCTCGGCCGCGGCGTTGGCCTACGTGGCCCGCCTCGCGTCCGTGTCGTCCGGGTCCGGGAGCGCGGCCGGATGATCGTCGTCTTCTGCGCGGGCCTGGTCACCCTCGCTGCTGTCGGCGTCGTCTGCACGCTCAGGGCCACCGTCACGGACGGTCATCGCCGGATCCCGCCCCGCTGAGCGCCTCCGACCGCGCGTTGTGCGCTCAGTTCGGAACGTCGCACAGTGCGGCGGCCCGTCACCCGTGCGAAGTTCCCAACTGAGTGACTTGACGGTGTTCCGAAGGCCAGGGCTCAGCGGGTGAGGAGCTCCAGCGGCGCGCCCGGCCGGAAGATGTAGACATCCACGTGCATATCGGCCGCGGCGGCACTCGGCCACGACGCGGGGGTGAAAAAGCGGGCCAGCGGCTCGCTGATGCAGATCACCAGGCGCGGCCTCGTGGGCAGCACGCCGCGCAGCCAGACCAGCTTGAGCATGTCGGCAATGGCCTTATTGCGGTGCGACGACTTGGGCGTGCCGGTGTTGGCCACGAGCTGTACGAGCACGCTCGCGGCGGGGTCGATGCCCTCCACCTCCACGCGCAGTCCGCCGGGAACCGTGAGGGTACGCGACTCGAGGGCGACGCCGAGGCGCTCGCCGAGGGCGCGCAGCATGGCGTGCTCGGTCGACTCGGGCTGGATGCGCCCGGTGGCTCCGATGTCCGTCATGCCGCTGGTCCTCTCGCCGCTGTGTACTCGATGGCTCAGTGTACGGCCCGCGGTGTGCGCTCTCGCCGCCGGGATGGTGCCGGGCGGACGGGGCACTGGCGTGCGCGCGTGCGAAGGGCCGGCGCAACAGGTCCCGCTGTGGACAGATGGTCCCGGCGCACCGGGCCATATCTCCGGATGGGCAACAGTTCTGTCTGAGCGGTGCGCCCGCCGGCACTCCGCCGAAGGACGGTCATTGACGACCGTCGATCTTCTCGCCATACTGGCTATATCGATATACGTCTATGTCTGGAGATGCGCATGACCGAGAAGACCGCAACCGAGAAGACCGCGATCACCGAGCTGGTGCGCGAGCGCTATGCGGCGCAGGCGCTTCAGGTGACGGATGTCAGCGCATCCGGCGGCTGTTGCGGCACGCCCTTGGAGACCGGCGCGGAATTCGGCTCGGCGCTGTACAGCGGAACCGAGCAGTCCGAGGTGCCCGACGAGGCGATGCTCGCCAGCCTCGGCTGCGGCAACCCCACCGCCGTGGCCGACCTGCTGCCAGGCGAGACGGTGCTCGACCTCGGCTCCGGCGGCGGCATCGACGTGCTGCTCTCGGCCCGCAGGGTAGGCCCCATGGGTTTCGCCTACGGCCTCGACATGACCGACGAGATGCTGGCCCTGGCCCGCGCGAACGCAACCAAGGCCGGCGCCACGAATGTCGAGTTCCTCAAGGGTTTCATCGAAGAGATCCCGCTGCCGGATGCCACGGTGAACGTGATCATCTCCAATTGCGTGATCAACCTCTCGGCCGACAAGAACGCCGTCGCCCGCGAGATGTTCCGGGTGCTCGCACCAGGCGGACGCCTCGGCCTCTCCGACGTGGTGGCCGAGAACCAGCTCAGCGAGGCCGAGCGGATTGAGCGGGGCTCGTACGCGGGCTGCATCGCCGGGGCGCTGTCCGAGGAGGAGTACCGGGTGGCGCTGGGCACGGCGGGTTTCACCGACGTCAGCGTGGAGTTCACCCACGAGGTGGCCCCGCAGATGCACGGCGCCATCATCAAGGCCGTCAAGCCGAGCTAGCCGGACCGCCGCGCGGTTACGTCGGCAGGCCGTCTCGCCGGGTCTCGACAAGCTCGACCAGCGAAATGGTTGCGCCCACACGTCGTCTCGCTGGGTCTCGACAAGCTCGACCACCGAGATGGTCGCGCCCACGCGTCGGTCGAGCTTGTCGAGACCGCGTGACCTGCGGGATGGTCGCGCCCACGCGTCGGTCGAGCTTGTCGAGACACCGTGACCTGCGGGGTGGTCGCGCCCGCGCGTCGGTCGAGCTTGTCGAGACCGCGTGACCTGCGGGATGGTTGCGCCCATGCGTTGGTCGAGCTTGTCGAGACCCCGCGACCTGTTTGCGCGTCGCGCCCACTCGTCGGGCCACCCCGGCGGGACGGTCGGGCCCGCGGTCAGTCCGAGCCGGGCAGCCCCAGGAACTTGATCGCCGCATCCCGGAACGCCCGGGAGGTGGGCGCGTTGAAGTGGTTGCGTCCGGGGATCTCGAAGAACGCCGCCCGCGGGGTGGCCTCGGCCAGGGCGCGAGAGGCCTCGAGGATGCGGTCCTCGCTGCCGGTGGCGAAGAGCACCCGCTGCTCGGGCGCGTTGGCGGCGTGCGGCTGCGGGCCGTCGCGCATCCCTTCGACCAGGGCGATGAGCGCCTCGAGGTCGTTGTCACGGATGGCGCCGGCCATTTTCAGGTACGCACCGGTGAGCACATCCGTCACCGGGGTGCCCTCGCGCACGAACGCGAGCGCCTCATCGACCCGGAACCGGGTGAGCGGATCGCCATCGGGGATGCCGCCGAAGACCGCGCGGTTGATGCGGGTGGGCATGAATCGGGCGGCGTGCCAGCCGACCCGGGCGCCGAGCGAGTAGCCCACGTAGTCGACCTCGTCGAGCATGAAGGTGTCGAGCACGGTGAGCACGTCGGTGACGAGCAGGTCCATCGAGTAGGCGTCCGAGGAGTGCGGCTTGTCGCTCTGGCCGTGGCCGCGCTGGTCGATCGCGATCACGTGGTAGCCCTCGCGCACGAGGTCGCGGATCCAGCCGGTCGCGTGGAAATTGGCCAGCGCGCTCGAGGCGAAGCCGTGCACCGCGAGCACGGTGGGGGCGTCGGGGTCGCCGAATTCGTAGGTGGCGATCTGCACGTTGTCGGGGGAGATGACAGTGCGGGCGGGCGGGGCTGGGGGAGTATGCATCGGCTCTATTGCACCATACGCCGCGGGCTCGATGCCCGCAGCCACGGCGGGTGCGGTGGGTGCGGTGCCGCTGCAACGGATGCCCGCACATCCGCCCGCCGCCCGCAGCCGGGGTCGTCTGTCCAGGCAGAGAAGCTCGCGAGACGCCGTCGCAGCGGCCGGCGTACCGCGGCGTCTCATGAAATTGCCCGCGTTTATCGGCACCATCTCCGGCGTGAGATCGCAAAACACCCGGTCAGACGGCTGCTCACCCTGCCGGGCAACGGCGAAACACAGACGTAATAAACGGGACACGTCACGGCAACCCGGCGCCCGCAGACTATGAGTGCGACGTAAGCCGTTGCTCACCATCTGAGACACCAATCCTCAGTGGCTCACTCATCGAATTCGATGACGAAGCTATGCACGTCGGTGCTTGATGTGTGCGTTCTGCGCACACCTGAGCACCCGGATTGGTAGCCGGCATCGAGTTCGAGACCTGATCCAGTGGTTCGATGGAGGAACACGATGCTGAAAATTACCATTCTGGTGGGCAACCCCAAGCCCCAGAGCCGCACCCTCAAGCTTGCGGAAACGCTGGTCGACGAGCTGCTCGTCGCCGGTACCTACGACCTGCGGGTCATCGACCTGGCCGAGTACTCGAGCCACATCTTCGAGTGGCCCTCCGCCGAGATGGCCGAGCTCAACCAGGCCGTCGCCGACAGTGACCTGCTCGTCGTCGCCACCCCCACCTACAAGGCCACCTATACGGGCCTGCTCAAGGGCTTCCTCGACCGGTACGCGGCCAACGGCCTGCGCGGCGTCACCGCGATCCCCGTGATGACCGGCGCCGACCTCAGCCACTCGATGGGCCCGGACGTGAACCTGCGTCCGCTGCTCGTCGAGCTCGGCGCGAGCGTGCCCACCAAGGGCCTCTACTTCGTCACCGGACAGATGGAGAAGATGGAGGAGATCGTGGCCGCCTGGGCCGCCGAGAACCTCGCCGTGCTCCGCCTGCTGCAGCCGCTGGTGATGGGCATGCTGGGCAAGAATCCCGAAACGGATGTCGAAACCGCCGCCGGCGCATCCGCCCCCGTCTCGAACGGAGTGAGCGCATGAGTCCCCGCGACCGCACCGACGCAGCGATCGATCTGGACCTGGAACCGACGCTGTCCGCCCAGCCGCTCACCCACACCGAGCGCGACATCGACCTCGACCTGGACATCGTCACGGCCCTCGAACCGACCGATCAGCACGGCCTGCAGACCATCAGCAGCGACCCGAGCGACATCCGCGGGGCGTTCGGCAAGTTCCCCTCCGGGGTGGCCGCGCTCTGCGCCGTGATCGACGGCGAGCCGACCGGTCTCGTGGCCTCGTCGTTCTCGGTGGGCGTCTCGTACGAGCCGCCGCTGGTGCTGTTCTCGGTGCAGAACAGCTCCACCACCTGGCCCGTGCTGCGCCGCGGCGAGCGCATCGGCGTCTCGATCCTGGGCAGCGACCACGGCCGCGAGTGCTACCAGCTGGCCTCCCGCAAGGGCGACCGGTTCGCCAACATCGACACGCGCACCACCGACCTCGGTGCGCTGTTCGTCGAGGGCTCGTCGCTCTGGCTCGACTGCGAGATCTACTCGGAGACCCCCGCCGGCGACCACACGATCGTGCTGCTCGAGGTGAAATCGCTCAAGGTGAGCGACGACCGCGACCCGCTGATCTACCACTCCGCGGCGTTCCGCAGCCTGGTTCCCGCGGAGCCCAAGGCCGCGTAACCGGCTTCGGCCCCCATCGGCCGGCGTGGCACCTCACACCTCGTGCCACGCCGGTTCTTCTTCCGCGCCGGTGCCGTTGCCATCCCCGCGCCACCGTCGTCGCGGACATCGCACCGGCGCGGATGCTGGCGCGCCGCTCAGCGCCGCGCGACTTGCGCCTCCTGCCTCGTCGCTGACTTGCCGCATAACGCCGTTTCCCGGATGTCGAGAGGGCACTTCCCGGCACGTCAGCAAGTACCTTTTTGCCGAGTTGCCGCATGGTGCCCTCTCGTGGGCGCTGAAGGGGCACTTTCCGGCAACTCGCGGATGCGGCCACCGCGCTGGCTACACGCATCCGGCTCGCGACGGCCGTGGCGCGCCGCCGCATCCGCACCGACTAAAGGTGGTCGTGCTCGGCGTGGGCGCGGGGCACCACCGGCACCGCGAGGGCCGGGAAGATCGCCGCAGTGGCGAACGTGAGCGGGTAGCCGACCACGCCGATCAGCGCACCCATCAGCGGCCCCACCAGCGACGCCGCGATGAACTGGCCGGTGTTCTGCACGCCCAGAGCCTTGCCCGACCAGCCCGGGCCAGCCATTTCGGCCACCGAGGTGAACGCCAGCCCGTTCGGCGCCACGGTCACCGTCGTCGCCAGCACGAACACCACGGCGGCGGCGCCCCAGTGCGCGGCATCCACCGCGGCCAGCACGAGCAGGACGCTCGCCACGCTCACCGCCACCCAGCGCAGCGGCCGCACCCGGCTGCCCACCCGGTCGCTGACCACGCCGATCACGATGCGCCCGATCGCGCCCACGAACTGCGCGGCGCCCACCAGCACGCCGGCGGCCAGCGCATCCCACCCCTGGTCGCTCACCAGCCAGACCAGCCCGAAGGTGGAGATGGTGAACTGCGGCACCACCAGCAGAACGGATGCCGCGTGGATGCGCCAGAGGAAACCGCTGGTGCGGTACGGGTTGCGCGCAGGCACGACCGGGGCGCCCACCGGCGGGGCGACGCGGGGCGGGTTGGCCAGCCCGATGGCACAGGCGAGAGCCAGCACCGCGGTGAGCGCGAACGGCACGACCAGGGCGGCGCCCACCCCGGAAGCGGCGGCGATCACCGGGATGGTGACGGCCGCCACGGTGACGCCGAGCGGCTGCGACATCTGGCGGATGCCCATGGCGAGTCCGCGCTTGTGCTTGGGGAACCAGCCCACCACGATGCGTCCGCTGGCGGAGTTGGTGCTCGCCGAGGCCATGCCGCCCAGGAGCAGGAACACACCCAGCGCGATGTAGCCCTCGGACAGGATCGCGCCGCCGGCCGCAAGCGCCGTGAGCAGCAGCCCGCCGGCGATCACCCACTTCTCGCCGATACGGTCGGCCAACGCGCCCCACAGGATGAGCGTGAGCACCATGCCGAAGGTGGGGATGGCGGCGAGCAACCCGGCCTGCGCCAGGGTGAGCCCGCGCTCGGTGTGCAGCAGCGGGATGAGGAACGCCGGGGCGCTCACGAAGACCGTACCGGCGGTCTGCGCGGCCACCCCGAGAGCGAGCACGACCCAGGCGCGAGCGCTGACGATCTGCGTGTCGGTGGTCGGGCTGGCGGTCATGGTGGCTCCTCGAGGGTTCCTGCTAATCTTCTGGTACACCACGGTGGTATACCAAATTGACGAATGCCGCCAGCGCAGCCCGCCCCATCCGCGAACACAGTTCGCGGGAGGGGGTGGGGTTTGAGGAAGGGAATGATGATGACGGCGAACGGGGCCAGCTCGCAGACCGTGCAGCTGTACGACCGGCTGCGGGCGGCCATCCTGTCGCTGCAGCTCGCGCCGGGGGAGCGCCTGACCGAGCGCGGCCTGGAGGCGAGCTTCGACGCGTCCCGCACGCCCGTGCGCGCCGCGCTGGGCCGGCTCGACGCCGAGGGGCTCGTGCAACGCGACGGCCGCGGCTGGATCGTCTCGCCCATCGACCTCGCCGAGATCGGCGCGCTGGCCGAGCTGCGCGAGGCCGTGGAGGCCGCCGCTGTGCGCCTGGCGGTCGTGCGGGCATCCGACGACGACATCGCCGTTCTCGCCGCGGTGCTCGACGCCGCGCGTCCCGCGCGCGCTGTGAGGGCCGACGTGGCGGATGCGCCGACCAGCGGGGATGACGACGCCGAGGAGGGCGTGCGCGCCGGCGGCGACTTCCACGTGGAGCTCAGCCGGCTCTCCGGCAACCCCGTCATGGTCGACGCCGTACGCAATGCCATGACCCGGCTGGCCCGCACCCGGTGGCTCGAGGTGCGCACCCCGGCCGCCCGCGAACAGGCCTGGCGGGAGCACCGCGCGGTGCTCGACGCGCTGGAGGCTCGCGACGCCGACGCCGCCGCCGGGTTACTGACCGACCACATCCGTGGCACCAACGACCGACTGCTCGCCGCGCTCGCCGCCGACACCCGCCGGCTGCGTGGACACGGTCTGGCGATCGTGGCGGATGCGCCGGTGGGCGCCGTTCACTGACGGCCTGCGTCCTGCGGGCAGCGTCCTGCGTCCTGCTTCCTGCGTCCTGCGGGCTGAAGCGGACCCTTGACAGCTCACTTGCTTTTTGCAAGTATCGCTGGCAGCAACGGACACACCAACGGGACTCACTAAGGAGACCATCATGCCCTCAATGTTCGTCAACCTGCCCGTGACCGACTTGGAGCGCGCGAAGGCGTTCTACACGGCGATCGGCTTCACCATCAACCCGGCGTTCTCGGACCACAACGCGGCCTGCGTCGTCGTCGAGGAGGACCACAGCTACTTCATGATTCTGGTGCGGGAGTACTTCCAGACCTTCACCGAACTGCCCATCGGCGACCCGGCGGTGCACCCCACGGCGTCGACCGCGATCTTCCTCGACAGCCGCGAGGCGGTCGACAAGTCGATCGTCGATGGGATCGCCGCCGGCGGAGCGGAGCCGCAGCCGGCCTCGGACTACGGCTTCATGTACCAGCGCCAGCTCACCGACCCCGACGGCAATTCCCTCGAGTTCGGCTGGATGGATCCGGTGGCCGCCGCCCAGGGCCCCGAAGCCTTCGCGGCCCAACAGGCGACTGCGCAGGACTGAGGCACATGGCGGCACGCGACTACGGACAGTACGGCGGCGTCACGCGAGGACTTGAGCTCGTGGGCGAGCGATGGGCGCTGCTCATCGTAAGGGACCTACTCGTGGGGCCGCGCCGCTACGGCGAACTCGCCGCGGGACTCGCCCGGATCCCGAGCAACATCCTGGCGGCCCGGTTGAAGGAACTGCAGGCGGCGGGGATCATTCGCCGGGTGCCGCACTCACGCGTGATCGTCTACGAACTCACCCCGTACGGCCGCGAGCTCGAGCCGGTGGTGCTCGCGCTCGGGGCCTGGGGCTTCAAGGCCCTGGGCGACCCACGCGCCGAGCAGGTCATCACGCCCGACTCGATGACGATGGATCTGCGCACCGCCTTTCGGGCGCACGTGGCGGAGACCCTGCCGGCGACCGCCTACGCGGCCCGGTTCGGGGAAGCCGAGCTGCTGATCCGGGTCGATGGCTCCAGCCTCGACGTGACGCGCGGGGGCTCCAGCCTCGACGTGGCGCGCGGGGACGGCCCCGTCGACCTTGCCTTCGCGGCAGGTCCGGACATCCGCCGGCTCATCTTGGGGGAGCTGGCCCCGGAACGCGCGATCGAAACCGGCGTCGTCGAGGTGCTGCGCGGCCGCCGCGCCCTGCTCACCCGCTTCGCAAGCACCTTCCACCTGGCCGCCTGACCCGGCCCGGGCCCCGGGGCGGGTCCGGTGGAGCGATTCGCGGGCCGGGCGCCGCTGCGCGGGTGGCGCGCAGGGGGCGAAGCGGCGCCGTGCCCGCGCACCCCACCACCAGGTGCCGGACGGCCGTTGCGTGCCGTCGATCCCCACCGAGATCCCCGGTCCGGCCGGCCCTAACTGGTACCGATACGGATATCTGCACCCGGCGCACCGGCACCAGTTGTCCGATCGGGCAACAGTCGTGCGTCGAGGCGCGGGATTGCCGCGCCGGGGCCTGGGCCACGGCCATCCGGTGTGCGCCGTGCCTCGTTATGGGGGTGCCGCCGGGGGCTCCGCTCTCGCTAACCTCAGACCACCGAACGCGGTGGGCGTTTCGCCCGCACTGCTCCCCGGATGGTTTGCACGCCCCGAAGCGGCGCACATTTTGGAGGCAGTCTCTGCACGACCGCCCCGTCCACGCGCAACTCCCGGGCGCAGCCGTGTCCGGGCACGCCCGAAGGAGCACTGTGACCCTGCACCCACCCGCCATGCGCAATCGCGTCGCAGCCCAACTGGTCATCGAACACCTCCTTTCTCGCCAGACCGCGGTGCCGCCGCGCACCCCGGTGGCCCGGCTGTTCGGCAAGTCACCGCTGTGCCCCGAGAGCGTGAGCTGGTACCTGGGCGCACAGGGCGAGATCACCGTGGGCAAGGTGCTGGCCACCCTCCCGCCCGACTGGACCGCCTTCCACGCGGTGCCGATCGGCAAGAACGACACCGACATCGACCACATCCTGGTGGGCCCCGGCGGCATCTTCACTATCAACACCAAGCATCACTGCGGCAAGCACATCTGGGTGGGCACGCGCACCGTGATGGTCTCGGGCCACAAGAAGGCCTACCTGCCCGCCGCCGAACACGAGGCCGAGCGGGTCACCACGGTGCTGCGTGAACGGATGCCTCTGCTCGCGCCCGTGCAACCCGTCATCGCGCTGGTCGACCCCAAGCAGATCACCTTCCGTGACAAGCCCGTGCAGGTGAAAGTCCTCGACGCCCGGGTGCTCCGCCGCTGGCTGCTCAAGCTGCAGCCGGTGCTCAGCGATGACGAGATCGCCGAGGCTGTCGTGATCCTGGACAGCCCGGCCACCTGGCGGCAGCACCCGAGTCCGGCGCCCCACGACGTCATGGCCCGGTTCGCCGCGCTCGACGGCCAGGTGCGCCGCGCGCGCATCCGCCGGGTGAGCTGGTCGATCGTGGCTTCGCTCGGGCTGTGCGGCGGCGCGGTGACCGCGGCCCTGCTGATCGAACAGGCGATGCTGGGCGGCTGACTCAGTCCAACCGGCGCCAGGTGGTCACGCCGGCGGCCACGAGAACCCCGACTATGTATGCAACCAGGTCGAGGGGATCGAAAGCGGTGCCGAGCACGAAACGCGCCGGGGGAAACACTGTGGCGATCTCGACGGGCAGACCGGTGAGCTGGAACAGCTCGATGCTCGCGCAGATCAGGATCGCGATGAAGGCCACCCGCCAGCTGTTCATCCGCACGAGGATGAACGACACGAGCAGGAAGATGAGCACCGCGTAGAGCGCGTCGCCGACCAGATCACCCACGAATCCGACGGTTGCGTAGGTCACGACGAGTCCGGTGATCAGAATCAGACCGGCGGCTGCGGCCAGGGTCAGGCGACGCCGCACAATGAGCTGCGCCGCGGTGGGCTCGACCGGTGCCAGCTCGAGGAGCGGATTGTCGCGCTCGTCGCCCATGCCGAAGATCGGTCTCACGCTGCCGAGGTCCGACGTGCCGATCTTGCGTCCCATAGCCACACCGTATCGTGCCCAAGTGCATGCCAGGCACCGCTCTGGGTTACGAATGTGTTGCGCTGGAGCGCGGCCGACCCTTACCGGGACGGCCCACGCGCGCGGCACCCGGGTCGCGCTCCCCGCGCCCCGGGTTCCAGCCCGCCCTCGTCGAACCTCTGTCGAGCGAAACTCGACGCTGACCGCGTAAATAGCCTCCGATTCCCGCTCAGCGACGGGCCGCGTGCACGAGCGCGCGGGTGGCCGGCGCCACGGTCTCTCCGAGCCGGGCGATGGCGCTCGAGTCGTCCGTAGCGACGATGAACGTGTCGATTCCGTAGCCGAGCGCGAGCTCCGCCAGCCGTTCCGGTTCGGCGTCGTCGGCCGCCACGTTCAGCAGGCGACGGATGCTCGCCGGCTCACGTCCGGCCGCCCGTGCGGCGTCGTCGATGCGGGCGTTGCCCTCGCCGAGCAGCTCCGGCGACGCCAACCGGCCGAGCGAGGGCAGCCAGCCGTCGGCCGTGCTGCCGACGAGCCGCAGCATCCGCGGGCCGTACGCGCCGAGCCAGACCGGAATCGGATGCGCCGGTGCGGGCCCCCGCTTGGCGCCGCTGAGCCGGTAGAACTCGCCGTCGCGAAAGATGCCGCCGCGGGCGTCGGTGTTCCAGATCTCGCGGATCACCCCGATCGCCTCCTCCAGAGCCGACACCGCCTCACCGGGGCTGCGCCGGTCCGCGCCCATGGCCACGATGGCGTCCCAGAACCCGCCGGTGCCCAGCCCCAGGGCCATCCTCCCATCGGTGAGCAGGTCGAGCGACGCGGCCGCCCGGGCGAGCACGGCGGGCGGCCGGAGCGGGAGATTGTGCACATCTCCGGCCAGGTGCACGCGTTCGGTGCGGGCGCCTACCCAGGCGAGCAGAGTCCAGGTGTCGAGAAAACGGGGCTGGTACGGATGGTCCTGGAACGTGACGAGGTCGAGCCCGGCCCGCTCGGTAGCCACGGCCAACGCCACCGTGCCGGCCGGGTCGGCGGCGGAGGGCGTGATGAAGGTGCCGAAACTCAACGGTTTCCCGTAGTCGCCGTTCATGTCATTCTCCCTTTCCGCGCCGGTCTGGCCTTCGCGCAGCCGAGCGGTCGTCTCCGCACGACCGTAGACACGACGGTAGAACCATCCGCCGGCATCGGCACCCCCGTGGGCTCCCGTGGCCCCCTCGACCATGTCGGCGGCCGCTGCTACCGTGCTGGCATGAGCAACACCGAGTCCTCCAACCCTGACGCACCCGTGGTCGGCTGTGTCTTCGTCGGCACCAGCCTCGACGGTTTCATCGCCCGTGAGAACGGTGATTTGGACTGGCTCACCGATGCCGGCGATGCGCTCGGCGAGACCGGCTACGACGAATTCTTCTCCGGGATCGACGCCATGGTGGTCGGCCGCGGCACCTTCGACACCGTGCGCGGTTTTCCCGAATGGCCCTACGCCGGCAAACGGGTGCTCGTGCTCAGCCGCACCCTGTTGCGCCGGGTCGATGCCGAGCAAGAGCCCGACACGACCGTGCACGCTACCCTCGCCGAGGTGATCTCGACGTTGCAGGAGGAGGGGCGCCGCCGGGTGTACGTCGACGGCGGCCGCACGATCCAGAGTTTCCTGCGCGCGGGCCTGATCCGCGAGATCACCATCACCCGGGCGCCTGTGCTGCTCGGGTCGGGCATCCCGCTGTTCGGCCCGCTGGGCACCGATGTGCACCTGCGACACGTGGGCAGCCGGGAACTCGGCGCCGGGTTCACGCAGTCCACCTACGAGGTGCTCTCGGCCGAGTAGCCGGTCACGTTCGTCGAGCCGGTGTGGCGCGATAACCGGCGGCTTGCGGGGTCTCGACGGGCTCGACCGACGAGATGGTTGCGACGCAGGATTGGCCTGAGTTTCGCTGGTTGAGCTTGTCGAAACCCGGCGCCCTGTCTCGCCGGTTGAGCTTGTCGAAACCCGGAGAGGTGTGTTCACAGGTCGGCTCGCGGGGTCTCGACAAGCTCGACCAGCGGCAGTAGCGGTGGGCTCAGCGGATGTGCCCGCCGAACGGTGTGCCTAGCTGATGTGGCCCCGGTCGACGCGTGCCAGCCAGTCCCGCAGCTCGGGCAGCGGAACCGCCTGGCAGTAGAGGTGGCCCTGGGCCGCATCGGTGCCGATCTGCGCCAGCAGCTCCTGCTGGTCCAGCCGCTCGACACCCTCGGCGATGGTGCTGATACCCAGCTTCGCGGTCATCTGCACGATCGCCTCCACCACGGTGTGGTCTACCGAGTTGCTCAGCGCCCCGGCGACGAAGCTCGCATCGAGCTTGACCACGGTGATCGGTAGCGACCGCAGCGTCGCCAGCGATGAGTATCCGGTGCCGAAATCGTCGATGGCGATCTGGATCCCGTGCGTGACGAGGGTCCGCAGCCGCTCCACCGCCGCGATCGACTCCAGCACCACCGTCTCGGTGAGCTCGAGCACCAACCGTTCGGCGGGCAGCCCGCTGTCGGCCAGGCACCAGAGCACCGAGTCCACGAAGTGGTCGGACTCCAGCTCCCGCGCCGAGACGTTCACCTGCACCGTCATGGGTACGCCAGGCCGGGACTCCGGCCAGGTCACCGCATCCGTGCAGGCGCGCCGCAGCACGAACGCGCCCACGCCGAGGATCGCGCCGGTGGACTCCGCCAGCGGAATGAACTCAGCCGGCCGCAGCAGCCCGCGCTCCGGGTGCTGCCAGCGCACGAGCGCTTCGGCGCCGGTGCAGTGCAGATCGGTGAGCGACACGATCGGCTGGTAGTGCACGACGAGTTCGCCGCCGCCGGCCGCGCGGCCTAGCTGGCGTTCGAACGACACCAGGGTCGACTCGTTCTGCAGCAGGCCCGGCTGGTACAGCTGCACCTGGCCCTTGCCGTTGGCCTTTGCGGTGTACATCGCCACGTCGGCCTGGTGCACGAACTCGTCCAGGTCGATGTCGGGGATGGCGGTGGCCACGCCAACGCTGGCGCCCACCCGGCAGGGCCGGCCGTTCACGATGATCGGCGCGGCCAGCGAGTCCACCATGCGCTGCGCGATCGCGGCAGCCGCGGCATCCGTGGTGCCGGTGAGCACCACCGCGAACTCATCGCCGCCGAGCCGGGCGCAGATGTCCTGCGGCCGGGTGCAGTGCCGCAACCGATCGGCCACCTCGGTGAGCACGGTGTCGCCGGCGCGGTGCCCCATCTGGTCGTTGACGTCTTTGAAGTCGTCGAGGTCGAGAAACAGAACGTGCAGGCCGCCGGATGCGTTGTGGCGGGCAAGCTGCACGCCCAACTGGTTCGTGAACGAGAGCCGGTTGTCCAGCCCGGTCAGGGTATCCCGCAGCGCCTGCGCGGTGAGTTGGTGGTGCGACAGGCTGTTGCGCAACGCCAGGTTCACCTGGTTCACCAGGCTGCGCACCGAGGTGATGGTGCCCTCCGGGATGCGTTTGGGCGCGCCCACGAGCAGCCACGCGTCCTCGTCCTGTTCGGTCAGCGGCACCCCCACCCAGATGAGAGTGGCTCCGACGGCGTCGTTGAGCGGGCCGGGACGCACGATCTGCACGGCCTGATCGGAACCGGTTGTTCTCAGCACCTCGGCCGGCAGCGTCGACGGCTGCGTGGCGAAGTCGCCTGTGAGGGCGTCCACCTGCAGCGCGTCGCCGGTGCTGACGACCTTGAGCACCCGGAGTCCCGGGGTGCACTCGCCGAGTTCGGTGGCGGTGGTCCAGGCCAGGGCGCGGATCTGGGCGGCATCCGTGATGCCGAGCAGCCGTGCGCCGGTCTCGGTGAGGGCCTTGTCGCGTTCGATGGCCCAGTCGTGCGACTGCAGCCCGGTGCGCAATTGTCCGGCCACGAGGATGGTCAGCAGCATGATCGAGAGTGTGCCGGCCTGCCGGGTCCAGTCCGGGGAGGTGGCGTGGGCGGACAGCAACGGCCACAGCGCGGTGATCGCCACGATCGCCGCCGAATACAGCACTCCGCGGGCCACGGACCGCCACGCCGAACCGTAGAGCGTGCGCAGCCACGCGGCCGCGAAGATGAGCGGGGCCGCCGCCGAGGGCACCGGCCCGGCCAGGGCGAACGCGGTGAGCGCGACAGCGTCGACCACCTCGAGCGCGAACGGAACCTGCTGTCGCAGGAACCCGTAGACCCAAGACCCCACCAGCGCCAGAACGGATGCGACCGCCAACAGCAGCGCCAGCGGGCTCACGGTGACCATGGGCAGCAGCGCCGGCACGCTGACCGCCAGCGATAGCAGGCCCAGCCAGGTGAACAGCCAGCGGGTGCCCTGCAGGATGCCGGTGGGCCGGCGCCACAGGGTGCGTCCGGCTGTGGTCGAGCCGGTCCGGCGGAGCCTGTTTTCCGTGCCGGTTTGCGCGACTGCGACCATCCGAGTGTGTCCTTATCGTGCTGAACTGCCGGCAAAGTGGCTGGGTGCGCACCGACATGTTCGTCGAACGTAGCAGTGAGTCGCGCTCAGTGTTTGGTCCCGCGCCGTGTCGCCGGCCCACTGGCAGAACCGGCCCTGGGCGGCGTCTTAGGGGACCCGGTAGCTGAGACCCACGAGCGTCAGCACGTACAGCACGGCGCCCGACGCGAGCAGCAGGTTCACCAGCCACACCCACAGCGGGGCGGACCCGAGCCCGGCATGTCGGCGCAGCACCACGGTGCGGGCGATGAGGTATGCCGGCGCGCCGAGCAACGACCAGGCCCAGTGCGCCACGGTGCGATGCCGCCAGATGCGGAGACGCAGCACATCCCGTTGGGCCGCCGCCAGGGTGAGCAGGAACGGCAGCAGCACCGCGCCGAGCTGCCACCACCAAGCGGCCGGCGACACCGCCACCAGCATGAGCGCCGCGAAGGCGGTCAGCAGGGAGATCCAGGGCATGAACGCGATCAGCCACACGGATGCGCTGCTCCAGCGGCTGGGGATGTCGAGGTACCGGTCGGCGGGGATCTCCCGATCGGCCGGCTGCGCGGACATGCGGTACCCGAACCGGTCCTCGGACGGGTCCGACTCCCGGTCCCAGCCGTAGCTGGTGATGGGCGCGATCCGCGGCACCGGCGGCGGCAGCGCCCGCGTGGCATCCGCCTGCTCGTCCAGCAGGCGGCGCTCGCGCCGGGTCAGCGGGCGGTCCGGGTCCGCGTCTGGGAAGGCATCCGTGGCAGAGGTGCGTGGCGAGGCATCCGGGTCGGGGGACGCATCCGAGGTGCCGGGCGGCGCATCCGTGTCGACGCTGTCGCGCCCGCTGGTCTGCCGACGGTCGTCGCCGACCGACGGCCGGGGGTCGGGATCGGCCCGGTGCTCGACCATGGGCGCGCAGTGGTCGGTCCAGTCCAGGCCGCTCCACCAGCGCAGCTGGCCACCGTCGCCGGGGTCGACATACCACCCGGCCGGAGCCACGTATCCCGGATGCTCGCCCACCTGATCCCCCGATCGGGCGTTTGCCCACCCTCCAGAGTGGCTGCCGCGGACCCCGGGCGCTCACCCCAGTGCGGGGCGGGGCGGGTCAGCAGGTGATGGTCTGGATGCCCGCGAACTCCGCCGCCGTGCTGACACCCTCCTCCACGATCAGGAAGGGGACCTCCGCTTGTGCGGCCACCTGCCTGGTGGTGGTGCGGGTGGCCACACCGTCGGGGGTGTCGGAGAAGCCCACGGTCACGGTCGCGACGGGACAGTCCGCCCGGGTCGTGACCGACCAGACCCAACAGCCGAACTCCGAGGTGCAGTTCGCCATCAGGGTCGCGTGGTCTACCACCGGCAGCACGGATGCCTTCAGCATCATGTCGGTAGCGGCCTCAACCGGCGGTGGAGCCAGCACCTGGGTGATGCCAGGGGAGAGCTGGTCGCTCAGCAGCATCGCCAGGTACGCGCCCACCCCGAGCACCCCCACCACCGCGACGAGCACCAGCCACGGCGTGCGGGAACGCCGGGGCGCGGGGCGCCAGGGCTCGCCGGTGGCTCCGGGCGGAGCCGGGGGAGCCCAGTCCCGCGGCCCGCTGGGCCGTGCGGGATACACGCGTGTCGTCGGATCGCCGGGTTGTCCTAAGGGGTTCGCGTAGACCCAGGAGGCGGCATCCCTGGCGCGAACGTAGTCGGCAAAGCTCATGGTGCGTGCCTGGCGTGGCAACGGTTCGCTATTTTCGGCGCCGACGCGCGAGTCGCTTGGCCGGCTGGAATGCCGACCCTGTTGTGCTGTCTGGCCTGCGCCAGACGGCCGTCCGGGCCGAGGGGCACTGGCGGCGCGAGCCGCGGACGCAGACCGTGCGGCGTCGTCGGCTATTCGTCGGTGCAACGCCTCCCGGGCATCGCAGACCCGGATGAAGACGGCGCTCGCCGCCGCTTGCTCGGCCTGGGAGGATCCGGCGAACCGGTCTGGGTGGCAGACCCGCGCCCGCAGTCTGAATGCCCGGTCCACCTCCGCGCGAGTCGCCATCGGCCCGACCTCCAGTAGCGCCGCGGCGGTCTCCACCGACATCCGTACCGGCCGCATCAGTCGTCGCCGTTGGAACGTAGGTATTGCTCGTAGTGCTCGCGGTCGGACTGGATTCTGACCCTCTCCGCGCCCTCGCGGACGTTCACCAGCAGCGCGTCCTGGATCCGTCGTGACGACGCGCGAGCTTGGGTGAGTTGCAACAGCGCTGCCAGAATCAGTCCTCCGGCCAGGACGCGAAGCACGGGCGATTGCTCAATGGGTGAGAACAGCGGTGGCAGCACGGGCTGGAGGACACCAGCCGTTGTCACCACGATCCCGCCCAACAGGGCGATGACACCCAGCGAAGCCGAACGGCGGGCACGGCGCAGGTAGGGGCGCGCCATCCGTTGCCAGGCCGCCTCGTTGCGGCTCCAGAATGTCCAGCGCGGCGGCGAGTGCGGGCAGCCGGGTACGGGCACCCAGCCCGGCGGCGGTTGCCAGCCCAGGTGGGTGTTCACCCACTCGAGGGTGGGCGTGGGCCAGCCGGGTGGACCGTGAAAGACCAGTGGTAGGTGCTCGGCAGCGGTCTGCGCAGTGGGCGTGGTCGACACCCGCCGAGGCTAGCGGTGTGCACCAGGCGGCGCCAGAACCCCGTCCGGGGCGGGACCGCGTCTCGTTCAGAGGCAATAGCGGGATTAATAGGACGTTCTCGCGCAGAAGGTCCTCATAACCGACCGATCTCCTCATAATCCGGCGATGCCCGGCGCCGATCCCGAGCCGCTCGGCTCACGCCCGAGCGCTAGAGCAGATTGGCCAGCACCACGAGAACCAGCAGCACCACAACGGGGACTGCCCAGATCAGCGCCCGCGCGCCCAGAGACATCCGCAGTCGACGCCCGGGCTTGGCCACCGTCGCGGCCGGAGCGGCAGCGGCACCTGCCGTCGCCTCCGCGCCCACGGTCGAGCCGGGCGTAACCTCTGGCAGCCGGTCGTCTCGCCAGCGCTCCCACCGGGCAATCTTGTCGCTGAGCGCGGATGTCGCATCCGCCAGCCCTTGCCAGGTCCCCGGATTCAGGGTGACCACGTCGCGTCTGGTGACGAAGAACAGCCAGTCGTCGATGATCTCCACATCGAAGCCGCGAACCCGGTCGATGAGGCGGGCCATCACGTCAGGGGTGAAGAGGTAGAGCGCATCCCGCTCGTACTCAGCGGGGCAGTACAGCGTGAAGTGGTCATCGAAGTTGCCCTCCAGCGAAAGGCGCTGGCTGCTGGCGGGCAGTGTCGCCGCGGAGAAGAGGGGACCGCCGCGCGCCTGCAGAACGATGTGCGGCAGGGATGTGGTCAGTCGCACGGCGCAGAAACCACCGAACTGCGTGTTCCGGCTTCCGGCCGGGCCGGTGCGTAGCTCGTAATTGGCGAACTCGAGCGAGCGCGGTGACGCCGTGCGCATCACTCGAGTGAGCGAGAGGGACCCCCGGTCGGCCCACGGTGTGAGGTGTGCGCCGGAGAGCGGTCCGGGCCGATAGGTCATGACGTTCTGGGCCGCGAACCGGGCCAGCCGGTAGTGCCTCATCGGGGTGCCCCGGCGCGTGGTGGTGCGGACGTAGAACCAGGCCAGCACAATGCCCGCGATCAGTAGCAGGCCGCCGATGACGGACATGCCCAGCAGCTGACCGACCATGTCCGGCCTGCCCTCGTCGACCTCTTGCGACACCCCCGTGGCCAGGGCGAGTAGGCCGATGACCGCGGCGGCGCCACCCACGAAAGCGGCCACCCGCCGCGCCGGGGTGAACGGGCTCCGCACCGATGGATGCTGGTCGGCGAACGGGCGGTACCACCGGCGCACTGCGCGGCGGCTGACCCGCTCGGTGAGCGCCTGGGTGCGAAACGTCGTCGTGCTGTGCTCGGTCACCGGCATCCGTCCCACCCCATGTGCTCGGGCGCCGACACCCGACCCCTTCTCGAGGGTACCGTCCGGCCAATGCCGCGCGTGTCGGCTCAGGGCACCACATTGCTGAGCGCGAGAATCGCGTTCGCCAGAACCCAGGGGCCGATCTGCACGAGAAGCACGCCCGCGCCGAGGAGGAAGCCCAGCAGCGAGAACGCCGTGCCGCGCAGCGTTTCGTCTTGTCGCAGCTCCCGCCGTGCGGCCCCGGCGATGAGCACCGCGATACCGCCGAGGAGCATGTTGAACGGCGCAGGCAGGAACACCGCGACCAATCCGGCCGGGAACGCGAGGACCGCCTTGCCGGAGTAGCGGGGCGCGGAGGTCCCGCCGGGTGCTCCGGTGCTGTCCTCAACGGTCATGGTGCCCAGGCTACTGTGCGGGCCGCGCGGCTGGCCCCCTGGGCTGGGTCCAGCGGCCTTGCCGAGTGGGACGGGCATCCGTCAGAGTGGAACCAAGCCCGCGTCGCGGCGGTGAATGCGGAGATTCTCGCCACACGCCGGTGTCGAGGGCGGCGGATGCGGCGTTTCGCGAAGACGTCGCCTGTACGCACTCGTCGCAAGTGACGCCCTAACAGGAAGAGGGAACGACATGAGGATTCAGATGGCCAGCGTGTTCGTCGACGACCAGGCGAAGGCGCAGCAGTTCTACACCGAGGTGCTCGGCTTCACCACGAAGCACGACATTCCGCTGGGGGATGACCGCTGGCTCACGGTGGTGTCGCCGGAGAACCCCGACGGCACCGAGCTGCTGCTCGAACCCAGCGGCCACCCCGCCGTGAAGCCGTTCACCGAAGCTCTTGTAGCCGACGGCATCCCGTTCACCCAGTTCACCGTCGATGACGTCGCTGCAGAGTACGACCGGATGCTGGCGCTCGGGGTGCGCTTCACGCAGTCGCCGACGGAGATGGGCCCGGTGACCACCGCGGTGTTCGACGACACGTGTGGCAACCTGATCCAGCTGGTCAGCCCGGTCTGAGGTCGGGACGGGAGCGCAGCGGCGGCCCCTGCGTTCAGTTGCGGACTTCGCACAGTGCCCGGGCCGTTTCACTGTGCGAAGTCCGCAAATGAGTGGACTCCGCGGGCGAACGCATCCGTCAGCGGCCACGTCGGGCCGCACCGCCCGCCTCACGCCCTCGCCGGGCTACAGCCAGCGGCGCTGCTTGAAGATGCCCCAGAGGCCCAGCCCCATCAGCGCCATCGCGGCGACAGCCAGGGGGTACCCGAACTGCCAGTGCAGCTCGGGCATGCTGTCGAAGTTCATCCCGTAGATGGTGCCCACCAGGGTAGGCGCGAACAGGATCGCCGCCCACGCGGAGATCTTCTTCACCTCCTCGTTCTGCGCCAAACTCACCTCGGTGAGCCGTCGGGTTTCTTCGTTCTGAGCCAGTCCGGCCTCGGAGAGCCGGCGCATCTCGTCGTTCTGCTGCTGCGTCACGAGGGTGGAGTGCACGGTCAGCGCGTTCTCCAGCAGCACCCGGAACGAGTCGGCCCGCTCGCCCACACGCAGCACGTGGTCGAGCACGTCGCGGAACGAGCGCTGCAGTTCCTCGTCGACCCGGTACTTGTCCGAGCCGCGCAGCAGCCCCTCGAGCATGCCGCGCAGCGGCCCGGTAGCCCGCTGGAACGCGATCACCTCGCTGAGCAGCTGGTAGATGCGCCGCGACACGTTCGGTTCGCCGCCGAAGAGCTGGTCCTCGATCTCATCGATGTCGTTCTCCAGGCCCGCGATCACCGGCCCGTAGCCATCCACGACCTCGTCGAGCACGGCGTGCAGCACGGCCTCGGGCCCGCGGGCCAGCAGCGCCGGGTTCGACTCCATCCGGCGGCGCACATTCGCCAGGTCGGGGTTCTCGGCGTGCCGCACGGTCACCACGAAGCCCGGCCCGATGAACACGTGCACCTCGCCGAACTCCACGGTCTCCTCGGCGTCGAGGTACCAGGCCGGACGCAGCACCACGAACAACGTTTCACCGAAGCGCTCGAGCTTGGCCCGCTGGTGGCCCTTGAGCGCGTCCTCCACGGCCAGCGGATGCAGCGAAAACTCGTCGGCCACGCTGCGGATCTCACTCGCATCCGGGCGGTACAGGCCGATCCATGCCATGCCGGCATGCGCGTGTAACTGCGCGTAGGTCTCGTCGAGGCTGTGCGGGCTCGCGGTGCGTCGTCCGGTCACGTAGATGCCGTTGTCGATGAGTGCCATGGTCGTACTCCGTCGGTCGGTCGACGAGAGCGCGCAAGCAAGCCGGGGGAGGAACCGCGCGTCAGGACTCGACGGCAGACGGAAGGCCACCCCACGCAGGGAGGTTCAGGAGGCGCACCATCTCAGCGCGGGCTGCTCCCGATGAAGTCAGAGAGACAGGACGAAGACGACACCCGCAGGGGAGATGGAGCGCGGACTATCACCAGCCACGGCCGCTCACCCGCCTTCGATCGAAGTGTGTCGTGGCCCTGCCTGGGCCTCGAATACCGTACCACCCGAAAACGACGGATGCGGCGCGCTTCGCTGCACCCCGTACGGCGGGATGCGCCACCTATAGCTGGCGCATTCAGCCGTACGGGGTGCACCGGCCATCCCAGGACGGTCCCGAGCGGGCTTGCGGGACGCAACCGACACGCTGGTCGAGCCTGTCGAGACCCCGCGAGCTGGTTTCGGGGACTCTGCCGCGGCATCCGCAGGGCGGGTCGCTGGGTTTCGACAAGCTCAACCACCGTGTGGGCGCGTCACGTAGGGAAGGCGCGAGCCGGTCTCGGCAGCGCAACCCCACGCTGGTCGAGCCTGTCGAGGTCATCGCGGGACAGCCTGCGGGACGCAACCGACACGCTGGTCGAGCCTGTCGAGACCCCGCGGGTCGGTCTCGGGGACTCTGCCGCAGCATTCGCAGGCCAGGTCACCAGGTTTCGACAAGCTCAACCACCGTGTGGGCGCGTCACGCAGAACCGCCGCGAGCCGGTCTCGGCAACGCAACCCCACGCTGGTCGAGCCTGTCGAGACCCCGCGGGACAGCCTGCGGGACGCAGCCGACACGCTGGTCGAGCCTGTCGAGACCCCGCGAGCCGTTAGACCGGCGCGACCACGTTGTGCCGGCCGATGGGCAGCATCATCGGGCGGCCGGAGGTGGGGTCCTCGAGCACCCGGCTCGAGAGCCCGAACACCGCCTGCACCGTCTCCTCGGTGAGCACCTCGTGCGGGGTGCCTACCGCATGCACGCGGCCATCCGCCAGGGCGATCAGGTGGTCGGCGTACCGGGCGGCGAGGTTGAGGTCGTGCAGCACCATCACGATGGTGGTGCCGCGGGCCCGGTTGAGATCGGTGAGCAGGTCGAGCACCTCGATCTGGTGGCTCACGTCGAGGAACGTCGTGGGCTCGTCGAGCAGCAGCAGGTCGGTCTGCTGGGCCAGCGCCATCGCGATCCACACCCGCTGGCGTTGGCCGCCGGAGAGCTCGTCCACGGCCCGGTCCGCCAGCACCGCGGTCGAGGTGGCGTCGAGCGCCGCGGCGACGGCCTCGTCGTCCGCAGCGCTCCAGCGGGAGAACATCCGCTGGTGCGGGTTGCGGCCGCGGCCCACCAGGTCGGCCACGGTGATGCCCTCGGGCGCGATCGGTGATTGCGGCAGCAGCCCCAGCGTGCGCGCCAGTTCCTTGGCGGGCATCCGGTGCACCTGCTTGCCGTCGAGCAGCACCTGGCCGGCCCGCGGCGGCAGCAGCCGCGACATCGAGCGCAGCAGGGTGGACTTGCCGCAGGCGTTGGCGCCCACGATCGCGGTGATCCGCCCGGCCGGCACGACGAGGTCGAGGCCGTCGATCACGGTGTGGTCGCCGTAGCCGAGGGTGAGGTTCTCCACCGCGAGGGTATGAATGACTGTCACAGGGAGCCTCCGGCGCGGTTGGTGCGGATGATGAGATAGATCAGGTACGGCGCTCCGAGAACACCGGTGACGACGCCCACGGGAAACCGGGTGCCGAACGCGTACTGGCCGGCGAAGTCGCCCACCAGCACGAGCAGCGCGCCCACGAGCGCGGCCGGCACGAGCAGCGAGACGCCGGGTCCCACGATGCGGGATGCGATGGGTCCGGCCAGGAATGCGACGAACGCGATGGGCCCGGCCGCGGCGGTGGCGAACGCGATGAGCCCCACGGCGGCGATGATCATGATCACTCGGGAGCGTTCCACGCGCACCCCCAGCGCGGATGCGGTGTCGTCGCCGAGCTGGCTCATCGACAGGTTGCGGGACTGGCCGAGCAGCACCGGTGCGAGCACCAGAAGAGCCACGAACACGGGCAGGGTCTGCGTCCAAGTGCTGCCGTTCAGGCTGCCGGTGAGCCAGCGCATGGCCACCTGCAGGTCCCACTCGGCGGCCTGGGAGAGCACGTACGCGGTCATGCTGTCGAGCATCGCGGCCACGCCGATGCCGATCAGGATCAGCCGGGTGCCGGCCACCCCGCCCTTGTACGCCAGAGCGTAGATGGCCAGCGCCACGACGAGACCCGAGACGATGGCGACGATCGAGACCGCGGTGGACCCGTAGCCCAGCACGATGATCGCGAACGCCGCGGCGGCACTGGCGCCGGAGCTGATACCGATGATGTCGGGGCTGGCCAGCGGGTTGCGCAGCATGGTCTGGAACGTCACGCCGCCCAGGCCGAAGCACAGCCCGGCGAGCACGGCCAGCGTGGCGCGGGGCAGCCGCAGCCGGCCCACCGTGAAACCGGCGCCGGGCACGTCCTGGCCGAACACCACGCCCAGCACATCGGCGGGGGAGTAGTTGGTCTGGCCCACCATCAGGCTCACCAGGTAGCCGGCCACGATGAGCAGCGCCAGCACGGTGATCACGGTGCGGTGACGGATGCGGCGGCGCGCGCGGCTCTGGGCCACGGTCTGCGCCGTCGAACCGGTCGGGTGGGTCGCCAGAAGGCTCACAGTTCACGCACCTTGCGGCGGCGCACGATGTAGATGAACACGGGGGCTCCGATGAGGGCGGTGAGGATGCCGACGTCGATCTCCGCGGGCCGGGCGATGATGCGGCCGATCACGTCGGCCCCGGTGAGCAGGGCCGCGCCGAGCACGGCCGAGAACGGCAGCAGCCAACGGTGGTCGACGCCCACGAGAAGTCGGCAGGCATGCGGCACGACGAGCCCGACGAAGCCGATGGGCCCGGCCACGGCGGTGACCGCGCCGCAGAGCACGACGGCGCCGATCGCCGCAGCGCCGCGGGCCACGGCCACCCGTTCGCCCAGACCCGCGGCGAGGTCATCGCCGAGCGCCAGCGCGTTGAGCGCCCGGGCGGAGAGGAAACTGAGCACAAAACCCACGATCAGGAACGGCGCCACGACGCGGATGTTCTCCATCGTCGCCCCGCCGACGCCGCCGATCTGCCAGGAGCGCACGCTGCCGGCGATGTCATTGCGGGGCAGCACCACGGCGGTGACGAACGAGGCCAGCGCCGCGGAGGTGGCCGCCCCGGCCAGCGCGAGTTTGAGCGGGGTGGAGCCGCCGCGGCCGAGCGAGCCGATCGTGTAGACGAACAGCGCGGTGGCGCCGGCGCCCACGATGGCCACCCAGATCATCGAGGTGGCGCTGCTGAGCCCGAAGTAGGCCATGCCGCTCACCACGGCGAGGGCCGCGCCCACGTTCACGCCCAGGATGCCCGGGTCGGCCAGCGGGTTGCGGGTCACGCCCTGCATCACCGCGCCCGACATGCCCAGAGCGGCCCCGGCCACCACGGCCAGCAGCGTGCGGGGGATGCGGGTGGCGACGGCGGCGCGGTCGAAGCCAGCCGTTGCCCCACCGAGCGCCGCGAGAATGTCATCCCAGCCGACCTCGCGGGAGCCGATGGTGATCGACGCCAGCATCAGCAGGGTGAGCACACCGAGTGCGGCGAGCAGCCACAACGACCGCAGCCGCTTCGGGCGTCGCACACGGGCGACGCTCGAAGCGGCTGATGAAACAGGGGAAAGAAGGGTCACTTCGCGTTGTCGGCCGCAGCGGCGAGCAGTGCCGCGTAGTCGTCGAGGATGTACGAGATCGACAGCGGGGTGGGGTTCGCGGCGGTGCCCATGGGGCCGTCGCCGGAGAGGTTCACGATGGACTTGTTGGCCACCGCGGGGATCTGCGAGAGCAGCGGGTCACCCTCGAGGGTGGCGACCAGGTCGGCGCCGCCGTAGGTGACGATCACGTCGACGTCGTTGAACGCATCCGCCTGCTCGGCGCTCTGGGTGAGCGAGTACAGGTCGGTGGTTGCGGAGGCCTTGACGATGCTCGGGGCGCTGACCATGCCGAGGTCGTCGAAGAACATCGTGCGGGTGTCGTGCGTCGTGTAGAAGCTGACCTCGCTGAGGTCGGCCTCGTCGACGTGGGTGAGGAACATGACGGTTTTGCCCTCGAGCGACGGGTACTTCGCGGCGGTGTCGGCGATCTCGGTCTCGAGTTCGGCGATGAGATCGTCGCCCTCGGCGACCATGCCCAGGCCGGCGGCGTTCTGCGAGATCATGTCGCGCCAAGACGTACCCCAGGCGTTCTCCGGGTAGGCCACGACCGGCGCGATGGCGCTGAGGGTGTCGTAGTCCTCCTGGGTGAGGCCGGAGTAGGCGGCGAGGATCACGTCGGGATTGGTGTCGGCGACGGCTTCGAAGTCGATGCCGTCGGTTTCGTCGAAGAGCACGGGGGTCTCGGCGTCGAGCTCATCGAGCTTGGCCTTCACCCAGGGCAGCATTCCGTCGTCGTCATCGTCACCCCAGGTGGCTGCGGCCATGCCCACGGGCACCACGCCGAGGGCCAGCGGCACCTCTTGGTTGGCCCAGTTGACGGTGGCCACGCGCTCGGGCTTGGCGTCGATCACGGTCTCGCCGAAGGCGTGCTCGATGGTGATCGGGGTGAAGTCGCCGGATGCGGCGTCGGCCGAGTCGGCGGCGGGGGAGGACGAGCAGCCCGCCAGTCCCAGGGTGAGAACGGCGGCGGCCGTGAAGGCTATGAAAGCGGATGCGCGGGGCATGGTTTTCCTCGTGATCGTGGTGCAAAGGGTCAGGGAGTGGACCGACGGCGCTGTGATGCCGCGCCCCGCCGTCGCGCGCAGGGGTCCAGCCCGGGCGCTGCGTAAGGGTTGCCTAACCTTACCAGGACGCTGCGGCCCGTCCGCAAGTCGCTGGATCTCGACAAGCTCGATCACCGATGGGTCGCGGCTGTCCCGTCCGTCGCGCCCGTCTCGCCCGTCCCGTCGGTCGAGCTTGTCGAGACCTGGTGACCCGCTCTCGAGTCGCGGCCATCCCGTCGGTCGAGCTTGTCGAGACCCGGTGACCCGATCTCGAGTCGCGGCCGTCCCGTCGGTCGAGCTTGTCGAGACCCGGTGACCCGCTCTCGAGTCGCGGCCGTCCCGTCGGTCGAGCTTGTCGAGACCTGGTGACCCGCTCTCGAGTCGCGGCCATCCGTCGGTCGAGCTTGTCGAGACCCGGTGAGGGCCGTTGCGACAGCAGAATGGGCCTCGGGACCTCGGCGCCCTCGACCGCCAGCAGGGCTCTCGCACGTATCGCACTGGCCGCGCGCCACGCAACCGGGTTGTCGGTGTCGGTGCGGGTCCGTACCGTTGAAGGATGAAAATCGGATACAAGCTGATCGCCGAGGGATTCGGTCCCCAGGAACTCGTCCGCCAAGCCGTGCGCGCCGAACAGGCCGGCTTTGATTTTGTGGAGATGAGCGACCACTTCCACCCCTGGGTGGAGGCCCAGGGCCACTCGCCGTTCGTGTGGAACGTGCTCAGTGTGATCGCCGCGAAGACCACCACGCTGGAGCTCGCCACCGGGGTCACCTGCCCCAGCGTGCGCTACCACCCGGCCATCATCGCCCAGGCGGCTGCCACCCTGGCGCTCCTCTCCGACAACCGGTTCACCCTCGGTGTCGGTGCTGGTGAGCGCCTCAACGAGCACATCGTCGGTCGCGGTTTCCCCGGTATCCACGAGCGGCACGCCACCTTCGACGAGGCCCTGGACATCATCCGGTTGCTTTGGAAGGGCGGCTACCAAAACTACGACGGCAAGTACCTCAAGCTCGAAGACGCCCGTGTCTTCGATCTGCCCGACGTGCTTCCCACCATGGCCGTGGCGGTGAGCGGGCCCAGGTCCGTCGCGCTGGCGGCCGAGCACGGCGACGGGCTCTTCGCCACCGAGCCCAAGGCCGACCTCGTCACCGGATACCGTGACGCCGGCGGCACCGGGCCGCTCTTCGCCGAGGCGCCGCTGGCCTGGGCGCGCACCGAGGAGGCCGCTGTGAAGGCCGCCCACTCCACCAATTCCTGGGCGCTCGGCGGTTGGAAGGTGATGAGCGAGCTGCCGAACCCGGTGAACTTCGAGGCCGCAGCCGCCACGGTGCGTGAGGACGACATCCGTGAGCAGTTCGCCTGCGGCCCGGATGTGGACCGGCACCTCGAGGTGATCGGCCAGTTCACGGATGCCGGCTTCGACCACATCGCCCTCATGAACGCCGGCCCCGACCAGGATGGCTTCTTCGACTTCTTCGAGCAGGAGCTGCGGCCCCGGTTGCTCGCCGAGAGCACCCGATGAGCCCGGCGAAGGCCGTGCTCTTCGACATCGACGGCACCCTGGTCGACTCCAACTACCTGCACATCGACGCCTGGCAGCGCGCCTTCCAGACGCTCGACACCGACGTCGAGGCGTGGCGTATCCACCGGTCGATCGGGCAGGATGCCGGCCAGCTGCTGACGTCGCTGGTGGGGGAGCGGCCGGACGACTGGGTGAGCCGGGCGAAGGAGCTGCACGCCGAGAACTACAAGCAACTCGCGCCTCGGTTGCGGGTCTTTCCGCAGGCGCGGGAACTGCTCGCCGCCCTGGCCGAGCGGGGAATCACGGTGGTGCTCGCCACCTCGGCGCCCGAGGAGGAGCTGAAGATCCTGCTCGATCTGCTCGACTCCGATGACGCCATCCACGCCACGACTAACTCCGATGACGTGGATGTGGCCAAGCCCGACCCCGACATCGTGCGGGTGGCCTTGGAACGGGCTGGGGTCGAGCCCGCCGAGGCGCTCTTCATCGGCGACTCGGTGTGGGACATGCAGGCGGCGGCCCGGGCCCGGGTGCGGTCGCTCGGCGTGCTCTCAGGCGGTATCGCCGACGAGCTCCTCGTCGACGCCGGCGCCTGGACCACCTTCGAGGGCCCCGCCGCACTCCTCGACCAACTCGATGCCCTGGGCCTGAGCGCCTGACCCGGCGCCGAGCCGCCCCGCCCACCGTCGGTCGAGCTTGGCTTCCCTGATCGAGCCGGCCCATCGTCGGTCGAGCTTGTCGAGACCTCGTGAGCCGACCTGCGGACGCGGGCGCGCCCCCGGTCTCGACAAGCTCGACCAGTGGGACAGGCCCGACCTGCGGAGAACGCCCACTCCGCGATGAACGAGAGCATGTCCTAGTCGAACTCGCCCTGGTAGGCGCGGTAGACCCCGTGCGGAGCGCCCGGGTAGACCTTGAGCGTGCCGTGCTCCACCAGCTCCGCCGACTTCAACGCTGCCGCGGCGATCGGCACGATCTGGTCGTCGTCACCATGCGCGAGGAAGATCGGCCTCGGTGAGGTCTTGGTAGAACTGCGAGCGGTCCTTGAGTACACCGGCGCGGATGCCGTCGAACGCCTCGATGGGGTGCCCTCGGGATTGCTGTCGGTCATTGCCATTAGCGGCGGAACGGCCCCGGCGGTGATGACCTTGGCGACCCGTCCTTTGCCGTGCTGGGCTGCGTAGCGCACCACTTCGCCGCCACGTGGCTCCGGTGGCCTACTATCTCCGCGTCAGCCGCGGCACCATGTACTGAAGGCCGGAAAGTTACAACGTGCCGGTGCTTGACCGCGCAGTCAAGACCGTCTCCAGTATCGTGACACCCGAGTTGTCGGCCTCGAGGCCGTGAATCTCGTCCAACAGCTTGCGCGCGGCCAGGGCGCCGATGTCCTCGAATGGCACGTTGATCGTGCTGAGGTCGAGCAGGGCGGACGTCTCATGGCCGTCGAAGCCGATGATCGACACGTCGCGACCCGGCGTCAGGCCGCGGTCCCGCAATGCCCGGATCGCTCCGTAAGCCATTTCGTCAGAGAAAGCGACGACTGCGGTCGGGGGATCGGCAGCGTCAAGCAGCCTTTGCATAGCCTGTGCGCCCCCTGCGATCGTAAAGGCGCCCGGCACAACCATCGCCGGATCAACGGTGAGGTGAGCGCGCGCCATGGCGTCGTTGAAACCCAGGTGGCGCTGGTATTCCAGAACACCAGGATCGTGCGCCTCGCGGCCATGAATCAGGGCGATACGAGAGTGGCCGAGGCCTATGAGGTGTTCGGTCGCGACGACGGACGCGGCACGGTCGTCGATCTGAACGCTCGAGCCCCACGGGCCTTGATCGCCGAACAGAACTAACGGCATCTTTAGCTTCGAGATCTCTTCGACATCGGGGCTGTGCAGGGCGAGGGACAGCACGATGAAGCCGTCGACTCTCCGCGCTAGACGTTTCCGGGGCGGAACGGGGTGCGGGTCGCTGGGGTCCCCGGTGCAGTACAACAGGAGGTCCATGTTGGTTCCCCGCAACGCGCTTTCGATCCCTGTCAGCATGCGTTGAAACGCCATCCGGTCCACAAAGGGCGTGATCACGCCGATGCTGTCCGCGCGACCGGTTGACAGGGCCGCTGCCGCGGGCGAGCCAACGTAGTTGAGGCGGTCGGCGACCTGCTGTACGTGCTGCTGGATCTCCGGGTCGACGGTCGCGAACCCACGCAGCGCGCGGGAAACCGTCGCCGTCGACACTCCCGCCACACTGGCGACGTCTTTTAGCGTGACGCTCACGGCCCCTCCTCGCTATCTACGCTGCCCAGCATACAGTGAGCGCGCATGCACTGCGTAAGCGATTACTTGCCGTTATAAGTTCGCAACATATGTCTTTAAAGCGTTGCTATCAGGTTTTTTCTATTTTGCCCGTGAAGATCAATCACTACAAAGTAATCGGTTACTTGACAGATTTGAGATTAGCTTGCATTCTTTTCATGCCGCGCAGCACGAGCACGAAGACCCGTCGTCTGACCCGGCCAGGCCGCAACACAGCTCAAAGGAGAGATTGAAATGCACAGCAAGAAGCGCCTTGTCACTACCGCAGTCGCCACAGCGACTGCGGGCCTGCTCGTAATGCTCACAGGATGCTCCGGATCTGCATCTGAGGGATCCGACGACGGCAAAGGGCCCATTACCTTCGCGTCAGGGAAAGACCTGACCGGGGCTATGCCGCAACTCATCGACATGTGGAACAAGGAAAACCCCGATCAAAAGGTCACCTTTTTGGAGTTGTCCGCCTCGCCTGATGATCAGCGCACATCGTTTGTTCAGGACTTCCAGGCCAAGAGCGGCAACTACGACGTCGTCTGGGGCGATGTTGTCTGGACCTCGGAGTTCGCCGCCTACGGATGGCTGGAGGAGCTCGATCCCGCCAAGGTCGCCGGCGACGATATTCTCCCCGCCGCAGTGGAATCAGCAACCTACGACGGCAAGGTGTGGGCTGCTCCCTTCATGACTAACGCCGGATTGCTGTACTACCGGTCCGACCTGATCGACACGCCGCCCACCACCTGGGCGGAGCTCGCGGCCGACTGCGAGATCGCCAAGGCGAACAGCATGGACTGCTACGCCGGTCAATTCGCCCAGTACGAGGGCCTGACCGTGAACGTGGCCGAAGCGATCAACTCCGCGGGAGGTTCGTTCCTGAGCGAGGACGGAAAGTCCGTGGCCGTGGACTCACCCGAGGCCCGCGCCGGCCTGGGGCACTTGGTGGACATGTTCAAGAGCGGTGACATCAACCCCGCCGGCATCACGTACCAGGAGCAGGAGAGCGCGACTGCCTTTCTCGACGGCGATGTGATGTTCCTGCGCAACTGGCCCTACGTGTTCACCGCGGCGAGCGAGGAAGGCTCGGCGATCAAGGGCAAGTTCGGCATCGCTCAGCTGCCAGGACAGGACGGGAACGGCGTGTCATCGCTCGGCGGTATCAACCTGGGCGTCTCGGCGTTCTCCAAGCACAAGGAGACGGCCAAAGCCTGGGTCGAATGGATGCAGTCCGACGAAGCGCAGCGCGTGCTCGTCAGCGTGATGAACCAGGCCTCGGTACGTAGTGACCTGTACTCGGATGCCGAACTGGTCACGGTGTCCCCGTACCTGCCGACCCTCGAGCAGTCCGAACTAACGGCCGTTCCGCGCCCCCGCACACCTAACTACAACGCCGTGAGCCTGGCCATTCAGAAGAACGCCTACGCCGCCCTGCAGGGCACGATGTCGGTGGACCAGGCGATCACCCAGATGGCTGCAGACCTCGGACAGGCCATCAAGTAGAACCCGCACCCAGAACCAGAAGGCGAGTCATGTCGATCTCACTGAGGCCCGCTCTGCGGCGCACCCAAAAATCCCGCCCCGGTCCCGAAAGGGATGGCGGACTCGCCTTCTGGCTGGTCATTCCGTCGATAGTCGTGCTGACGCTGGTCATCGCCTTTCCCGTCGGCTCGTCTATGGTCCGTTCCCTGTTCGGCGACGGGATCGGCGAGGTCCCGTTCGTCGGCCTGGACAACTACGCGCAGGCGCTCTGGGGTTACTACGCCCCGGAATTCTGGGCGGCCACCGGTGTGACCTACCTGTTCGCCGCGGTGACCATCGTGCTCGAGACCCTCATCGGGCTCGGCATGGCCCTCGTCGCCAACCGGGCCTTCCGCGGGCGCGGGCTCATTCGCACTAGCGTTCTCATCCCCTGGGCGGTGCCCACCGCCGTGGCGGCCGTGCTCTGGAAGTGGGCCTTCGACCCGCAGGGTATCGTCAACGCCCTCACCGGATCGGACATCATCTGGACCGGATCGGCGGTTCCGTCCATGGTGGCGATTATCGTCGCCGATACCTGGAAGACCGCCCCGTTCATCGCCCTGCTGGTGCTCGCCGGCCTGCAGGTGATCCCCGATGAGGTTTACGAGGCCGCCAAGCTCGACGGCGCTGGGGCGTGGAAGCGGTTCGTCTTCGTCACCCTGCCGCTAGTCAAGCCGGCGCTCCTGGTCGCGGTGCTGTTCCGGCTGCTCGATGCCCTGCGTATGTATGACCTGCCCGAGATCATGACCAACGGCGCGAACGGCACATCCACCCTGTCGGTGCTGGTTGTGCAGTCCACGCTCAGTCAGCTGAAACCCGGATACGGCGGCGCGCTTTCGACGCTGACATTCATTCTTATCTTCATCACGGCCTATCTCTTCGTGCGGCTCCTCGGAGTGAACGCCGTCGAGCAGGCCGGCGGCAAGAAAGGCCAAGGGAAATGACCTCGTCAACCCTCCTCGAGTCGACCCCCGTTCGCAGGACCGCCCGGCCGAACGCTACCCTGCGGGCGCGTCCAGCTCCCACGTGGGGCACTATCGGCACCTACACTGCGCTGGCCGCGATCACGATCTTCTGCCTGGCACCGTTCTACTGGATGCTCGTCACCAGCCTCAAAGGCCCCGCCGACATCTTCGACAACTCGCTGCTGCCGCTCGCGCCGACGCTGGAGAACTACGCGGCCGTCTTCGGCGCGCAGAACACCTTTGTCTACGCGCTGAGGAACTCGCTGGTGATTGCGGGCAGTGTGACAGTCATCGCGCTGTTTTTCGGCGTCACCGCCGCCTACGCCATCGCCCGGCTCGACTTTCGTGGCAAGAACGCCGTACTGGGCCTGTTCCTGGCGACCTCGATGTTCCCCGGTGTGGCAATCCTCACCCCGCTCTTCCAGCTCTTCGCCGATCTGGGCTGGATCAACACCTTCCAAGCGATGATCATCCCCGATGTGAGCTTCGCCCTGCCGCTCGGCGTCTACATTCTGGTGAGTTTCTTCCGCGCCATGCCGTGGGAATTGGAGGCTGCCGCCCGCGTGGACGGATGCACCCGCGGTCAGGCGTTCCGCAAGATCATCCTGCCGCTGGCGGTGCCGGGAGTCTTCACAACGGCCATTCTCGTCTTCATCTCGGCGTGGAACGAGTTCATGATCGCCAACGCGATGTCGCAGACCCCAGACGCCCAGCCCGTAACCGTGGCAATCGCCCAATTCACCGGCATCTCGCAGTACGACAAGCCCTACGGCACCCAGATGGCGGCAGGAGTCATCGTGACCATTCCGCTGATCATCCTGGTGCTCGTCTTCCAACGCCGCATCGTCAGCGGTCTCACCGCCGGAGGAGTGAAATGAGCGGGCTGCGGGTTCTCATCGTCGGCGGCACGGGCATCATCAGCTCAGCGGTCGTCGCCGAGGCTTTGCGCAAGGGGCACGACGTGCACACGCTCACCCGGTCGGGCACCAACCCGCAGCCGTCGGTCACTACGGCACATCGGGCCGATGTGCGCGACGGTCGCTCCGTAGAGCGGGCCATCGCCGGGCTGCACTTCGATGCGGTCGTACAGTTCGTCGCCTTCGAGGCTGAACATGTGCGGGCCGACATCGCCATCTTCTCCGGCCACACCGACCAGTACATCTTCATCAGCTCAGCGTCGGCGTACCAGACCCCGCCGCGCAGTCTGCCTGTCACCGAGTCCACGCCGCTACGCAATCCGTACTGGGAGTACTCCCGCAACAAGATCGCCTGCGAAGACGAACTCGTCGCCGCCTACCGACACAGCGGGTTTCCCGTGACCATCGTGCGCCCCTCACACACCTACAACCACACTATGGTGCCCTTCGACGGCGGGTGGACGGTCGTAGAGCGCATGCGACAGGGTCGCCCCGTGGTGGTGCCCGGCGACGGCACCTCGCTGTGGACGATCACGCACCACACTGACTTTGCCCGCGGCTTTGTCGGCCTCTTCGGGCGCGACGAGGCGATCGGCGAAGCCTTCCACATCACGTCCGACGAAGCGCTCACATGGAACGCGATCTACGAACACATCGCGCGGGCCGCCGGAGTGCAGCCCGACCTCGTGCACATCGCCTCCACGGCCATCGCCGCCGCCGACCCCGTCTGGGGCGCCGCGTTGCTCGGTGACAAGGCCAACTCGATGGTGTTCGACAACACCAAGATCAAACGCCTGGTGCCCGAGTTCACCTGCCGCGTGCCGTTCGCCCGGGGCGCCGAGGAGATCATCGCCTGGCATGACGAGCATCCCGAAGCCCGCGTCACTGACCCGGGTGTGGATGCCGTCATGGATGCACTCGTCGAGGCCTACCGGCCACGCTCACCGCTTCAGTCGCGTTCACCGCTTTCGACCCTCTAGAAAGGCTGCTCCACCATGAAGTACACCACCCTCGGACGTTCCGGGCTCGCTGTCTCCACTCTCACGCTCGGCACGATGACCTTCGGGTCCGAAACCGAAGCCGAGGAAGCACACGCCCAGCTCGACCAGTACACGGCCGCTGGCGGGACCATGCTTGAAACGGCGGATGTCTACAGTGGCGGCCATGCCGAGGAGATCGTGGGCGAATGGCTGCGCGGGCAATCGAATGCCGCACGGGACCGGCTCGTGATCGCCGGCAAGGGTCGCTTCCCCGTGGGCGTTGACGCGCGCGATTCCGGCACTTCACGTCGACACCTTCGTCGCGCGTTAGAGGGCACTCTCGGGCGGTTGGGCGTCGACCACCTCGACCTGTACCAGGTACATTCCTGGGACCCGGTCACACCGCTGGATGAGACTTTAGGATTTCTTGACTCAGCAGTGCAGTCGGGCAAAATCAGCTACGCAGGACTGTCCAACTTCCTCGGTTGGCAGATCGCCCAGGCGGCGTCGAACGTGCGTGGGAGGTTCCCGCTCATTTCCATGCAGCCGCAGTACAACCTGCTCGCGCGCGAAGTGGAGTGGGAGATCTTGCCGGCTTGCGAGGCCAACGGGTTGGGCGTGCTGCCGTGGTCGCCTTTGGGCGGCGGATGGCTGGCCGGTAAGTACTCCCAAGAAAGCCGGCCGTCCGGCGCCACCCGACTCGGCGAGGATCCCGAGCGTGGGGTGGAGGCCTACGACCTGCGCTCAGGTGAGCCGCGCACGTGGCGGGTGCTGGAGGCGCTGCAGGGCATCGCTGAGGCGCACGGCCAATCGATGTCGCGAATCGCGTTGGCGTGGCTGAGCGCTCAACCCGCTGTCAGCTCCGTAATCCTCGGTGCACGCACCACTCGGCAGCTTGCCGACAACCTCGGCAGTGTAGAGGTCATGCTTTCCGCGGAAGATCTCGCGACTCTCGATAGGGCCAGCGACCCCGAGCCGTCTGCATGGCCTTACGGTGCGGCTGGTCGTGAGCAACGCTCCCGGGCTCTCGCCTAGATCAATCCGGAACTCGATCGCACCCGGGTGCCGGGCCTCGGCGCGTCCATCGCCGAGGCCCGGCGGCGGACTTCACCGACGCAGTCCTGACACACCACCACTGGGGAATGGACAGGACGGCCCCACCCTGGAAAGCTGAGCCGACGCCGCCATCACCCCGATGCCTCAGGCGCATGGGGGAGTGGACAATATGCGGCACAATTCTGCGTCGAACAGCAAGGGTTACGCGGTCATCGACTTCGAGACCACCGGCCTGTTCGCCAAGTCGAGCCACCGAGTCATCGAAGTGGCCGTGGTGCACGTCGACGAGAGCGGTCGCATCACCGGCAGCTGGGACACCCTGATCAACCCGAGCCGGGATCTCGGACGGCAGGACATCCACCGCATCCGGGCCGCCGACATCATGCAGGCCCCGGATTTCGCGCACGTCGCCCCACAGCTCATCGAACTGCTCTCCGGACGGGTGATTGTGGCACACAACGCGCGCTTCGACATCAGTTTTCTGCTCGCCGAGCTGGACCGCCTCACCTACGGAGCGGGCCTGAACCTCGAAGGCCTGTGTACCATGCAGCTGGCCCGCGATTTTCTACCGGGCTCCGGCCGCAAGCTATCCGACTGCTGCGCGGCCTATGACATCCCGCTCATCGACGCCCACCGAGCCCTCGCCGATGCGGTCGCCACCGCGCATCTGCTCGGCGCGTACATCGCCGACGATCCGGATGCGCCCATCTGGGCGGCGCATCTCGCCGCTGCGGCAGCCGCACCGTGGCCGCCCTTCCTAGGCGACCCTGCTGTCTGGGTGTCCCGCGATGATGTCGTGCCGTCCGGACCGGTGGTTCCTGCCTCCTGGCTCGACCGCATCACGGTGAAGATGCCTGAGTTCGCCGGCCCGGCGGAGCAGCTCGACTACCTCGCACTCCTCGATCTGTGCCTCCTTGACCGGGAGCTGTCCGCCCACGAGGCACAGGCGCTCGTGCAGCTCGCCGAAGACCTCGGCATCGACCGGGCCACCTGCGTGGCTCTGCACGAGCGTTACTTCACCGACCTCGTGGCCCTTGCCTGGGCCGACTCCGTGCTTACCGAGGGAGAAATTGCAGACCTCATCACGGTCGCTCAGCTGCTCGGGCTTCCTTCCAGCGCCGTGGCTGCAGCCCTACAACCTCCGCAGCTCATCGTCGCGGTGGCGCCGGCGGAGCCCGCACAAGCCCGTTTCATGCTGACCGTGGGCGACATCGTCGTGCTCACCGGGGAGATGCAGCGGCCCCGCGCCGACTGGCACGCCGAGCTCATCCACCGGGGGTTCGTGCCTGGCGCCGGGGTAACGAAGAAGTCCCGGCTGGTCGTCGCGGCCGATCCGGACTCATTGTCGGGCAAGGCACGTAAGGCCCGGGACTACGGCATCCCGGTTGTGAGCGAAGCCGGTCTGAGCTCGCTGCTCGAGCGCGCCTGAACCGCCTACCGGCACGTGATCGATTCAATCGCCGCGTATTCAGCGTCGATCTTGCTTCCATGTTCCACGAGCAGGAACCAACTTCAGCAACTATGGGGCGCAGCCTATGCGTTGATATCGTTGTCGCGCCGTCAGGCGTATCGCTCAGGTTTACGGTGATTGTCGCTGCCGGGCAGTCTTCACGCACAGTCACCGACCATGCCCAACAGCCGAATCCGGCCTGACAATCTTCGGGCAGGGATGCCGTTTCTGTGACCACTTCCACGTCGGCGCCAGAGAGAATATCGCTGGGCGCCACGGTCGAGTCGGGAGTCGTGTTGAAAGCCGTCCAGACGATGATCGCAAGGAGGACCGTCGCTGCAGCTATCAGACCCGTGGCTGCGAAGGCGGCAAACCTTGATCTGGGTGCTGCCGTCGATTGGGTTTGGGAAGGACGGTACGGGTCTTCCGTTGTCCACCGTGCCTGTTGCGATGGAGGCGGTGAATTGTTTGACTGAGTGGGCTCCGCATCGTCAGTCGCCGCCGCGGAGGCGGCGCGACCAGCGTGGGCCAGGAGAAACTCGCGTGCTTCGGTTACCCGGACGAACTCGGAGCTCGCGGCAGCCAGGTCCGATTTGGGCGCGCCAGCAAACCGGTCTGGATGGGTCATCCGCGCCCGAAGCCTATACGCCTGTTGAATCTCTGCTGCCGACGCCGTTGGTGGCACGTTGAGGATTGCGCTAGCGGACTCAGGGGTCATCTATCGAGCCAGTCAACGATGGGGGAGCATTCGCCTTGCAAGTCCAGGCTCGACCGGCTCACTCCGCGCGGACTCGCCCTTAGGTGCCAACGAGCTGGATGCATCACCAATATCCCGTCAGTTCCCAAGCGTTGGAGTAGTACCCATACCAAGGTAAGAGGGAATCTCGAGGGGCCGCCAACCCCAATGCGGGGCAGTCACCTCTCCGCCAGTCGCAGAGAGCGCCTGACCTCGGTTTGCTAGATCACTCACGTGAGCCGACCTAGCCGTGACAACTGTCACGGTCGGCGATGACACCAGGTCACTTCCGGGCGCCACCCGGACTTGATTGGCTGGTCTCACACCACCGCAGCGCCCCCGCCGCCCGGCCAACCGAGACGAGTCCTATGAAGAAACCCCTGCGCATCGCGCTCTCCACCCTCGGCGTGCTCGTGGCGATTCCGGTGCTGCTCGTCGCCACGACCGCTGTGGTCAACGCCGTCGCCACGGCCTCCGAGGCCTCCTCGATCGCCGACTACGGGCAGCGGGTTCCCGTCGACGGCAAGGAGATGAACGTGGTGCTCAGCGGCGACGGCGATCAGACCATCGTGCTGCTGCCGGGACTCGGCACCGCCGCGCCCGGCCTCGATTTCCAGCCCCTGATCGACGAACTCGACGACACCTACCGGGTTGTGGCGGTCGAGCCTTTCGGCACCGGACTGAGCGACCAAACCGACACCCCGCGCACCGCCGCGAACATCACCCGGGAGGTGCACGAGGCGCTCCAGTACCTCGACGTAAACCGGTACGTGCTGATGGGCCACTCCATCGCCGGCATCTACGCCGTCACCTACAGTGCCGCCTACGCGGACGAACTCGTCGCATTCGTCGGCATCGACAGCAGCGTGCCCGACCAGCCCGGCTCCGACGAGCCGATTCCGGCCGGCCTGATCTCGACGCTGAGCACCCTGGGCATCACCCGAGCCCTCACCGGGCTGGCACCCGACCCTTACCTGAGCCTGCCCTACGACGAGCAGACCATCGAGCAGATGAAGCTGCTCAGCAGTAAGAACGCGGGCGCCCCGACACTGGTGAACGAGATGGACAACACTCCCGCCAACTTCGCCGCGGTCAGCGGGCAAACCTTCCCCGCCGACCTCCCGGTGCTGCTCTTCGTGCAGTCCACCGACACCGATGTGGACGGTTGGGTCGCCCTGCACGACAAGCAGGCCGCGAGCGTCGACACCGGCCAGGTGATCCCCCTCACCGGCGACCACTACCTGCACCACACCCTCTCGCCCGAGATCGCCCAGGGCACCACGGACTTCCTCGCGACGCTCTCGATACGCTGAGACCATGACGCCCACCGCGCAGGCCGCGCCGACCGCCGACCTGCGCATGATGCGCCGCTCCACCGTGCTGACGCTCGGGCTCGTGGTGCTCGTCGGCGGCTTCGTGCAGCTGTTGTTGGGCGTCAACCTGCCGCCGACCCCGCGGATGATCCTGCTCGCGGTGCTCACGCTGGCCGCCGTCGCCGCCGCGCTTGCCGCCATTCCGCTGCTGCTCCGGGTGTCGGGCGAGGCCGCGCCGACGCATCCGCTCGTGCTCGCCCTGATCGGTGCCAGCGGAGCGGCGTGGCTGCTGGCCGTGCCGGCGCCGTTCGCGGGGTGGGGCTGGGCGTTCCTGTTCGCTTTGGCCGGCGGGGTGCTCAGTTGCCTGGTGAACGGATGGTGGAAGGCCACGGTGGTGCTCGGCACCTACGCGGTCATCGTCGGCGGCGGCCTGATCGGCCTCCTCACCGCCCCGGCCGTCGTCGCCTCGGCCGGTGCGGACGACACGGCCGACCTCATCGTGCTCGGCACCCTCGCCCTGTTCACGCTGATGCCGTTGAGCGCGGTCTGGGCGTTGCAGGTGGTGCTTCGGTTGGAGCACGCCCGGCAGACCGCGGCCGAGCTCGCAGTGGCGAAGGAGCGGCTCCGATTCGCCACGGACCTGCACGACATCCAGGGCCACAACCTGCAGGTGATCGCGTTGAAGAGCGAGCTGGCCGAACGGCTGCTCACCGCACGCCCCGAGCAGGCCGCCCGCGAGATCGCCGACATCCGGGTGATCGCCCAAGCGGCCCTCGACGACACCCGCGCGGTCGTGAACGACTACCGCACGGTCACCGTGGCCGTGGAGGTGCGCAACGCCGCAGCGGTGCTGCGCTCCGCGGGCATCCGCTGCGAGGCCCGCATCGAAACGCCCGGCATGCCCACCGGGATCGGCGCCGTGTTCGCCGTCGCGATCCGGGAGGCGGCCACGAACGTGCTCCGGCACAGCCGTGCCACCGAGGCCACTATCGAGCTGGTGCTCGCGGACGCGGAAGAGTACCGGTTGACGGTGAGCAACAACGCTGCCGGTGCCGTGCGGCCCGGCGGAACGGGCCTGTCCGGCCTCGCCCACCGGGTCGCCGCGCAACACGGCACGGTCGAGACCACCCGCACCGACGACATCTTCACGCTGGTGGTGCGGGTGCCCGCGACGGATGCCGCCGCCCCCGACCCGGCGCAGGCCGGCGCTTCTGACGATGGCACGCCCGCCGACGGCCGAGTCCCAGCCGCCGCACGAACCCGACGGGAGGCCAGCCGATGATCCGGATCGTGATCGCCGATGACGAGGAACTCATCCGCGGCGCCCTTGTGGCCTTGCTCTCGCTCGAACCCGACCTCGAGGTCGTCGCGGACGTCGCCGACGGGGAGGAAGCGATGGCCGCGGCGATCACGCACCGCCCCACGATCATGCTGCTCGACCTGGAGATGCCCCGGCTCGACGGCATCGATGCCGCCCAACGGCTGCTACGCCTGGTGGACACCCAGGTCATCATCGTCACCCGACATGCCCGGCCCGGCACCCTGAAACGCGCGCTCGCCGCCCGAGTGCGCGGCTTCGTGCCCAAGTCCACCCCGGCGTCGGAGCTGGCCACGATCATCCGCTCGGTTGCTGCCGGCGAGCGGTACATCGACGCGCGCCTGGCCACCGCGGCGCTCACCGAGGAGGAGAACCCGCTCACACCCCGCGAGGTGGACGTGCTCCGGCTGGCCCGGGACGGCCTGGCCACCCGGCACATCGCGAAGCAGCTCGGCCTCGCGCACGGGACGGTGCGCAACCACATCTCCGCCGCGATGGCCAAGCTCGCAGCCGACTCGCGCACCGCGGCGGCGGCGGCCGCGTGGGAGCAGGGCTGGATCTAGCTAGCGCGGGAATGCTGGCCTGGACGAGCCTGTCAAGTCCCCGGGAGGTGTCTGCGTGCGGGGCTCGCTGGGTCCACGATTCGTAGGTCGTCTCACTTGGTTTCGACAAGCTCAACCAGCGAAGCGGCCGCAGGCATCCGATTAGACGGAAACGCGCGCCATGATCGCCCAGTGCGGCCGATGCCCCGGCCCGGTGCGGGTATGGGTCTCGACGACGTCGAAGTGAGCGGAGCGCAGCTCATCACTCAGGGCGTCGACAGGCCAGCGATAGGCGGTTGTGACGGCGTGCTCGAACTGCTCGAGCGTCGGGCCCTCGAAGAACCCGAGCAGGAGTTCCCCGCCCGGGCGCAGCACTCGCGCGCACTCGGCCAGGGCGCCCCGCAGAGAGCTGGGCTCATGGTGAATGAGGGAGTACCAGGCGAGCACGCCGGCGACCGTGCCGGGTGCGTTGGGCAGCGCTCCAATGTCGCCGAGGTCGAAGGGCACCCCGGGATGGGTGCGTCGGGCATGGGCGATGAAGCTCGGGACCAGGTCCACGCCTTGCACGTCGACCCCACGAGCGGCCAGGTGGCCCGTCCATTGTCCGGGGCCACACCCGGCATCGATCAGGGGGCCGTCGAGCCGCTCAGCCCATTCGGTAACCACGTGCAGATCCAACATATGGACCGACGTCATCGAGCCCAGTCGCTCCGAGTACTCCAGGGCGCGGCGGGTATACGCGGCGGTGATGTCGGGCGTCATACTTCCGAGCCTAGGACGCAGGACACGCACACGTGGTGGCATTACTTCGGGATCGCGCGGGTCGGGGTCCGCTCCTGGCTAGAAGGCAGACTCGAGCCAATCGGAGACGGCGGCGCGGGCGGCGGCGGGTTGCTCATGGCTGAGGAGGTGGCCGGCACCCTCGATGACCGTGAACCGGGCTGTCGGCAGCGCGGCCGCCGTTTCTTCGGCGGCCGCGAGGGGGATGAGCCGGTCCTGTGCTCCATGGATGATGGCCGTGGGACACGTGATGGACGGCAGTATCGAGCGAAGGTCGGCGCGCTGCACCACGGCCTTCTGCTGGCGGAGAAAGGCCGCCGAACCGACCGGCTCGGCCATGGCGCGCCAGGTAGCTAGAAGGGCGCCGTTGGATTCGTTCTCCGCTGCGACAACGCCGGGAAAGGCAGCGTCGACCAGGGCGGTGAACTGCCCGTCTTCCACCAGGGCGGACTGGCGGGCCCGCGCCTGCGCTTGCTCGGCGGTGTCCGCGCGGGCGGAGGTGCTCACCAAGGCCAGGGCGGTGACCCGCTCGGGCGCCTGCCGGATCACTTCCAGGGCCACATACCCGCCCATGCTGGTGCCGAGAACAGCGAACTCGCCGGCATTCTCGCGCAGAATACGAGCGGCCATGGCCGCGATCGTGTCATCGCGGCGGGTGTCTGCCAGGGTGACCTGGCCATGGGTCCAGACGGTATCGAGCACGGGCGCGTACGCAAGGGCGGAGCAGAGCAGCGGTGGAATCAGGATTGTTTTCACGTGGTCAGTCTGGCCGGAGGCACCGACATCGGCCGGGTATGGCCCGACACGGCCACGGTGCTGTCCGAGGCCGGCAGGTTAGCGCGCCGCGAGGGTCGTGAGCAGCGCGGCCGGCAGTTCCGGCTCGGGCAGCGTCACCGCGAACAGGGTTCCGTTGGTGCGCTCCACGACGAGGGCGGGACCGCCCGCCACCACGATGGCAGACCGGCCGGGCATGATGCGGTAGCCCCAGCCGCCCCACTCCATCGGCACGATGGTCTCGGTGCGCGCCGACACGATCTGGTCGAGCCGCAACCGCCGCAGCGGCACCCCGAAAGCAGATATCACCCGCAGTCCGCGGCGGTCCACGCTCACCCGCAACCGGCCGAAGGCCAGGCACGACAGCGCTACCAGCCCCACCGTCACCGCGCCGCCGGCTCCCGGTCCGCCGAGCGCCACACTGAGCACCGCGAGCGCCACCGTGGCCAGGCCCAGAATGGCGGCGAGCCAGAGGAACAGTGGCACGTTCACCGTGGTGAACCAGGCGCCGGTCTCGCTCTCGGCCAGCGGCACCGAGACGGGGGAGTGCTGCTGGGGCTCAATCGGGCGCCGCGGCGACAGCACGAACGGAACCAGCCCGAAGGCGCCGGCCAGCACACCGAGCAGCGGCCAGCCGCCCGAGTCGGGTTCCGGCGTCCCGCTCACCAGGACGAGCCCGGCCGTCACCAGCCAGATGCCCGTGCCCAGTCCGGCAGCACAACCCGCGACGAGCAGCAGCGTGCGACGGATGTCGGCGGTGCGGCGGGAGAGAGCGGCCAGCCCGGCCAACGCGGCGAGGAGGGCGATGCCGCCGGTGATCGCCAGCATGAGCGCCTTCGGCGACGTGGAGGTGACCTCGGTCCCGTTCCACTGTCGGGGCAACTCGGCGGGAAGTTCGTCGTACCACTGCAGCGCCGTCACCAGGACGGTGACAACCGGCAGCCACAGCAACCCGACCGCGAGCCGGTCGCGCCCGGTGGCGCGCGGGTCGAGCGCCGGGACGGCGTCGATGGTGGTCTGGTCTGGCATGGCTCAGCCTCTCTTTTGGATCAGGGTCAGCACATCCGGCAGGGTCACGCCGAGCTTCCGGGCCTCGGCGAGCAGAGCGTCGGCCAGCTCGGCCAGGCGCACCGTGCCGGCGCCGGCATCCGCCCGCACCGAGGCGCCGCGGCCCTGCCGCATCTCCAGAATCCCGTCGTCCCGCAGCTGCTTATAGGCGCGCAGCACGGTGTGCATGTTGATGTCGAGGGCGCTGGCCAGCTCGCGAGCGGGCGGCAGCCGGGTGCCCGGCGCCAGGGAGCCGTCGGCCACCGACGCGCGCACCTGCACGGCCAACTGGTCGGCGATGGACACCGACGACGCCTGATCAACCCGAAACAACATGTTTGCAATGTTACTAGAACAATGCGACGTGCCAAGCCCCCGTCCGGCCTCACAGACCTCCGCGGCGGGTGCGCACTGCGCCGTGCCGGCGTCACTGCTCCTCGTGCCGCTGACCGCGCCCGATATAGCGGGTGCGGTCGCCGACAAGTGGTGCAGTGACGGATGGTCTTCCGCCTTCTCCCCGCATGTGGGAGCCGAATAGATCGTCCGGGTGCCGCCGCCTGAGGTCGTCCCGGTCAGAGACGGCCACGGCAGGGACTTCGTTCAACTTCCTGGGACCCGTGGCCCGCGCTCGAGGCGATCAGGACAACGGGGGCTGCGGCGCCGGCGGCTCCTGCTCCGTGCGGAACCCGATGGCCTTGTGGCTGCCGTCACAGAAGGGCTTGAGCGAGGAGACCCCGCAGCGACAGAGTGCCACGGTCTTCCGCCGCGGCGGAATCACCTCGCCCGTGGGCGTGAGAATCTCGAACGGCCCGCGCACCAGCAGCGGACCGTTCGGGTACGCGGTGATGCTCACCGGCTCGGTGGCACCGGTGTCGGGCTCGTCGTCCCACTGGTCGTCAAACCGCTTGGCAGGCCGGGCGTCGGGCTGGGCGGGCTCGGTCATGCGGGCACCGCGGCAGTCTGCTGCACTCGCAGGGCCGAGCTGCCGGCCGTCCAGGCGTCGATCTGCTGCGCGCCGGCCAGGCCGTCCACGTAGAGTCCGGCCGCGGCGCCGAAAAAGACGTCCTCGAGCAGCTCCGGTTCGTCGGTGGCGAGGGACCCGGCCAGGTCGCGGGCGGCGATCTGCTCGTGCACCGCATCCGCTTCGACGTGCTCGTCGAAGTAGAAGGTGACGTCGGCGTCGTAACCCAGCCGCCGGAATCCGTTGCCGTAGAGCCGGTTGGGCAGCGACGAGGTCATCTCGAAGGCGGCGAGGTGCCCGGCGATGGCGCCGCGCAGCCGGCGGTGGGTGCCGAACATGGTCATCATGTTGCTCGAGGCCAGCGTGATAGCCGGCACCACGTCCACGTAGTGGCCGTTGGTGGCGTCCAGGCCCACTCCGCGCATCGTTCGGGCGAACAGCTCGGCGTGCATGCGGTCGAACCGGCCGCCGCCGTACTCGTCGGCCTGGATCTCCACGAGGGCCGCCTTCGCGTGGCGGCGCAGCCGCGGGATCGCCCAGGTGTGCGGGTCGGCCTCCTTGAGCTGGTAGATCGAGCGCAGAATGAGGAACTCCCGCGCCTGCTCGTCGGTGGCCTTCTTCGCCAGGTAGCGGGAGACGCTCGGGCCGGAGTCCGACCCGGTCAACTCGAACAGGGCCGCTGCGACGCTCTCCACGCCGGGCTCGGGCAGCTCGGGCACGGATGCGCGTTCGCGCAGTGCCTGCTCGAACGGGGCTTCGATCGCCGCGCACAGGGCAAGCACCTCGGGGTGCCATTCCCAGTCGTCGTCGACACCGTGCAGGCCGCTGTAGCGCAGCTCGTACGCCAGGAACAGCGCGGTCTGCAGGTCGTCGTCCTGCACCACATCGACGGTTTCGGCCAGAGCGGCGGCGGTGCGCTCGCGCAGCACCGCGGCAAGGGCGGCGTCGGGCGCGGTGGGGGAGCTGTCGAGGAGCTCGAGCAGGGCACCGCTGACCGGGCCTCGGGACGTGGGGATGCGCATGTGCGTTACCTCGCTAGTCGGCTGGCTGGGCGCGCCCGGGTGGCTGCGCCGCCAAGATGGCCGACTCTACACGCGACCACCGACACCGACATCGACACTCGACCACCGACACCGGTGCCGGGCCCGTGGCGAACCTGCCACCTCACAACCCGAGCGGCGTCAGCGGCCCGAACCCAATAATGCCCGTAGTGTCAGAGCAAATGAATCGCACCGACCGTATGTACGCGATCGTGGAAGAGTTGCGGGCGATCGCCCCGCGACCTCGCAGTGCCGCCTGGCTGGCCGGCCGGTTCGAGGTGAGCACCCGCACCGTCGAACGCGACATCAGCGCGCTCCAGCAGAGCGGCGTGCCGGTCTGGGCCGAACCCGGGCGCACCGGCGGCTACTGCCTCGATGCGGCCATGACCCTGCCGCCGGTGAACTTCAGCCCGGACGAAGCCGTTGCCCTCGCGGTGGCGTTGCGCGGCCTGTCCGGCACACCGTTCCACCAGGCCGGCAACACCGCGCTGCGCAAGCTGCTGGTGGCCATGCGGGAGACGGACGCGCACGACGCGACCGAGCTGGCGGCACGCATCCACTTCGTCGGCGCGCGCCCCGAAGCGCCACCGATCCCGGCGGTACTCACCCAGGCAGTCACGGCCCGCCATGTTCTGCGGCTGCGCTACACCGACCGCATGGGCACCAGCACCGTGCGGGATGTCGAGCCGCTCGGGTACGTCGGCTCCACCACCGGCTGGTACCTGCTCGGCTGGTGCCGGCTGCGCGTGGGCATCCGGGCCTTCAAGCTCGACCGCATCGACCGGGTCACGGCCACCGCCGAACGCGCACCCCGGCGCACCGTGCGGCCCGACGAGATCCAGGTGCCCGACGGAGACCTGCTCACCCTCACGCTGCTCTGACGATGACGTCGGAGAAACACCGACATAGGGCTGTCGCTCCCGCCCGTAAGCATGGTGAGTGTCGCCGATGCCCCGCGCGCCTTGACCCGAAAGAGCAGCCCCCCATGAACCTCGTCTCCCTCCGCCTGATCACCGATGACGTCGACCGGCTGGTCACGTTCTACGAAACCATTACCGGACTCACCGCCGACCGACCGAACGCTGAGTTCGCGGAACTCCGCACCCACAACGGCACCTTGGCCATCGGGAGCACTCGCACCGTCGCCATCTTCGGGCCCGGTTCTGCCCGCCCGGCCGACAATCACTCCGCCATCGTCGAGTTCCTGGTGGCCGATGTGGACGCGCTCAGCGCGAGGCTCGCCGCCGGCGGCATCGAGCTACTCGGCGAACCGCGCGACCTGCCCTGGGGCAACAGATCCCAGCTGGTGCGGGATCCCGACGGCACCCTGGTGAACCTCTTCACGCCGGTGACCGCCGCCGCGATCGCCAAATTCGCGGCGGCCGGCGTCTGACAGACCGGGCAAGTTGGTCAGTCGAGCAGGACACCGCTGACCGGGCCTCGGGAAGTGGGGTGTCGCATCCACCGACACTGGTGCCGGGACGCGCCCTGCGCGCCTGATCGCCTGGTCGTCAGGGCGCTCCTCGTCCGCCGAGGTGGGCTACGCTCGCCGGAACGTCATCCGCCAGTTCGTCTCCCACGACAGGCCGGCATCGTTCGAGAACGCCTGTTGCCAGGTGGGCTCTGCTCCGGTCGCATCCCAGATGAAGCGCACACGAATGGGCACCCCGTGCAGCACGTCCTCGGCCAGGAAGGTGCCGATCCCGTCGGCGAACGCCCCACGCACGGGCGTATCGAGCGCGGTCGGATTGCGGCCGTCGAGCCACCAGATCGACCATTCGGCATCCGCCACGGAGTACGAGCGGAGGGCGGCGGCGCGAAAGTCGCCCGTCGAATGCTGGAGGAGGTTGTCTTCGACGTTGCCGAACCCGCCCAGAATGGTGCGCGTGCTGGAGAGCCCATCGAAGGTGGTCCAGGTATCGGCGCCACTGAAGATGCCGTCCAGCTTTTCGTGCCGAACCGTCCAGTCGCCGAGGATGAAGTCGAAATCGGAGGGGGCCTGCGGGCCGTTCGTCGACATAAGACCGTCCTTTGCTCGAAGCGCGATGTGCCGGGCCGGGTCACGCCTCGCCAATCGAATGAGGGAGCTCGGATGCCCCGGCCCTGACAACCTTCCCAGTTCCAGAGGCCGCCCCCAAGGCCACTTGGCGGCGAGAGTGCTGGACCACTGCAGTGAGCTAGCGAGCACTGCCGCTGAGCCGCGACCACTGCAGCGGTCGTGCTCCCAAGCCTGCGCAGTGCGCCCCGTGTGGCTGAATGCGCCCCCTATAGCTGGCGCATCCAGCCACACGAGGTGCAGCGAAGCCCCGACGGATGTGCGGCGCCCGGGCCGGCCGCCCCATGGCGGGTCAGTCGGTTCGAGACGCCGCCACCCGAATGGCCTGGGCGAGATCGCCGGGGCGGCTCCACATCGGCCAGTGGCCCGTCGGGAGGTCGATGACGTCGAGGTGCTCGAGGCTCGCAACCTCGGCGAACATGGGATGGCCGGATCGGGCCAGCTCCAGCATCTGCGCGCTCGGGATCGAGCAGCACACCAGGGTGGTCGGAACCGCGCGCCGGGCATCGTTCGTGAGCTCGAGGGGCTGACGAAGCACGGGGCCCGGCTCCGGGACCGCTCGGGCCCGGAAACGCTCGAGAGCCTCGGCGCTCAGCCCTTCGAGGCTCGCCTGCGGGGGGAAAGCGTCGAAGGGCGGCAGCGGAAGCTCCGTCATCCCCTCCGGTAGATCGGCAGCGAAGACGCTTCCCGGGGCTACCGGCCCGGAGTCGACCCACACCACTCGCCGCACAAGCTCCGGGTGCCGGTCGAGCACGAGGCTCACGGGAAAGTTCGCCCCGCTGTGAGCGACGATGATCGCGGGCTGGTCCTGGGAGACCCCGAGTCGAGCGAAGAGATCCAGGATCGCGGTGGCTTGATCGTCGAGGGTCTTCGTCGCCCGCTCGGGATCGTCCCCGTCGAGACCGGGCAGGGTCATCGCGACGGCCCGCGCGTGGTCGGTTGTCAGGTGGTCAAGGACGTCATCCCACGCCCACGCGCCGAGCCAGTGGCCCGCGATGAGAACGATGGTGGGACTGCTCGTTGTAGTTGTCATGTCACTACTCTCGTAGGCGCTACCGGCAGGTGTATGTCACTATTTATGTCATGAATTTGCGGCGGGCCGAACGATGAAGCGAACTGAACGGCTCCACGCGTTGTCGGAGATGCTACGCCGCAACGGCTCACGGGGCTGCTCCGCCGACAGGCTGGCGAGAGAGTTCGACGTCTCCGTGCGCACGGTCAAGAGAGACCTCGCCGCGCTCGAGCGCAGCGGTGCACCTCTGTGGTCGCGCCCAGGTCCGGGTGGCGGCTACGGACTTGCCGTCGGCGCATCCCTGCCACCGGTCAGTCTGTCCCCGGCCCAGGCCGTGGCGCTCCTGGCAGCCGTGTCTGCTGCGCCCGATGCCCCCTACGCCGATCTGGCTTCGGCCGGCATCCAGAAGATCCTGGACGTGCTCGACCCCCGAACCCGAGCGCGAGCCGACGAATTAGCCGGCCGAGTCTGGGTCAACGCGCCTCCCTCCTCCTCCCGCGCGATCAGGTCGGCACTGGAGGAGGCGATGGCCGAGCAGCGAGTGATCCGGCTTCGCTACACAGCGGCAGACGGGACCACCACCACACGCGACGTCGAACCCGTGCTCTTCGCCTCCACGAACGGCCAGTGGTACCTGGTTGGGTGGTGCCAGCTCCGCAATGTAATGCGCTGGTTCACCGTGTCGCGTATCGAGCGCGCCAGCGTCACCAAGGCGGCCTGCAACGGCCACACCCTCCAGGAGGTCGGAGAGCCCCCGGCGAACGCCAGACCGGTGCACGCGCGCGGCGAGTGACGAGGGAGCCCGGGTGGTGCCTGGGCCCGTTCAGTGCGCCCCCTGTGGCCGGATGCGCCAGCTATAGCTGGCGCATCCGGCCATACGAGGTGCAGCGAAGCCCGGCTCGGCTGCCCCGGCTACTTCGGCGCCGCCCCGATCGACCAGATCCGGTTGGGCTGGGTGCCGTTGACGACGTAATCACCCACGATCCGCGCCTTGAATACCCACGGGTTGTGGCTGGCCGCGGTGCGGGCATTGCGCCAGTGCCGGTCCAGGTTCTTCGACCGGGACACCCCTGACGCGGCCAGCGCATCGAAGATATCGGAGGTGGCCCGGGTCGCCAGCGCCACCAAGACCACCTGCGCCTGCGCGGTCGCCAGCTCGGCGAGGTCGTTGAGCCGTTCCTCCTCGACCACATCACTCAGGAACGCGCCCTCGAAAGCCCCCTGCAGTGCCCAGGCCGCCTTCTCCACGATCGCCTCGGCGGCGAACGCCTGCGCGGACACCTCGCCCACCACCTGGAGAATCTGCGGGTCGGTGGCGAATGATTGCGAGTTGCCGTGCGAGAAGATGCGGGTGCGGGCCTTCACCTCGGCCGCGATCTCCACCTCGGCGGCCTTGACCGTGCCGGCCAGCACCGCCAGCAGCACCGCCTGGTAGAACGCGGTCTGATACTTGAACCGGGTGTCGAAGTCGATCACGTTCTCTTCGGTCACGAGGGCATCCACGAAGGTACTGGTGCCGCTGCCGGTGGTGCGCTGACCGAAGCCGTCCCAGTCGTCGCTGTGCGTGACCCCGGGCTGGTGCGCGTTCACCACGGCGATCACGTTCTTGCCGGTGTCGCCCACCTGGGCGAAGGTGTCGATCCAGTCCGCGAAGATGCTGCCGGTGGAGTAGTACTTGGTTCCGTTCACGACCAGTTCGCCGGGCTTGCCGCCCACCGCCGGGCGCACCCGGGTGATGACATCGCCCACGGTGACGCTGCCCACCTCGGTCCAGGAGTTGCCCACGATCTCACCCCGCACGAACCGGGCCAGCCACACGTCCCGCTGAGCGCCGGATGCCACGAGACGGTCCTCGACGAACGCGAAGTGGCCGCGCAGCGCCTGGGCGATGTTCGAGTCCGCCGCGGCCAGCTCGGTGAGCAGCCGAAACAACTGCGGCAGGCTGGCGCCGAGCCCACCGTCGGCGACGGGCACGCGCAGGGCACCGAAGCCGGCCGCCGTGAGTTCCTTGATCTGCTCGGCGGGCAGCCGGTGATCCTGCTCCCGAGCGGATGCGCCCGCGGCGATCCGGGCGAAAACCGGCCGGAAACGCGCGGCCAGGCCGGCGAAGTCGACGGGGGCAACGGTGGAGGAGGTGAGGGTGCTCATGCACAGGACACTAGGGCAGTGGCTCCTGAAGCCGGGGCGAGATTACGGTTCGTGTCTGCCCACGGTGAGGTGACTATGCGCCGGCCAGGAGAGCGAAATATCCCGGAACCTGCTGCGAGTGGCCGCTCGCGTTCATGGGAGTCACTTCGATGTGCGCCGGGCCGTCCGCGATCAACTGCCAGTCAGCGTCCGGAAACGTGTTCTGCCGTTCCTGCACACCGAAATGGCCCGGGCGGGGCAGGTTCTCCAGGGCCCTTTGCAACTGCGGTGGCATGCTTCGCCGGGTGGCGCCCAGCTGTTGCAGGTAGGCAAGACTGCTTCCGGGGAAGTTGGTTTCGGCAAGGAATACCCGACCACTATCCCCGACAACGGTGCGGAGGTTGGCAGCCAATCTGGATTGCTTGTCGGGCTTGAGCACATGAAAAACTCCGCGGACAAACACATTGGCGGGCCCGACCAATTCCAGCAGGCGCTCTCCCACGCCTGCCTCCGTTGCATCCATCACCATGAAGTCAACGTTGTGGAGGCCTGCTGCTTCGCGTCTCGCCAGCTCGATCGCGCCGACGGATACGTCGATCCCGACAACGCTGGGGAACAGACCAGCAAGCCAGCGGGTATTGGTTCCGTTGCCACACCCAACGTCGATGACGGGAAGAGCCGGATTGAAATGGCCCATGAGGACGTCGGTGTACTGCTCGTGCTCGGTCTGGGACCCGGAGTCCCACAGCACGTCTCCCGAACGGCCCGTGGTGAGGATTCCGCGCCAGTACCCGTCCCACGCCACTGACGGGTCCTTCGGTGCCCGGGAGGTGAGGCGTACCACCGTCGGGACGAGTAGCATCCGCTCCCAAAGCTTTGACATGCTCTCACTCTACTGACGGTGCGCGCGCCTCTTGAGCCTTCCCATAACCGTCTCGGGCGGTAGCGGGCGGTCATAGAAATAGCCTTGTCCGTACAGGCAGCCCAGGGTCTGCAAGAGAGCCGCCTGTTCGGCGGTCTCAATGCCTTCCACGATCGCCTTCAGCCCCGCCGAGTGAATCAGTTGAAGAATGGCGGCGACGAATTTTTGCTGCTGAGGGTCGGACACCATGTCCTGAATGAGGGAACGGTCGACCTTCACTGTGTCTGCTGGAAGCGTTCGAAGATAGCTGATGGACGAATAGCCGGTGCCGAAGTCGTCAATTTGCAGACCCACTCCGAGATCCCGCAGCTCGCCCAGAACCTGTTCTTCCGCAGTTCCCTTCGACATCAACACGGACTCGGTGATCTCCAGAACCAATCGCTGCGGAGCCACGTGATTGCGAGCGAGCGTCTCGGTGACATCTTCCAGCAGGTCACTGCGAAGCAGTTCGACGGCGGAGAGATTGATGTGAAGACAGAAGTCTGTGAGCTCAGGCTCGGTTGCGCTCCAGCGCCGTAGCTGGGCGACTCCTTCGTGCAGCACCCACCGCCCCACCTCCAGGATCAGACCGGTTTCTTCCGCGATGCGGATGAAGCTATCCGGCATGATGAGTCCGCGCACCGGATGGTGCCACCGAAGGAGCGCTTCGAAACCGATGACTGTTCCTGTGCCCAGTTCGACCACCGGCTGGTAACACAGGGCCAGTTCGCCGCCGGCGACGGCCGTACGAAGTTCGGCTGTTATGCGGGCGCGTTCACGAACGCTTTCGAGCATGTCGGGGTGGAAGAACTGGATGTTGTTGCGGCCTCGCGCCTTTGCCTGATACATGGCGATGTCAGCATCCCGAATCAGCGACTCAGCTGGAAGGCCCGGCGTGCCTATGCGCACTCCGATGCTGGCCATCGCCCAGACGGTTTCGGTTCCTACCCGCACGCTGTCCTGAAGCTGCGCCGACGCCCGGTGCGCAATGGCGAGCACTTCGTCTTCCGTCGCGTCGGTGAGGAGGATGGCGAACTCATCCCCACCCAGACGTGCCACGGTATCGACGGCACGTACGGCGCACTGGAGGCGTCGGGCAACTTCGATCAGAACGGCATCGCCGGCCCCGTGGCCCAGAGCGTCATTGACGGCTTTGAAAGAATCCACGTCCAGCACCAGCACAGCCGGGGGTTTTCCACTGTCCTTGCTGGCCGCGATCGCCTCGTGGATTCGCTCGTTGAGCAGGGTCCTGTTCGCAAGACCCGTGAGGTCATCAGTCTTGGCCATCTGTTCCAGCTCAGCCTGAGTTCGCTGCAGCATGGCGGTACGGTCGGAAACCCGCTGTTCCAGATCTGAGTAGATGTAGCTGAGTTCCTCGGCGAGGAGGTTGACGCCCGTGATCACAGCGTCGATGTCATCCCTCAACTCCGACGGTTCTATGCGTGCGTCCAACTCGCCGGCGGCTAAACGGACAACACCGTCCACCAACTGCTGCAAGCGGGGGTCATCGACGCCTTGTGCCGAGCTCATATCGCCCAAAGACGCACCCCGCAGAGCGATTCTGGAGGCTCAGACACCGGCGGTGAGCCATTCCATGGCTTCGCTGCGCGAGGTGAAGAACCGAGTCGGGCACGGCGGCACATGCACTCCGAGAAAGAAGTTCGCCAAGACTCGGTCGACAGGTGATTTGCCCAAGAGCGCAATGCGTGAGGCGCTGCAGGGAATCGACCACACGGCCCTGGCCTCACGGCTCACCGAACCGACCGCTGCCATATCTACGAGCATGCCCCGCCGCTCGGTCCCGCACGCGTCGTTCACTTTCGCCATCGCGGCTTGGGCGTCTTCGACCTGAATGTGAACCCCGGGCCGCCAGCGCAGATGAAGAAGGCCGTCTACTGCTTCGAGAGTCTCTTTTGCGCCGTTTGCATCGACCTGGCCCATTGCAACGTCCTCCCCCCGAGCACGCAGCCGAACAGTTCAGCCACGCCTCAAGGCTACTCGTGTGCCGTTGCGAAATTCATCATTCATGGATGTGGCTGGTTCGAGTGGAGAGGCTGAACGGCTGAACGAGGTCGCCCCGAGGCCCCGAGTAGGGCATCGCACCACTCAGTGCGCCTCGTGTGGCTGGATGCGCCACCTATAGCGGGCGCATCCAGCCGCACGAGGTGCAGCGAACTCTCCGCCTCCACGAGCGGCCAACCCTTGCAGCGTCCCCTCCGTCACGTCGCGATGGAAGCGCGTGTGCATGCCCATGGGTGGGTCACGCGCCGTCAGCGACCCGGCCGGCCGCGGCGGCGACCTCGGCAAACGCCGCACGCAGTTCGGGTGGAGCCAACACCGTCAACGGCCGGTTGAGCAGCAACAGCCAGCGTGTCATCGCGCCGTAGGTGTCGGCGACTCTAGAACGACCGCCACAACGCCGGTACCGACGCCCGTCCAGCTCACGTCAGATCGGGCACCACGCTGGGCCGGTCGGGTGACGCGCGCACCGATGTGGGCAGACGAGTCAGGCGCTGGGCCACGTCGCGGCGAGCCTCGGCCCCTTCCGCGAGGATGTAGGAGAGTTCGGCCGGCCGAAGGGGCGAAATTCCCACAAGGTGTACCGTGCCATTCGGGATGTCGACGCTCACCGGAACGTCGTCCACGGGAAGGCCGAGGAGCACCCCGAGGGTTCCGTCCTCATCGAGCCAGTCCGCGGGTGCCGAGCTTCCGGGCAGGCTCAGCGACAGGGCCCCGTAGCGCTCCAACTGTGGGCCGAGTTCGACACGCATGGATGCGATGTTCTGCGCTACCTCATACACGGTCTCGAACGGCCACAGGCTACCCAGATCGCTCACCGGGGTGTCCGCGAACAGGGTCGAGCAGAAGTACACCTCCGCGCCCAGTCCGGGGCCGGCCGCAGGGTCATCGAGATCGGGGTCGGCGAGTCCATCGGAGGCCACGATCGCCAAACCGTCTGCGCGGGTGACTTTTCTGAAGGCCTGTCGAAGACCCGGCCACTGCGGACCTCCCATAAACGCAGGGTTGATCAAGTGGGCGACGACATAGGGATCGACCGTCCCGACAGACGACCACGCAGCATCCCTGGCCGCGATAACAGCTGCCAGCTCCGAACTCGTGTCATCACCGCCCGGTGACTCGGCGCCACCCTCCGGTGACGTGTTCTTCTTCCGCCCAAATCCGAACATGAGTCATCCCCTCAACCACACTTGTTACGAATCGCTCACTCTATCGGCCAGAGGGCATTCACCCCTGAAGGTCATACCTGAAACGAGTCCTCATGGCCGCGCAGGATCGCGCGCAGCTCGCGCCCGCAAATCTCAGCTGCGCGTGCCCACCACCACAAAGAGCTCGCGGCACCGCCGCGGTCAAGCTGCTCGCCGATGTGCCCGACAACGCCGGCCGGGGCCTGCCGACCCAGCGTCCGATGATCGTGGTGCTCGACCCGGTTCAACGGTACTCCCGGCCGCGCGCGGTCATCGGCTGGTCGAGCCTGACCCGCTGGTCGAGCCTGACCCGCTGGTCGAGCCTGACCCGCTGGTCGAGCCTGACCCGCTGGTCGAGCCTGTCGAGACCCCGTGAGGTGCTGCACACCGGGTTTCGACAAGCTCAACCAGCGAACATGACCGGCTCGGCGTCACCCGCGGGAGTAGTCGGCGAGGTCCGGGCCCGGATGCAGCACGGCGTTGACGATGGCCCGGATGGCGAACTCGCTGGCCTCGGCCAGCTCGATCTCCTGCGGATGAAGCAGCCATTGCAGCTGCAGTCCGTCCATCACCGCGAGGATGCTCGCCGAGGCGGCGTCGATCGTCGACGGCTCCGCGACGCCCTCCTGTGCGCACAACACGCGGAACGCCTCCGCGACCTCGCCTCGCAGCGTCGAGTACCGGCGCTCGAAAAACGAGCGTGCCGGGTGATCATCGGTGACGGACTCCGCGGAGAGCACCGTGTACACCTGCACGATGCCGGCCCGGCGCGAGTTCACGACAGCGGTGCGCACCAGATGCAGGAAGAGCTCCGGCCCATCCGGGATGTGCTGTTCGTCCAGGTCGGCGACGTCGGTCTGGTCGCGGTAGGCGAGCATCTCGAGGAGCAGATTCTGCTTCGACCCGAAGTGGTGCAGCACCCCGGCGTGGGTGATGTCCACCTGTTCGGCGATGTCGGCGAGAGTTCCGTTCGCGTAGCCGCGATTGCCGAAGATGTCGATCGCGGCGTCGAGAATCTCGGTGCGTTTGCGCTGGGTGGCAGGCCTGGGGCGGGGGGTATGGCCCGTGTTTTCGTTGCTCACGGCACTCCCTTCGACGATGAATTTGTTGTGCGAAACCACACACTTGTCATGTTACTGACTTGTTGGTAACGTCTGTCCTAATTACTTACTTACCAGCAAGTAAGTTAACTCGGAATGGGCACCATGGCGGTGCATCACCAAAGGAGAAGCAATGAGGCTTAAATCCACATTCATCGGGATCGGGATGGTGGCGGCTCTGGCCCTCACCGGCTGCAGCGCAGACACGGGCACCGCATCAAAGCCCGAGTCCGGAGCGGCACTGACCATCGCGAAGCCCGACGGCGCCATCGCCACGGAGTCGAACAACCCGTGGATCGGTGATTCCTCGGCGAACAAGCTCGGCTACAAGAACGTGGTCTTCGAGCCCCTCGCCATGGTGAACGCCGTCGGAGAGAACGAGACCACTCCCTGGCTGGCCGAGAAGGTCGAATGGAACGCGGACTTCACGCAGCTCACGGTCACCCCGCGCACCGGCGTCACCTGGAACGACGGGGAGGACTTCACCGCCGACGACGTCGTGTTCTCCTTCAACATGATCCGCAACACGCCCGCCTTCGACACGGGCAACCTGCAGCTGACCGACATTGTGAAGGACGGCGAGAACGTCGTGCTCACCTTCGCCGAGTCGAAGTTCGTCAAGCAGGCCCAGGTGCTGCACATCCCGATGGTGCCCGAGCACATCTGGGCCGACATCGCCGACCCCACCACCGAGACCAACCCCAACCCCGTGGGCACCGGCCCGTACACGCTGGAGAGCTTCAGTAGCCAGTCCGTCACCATGACGGCCCGCGACGACTACTGGGGCGGCGACCTCGCCGTGCCCACCCTGTACTACGTCTCCTACAACGACAACACGGCGCTCACCACGGCCCTCGCCAACGGCGACGCCGACTGGGCGCAGGCCTTCATCCCCAACGTGGAGAGCGCCTTCGTCAACAAGGACCCCGAGCACAACGTGTTCTGGGCCGCCAACGTGCTGGCCCCCGACGTGCTCTTCCTCAACCACCAGCAGAAGCCGTTCAACAACGTCGCCTTCCGCCAGGCCGTCAACATCGTCATCGACCGTGCGGCGCACACCGAGATCGCCCGCGAGAAGGCCGGCCCCGAACTGTCGTCGGTGACCGGCATGCCCACCCCCGTCGGTGACAAGTACATCGCTCCCCAGTACGAGGGCGAAGAGTTCTCGATGGACGTCGAGGGTGCTCGCGCGATCCTCGAAGAGGCGGGTTACACCTGGGCCAAAGACGCCCTGATCGACCCCGATGGCGAACCCGTCTCGTTCACCCTCGAGGTTCCGCAGGGCTGGAACGACTACGTCACCGGCATCAGTCTCATCGCCGACCAGGTGACCAAGACCCTCGGCGCCGACGCCAAGGTGAACACCCCCGACGCCGACACCTGGTGGGCCAATAAGCGCTCCGGCAACTTCGACGCCATCATGCACTGGACCGACAGCGGAACCACGCCGTACGACCTCTACTCCGACACCATGGACGGCCGTTGGCTGCTGGCCGGCGACGAGGTGGACTACAACTTCGGCCGCTACGAGAACCCCCGGGCCACCGAACTGCTGAACACCTACGCCACCGCGGCCACCGATGAGGAGCGCACCGCGGCGCTCGACGAGATCCAGACCATCTTCGTCGATGACGTGCCGGTGATCCCGGTCGGCACCCACCCGGTGCTGGGCGAGTACAACACCCGCAACTACGTGGGCTGGCCCAGCGAAGACGACCAGTACGCCACCGCCGACCCCGTGCAGGTCACCGTGCCGCTGATCCTCACCAAACTGACACCGGCCAAGTAGCTCGAATCGACGACGGGGCGGATGCACGCGCATCCGCCCCTGAATCGCCGACCTTCACGAAAGCGACGACCCCCAATGTCAGACCCCCTGCTCTCCGTGCGCGATTTCTCGATCGAGTACGACGTCGACCCGCCCGTCAAAGCGGTCAAGAACATCACCCTCGAACTGCAACGCGGTGAGATCCTCGGGCTCGCCGGCGAAAGCGGATGCGGCAAGACCACCCTCGCCTACGGCCTGCAGCGCCTGCTGCGCGCGCCCGCTGTCATCACGGGTGGCAGCGTCACCTTCCACGACTCGTCCGGGGTCGACATCGATGTCAACGCCCTCGACCTCGAGGAGATGCGCCGGTTCCGTTGGGACAAGATCTCGATGGTCTTCCAGGGCGCGATGAACGCGCTCAACCCCGTCACCACCATCGGCGCCCAACTCGACGACGTCTTCCGGGTGCACCGCCCCGACCTGAGCCGGCGGGAGCGCCGGGCCGCGTGCGAGGAACTCCTGGAGCTGGTGGCCGTGGGCCGCGAGCGCATCCGCTCGTACCCGCACGAGCTCTCCGGCGGCATGCGCCAACGCGTGATGATCGCCATGGCGCTGGCACTCCGCCCGCAGCTGATGGTCATGGACGAACCGACCACCGCCCTGGACGTGTTGGTGCAGCGCGAGATCCTGCGCCAGATCTCCCAGCTGCGCCACGAATTCGGCTTCTCGGTGATCTTCATCACCCACGACCTGCCGCTGCTGCTGGAGATCAGCGACCGCATCGCGGTGATGCGTGAGGGCGAGATCATCGAACTCGCCCCCGCACGAGACCTCTGGGAACACCCGCAACACGAATACACCAAGACGCTGCTGGCGTCGTTTCCCCGCCTCACCGGCGAGAGGGGAGTGCTGGTCCGATGACCACGCTCGAGTTTGTCAACGTCTCCAAGCGCTACCGGGTGCGCGGCGCCTCGTCGATGCTCGCCCTCGACGACGTGAGCTTCACCCTGCACGACCGCGAGACCATCGCCCTGGTCGGCCAGTCCGGCAGCGGCAAGTCCACCATCGCCAAGATCCTCACCCAGCTGGAGACGCCCACCAGCGGGCAGGTGCTGCTGAACGGCCAGCCCATCCCGCGCCACGGCAAGGGCCTCCGCCGCTACCGGCAGACGCTGCGGATGATCTTCCAGGACCCGTTCGCGTCGCTGAACCCCTACCACTCCATCCGCTACCACCTCGAGCGTCCCCTGCAGCTCGACAACGTCGTGCCCAAAGCCCAGATCGAGGCCGAGGTGCGGCGACTGCTCGAACGGGTGCGCCTGGACCCGGGCGCGGTCATCGACCGGCGCCCGCACGAGCTCTCCGGCGGGCAGCGCCAACGCGTCGCCATCGCCCGCGCGCTGGCCTCCCGGCCGGCGCTGCTCGTCGCGGATGAGCCGGTGTCGATGCTCGACGTCTCCATCCGTCTCGGGGTGCTCACCCTGCTCGCCGATCTACAGCGCGAGGAGGGCCTGGGCGTGCTCTACATCACCCACGACCTCGCCACCGCCCGGCACTTCAGCGACCAGATCATGGTGCTGCACCACGGCCGGGTCGTCGAACACGGCCCCGCTGACGACGTCATCCTCAACCCCCAGCACGAATACACCCGGGAGCTCCGCGCGGCCTCGCCCGACCCGGAAAAGCACTTCGCCGCATCCGGCCGCCCCGAGGGAGGTGTCGCATGAAGATCCCGGTACGTTTCATCGCCAGCCGCACCGCGTTCTACCTGTTCACGGCGTTCGCGGCGATCACCATCAACTTCTTCCTGCCCCGCATGATGGCCGGCGACCCCGTCACCGCCTACATGCAGCGCAACGCCGGCCAGATCACCCCCGAGGCCGAACGCTCCCTGCGCATCCTCTTCGGCCTCGACGAGAACACCTCGGTCTGGGACCAGTACACGAGCTACTGGGGTCTCCTGTTCAGCGGAGACCTCGGCCGTTCCTTCTCCAACGGCCTCGCCCCGGTGGGGGAGGTCATCTCCTCGGCCCTGCCGTGGACCCTCGGCCTGGTCGGCATCGCCACCATCGTGTCGTTCCTGCTCGGCACCGCCACCGGTGCCCTGATCGGCTGGCGCCGCGGCAGCAAAGCCGACGTGATCGTGCCGATTTCCACGTTCTTCAGCACCGTGCCGTACTTCTGGCTCGGGCTGATCGCCATCGCCGTCTTTTCGTCGACCCTGGGCTGGTTCCCCGCCTCGCACGCCTACGACAAGGGCGCCTCACCCGAGCTCACCGCCGACTTCATCGGTCAGGTGATCGCCCACGGCGCGCTGCCCGCGATCACGATCGTGATCGCGTCGCTCGGCGGCTGGATCCTCGGCATGCGCAACATGATGCTCACCGTGCTCGACGAGGACTACATCACCGTGGCGCAGGCCAAGGGCATGCCCAACCGGCGGGTGCTCTGGAACTACGCCGCCCGCAACGCCATGCTGCCGCAGCTGTCCAGCTTCGCGCTGTCGATCGGTTTCATCGTGGGCGGCACCATCGTGATGGAGATGGTCTTCTCCTATCCCGGCATCGGCAAGCTGTTGCTGGATGCCACCAACGCCAAGGACTACCCGCTCATGCAGGGCGTCTTCCTCATCATCACGATGGCGGTGCTGTGTGCGAACATCCTCGCCGACGTCGCCTACGCCATCCTCGATCCCCGCACACGCCAGACGGAGGCCTGAGATGACCATCCCCACAATCCCCACCGGCCCGGCCAGTCTCGGCGCCCCCGAGACCTCCACAATGCGTGCCCCGGTGTCCCGCCAGGTGCCGCAGAAGAAGACCTTCTGGTCGCAGCTGCTTATGTCGTTCGCGATGTTCCGCAACCCCAAGTCGCTCACCGGCATCATCATCCTCGGCGTCTTCGTCGTCGTCGCGCTGCTCGGTGACGTGATCGCCCCCTACGGCGCACTGGAGAAGGACTTCACGGCGCTGCGACAGGCGCCGTCCCTCGCCCACCTGCTCGGCACCACCCACATGGGCGAAGACATCCTCAGCCAGATCATCTACGGCACCCGCGGTGTGCTCATCGTCGGCTTCCTGGCCGGCATCATCGGCACCGCCATCGCCGTGCTGATGGGCGTCGTCGCCGGGTACACCCGAGGCTGGCGCAGCGAATCGCTGTCCGCGATCACCAACGTGTTCCTCGTCATCCCCGGGCTGCCGCTGATCATCATCGTCGCCTCCCAGTTCGAGAACCCGCCGCTGATCCTCATCGCCGCTGTGCTGGCCGCCACAGGCTGGGCCTGGGGAGCCCGGGTGCTGCGCGCACAGACCATGTCGCTGCGCAACCGCGACTTCATCCAGGCCGCCCGGGCCAACGGCGAACCGCTGCACCGCATCATCCTGGTGGAGATGCTGCCCAACCTGATGGCGATCATCGCGTCAAGCTTCGTCGGCACCGTCACCGCGGCCGTGCTGGGCCTCACCACGCTCGCGTTCATCGGGGTGATCCCCATCACCAACCTCAACTGGGGAACGATCCTGTTCTGGGCGCAGCAGAACGGTGCCTTCCCCGACTTCTGGTGGTGGTACATCCCGGCCGGGCTCTGCATCGCCATCCTCGGGGTGGCGCTGTCGCTGATCAACTTCGGCATCGACGAGTACGTCAACCCCCGCCTGCGCTCGGCCGGCGAGCGCGCCCGCGCCATGAAGAAGAAGGGTCTCGACGTCAACGACGCGATGACCGCTGTGCGCACCCCCACACTTGAGACTGCACCCCAGAAGAAGGCACCACAGACACCATGAGGATTTCCCCCACCACCACCGCCACCTTCCTGTACCAGGATGCGTCCCGCCCGGTTCCCGAGCGCGTCGCCGACCTCCTCGGCCGGCTGTCGCTCGAGGAGAAGATCGGCCAGATGCTGCAGCTTGACGCGCGAGAGGAACTCGACGACCACGTGCTGCAGAAGCACGCCGGCTCCGTCCTGCACACCTCACCCGAACTCATCCGCCGGGCGAACGACCTCACCGCCCAGACCCGGTGGCGCATTCCGCTGCTCATCGCCGAGGACGCCATCCACGGGCACTCGTTCCACGAGGGCGCCACCATCTACCCGACGCAGCTCGGCATGGCCGCCTCCTGGGACGCCGAGCTGGTGGAGCGGGTCGCCCGGGCCACCGCGGTGGAGGTGGCGGCCACCGGCATTCACTGGACCTTCTCACCGGTGCTCTGCATCGCCCGCGACCTGCGCTGGGGGAGGGTGAACGAGACCTTCGGTGAAGACCCGTTCCTCATCGGCGAACTCGCCAGCGCCATGGTGCGCGGCTACCAGGGCGACGGCCTGGCCGATCCCACCGCGATCCTCGCCACCGCCAAGCACTTCGCCGGTTACTCCGAGACCCAGGGCGGCCGCGACGCCACCGAGGCCGACATCTCCCGGCGCAAGCTGCGCTCCTGGTTTCTGCCGCCATTCGAACGGGTGGCCCGGGAGGGCTGCCGGTCGTTCATGCTCGGCTACCAGAGCATGGACGGCGTGCCCATCACGGTGAACGACTGGCTGCTCAGCGACGTGCTGCGCGGCGAGTGGGGCTACACCGGCACCCTCATTACCGACTGGGACAACGTGGGCCGCATGGTGTGGGAGCAGAAGGTGCAACCCGACTACACCCACGCGGCGGCCGCGGCCGTGCGCGCCGGCAACGACATGATCATGACCACCCCCAAGTTCTTCGAAGGCGCCCAGGACGCCGTGCAGCAAGGTCTGCTCGAGGCGGATGCCTTCGACGCCGCCGTGGCCCGCATCCTCACCCTCAAGTTCGAGCTCGGCCTGTTCGAGAACCCGCGCGGGCCCCAGGCCGACCTGACCGGCACCGTGGGCACCACCGCGCACGCCGAGCTGAACCTCGAAATGGCCCGCCGCTCGATCGTGCTGCTCGAAAACGACGGGCTGCTGCCACTCTCCGCGGCCGCGCCCACCCGCGTGGCCGTCGTAGGGCCGCTGGCCGACGACGCGCAAACCCAGCTCGGCGACTGGGCCGGCGGCTCCGGCCAGGTGGGCTGGCTCGACGGGCAGCCCCGCGAGATGATCACCACCGTGCTCGACGGCCTCCGCGGCATCGCCCCCGACACCTTCACGATCACCCACGCCCGCGGCGCCGACATCCTCACCCTCGAGCCGGACCCCGCCGGCGCGACCTTCCCCGACGGCCAGCCCCGCCCGCCGCACGTGGTGCCGTGCGAGCCCGATCAGGCCCTGATCGACGAGGCCGTGGCCGCAGCCCAGAACGCGGATGTGGTGGTGGCCGTAGTCGGCGACCGGATCGAACTCGTCGGCGAGGGCCGTTCCACGGCCACGCTCGAGCTCATCGGCGGGCAGATCGCCCTGCTCGACGCCCTCATCGCCACGGGCAAGCCGGTGGTAGTGGTGCTGCTCGCCTCCAAGCCCCTCGTGCTGCCGGCTTCGGTGCAGCACGCCGCCGCCGTGCTCTGGTCGGCCAACCCAGGCATGCAGGGCGGCCGCGCCCTCGCCGAGATCCTCGTCGGAGCCGTGGAGCCGTCGGGCCGACTGCCCATCTCGTTCGCCCGCCACGTGGGCCAGCAGCCCACCTATTACAACCAGCTGCGCGGCCAGCACGGCGACCGCTACGCCGACCTCACCCAGTCGCCCGCCTGGGCGTTCGGCGAGGGCCGCAGCTACAGCACGGTGGAGTACGCCGACCTGGTACTCGAGCAGACGTCGCTCACGACAGCCGACACGATCGTGGCGCACGTGACCGTGCAGAACACCGGCACCCGCCCGGCATTGGAAACCGTGCAGGTCTACGTACGCGATGTCGTGACGTCGGTGAGCTGGACCGACAAGGAGCTCAAGGCCTACCGCCAGGTGTTGATGGCTCCGGGGGAGAGCGTGCGGGTGCGGCTCGACCTGCCCGTGGCCGACTGCAGCATCGTGGATACCGCAGGGCTCCGCGTGGTGGAACCGGGGGAGTTCGAGCTTCTGGTCGGCCCATCGTCACGGGACAGTGTGCTTCTCGAAAGCGCCTTCACGGTCACGGCATAGCTGTTTGGCGATCGGGTAACACTGTCGGGATAACCCCCGCCTTCTAGAGCGTCGGCGACCGAGATGCTGGGCTGCTTTCAGTGCGGACTCACGGAGCCCGGAGCCTCCGACGACCTGCGCACGGGCCCGCTCGGCCCCCGACAGGGGCTTATTAGGCATATGCGTGGCAGTGTTGGCTGGGAGTGATCCGGCCCAGCGCCAGACGGAGGATTCGCGATATTTCGCATCCGAAGTGGCGTCGCTGGGCAACGGAGTGGACGGTGAACGACGAGGTCCAGCAGATTGGTAACGGGCATGGTCTGGCGGCCATTGGCGAACCGATGGTTATGGAGTCCGTCCTCCAGCCGGAAGGCGTGTCTTCGCAGGAACTCGCGCTTCAAAGTTCAAACCGGCGATGTTCGCGCTCGGGAAGGCCGGTGCGTTCGCGGAGGGTGGCGGTCGGAGAGTGAGGCTTTCCATTATGGGACCCGCGGCTTCGCCTGGGTACGTCCCAATGGCTGCCAAAGTGCAGGCGGCTCTTACGACCCTTGACACCTCGAGGTCAGGACCTGATAAGCACGGTTCAGAAGGGCCTGATCCGTTACAGTCGAGGTGTGTGCCCGCGTCCGGGCGCGGAAGTTGAGGGTTGGCATTTGGCGACGGAGTCTTGGCTGTCGGCTGACGAAGTCGCTTCCGAGCTCGGTGTGCCAAAGACATGGTCTACGCCTTTACCGCGGACAAGGGCATGCCGCCTAAAAAGTTGGCCGCCGCTGCGAGTTTCAGGCGAGCGTGATGACTGGGTGGGCGGTGACATTGCGGCAGAGTCCAAGTGGGCACCTCTAAGGTGAGTCCGCCAAATTCGCTGCCTGCTCCCTCTATGAAGAAGATGAACGAAGGTACGCCATGGTGAAGCTCAACCTCAAAGCAGTCCAGGAGCGCGTAGCTCTTTTGGGCGGACGAGAGACCTACGATCGAGACTTCATCTTTGAACTACTCCTCGCCTACGGCCGGTCCCAGGGCAACGTCACGAGGCTCCGGAATGGTTCGCTCAACGTCGCTGAGGACAAGGCGACCGACGTTGCGCAGAAGAATGTTGTCTATTTCCACGAGACAACCGGTGATCCGCTGGCCTCGTTCGAATCACTGCGGACTTCGCCGGCCATAGTGCGCTTCAACACACGTTTTGTAATCGTCACCGACTACACCGAACTGATCGCCGTCGACACTAAGACTGGCGAGAACTTGATGATCTCGATACGGGACATCGACAAGCACTCCACGTTTTTCCTGCCTTGGGCCGGTATGGAGAAAGCACAATACGTTGCCGAGGCCCACGCCGACGTCAAAGCCGCCGAGCGAATGGGGAAGCTCTTCGACGAGCTGCTCAGCGCCAACCCGCACTTGCTGAACCAGACAAATGGGCGACACTCGCTGAACGTGTTCTTCACACGGTTGCTGTTCTGCTTCTTCGCTGAGGACACCGGGATTTTCGCTGAGGGACAATTCACTAATTCCGTGGGCTCCCATACCCAGTCCGACGGCTCCGACGTAGCCGGGTTCCTTACCACTGTCTTCACTGCGCTGGACACGGAGCATGCAAACGACAAGCCCGCTCACCTGGCAGCGTTCCCCTATGTGAACGGACGACTTTTCACAATGACAACAGATCATGTGGTTCCGGAGTTCACAAAAAAGTCGCGCGACCTGCTTATCGAGTCCGGCAAGCTGATCTGGCGAGAGATCAACCCAGACATCTTCGGGTCGATGTTCCAAGCGATCGTCACCCCAGGTAAGCGTTCGGATCTCGGACAGCACTACACCTCGGTGCCGAACATTCTAAAGACGATCGAGCCGCTTTTCCTGGATTCGCTCAAGGCGGAGTTCGACGGCGCGTACAACACGCCAAGAAAGCTCGAGTCGCTCCTCGATCGAATCGGGCAGATCAAGGTCTTCGATCCGGCGTGTGGATCGGGAAATTTTCTAGTCATTGCCTACAAGGAACTGCGCCGGCTAGAACACGCAATCCTCGAGCGTCTCACGGAGATCGATTCTAAGCATCAGGTACTGTTCGCTGACTCCAAGATCAAGATCGAGAACTTCTTTGGAATCGAGATCGACGATTTTGCGGTCGAGGTTGCAATACTTTCGCTTTGGATCGCGAAACATCAGATGAATCAAGAGTTCTTGGCGAAGTTCCGAGTCGATCTGCCGCTCATCCCGCTCAAGGAGACTGGGCAAATTCATCGCGGAAACGCAGCTCGCATCGATTGGCAGCAGGTTTGCGTCAACTCTGGAAACGAGGAGATCTACCTCATCGGGAACCCGCCATACAAGGGTGGGAAGACGCAAAACGCTGACATGAAGGCGGACTACCCGTTTGTATTTCAAGGACGCACTTTTTCGTCAGATCTCGACTACATCGCATTGTGGTTCGTCAAAGGTGCTGACTACATCGAAGGAAGTCGCGCAGAGCTTGCCTTCGTGAGCACTAATTCGATTACCCAGGGAGCGCAGGTGGAACTACTGTTCCCGATAATCTTCGCCAAGGATATCGAGATTGGATACGCGTACACCTCGTTCAAGTGGGTGAACAACGCCAAGCGGAACGCAGGTGTCACTGTCGTCGTTATCAACCTGCGTGCGGCTAGCTCCAGGCCGAAGCATATATACACTGACGAAATTCAGGTCGATGCTAACAACATCAATGGCTATTTAACGGACGCGCCCAACGTAATGCTGAGACGTAGTTCTAAGCCAATGTCGTCAGCCCTGCCGCCGATGACGCTTGGCTCATTCCCAAAAGATGGAGGGGCGCTCCTTCTCTCCGACGCTGAGAGGGAAGAGGCACTTACTAGCTATCCAGAAGTGGGCGCGTACATCAAGCGGTTCATGGGACCAGATGAGTTCATCAACGACAAGGCGCGGTATTGCCTCTGGATCCCTGACGAAGAGGTAGATAATGCACGGCGCATAGATTTTATTGCCAGCCGTCTCGATCGAGTTGCGCAGGTGCGTCGGGCGAGTAAGAAGGTTGCCACTCAGAACTACGCACGGATACCGCACCGTTTTGTGGAGATCCGCTATAGGCCGACGGATTCGATAATCATTCCGCGCGTCTCTTCCGAGCGGCGAGAGTATATGCCGATGGGATATCTCGATGCATCAATCGTCATCTCAGATGCGTTTGCCATTTACGACGCGGAGCCGTGGGTATTCGCCCTATTGACGTCGAGAATGCACATGACGTGGACTCGCGCCGTGGGCGGTCAGCTTGAGACCCGTCTTCGCTACTCAAACACCATCGTCTACAACAACTTCCCGGTTCCGCCGCTCTCGGAAGCACTAAGAGAGCGGCTTTCGGCTGCAGCGCTACGAGTGCTCGACGTGCGCGAGTACCACTGTCAGAAGACACTCGCCGAGTTGTACGACCCAGATTTTATGCCTGCGGATCTGAGTGCCGCGCATTCAGAAGTCGACTCATTGGTCGACGCGATCTTCTCCAAGCGCGGGTACGAAACGGACGAACAGCGGTTGTCGGACCTTTTCAGCATGTATGAACTGATGACTGCTGACGAAGCAATTATGGGGAGCTAAGAAATTGAACCAGCCGCTTAACATCGTTGACGTAACGTACGCCCGCACAGGTGCGTCGGTAAACACTGACGCCATGGGGATGCGCGAGATGCAACAGCGTGTCTTCGCGAAGCGCGACGCCCAGCATCTGCTGGTCAAGGCGCCGCCTGCATCGGGCAAGTCGCGAGCACTCATGTTCGTGGCACTTGACAAGCTTTACAACCAGGGCCGTAAGAAGGTCATTGTCGCAGTCCCGGAACGTTCGATCGGCGCATCGTTCTCTTCAACAGATCTGACCGCCCACGGGTTCTTTGCCGACTGGAATATCAAGGCCGAACACAACCTCTGCACGCCGGGAACTTCGGCGGGCAAGGTCGCTGCGTTCATCAAATTCCTGGAGGGTCCGGATGCGACTTTGGTCTGCACCCATGCCACTCTGCGGTTCGCCTTCGAGAAGATCGCGCCGGATGCCTTCAACGGGACGGTGCTCGCGATCGATGAGTTCCACCACGTCTCCGCCGACATCGGAGGGAACCGGCTCGGGGCGCTGCTTCGTGACGTTATGAATGGCTCGGACGTGCACATCGTGGCAATGACAGGCTCCTACTTCCGTGGCGACTCTGTGCCCGTGCTTTCCACTGAGGACGAGGCCAAATTCACCCCGGTCACGTTCAACTACTACGACCAGCTCAACGGGTATGAACATCTCAAATCGCTGGGCATCGGCCACCACTTTTACCAGGGGCGCTACACGGAAGCGATCGGCGAGGTTCTTGATCTCGATAAAAAGACCATTCTTCACATCCCCAACGTGAACTCGGGTGAATCCACCAAAGACAAGATCGAAGAAGTCGGATTCATCATCGATTCGATCGGCGAGGTCATCGACACGGAGGACACCGGCATCATCCGGATCCGCCGCAAAGACACCGGGCAGATCCTCCGCGTCGCGGACCTGGTTGATGACGCCGACCAGAAGAAACGCTCCGAGACCCAGCACTACCTTTCGACAGTCGCTTCAAAGGATCGCGATGGAGTGGACATCATCATCGCGCTTGGCATGGCGAAGGAAGGGTTCGACTGGCCGTTCGCCGAGCACGCCCTGACCGTCGGCTACCGCGCTTCACTGACCGAGGTCATCCAGATCATCGGTCGCGTTACCCGCGACAGCCCGGGCAAGCAGCACGCGCAATTCACCAACCTCATCGCCCAGCCTGACGCTGCGACTGACGAGGTGAAGTATTCGGTGAACAACATCCTCAAGGCGATCACCGCGTCCCTGCTCATGGAGCAGGTGCTGGCGCCGAACTTCGTATTCAAGACCAAGACAGGCAATGACGATGCACCGAAGCCCGGAGAACTGAGGATCAAGGGCTTCAAAGAGCCCTCCACTGCGAGGGTCCAGCAAATCGTCGCAACCGACCTGAATGAGCTCAAAGCCACAATCCTCCAGGACGACACCTTCACTAAAGCGGCCGCTGGCAGCCTGGACCCCGAGGTGACCAACAGGGTACTCATCCCGAAGATCATCCGCGAACGGTACCCCGACCTCGACGAGACTCAGGTTGAAGAGCTTCGCCAACAGGTCGTTGTGGACTCTGTCATCAAGAACGGTGAGGTCCGCGAGGTCGGCGACAAACGGTTCATCAGAATGGCCGACAAATTCGTCAATATCGACGAGATCGACATCAACTTAATCGACTCCGTAAACCCGTTCCAGCGGGCTTTCGAGGTTATGAGTAAGTCAGTCACGCCGAGCGTCCTGCGAATCATTTCCGACAGCATCACCGCGACGCGCATCGAGATCACTGAGGAAGAGGCCATCATTCTGTGGCCCAAGATCCAGGTCTGGGCGAAGGTCAATGCGCGTAAGCCCAACGTGCGCAGTGAGGACCCCACGGAGAAACGCTACGCCGAAGGACTGCTGTTCCTCCAGAGGAAGAAGCAACAGGTCCTCGCAGCCCAGCGAGCAACCGAGATGGTGGTTGAGTCATGAGCAGGGCCGATTCGAACAAGCGTATCGACGAGCCTGAGCCAGGCACAGACATGCAGTGGCTGATCGATTCCGACGTCGATGGGCTGTTGGACGCGGCAGTTAAGCCAAAGAAAGTCACTTCGAGCGATCGGTTGGAGCGAGCGTTCCTTGAAATCGTGGAGTTCCGTCGCATCCACGACAGGAACCCCAGTTCGACGACGCAGGAAATCGCCGAGCGAAAGCTAGGGGCTCGACTCGACGGGATCCTCGCGGCCGAGGAGAAGATCGCCGCGCTGAAGCACTTGGACGAGTTCGGTCTCTTAGAACTCGCAGACATTCCGGCATCGATCGACGAACTGCTCGGCAGCGATTATTTGGATCTTCTCGGCGACGATCTAGGGCTGTTGGACACCTCCGATCTGCCGGCCCGAGCTCGTCGCGTCGCGCCGGATAGGGTGGAGACGAGGCTGAAGTCCGAGGGCTTCGGCGAGTACGAGCACCTCTTCGTACAGAAGCATGATGAGTTACGGGCCGGCACATCAAAACTCGTGAGGTTCGCCGAGACGGGCGGGCAGCAGTCGATCCAAGAGGGTAAGTTCTTCGTCCTCTCAGGGGTCATGCTCTTTGTGGCGGAGATCACGGACCCTGAGCCGGCCCCCGGCGTGCGAACTCGATATAAGCCGCGCACGTTGACCATCTTTGAGAACGGGACCGAGTCACGCATGTTTCGGCGTTCACTCGCCGGTCAGCTCCTCGAACAGGACGGCCTTGCTGTGGTACACGCAGGTCCCGCGGAGATCTTCCCCGATGACGAAGCCACCGGGTACATCTATGTGTTGCGTTCCCTCAGTGAAGATCCTCAGATCGCGAACAGACAAGATCTGTACAAGATCGGCTTCACTCGCAGCTCCGTCGAGAAACGCATCGCGGGTGCGGAAAAGGACGCCACCTACTTGATGGCCCCAGTGGAAATCGTGTCCACTTATCGGACTTACAACCTTAGGGCCTCTGCGCTTGAGGACCTCTTGCATCGCGTCTTCGCCAAAGTGCGACTCGATATCAATCAAGTTGCCGGGAACGGACGCAGCTACGATCCCTCGGAATGGTTCGTCGTGCCAGTGAACATAATCGACCAGGCGATCAGCCTGATCATGTCCGGAGACATCATCGACTACGTCTATGACGCCCAGCTCACCAAACTCGTGGAGCGTGCCTGATGGGCGTCGAGATGGGGCTCTGGCGCGCGGATGGGGACAAGCTCACCCGCATCACCGCCACGGTCATCGGCCTCGAGGCGCAGCTGGAGTCGTACATCGAGTCAGACCCATCGATGTTGGGTGAGACGCTTCTGATCATCGGCCGCCAGGTAACCACCGCGCATGGCGGATATATCGATCTCCTCGCCATCGATGAGACCGCGGCGGTCCACGTGATTGAACTTAAGCGGGACAAGACGCCCCGAGATGTTACGGCCCAGACCCTCGACTACGGTTCTTGGATTGCGACGTTGGGACGCACCGAAATCACGAGCATCTTCGCTGGCTACCGGCCCGGAGTCGCGCTGGAGGAAGCCTTCGAGGAACAGTTCGGCGATACACTGCCGGACCTGGTCAACGCAACGCAGGTCTTTACCATCGTCGCTGCATCCGTTGACGCAGCCACTGAACGTATCGTGCGGTTCCTCAACGAAGACTTTGGCATCCCGATTAACGTCGTCTTCTTCCGTCATTTTCACGATAACGGGGCCGCTTACCTCGCTCGCACGTGGCTCGTTGAGCAGGACGCACAGATGGCACCTACGCCTGCGACTAAGCACAAGACAAAGTCTCGCGAGCCCTGGAACGGGCAGGATTGGTATGTCTCCTTTGGAGAATCGCCGGCCGGCAGGCACTGGGTTGATGGAATGACATACGGCTTCATCTCCGGTGGCGGCGACAAGTGGTTCTCTCGGACGCTGAAGAACCTCACCCCCGGATCGCGCGTCTTCGCCTGCATCCCTAAGGCTGGATATGTCGGCGTCGGAACGGTTCTCGACGAAGCGCAGCGGTTTGATGAGACATCGGTGCTGCACAATGGAGTTTCAACCGCATTGAACTCGCTCCCGCTGCAGGGGAAGTACCGCCATGAGGGGGATGAGGATGATGACATGGCTGAATGGTCAGTGCCTGTCGAGTGGACGCACGCCATCCCGCGTGAACAGGCCTTCTGGAAGCTCGGGATGTTCGCCAACCAAAATACGGCCGCGAAGATGCGCAACCAGTTCACCATCGACCAGGTCTCTGCGGCCTTCGGTCTCGACGATTAGACGATCATTTATTGGCGCTCTCTCATCTGTCAGTTGACACTTCCGGGCCGCTCAATTCCTGACGCCGATTGGTTCTGGCGATCGAGTTCCAGAACCCTGTTTGCGCTATCTACGCAAAGTGTAGGACGACGAATAGAGTGACAACAACGCCCTTGAAACGTACAGCAGCTGGTAACTGATGAGCCCTGCTGCGACGCCCGTGGTCCACGCGCTGGCTTTCGCTGCTCCCACGTTGATGGCAACACCAGCCAGAAATGCCGTACTGACGATTCCTGCAAATACCGTCCAGAGAAGTAATGTTTTCATGTCATCGAGGGTATTTCGACGTTTTTCGTCGAAAATCAAATCCGGGTCTGATCGTGCATCAAGGCTTCTTTCCCAGAACCGCATTGCCATTGTGAATACTAGGCCGGTCATGATCGATGTCGCGGTCAGCAACGAACCCATCGCGTCCGTCTCGATGCCCAATAGCCACACAGTCGCGGCGACTGCTGTGGCGATGAACACCAAGACGATGAAGACACCAAGCTTTCTTGGCCGTTCATTTTTGAACTGCGGAGATAACGCTAAATGGTCACGAACTACTTGCAGCGGTGTGATCTGGTTCATTCCAAACCACCTTCCAGTTAGGGGGACACACTACAGGTTCGTGACCGGCCGGAACGTAACAATCACTAACAGTGTTGAGTGGAATAGTAAAGCTACCGCTCACGTCTGACACTACTTCTCTGGCCACACGCAAGAAATCCTCAACTGATGGTCGATCGACGGATTCTTGCTGCACTCCCGTGCTGACGGTGTGGTGCGATGTGCTCTGCTCCGCCTCTAAGGCATAGACCAAAGCAGGTCCTTCTTGAACGCCAAGGGTGAATGTGCGGGTATTTCCCGAAGGCAGAGTTACGTTCAATTTGGCTTTGACTCCAAGCTCCTTCAAGTTGTCACCCGATCCGTTGAGACCCGCCGCGGTAAGTGCGGGATTCAGGACGCCGAACACTTCGGACGCGCTCAATTTCTCGCCGTCCTTACCGACATACCTCGACAGTTTTCGAGCCTTCCGGAATCTGTAGCGAAGCGAAAATATGCCATCCAGGCCCGATACGTCCATGAACTTGCCGTCAGGGTCCGTCTTGCTCGGGAACTCGAAATTCACGGCGTTCAGCAGGAGAGGGACATTGTCAAGATCTGCTGCGGTCACCAAAGCCGTATGTGAGAAGATTGAACCCTCAACAGCCGCTTGAATTGTGTCCTTCAGTAGCTTCTCGTTGAACGCCGCTATCCCCCTGCCGCCAATCCGCTCGGTCAGAAGCAGAGCGTAACTGGCGCCCTTCGGAAACAAGACTAAATTACGGAACTCGATGCTTTCCACGTGCTTGGTTTTGCGATCGAAGATCTCATCTTCGTCCGAAGCTCCGATTGAGGACTCAATCCCGCGGCTGCCGTGACTAACTGTGTAATAGATTGCGCTCTCTCCGACGCGGAGGCCGGAAACGTTGAAGGACACATCGTTCTTCTTCGGAAGTTGGAATGAGCGTGTGCCGATGGAAGCGGCTAGCGCATAGCTGACTAAGTCCAGGAGCCTTGTGCCCCTGCCATCCACGTCCTTCAACGGTCGGACGTCCCCCGCGGATCCCTTCGGCCGAATAAAGATCAAGTAGGGTGCCATCTGATACGTCGTCATTGTTGACTATTCATTCCTCATCGCTGAACCGCTTGTTCGAATCCTACTGATTGATCTTGTGGCTCGTTACAAGATCGCGACAGTCGAGGCGCTCAACCTTCGAATGGCTTCTCAGCGTTGAAAGTGCCGAGCATAAATGACGGGCATTCCGGATGGTGCTGGTACTGGACAGTGCCCGTTCTTGGAGCTGAGGCGCGGCGCCTTCGCCGCCAAGGGGAGGCTACCGGGGTCAGAGTGGGACGGTGGTCAGCACGAGTTCATGACCTGCGACGAGTTGGATTCAACATATTTGCGACTCCTCTCGCGCGCCCGGCTATAGAAGCACAGCGATTTTGGCCCTTCAGCCCGGCGGCTTCGGCAATAGGGAGCCCACAGGCGGATTCGACGGGCGAAGGCGGACGTGCCAATAGACCTCGCAACCTCTGCACGCATTCGTCTGCGGTTAGGCCACGGTGCCGCTCTTGATGATGATTTGCTCCGCAATGAATCTCATGAGGATTACTTCCGGTTCCAATGCCTTGTCATCCTTGAACGGAACGAATCGGCTTCTATCACCGTTCTTTCTGTGCACCAGCGCATTCCTCGTCTTATAGATGCGCTTAGTCAGCGCCAGCAAAACTGCTTCGTGGTTGTTGCTCCCCAAATCGAATACGTCGCCTTTTGAGAACGAGACATCGGAGTGCGAATAGTGCTCGACGAGTGTGTCGTCGAAAGAATCCAAGACGGCGCGAAGGTCGATCAGGTCCAAGTACAGCTTCAGAGTTAGGTGCAGCGCGGTCATCTCATTGATCACGAGTTCGTCATTTCGAGTTTGGATCTCACGGCTCACCATTCGGATGAGCTTGCGAAGGTCTTTCATGCGTTTATAGGAAAAGTCAGGCGAACTAATCACTGACTGAAGCTTCGCGGCAATGTCATTCTGAATAACCTCATCGAACCAATGCTCGGCCACGTGGTAGAACGAGAGGAATGCGAGCATCGGGCTGTCGGTCGACACCGCTAGTTGGTAGTTATGGACGAGGTCAGGGATATACCGGCGATGAGGGGCGTCAAGTTCTGCAGCGTTCGTCCGTCGAACGTTCTGAATCTTGGTGCTCCGTAACATTTCCTTAAGTGTCGGCTGAGGAATCACTGGGTAGTCCAGGTTGTACCCCACGTGGAAGTAGAAGGCGTCGGCGAGAGGCTGCCACGACGAAGCTGATAGCTGTCTTTCCGAACATATCTCAAGGGTCGTAATGCGTAGCGTGTCCACAAACATCTCGAGCACGGTCGATTCGGCCAGATCGAACAAGGGGCGCGCCGCCGCCGAAACGAACCGGAAGGGTCTCATGCCGGTTCGGGGCAATGATAGGAGTCGGTCCGTGATGAATATTGCGAAGGCGATTGATGGTTTTCCGAGCCGGTATGTCAGCATTTCGGTTGCATCGGTTAGCTCGACCACTGGTCGGAACCGCGCCGGGCGCGGGGGGCCAGAAAAGCTAACCAAGTACTCTGCAGAAGTCCCCCGTAATCGCGGTTGTTTCATCAACAGCAGACATCAACGAAACTGAGGCGGCGAGTTCCTCAATTTCCTTGACAGGCATCGTTGCCAACCACTCGACGTGAGTTCTTAGCGTGAAGTTGTATTGATCGCCAATCCTCTCAATCTTCATTCGAGTTACTTCACGCAAAATCTCGATCACTCGTTCGCTGTCCACAAATTCCTCATGTCTAAAATGGCCCTTGACCTGCCACAAATATGTATGAAGGCCTAAGCTACTGCATTGCCGAAGACGGTGCCGGTGGCCGAATTCAGGTCAGTGTGAGCCCTAGGAAGGACCAGCTTGACGCGTGAAGGCTCCTGGCTCTTAGGAAGCTGGCCCAGTGGGGTCGTCCGCCGAGTCTCAGCGAGGTCGACCTGCGCGAATTCGCACTGGCGAGGCGTCGACCTCGCGTAGCAGCTCTAGTAGGCGATGTCGTGGATAGTGGGGGTGCCGTTGGAGAGCAAGGCCGAACTGCCGGAGACCCCGAGGCGGTTCGCGCCGGCCTCGAACAAGGAGAGGGCCCCGGCAAAGCTGCGTACGCCACCCGACGCCTTCACCTGGGCCCGATCGCCCACGGTTTGCTTCATTAACCGAACGGCGTGCACGGTCGCGCCGCCGGCGGGGTGGAAGCCGGTGGACGTCTTGACAAAGTCGGCGCCCGCGGCCACGGCGGCCTTGCAGACGGCGACGATCTCGGCATCCGTCAGCGCTGCGGATTCGATGATCACCTTGAGCACCTTCGGGGCCGGGATGCTGGCGCGCACTGTGGCGATATCGGCCTGCACGTCGGCGAAGCGACCGGCCTTGGCGGCGCCGATGTCGATGACCATGTCGATCTCGTCGGCGCCTTGCGCGATGGCCAGGGCGGCTTCGGCGGCCTTGATGCTGCTGTGGTGCTTGCCGCTGGGGAAGCCGCAGACGACGGCGACCTTGAGGTCGGCGCCGGCGGGGATGGTCAGCGGCAGCATCGAGGGGGAGACGCAGACTGAGTAGGCGCCCAGCTCGATGGCCTCGGCGATGAGGGCGGTTACGTCGGCGGCGGTGGCCTCGGGCTTGAGCAGGGTGTGGTCGATCATGCGGGCCACGGTGGCGGCGTCGGGGGAGAGGGAAGTCATGGCGTGTGTCCTTAGTTGGTGACGAGCTCGGCGGTGCCGTGCGCTGCGGCGGGGGTACCGGTGGTTGTGGCGAGGGTGGTGTGGGCGGCGGCGAGGACCGCGTCGAGGTGAATGCCGCGTAGGCGCAGCACCTCGGGGCCGCTGCCGGATTCGCCGAACTCCTCGACGGAGACGACTTGGCCGTCAAGGCCCACCCAGCGGTACCAGGCGTCGCCGCGGCCGGCCTCGACGGCCACGCGGGCGCGGAGGCCCGCCGGCAGCACGGACTCGCGGTAGTCGGCGGTCTGCTCGGCGAACCACTCGACGCAGGGCATCGAGACCACGCGGACGTTGATGCCCTTGTCGGCAAGCCGGGTGGCGGCTTCGACGGCCAGGTGCACTTCGCTGCCGGTGGCGAGGATCGCCAAGTCGGCCCCGTCACCGTTCTGCCAGCGCACGTAGCCGCCGGCGGTCACCCCGGCGGGGGTGAGGTTGGTGCTTGCCAGCACGGGCAGGTCTTGCCGGCTGAGAATCAGGGCAACCGGGCGGTCGGGGGAGGCGAGGATGCGGCGCCAGGCGGCGACGACCTCGATGGAGTCGGCGGGGCGCACGACGTCGAGGCCCGGCACTGTGCGGAGCGACGCGATCTGCTCGACCGGCTGGTGGGTGGGGCCGTCTTCGCCGACGGCGACGGAGTCGTGGGTGTACACGTAGACCGCGCCGAGTCCCATTAGGGCGCCGAGGCGGATGCTCGGGCGCATGTAGTCGCTGAACACCAGGTAGGTGGAGGCGAACGGGCGCCACGGACCCTGCAGGGCGATGCCGTTGAGGATGGCGGCCATGGCGTGTTCGCGGATGCCGAAGCGGATGAACTCGCCGGCCGGGTTAGCGGCGGAGAACCGGTCGCCGTCGACCTCCACGGTGGTGGACCCGGCGAGGTCGGCCGAGCCGCCCCAGAGGGGAGCGGAGCCCTGCAGCGCGCGGAGCACGGCGCCGTTGGTTTTGCGGGTGGCGATCATGTCGCCGGGCTCACCGAGCTTCACCGTGTCGAGGGCGGCGGTGGAGAATTCGCCGCCGCGGAAGGCGCGCCAGCGGGCGGCGGCCTCGGGTTCCCGGGCGGCCCAGGCGGCGAGGTCCGCCTCCCAGGCGGTATGCATCCGTTCGCCGCGGGTGAGGGCGCTGCGGGTGTGCTCGAGAGTGTCGGGGGCGACAAGGTCGTGCAGGGGCGCGTCGGGCGCGAAGCCCAGCGTGGTCTTCACGAGGGCGAGCTCGTCGGCGCCGAAGCCGCCGGAATGCGCGGCGGAGGTACCGCCGAACTTGGCCGAGGGGGCACCGATCACGGTGCGGAGAGCCACCAGGGTGGGCCGGCCGGTGCGCTCGGCGGCCTCGCGTAGGGCGGCCTCGAGGGCGTCGAGGTCGGTGGGGGTGTCGATCTCGAGCACCCGCCATCCGTAGGCCCGGTACCGGGCGCGCACGTCCTCGCTGAAGGTCTCGTCGGTGCCGGAGTCGATGGTGATGTGATTGTCATCCCAGATCAGCACGAGGTTGTCGAGGCCGAGCGTGCCGGCCAGGCTCGACGCCTCGCCGGAGACGCCCTCCTGCAGGCAGCCGTCGCCGGCTAGCACCCAGGTGGTGTGGTCGAGCAGGGCGGAGCCGGGGGTGAACACGGCGCTCTCGTGCCGGGCGGCCATGGCCATGCCCACCGCGGAGGCGACGCCCTGGCCGAGCGGTCCGGTGCTCATCTCCACGCCCACGGTGTGGTGCACCTCGGGGTGGCCGGGCGTCTTGGAGCCGAGGGTGCGGCTCTTGGCCAGGTCGTCGAGGGTGAGGCCGTAGCCGGTGAGGAACAGCTGCGTGTAGAGCAGAAGGCTCGCGTGACCGGCCGAAAGAACGAAGCGGTCGCGGGCGGGCCAGTCGGGGTGGGCGGGGGAGTGCCGCAGCACTCGGGAGAACAACACGTGGGACACTGGTGCCAATGCCATGGCGGTGCCGCCGTGCCCATGTCCTTTGGCCTGCACCACGTGGGCGGCCAGGGCCTGGGCGCTTGCGACGGCGCGGGCGTCCAGTTCGGCGGACGTCGTCTGTGACGGGAACTTCTTCGTTTCGGTAGCCATGCGAGATACTTTGGTATACAAATGTACTTAAGTCAAACAATTGGTTATGCACCACCCGCAGGCCGGGCGGATGCGTTCGGAAGACGGGAATCCTATGGCACACGCTCTGTCCACCGGCTCGGGTGTGGTGCTTGACCTCATCCGGTCCGGCCGTGCCACCACCCGCACTGACCTCATCGAGCAGCTCGGCTGGTCGCGCATCACCCTGGCCCGCCGGCTCGACGAGCTGCTGCACGCCTCCATCGTGATGAGCGTGGGGCAGCTCGACTCCCGCGGCGGCCGCCCGCCCGAAGAATTCGCCGTGAACCCGGATGCCGGCCTGCTGCTGGCCGTGGACATCGGCGGCTCGCACACCCGCCTGGCCATCACCGACCTGGTCTCCACCATCCTCAGCGAAGACGAGGCCGACATCGGCCTGAGCGAGGGGCCCGCCGAGATCTTCGAGTGGGCCGGCCAGGTGTTCGACCACATGCTCGACCGGCTCGGCAAGACCCGCGCCGACGTGGTGGGCATCGGGGTGGGCGTGCCCGGCCCGGTCGACTTCGTCACCGGCCGGCTCGCCAGCCCGCAGGTAGACACCCAGTGGAACGACGTGCTGGTGAAGGAGTACTTCGCCGGCCGCTACGACCACGCCGTCTTCGCCGTGGACCGGGACGTGAACATCATGGCGCTCGCCGAGGCCCGCCGCGGCTGGACCGAGTACCGCGACGTCGTGGTGCTCAAGGCCGGCATCGGTGTGGGCCTGGCGTTCGTGCTCGACGGCTCGATCTACCACGGCTCCCGCGGCGGCGCCGGCGAGCTCAGCGCCGTGCGTGCCGGCGGGGAGCGCACCGTGCGACTGGAGTCGATCGCCAGCGGCGCGGTCATCCGCGGTGAACTGCTCAGTCTGGGCCGCCGGGTGCGCACCAGCAGCGACATCGTGGGCCTGGCCAACGACGGCGACCCCGCCGTGCTGCGGCTGCTCGCCGAGACCGGCACCGAGATCGGCCAGAGCCTGGCCCACGTGGTGGGGCTGCTCAACCCGCAGGCCGTCGTGGTCGGCGGCAACCTGGCGCAGGCCGGCGAGCCGTTCCTCGGTGCGATCCGGCAGGCGATCTTCGCCGGCGCCCGCGACTTCGCCCTGCAGGGCCTCGTGGTGGAGAAGTCCCGGCTCGGCCATATCGCCGGCGTCACCGGCGCTTCGCTCATCGCGCAGGACGCCCTCTTCGAGGCCGACCGCATCAGCCGGCTCACCCGCGGCGGCGGCATCGGCGTCTCGCTGCACACCCAGCCGGCATAGGCCGGCCCGTCACTACTCCGGCCCGACCGCGGTACTCCCGGCCGCCCAGTTTGGCGCGCCCGCTGTCGGCGACCCGGGAAGGGCATCCGAATTTACTTTGGTGCACTTGTAGACAAAAGGTCGCTTAGGCTAATACAGTCAAGCCAGTCGCCCTCGCGGGCCGGCTGCACCGGAAACAACAAAGGAGTTCATTCGTGGCACTGAACCTGGCCGAAGCGCTGTCGTCGATCGAGACCCAGGCGGAGGCCGCCGACTGGCGGGCCGCCATCCGTCTCGCGGGCGCAGGCCTGGTGGCCGGTGGAGCCACGACGGACGCCTACACCGACGAGATGATCGACGCGGTCGAGAAGCACGGCCCGTACATCGTCATCGCTCCCGGCGTCGCCCTCGCGCACTCCCGCCCGTCGCCCGCGGTTCTCACCGGGGGACTGAGCTGGGTTAGCCTGGCCACCCCCGTGGAGTTCGGCAACAAGGCCAACGACCCTGTCACCCTCGTGATCGGCCTGGCCGCCAAGGACCACGACGCGCACCTGCAGGTGATGCGGGCCCTGGCCGGCGTGCTCTCCGACGGCCCCGCGATGAAGCGCTTGACGGTGGCCCAGACCGCCGACGAGGTGCGCGCCGTGCTCGGCGACCTCGCCGCTGCTGCCGCGTAACGCGGCCCCTAAACATCCGTATTTCTCACACTCGTCTCACCCAATCGAAAGGCACCCCATGAAGATCGTCGCCGTCTGTGGAATGGGCATTGGAACCTCAGTGCTGCTCAAAATGAACGCCGAGAAGGTTCTCGCCAAGCTCGGCATCGATGCGGATGTTGAAGCCGCCGACATGGGCGTGGCCCGTGGCGCCGCGCAGACCGCCGAGATCGTGCTCACCTCGGAGGAACTGGCCGAGGAGCTCGGCGACGTGCCCGCCGAGGTCATCATCATCAACAACTTCTTCGATCTCGAGGAGATCACCGAGAAGCTCACCGCCGCCGTCGAGTAACCCCGTCACCGTCTCACTCTCACAGAATTAGGAGCTCCCACAATGGAGTGGCTTGTCGTCGTACTGAATTTCATCGGGCAGCAGATCCTCAACGTGCCCGCGTATCTGATCGGCATCATCACCGCGATCGGGCTGATGGCGCTCAAGCGCAACTCCGGGCAGGTGATCGGCGGTGCCCTCAAAGCGGCCCTCGGCTTCCTGATTCTCGGCGCCGGCGCCAACGTGGTGGTGGGCTCACTCGACCCGCTGGGCAACCTGATTCTCGCGGTGACCGGCGCGCAGGGCGTCATCCCCACCAACGAGGTCATCACCGCCATCGCGCAGGAGCAGTTCGGTGCGCAGAGCGCCTACGTGCTCACGCTCGGCTTCCTGGTGATGCTCGCGCTGGCGCGGTTCACTCCTCTTAAATATGTGTTCCTCACCGGGCACCACATGGTCTTCATGGCCACCATGCTCACCGTGGTGCTCTCCGTCGGCTTCGGCGACGGCGCCAGCTGGCTCGTCGTGCTCATCGGCGCGCTGCTGCTCGGCGTGATCATGGTCGTGATGCCCGCGTTCGTGCACCCGTGGACCAAGAAGATCACCGGCAACGACACCATCGCCATCGGCCACTTCGGCACCCTCGGCTACATCGCCGCCGGTGCAGCCGGCCAGGTCGTGGGCCGCAACAGCAAGTCCACCGAAGACATCAAGTTTCCGCAGGGCCTGAAGTTCCTGCGCGACTCGATGGTGGCCACGTCACTGTCGATGGTGCTCATCTACATGGTCTTCGCCGTGTGGGGCCTCATCGCCCTGCCGATGCAGGATGCGCTCGACATCTTCGGCTCCGCCGACGCCGGCGCGTTCATCATGGCCGCGTTCGCGCAGGCGCTGCAGTTCGGTGTGGGGGTCGCGGTCATCCTCTACGGTGTGCGCACCGTGCTCGGTGAGCTCGTGCCCGCGTTCCAGGGCATCGCCGAGAAGGTCGTCCCCGGAGCCCGCCCGGCCCTGGACATCCCGATCGTGTTCCCGTTCGGCGCCAACGCCGTGCTGATCGGCTTCCTCAGCTCCTTCGCCGGTGGCCTCATCGCCCTCGGTGTGCTCGCGGTGTGGCTGAACCCGGTGTTCGGTCTCGCGCTGATCCTGCCCGGCATGGTGCCGCACTTCTTCACCGGTGGTGGCGCCGGGGTCTACGGCAACGCGACCGGCGGACGCCTGGGCGCGATGATCGGTGGTTTCGTCAACGGCGTGATCATCACCATCCTGCCCGCCATTCTGCTGCTGGTGCTCGGCGACTTCGGCTTCGCCAACAGTACCTTCGGCGACGCGGACTTCGGCTGGTTCGGCACCCTGGTGGGTGTGAGCGTCGGAGTGGGCGGCGGCCTCGCCGTTGTTCTCGCGATCCTCATCGCCGTGGTGCTCGTCAGCGTCGCGATCGTCTACCAGATCCGCGTTGTGGACAAGGGCTGGGTGCCCGGTGCCAAGCGTGATCTGTGGATCGCCGAGGAGAAGGCGGCCGAGAAGGCCGTGCTCGACGCCGAGAAGGCGCGCCGCAAGGCGGAGAAGGAAGCGGCGGCCGAGGCCGTTTAGCTCCAGCTCGTCTCGCCAGAGGGCGGCTCCGCGGTGCGGGGTCGCCCTCTGGCGTTGTGCGGGCAACGCGCCGTTTCGCGGGAGGGATGCGGCCGGGATGTGCAGATGCGCTGGGCAGGCGCCGGTGCGCAGGTGGCGCGCCTCGCGCGGATCGGCGTGTGACCGGCGAACCGTTCCGACCGATGCCGTCATTCCCGCCGGTACATCACCATGCCGGCGTGATGCAGCACGTCGCCGCGAAACACGCCGTCTGCGGTGAACCCGATGTCGTCGCGGTAGAAGATCATCGAGCCCTCAACCCAGTACGCGCCGGTGTAGGCGGCCTCCCGAGTCCCGCGCGCTTCGACGTACCGTCCGTCCGGGAGCAGCCGCTGACGGATCTCGCCGTCGGCAGTGACCCAGACGCCGACATACGGATGCGTAGGTTCGGGCGATTCCGTCACAGCGCGGCCACCCGTCGGTTGATGTCGTCGCGGGAGCGGATGACGTCCTCCCGGAGGGAGTCGAGGTCTTCACCGACGAGTCGCCCGGCCCACTTGCGCGGGGTGCCGGCGACCAGCACGGCGTCGATGTTGCGGGCATCGGCGCCGAGAACGAGGGTGCCGATGGCGTCGTTGAGCGGCATGTTGTTGACGTCGTCGGCGCGCACGATGAGCAGGTCAGCTTGCTTGCCGGGGGTGAGCGAGCCGGTCACGTGCCCGAGCGCATTCGCCGTGGCGCCTTGCAGGGTGGCGAAGTCGAGCACGTCCCGGGTGGTGATGCGAGGTGCGGCCTCGGCACCCCGGTAGGCGGCGTTCGTTGCGCGCATCCGCTGAATGGCGTGCAGAGAGCGCATTTGCGTGAACATGTCGCTGGCGAGGGCGACCTCCACGTCGATGCTGAGACCGGGCCGGATACCCGCCGCGAGGGCCTCATCAACAGCCGGGATCGCCGACTCGAGCCCGATCTGCGCATCCGAGGTCGGAGCCAGTGAGACGGTGACACCGGCATCGCCCATTGCCGACCATGCCTCCTTCGTGAGGCCGGTCGCATGGATGAGGGTGAGAGTGGGATCGAGGATGCCCTGATCGGCCCAGCGCAGGATCGCCTCGGAAGAGGACTTCCCGAACACGGCGTCGATGGAGGTCCAGACGCCGAGGTCGCGGGCAACGGCAGCCAATTCGGGCCCGTAGGCGATGGCCGGTCCGGCGATCTCGTCGGTCGACAGCGCCGCCAGCCTGAAGGTGACGAGCGACTCATCGCCGCCACGGGAGCCATCCATCAGCCGGGTGAGGTCGGCCGGCCACTGGTGGTCCCACTCGCCGAAGTGGGGTGCCATGGATGCGTGCACGCCGCGGATACCCGTGTCGACGAGGGCGGCCACGGCCGCATCGGAGTGCGCGGCGGTGCGGGAGTTGTGCGAGAAGTCGAGCATGGTGGTGATGCCGGAGTCGAGTGCCGTCAGCGCGGCGAGTCGGGTGCCCACGTACATGTCGTGGGGTGTGTAGCTCGGGGCGATTCCGGCGAGAGTGGACATCACGTACTCGCCGAGGTCGGTGACGTCGGGGATGCTGCGGCGCAGCTGCGTCTCCCAGGCGTGGCGGTGGCTGTCGACGAAGCCGGGGCTGACGATGCAGCCGCGCGTGTCGAGGGTGAGCGCGGAGGCCGCGAGGGCGCCGTGCTCGGGATCGGACAGGAGGTCGGTGCCGACGGCGACGATGCGGGAGCCCACGAGGAGGACATCGCCGTGATCAAGATCGGGGACGGTGGGATCCATGGTGACGACGGCGCCGCCGGTGAGCAGAACGGGCTGCTCGGAGGCGCGAGCGGCCAGGAGATCGGCGAGAGAGGAGGTGGGCATGGGTGTCTTTCTCTAAGTGGCGTAGGTGATGTCAGTCGCGGAGGAACATGAGGCTGGGGTTTGCCGCGGCGAGATCAAGCTTCTCGGCAGCCGGAATTGTGGAACAGACCGTGGCGAACCGGGGTGCGTCACACCCTGCTTCAGCCCATTGAGGCAGGGTGTGGTGGTGCCTGCCAGAGCGCCCGCCGATCAACTACCGTCGTCTCATGACCAACACTGAGATGGGCGCGTTCCTCAAGGCACGCCGGGGACACGTGCAGCCGGACGATGTTGGAATCGGCACCCTTCCGGGCCGCCGTGTCACCGGCCTCCGCCGTGAAGAGGTCGCCATGCTGGCCGGCATCAGCGTGGACTACTACACCCGCCTCGAACAGGGTCGCGAACGCAACCCCTCTCCCGCGGTGCTGAACGCAATCGCCGGGGCCCTCGGCCTCGACGCCGACCGTCGGGAACACCTCTTCCGCCTGGCCGGTCTCATGCCGACGACCCGCACACCGGTGCGGGACGCCGTGGACGAGTCGCTTCAGGAGCTGCTCGAGGCGTGGCCGCACACTCCCGCGGTCATCATCAACCGCCAACTCGACATCCTCGCCACCAACGACCTGGCGGATGCCCTGTACTCCGGATTCGCCCGGTCCGACAATCTCGCCGTGATGACTTTCGTCGATCCGGCCGGAAAGGCATTCTTCACCGACTGGGAACGCGCGACCGAGACCTGCGTCGCCAACATCCGTCTCGCCCTCGGCCACGCCGGCAGTCACGAGCGCGTACGGGAGCTTGTCGCCACGCTCCACCGCGCCAGCGCCGAGTTCCGACTCCTGTGGGCGCGGCACGACGTGCGCGGCAAGACGAACGAGGCGAAGTCGTTTCGGCACCCCGACGTCGGCGACATCGAGCTCGACTACAACGCCTTCGACATCCGCTCCACGCCCGGCCAGCAACTGATCGTCTACAAGGCCGTCAGCGGAACCGCCAGCGCCGACAAGCTCCGCCTGCTGGAATCGCTGGCCGCGACCCGGGCAGGCACCGTCGCCGCTCGAGGCTGAGGCTTGCCGAACGGCCTCCGGATGGGCGCATGGCCCGTGCAGTGCTCGCCGGTTCCCGGCGGCTGAGTGGGTGCCGCGCGGCCGGTTCTTCGAGGGGCGCGAGCAAAGCGCCGCTTCGCCGGTGGCACGCCTGGTGCGCAACGGCGCCTGGCCCGCGAAACGTCGACCTCGCTCAGTCGAGCACGGCGTAGGCCTCCAGCTCCACGAGCACGTCGGGTTCGAAGAGGAAGTCCACCCCGATGACTGAGACCGGCGGCAGCGGCTGCGGTAGGCCCAGTTCCTCGGCGACGAGCTCGATGCCGGCCATGAAGGCCTCGACCCGACCCGGCGCGGATGCGTCGGTGAGGAAGAAACGCAACCGCACGACATCCGCGAAGGTGGCGCCGGCACCGGCCAGGCCAAGGGCGGTGTTGCGGAGCACCTGGGCGACCTGGCCGGTGAGGTCGCCGGTGGCGATGTGGGTGGCGTCGCCGTCGCGGGAGATCTGACCGGCGACGTGCACGTGGCGGGTGCCGGTGCCGATGGCGACGTGGTGATACGGCACGGGCTGCAACAGATTGGCGGGGGAGAAGGTTTCGACGCTCATGTGGGGCTGCTTTCGTTGAAGTCGGTAGGTGGTATCTCCTGTCTACCTAGTGCACGAAGGGAACTTCAACGAGACTAGGTGTCATGAATGACACCTCTCCGGCCGGTTCCGCGCTTCTCCAGGTGGATGCTCCGCACCGCGAATTGCTCGACCAGGTGCTCGATAAGTGGTCACTGCAGGTGCTCGATGTGCTCTGCGGCAAGGACCTGCGGTTCAACGAGCTGCGCCGGGCGATCCCGGCCATCGGGCAGAAGTCGCTCACCGCGTCGCTGCGCCGGCTCGAGCGCAACGGCATGATCGAGCGGGTGGTGCTGCAGACCCGTCCGGTGGCCGTGGAGTATCGGATCGCGCCGGTGGGCAATACCCTCAACGAACTCGTCGATGCGCTGCTGCGGTGGACCACCGAGAACATGCCCGAGGTAGAGCAGGCGCGGGAACGGTTCGACGCCGTAGAGGGGTAGCCGAGACCCAGGCTCATGTCGCGGTGCCGGTCCACTCCCAACACCGGTCAGGGGCCTTCAGCATCTGCGTCATGATGACAACATGAAGAAATTCGCTGTACCCATCGTTCTCACCATTGCTCTTGCCCTCACGGGGTGCAGCGCCACAGAGGCAACTACGTCTACAACTGCATCCGCACCCGTGGACTCGACGCCCACCGAAGAGGTGGCTCAGGCACCAGACCTGACCGGCACCTGGAAGCAAAGCAACTCCGCCAGTGAAGATGCGTATCAGCAGGCCACGATCACCGCAGACACGATCAGTGTCGACTGGGTCACCGACGGCGGGGACACCACGTCGGTCTACTGGGTCGGCACATTCGTCGCTCCGACCGACGCGAGCGAGCCCGTCACATGGACGTCACAGCGGGATGCAGCAGCCACGGATTCGGCCATGCTGGCGTCCTCGGACGACACCAAAGAGTTCACGTATGAGAGCGGCACCATTAGCTACAAGGTGAGCGCCCTCGGAACCACGACAACGGTGAAGCTGCAGAAGGAGTAGGGGAGTCGCCCGGCGAGCTGTGTGCTCGCCGGGGCGGCCACGCGGCCGAATCGAGGGATCCCGCCGCTTCGGTACCATTCAGCGTGGCCAGGAGAATGAAAACAGACCCGCTCTTTCTCCAAGAGCAACTGGCGGGCATATATAACCATCAGGTCGAGCGGATAAACAGGTTCGTGGACGACCTGCAGGCCAGCGTGCCGGGTTCGTTTGTGCCGTATGTGGCACCGCACTACAACGCCGAAGAGGCACTCATGCTGGTCGTCAGCTCCAACCCGGGGCCAGCGACGATCGTGGGCCAGGCGGCGGCGGATGCCGGCGTCACGTCGCACAAGCCTGTCGGTTTCTTGTCTATCGAGAATAACGACGAGACGGCCAAGCTGATGGGCCAGATCTGGGCATCCGTCGGTCTCACTGACCAGCAGACACTCCCATGGAACGCGTTCCCTTGGTACATCCACGACCTTCACGGCGGAGTAGTGCCTCCTGCTCTGCTCGAGAGAGGCCGGGCCTCGCTGATGACCGTCCTGTCAATGCATCCGTCGGTGAAGGCGATCATCGCGCACGGTAACGACGCGCACGAGCAGGTGCGTCGTTCGCTTGAAATTCCGGCATTCAAGAGCCTCATGACGACGCGTGATATTCGTGTGTGGAATGCCCGTCATACGAGCCCCAAGGCATATCAAATGTCGGCGCTTGCGAAACAGAAGGAACTAATCAATCAGCGTCGCTTCTATCGGGAGGCCATGAAACACGTGGGCCTCACGCCTCTGCCTGAGACAGTAGTCGTCGTTGGTGGTCTGAGTGTGCCGCAACTCGTTGAAGCGGACGACCGTATCGCGAACATCCTCACTGCAGTGCCGGGGCTGGGCAACGGTGATGCCGCGAGTCGCTATATCGACACGCTCTCAGACGCGGAAGCCAGAGGACTTCTTGTGCATGCGTTGACCGAACGGATCGACGCTGACTAGTGGTGCACGGCCTTGTCGATCTTCTTCGCGTTCTTCTTGCTCAGCTTGAGCAATTTGCTGCGCGCCTTCTTGAGCTTCGGGTCGTGCCAGGCCTGCTGCGCCCGGATGCGCACTCGTTCGAGGCGGCGTCTGTCGTGGCCGGTGCCGATCACGTAGAACACGACCGCGATCGCGGCGAGGGCGAGAAGTCGGGGAACGGTCATGGCGGCCTGCTTTCTGCGGGAGAGGAGGCGGTGCGCTGGGGTGCGGGGGGGACATGCCGACGGGTGCGCAGCGAGTGTAGCGCCGATGCGGGGTGTGGGGTCTCGAGAGGCTCGACCGGCGGTAGGGGCTCGACCGACGTCGGCGTGCGGGTGCAGACGGGTTCGGTGTGTGACCATCTATCTATGCCTGCAACCACAGACCATCCCGTCGCCGTGCGCGCGACAGGGTTCATCGGCGAATCGCGCTGGCGTCGCCGGCCGGCGAGCCGGGTGCGGTACGACGCCCTCTGGGCGGATGGCCGGGTCGAGTTCGACGTGAGCCTCACGGCCGCGATGTACCGGGGGTGGCCGGCAGACTTCCAGCCCATCGAGGAGAGCGTGCACGCCAATTGCCCCGAGGTGGGAACCGGCCGGTGGGTCAACGGGTTCGCCGCGGTCGTCGACGGCCCAGAGGTGGAGAACCCAAACCCACCCGGCCCCCGCAGCGGCTGGCCGGGCCGGAGCGGCGTCGCCCAACGAGAGCCCAGCCCCCGGGTGCGCCTGGCGTGGCGGCTGACTCGCGGGGTGGTGGCGCTCGGTGGCGGGATTCTGCTGCTCACCGGGCCAGCCGCCGACGGAGTTCTCGGCTTTGTCGGGGTCATTTTCGCCCTCGGCGGGGCGGCGACGCTGGCCGGCGCGGTGCCGCGCCGCTTCCGCTGGTGGTGATGCTGCCCAGCCTCGTCACGTCGATGTGGAGCAGCTCGCAGGGTTCGTGTTCGAAGCGGCTAGTTGCGGTTTGCCTGGCGCATCCAATCCGGCAGGAGGGAGTGCGCCACGCGCGCAATCTCGCCGGCGTCATCCTCACTTCGAGCACCCATCGATAACACGGCGTAGAGTCCCGCGGCAGCGTAGGTGATTTCGACCTCCGCTGTGGCCGAGTCGTCTCCGCTGTCCACCCAGACAATGCGGTTCTGCACGCGGATGATTTCAGCTATTCCGCGCAGGTCCGACCCGTTGTCGTAGCTATCAGCCAGGTGGAAAAGCTGCGGCTCGGCGCGCAGCAACTCGACGATTGTTCGAAGGTTCTCGATAGCGGCGACTGCCAGTTCGATTCCTTCATCCCGTCGCTCAAACGCTTGCGCGATGAGGTGATCGAAGCTGTCCAGGATGGCGAACCATGCTGCTTCCTCGAAGGTGTCGAAGTGGTTGTAGAACGTCGCTCTGGTTATACCGGCAGACTCGCTCAGCGACGAGATGCTGGTGAGCTCGCCTGCACGCGCCTGACTATGCATGGCGGCGAAAATCTGCTGACGAGATCTCTGCGACCGCGGGTCTGACGAAACAGGACGTGCACTCATTGGTTGGCTCTTTCGGTTTGTTGCTTAGCGTTTGGTGCACGCTGTGGACTCGCGCGACCGGCGCCGAAGGTTCTTCTAGGCCCAGCTCTTGTTGACGATCTCGAACTGGTTGCCGTCGAAGTCGGTGAAGTTGGCGGCGTAGTAGCCCTCGGCGAACTGCGGGCGAGGGCCGGGAGCGCCGTCGTCATTCCCGCCGGCGGCCAAGGCGCAAGCGTATGCCGCATCGACGGCATCCGTAGTGTCGGCGGCGATGCCCAGGTAGATGCCGTCGATGGAGTCCCTCGTGCTCGGGCGCAGCCAGATGCTGTTTGTTCCTTCGGCAAGGCCCCAGGTGTCGACGGGGGTTCCGGGCCCGCCGGAGCTGAACACGGCGAATTCCGCCCAACCGAGTGGCTGCAAGGCCGTGAGGAGGAACTTGTACGAGCGTTCGGGATTGCTGGCTGAGATATATACGTGATCGATCATGACGGTCTCCCTGTCGAAGGTTCGGCGTTCTTGCCGTGAGCTCGCGAAGCGGCTTGTGATCAGTGTCGCACTTCTTGGACGAATGTCAAATATCTTCTTTACAAATGTCTAAGACACACATAGCGTGATCAGCGCGCCGTCCGTAAGTGGACGTGCGCACAGTTGCGAGCGGCGCCGGGCAGACCCGGGTCGTCAACACCCCCGGAAGAAGCGACAATGCCCGTCACATTCATCATTGACTACACGATAGATCCGAGCAAAATGGCGGAGTTCGAGACCTACTCCGCCAGATGGATCGCACTCGTCGAGAGGGAGGGCGGGGTGCATCACGGGTATTACCTACCGTCGGAAGGCGCCAGCGACAAAGCTCTCGCGCTATTCACCTTTGACAGCCTCGCCGCTTACGAGGCCTACCGCGAGAACTTCGGTGTCGACCCCGACTTCATTGCTGCTGACCGACTGCGCACCGACACCGGATGCGTGCTGCGCTGGGACCGAACCCTCATGCGGCCGTTGCGCCACAATTCACGCCGTACCAGCGCGTGATCGCCGAGGCGCAGACGGGTGCCGGTCGGCAGGCCGAGCAGGCCGATGCCGCGGGCGGAGAAAGCCCAGCGAAATGCTGCTCAGGATGGGTCGTGCCGCGCCCTAGTCCTGGACGAGCTGCCCGAGCGCGCTCGCGCCGGACGGAGCCGCTGCGACCGGGAGGGCGTTGTCGATGAGCACGAGCGCGATGGCGGCGGCGGTGGCGAATGCATCCGTGTTGAGCACTCGGCCGCGGGCCGAGGCGCCGTCGAGGAGGAGCGCCAATTGCTCGCCGAGCCGTTCGGGGTCGGCTGCGCCGGCCTCGCGGGCCGTCGCAGCGAACCGGGCCGCCACGCCTTGTTTGTGGTCGCGGGCGAGGAGCCGTGCGGGGTGGCCCGGGTCCTGAAGTTCGACGGCGGCGCCGATGAACGGGCACAGGGGCGGGTGGATGTCGAAGACCGCGAGGAGACGCTCGCGAGGGGTGAGGTCGGTGCTGTCGAAGATTCCGGGCATGATCTCGGGATCGAATCGGCGGAGGTACTCGGCGATGAGCTCATCCTTGCCGCCGAAGTGTTGATAGAGCGTGCGCTTGGACACGCCGGCCACCGCGCAGATCTGGTCGATGCCGGTGGAGTTGATGCCTTGCTCGGGGAAGAGCTCTTGGGACGCGCTCAGGATGCGCTCGTGGGCGCCCCGGCCACGGCGAAGGCCTTGTGGACCCTTCTCCAACTGCGTCATGCCCCCAGCGTATCCCACTTGGGTACCGATCGGTGTGCTTAGCTTGCGCGCCCCACATCAGCCCGATACGGTAAGTACACAGGTCGGGGTGCATAACGTTACGAGCCCATGACTGCCTGATCCATCCAACAAAGGAAGACACGCCATGACCACCATCAGCATCATCGGCTCCGGCAACATGGCTACCGCCATCGGCACTCGGGCTGCAAAGCACGGCCACAGCGTCGAGCTCATGAGCCGCAACCCCGCCCAGGCTCAGGCGCTCGCCAATCAGATCGGCCACGGCGCCACCGCCGGCACCTACGGCGAACGGCCGGCAGGGGACATCGTCATCCTGGCCGTGTTGTACGCCGGTGCCATTGACGTGGTCGCGCACTTCGGCGACGCGCTGGCCGGCAAGATCCTCGTGGACATCACCAACCCGTTCAACGCCGACGGCAGTGGAGTCGTCACGACTCCAGGGAATTCGGCCACCCAGCAGATCGCCGCCGTAGCGCCTGAGGGCGCACGCGTTGTGAAGGCGTTCAACACGATCTTCGGCGGGGTCATCGCTGCAGACCAGCCGGTGGACCTGTTCTTCGCCGGCGACGGTGCGGAGGCGAAGGCGCAGGTCGCGACGTTCCTGGAGAGCTTGGGGATGCGGCCCCTGGACACCGGCGGGCTCGAGATGACCCACGCTCTGGAATGGGCCGGCATCCTGCTGGTGGGCGTGGCTCGCAATGGCGCCGGATTCGATATCGCCTTGAGCGCCGAAGCTGTTTGAGGACGGTCAGGTTCTGAGGTTGGGTCGCGGGGTCTCGACGGGCTCGACCGGCGTGGATGCGACGCGACAGCCTAGCTAGGACCGTCTGGGCGGGTTTACCGGGATGCCGCAGGGCTTTGGGGACTCTCGTAGGTATTCCGGTCGTTTGAGGGCGGCGCGGGAAACATTCCACCGGCGTCGGCGTTACCCCTTGGTATGAAAGCCATTGTATACAGCCAGACCGGTGACCCCTCCGTGCTTCAGCTCGTGGACCGGCCGGTGGCCGAACCCGGCGCCGGCGAGGTGCGGGTGCGCATCGTGGTGAGCGGGGTGAACCCCACCGACTGGAAGTCGCGCCAAGGCTCGGGTCCGGGTGAGAAGCTGGCGTTCGACGACGTGGTGCCCAACCAGGATGGTGCGGGCGTCGTGGACGCTGTCGGCGACGGCGTGCAGCACGTGTCCGTGGGCGACCGGGTGTGGCTGGCGCTCGCCGCGTACCAGCGGGCAAGCAGCGGGTCCGCCCAGGAGCTGGCGGTGCTGCCCGCGGAGCGGGTCTTCCCGCTGCCGGACAACGCGAGTTTCGACCAGGGCGCGAGCCTGGGGGTGCCGGCGATCACGGCGCATCGCGCGCTGACCGTGGCCGAGGACGGTCCGCGGCGGCTGCACCCCGGGGCGCTGGCCGGCACGACGGTGCTCGTGGCGGGCGGTGCCGGCGCGGTGGGGCACGCGGCGATTCAGCTGGCCCGGTGGGCCGGGGCATCCGTGATCACGACCGTGAGCTCACCGGAGAAGGCGGCGCTCGCTACGGCCGCCGGGGCGCAGCACGTGCTCACCTACACTGACCAGGACATCGTCGCCCAGATCCGGGCGATCGCCCCGGACGGGGTGGACCAGATCGTGGAGGTGGCGCCCGCGCAGAACGCGGAGCTGGACCTGGCCGTGATCCGCAATCGCGGGTCGATCGCGGTCTACGCCAACAACGGCGGCGATCAGATGACCCTCGACGTGCGCCGGCACTTCAGCCTCAACGTGCGCTACCAGTTCCTGCTGCTCTACACCGTGGGCATGGACGAGATCCGGGCCGCGGCCGAGGACATCAACGCGGCTCTCGCCGACGGCGCGCTCGCCGTGGGGGAGTCGGCCGGGTTGCCGCTGCACCGCACCGACCTCGCGCGCACGGCGGATGCGCACGCCCTCGTCGAGAGCGGTGTGGTGGGCAAGGTGCTCATCGACGTGTCAGCCGCGTAGCAAGCTGGCACGGGCGCAGATTGGGACCAGGGGCTCGGGTGTGGCCGCTTGCGCACGTGAGTACGCCCAGGGTAGCCCTGAACTGCGGGCTGCCCTGGGCGTCTGTACGGCTCCGGTGGATCGTCGGTCGGCCGATCACGTCATCTAGCTGGAGGGTTTGCTCGCCGACTGGCGGCCGCTGACGGCAGCGATGGTGAGGCACACGCCCGCGGAGATGAAGAAGCAAACGCTGATCCACCATCCGTCTGACTGCGACTGCCACGCGCTGAGGAGAGTGAAAACTGCCATGACGGCGAGCACTCCACCCAGGATCCACAGAACGAGCCTGAGGGGGCGAGGGACGGTTCCATTCATGAGCTGAGCCTTTCCATGGTCAGGGTTCTATTCGATCACAGGCACCAGAGGGAAATGAGCCACTTGTACATGCCACCGAGAGCGGCTTTCAGCCCGCCCGCTGCGGCAATGGCTGCTCCGACGGGACCGGTGAACAGTGCTGTCACCCCTCCGGCGGCAGCCACTAGAGTGCCCAACGCGATCTCGCCCTCCGCGTACTTGTTCAGGTACCAGCAGAAGTCACGCGTTGTCGTGGCGGCAGCGGCCGTCAATTTCTCGGTGGTTGAATCGGAGACCGCGACAGCGGGCTTGCCGCACAGGTCAGCGGGGTCGACCTTCTCACCATTGGTCCATGACGTCATCGTGTTGTCGGTGGCGTAGGCCACTTCCACGGTCGAAATCTGCGCGCCCTCGGTGTCGAAGTAGGCTCCGACAAAGGACCGAACTTCAGTCTGGGGCGAATCGAGTCCGACCGACACGAACGAGACCACACCGGGTATCTCCCAGCCCTCCACATCGGTGGTGTCGGTTGCGAGCCCGCTGGCGGACGCAGCCGGAATGTCTGCGGTGAGTAACAAGGTATCGGCCTGGGCATCGGTGAGGGTGACCTGCTCGCTCGAGGCGGCACCGTCCGCGGCGTTGGCCGGTACGGCGCCGAAAACAGCCACGAGACTGCCCAACGCGACCGCGCTGATCGACACAAGAGACAATCGTCGTTTGTTCTGTGTGATGTTCATGCCCCTGAGGTTAAGTAGATAGCCTGATTTGAGCCTCCGAAAACGAGACCATGTGTCTCAGGGGTGACTCGCCGCTGACCGGCACTTTTTTAGGCGTCGGTGGCCGCGTGCGCGGGGGCTTCGCAAGGGGGGAACAATGAATACAACGCCGGAAGCGCCGACTGCCAGTCGTCGAACGACTGCTGCCGAGGTGCGATGCCGCATGATTGAAGCCGCCGTCCGGCAAGTGAGTGACAGCGGCTTCACTATCGCGATGACACGATTGCAGATGGACGAGACCATCAAGGCGGCAGGAGTTCCCCGAGCGTCGGCGTATCGCGTCTGGGCAACCAAGGACGTTTTGTTCTCGCAGTGCTGGAACAGCTCGGGCGCACCAGCGCCGAAGGGTTGGCACCGGGCGCGGCGTTCGAGGTTTGCCTCTCAGTGGTAGCGGAGAACCGGCAACTTCTGGAGACCCAGGAGGGGCGCCGCACCGTGCTGGTGTCCCTGATCAAGGATGCGGTACAGCATAATCTGCGGGCCAGTATCGCATCTGCGGGGTGGAAACAGTATGTAGCGCTATCGATGTCTGTCACCGATGACATCCCGCAGGGAACCCGGGAGAGGCTGTGCGCCACATTGGACGCCGGGTCGCGGCAGATGACTCTGCACATGGCCACATTCCATCGGGCGTTCACGGAGCTTCTGGGCTACCGGATGAAGCCGTCCTACAAAGAGAGCTGGGAACTTTACGCGCTGCTTTGCTCATCCAGTATCGACGGGCTGGGTTTGCGCGCCCTCGCTACGTCGGACAGTCTCCAGGACGCGCACACTTGGCCCGAATCGCACGGCAAGGGTGGAACGGCTGCCGCCGTGGCTCAGCTGGCGCTTTTCGACGCGTTCATGGAACCGAACCCGGGTTACCGGGCCACCGCCGCGCTGGAAGCGATACGAGTGCCCGAGCATTGAACCCGGCCTGGGCTCAACCGGCCACGTGGCCCAAGCCGGCAGCGGAGGTGATTTCAGGCCGACGGCCCCGCCGTCACAATACAACCGACCCAGACGCCATCGCGGGCCCGGGTTACACCCACGAACAGTTCGCGGCGGTCGCGCTCGATGCGCTCGATCTCGGAATCCGTCCACCCGGGTTCGTCGGCATCCAGTGACATCAGACGCTCGGCGACCCAGGGCAGCAGTACCTGCTTGAACTCCAAGCCCTTGGCCCGCTTGATGGTACCGACCTTCACGGCATCCGTGGAGGAGCCGTTGTAGTCGGTGAGTTCGACGACCGGGATCCCTGCGGTGCGAAGCAGCCTGACCGCGTCACGCACCTGCCAGGTGGCGGCACAGAGCACGCCCACATCGCCCCAACCCACGCTGACGCTCTGCGTGGCGCGGCGAATCTGCTGGATGAGCTTGCCGTCATGCTCGGTTCGGGTGCGCGCCCGGGCGAAGAGGGGGCGTTCGCCGTGGCGCGGAGAGGTGATCGCGGTGGCGGTGGCGTTGGTTCCCTCAATGTCGACGTAGCTGGCATCGCGGACCACGTGGGAGGCCAGTGCCAGGATCTCCGCGGTGTTGCGGTAGTTGACGTCCATGATCACGCCGCGCCCCGCGACGGAGAGGCCGGCCTCGGCGAGCGTGTACCCGCCCGGGTAGATGGTCTGTTGGCCGTCTCCGATCAAGGTGAAGGCGTCCGCACCATCGCCCGCAACGGAGGCGAGCATGCTGATCATCGCGCACGACAGGTCCTGCGCTTCGTCGACGATGACGGCGGTGTACCCGACCATCGGCTCGTCGCGCAATGCCGCTCCGGCGAGCAGGATGAGGTCGGCGTAGTCGTGCACCTGGTGCGAACGCAGGAACGCCTCATAGCGCTGATACAGGGCCCAGACCGAGCGGCGCTGGTCGAGGGTGAGGCGGCGGCGCCGGCCGATGCGCGCGCAGTCGGCATACTCGTCGAAGGTCGTCAGACCGCGACCTTTGATCACGTGGTCGAGCTCTTCCCGCCAGTACCGGGAACTCGTGTCGATCGCAGTGAGAGGGCCGTTGGTGTTCTGCCAGGCGTCTTCGAAGGCCTGATCGGCCACCTTGGGTGCGACGCGCACGTCGATTCCGCGCTCGTCGAGGACTTTGCGGGCGAACTGGTGCACGCCGCTGAACTCCACGCGGTGGGCGACATCCGGTGCCATCCGGCCGAGCAGGTTGCTCAGAACGTCCGGCAGCGTGCGCACGAAGGTGGTCACGAGCACGCGGGCATCCGCCTGCGACCGGGCCAGGTAGGCCGCGCGGTGCAGCCCCACGACTGTCTTGCCGGTGCCGGCTGCCCCACGGATGCGGGATGGCCCGTTGAAGCTGCGGCGCACCAACTTGGCCTGGTCGGGATGCAGGAAGGTCATCCACTCCTCGATGGGAGGGGCGAGAAGTCCCTCGAGTATGGCGGCTTCGATGTCGCTCTCGGTGGGCAGATGGTCCATGTCTAGGGCGGGCTCCGGGCCGATGATCGGCTCGGGCAGGGTGACGTCAATCGGCGCCGGGGCGCCGATCAGGGGGAAGTGCTTGATGGCGGCGGCCAGAACCTGTTCGACGGCGGACGCGGTGAGCCGCTGACCGCGGCGGGCGATGTGGCGCACAATGTCACCTTCGCCGACGATCTCGACCCCGCCGACCGACGCGTTGACGCCCTTGTGCCCCGCGAAGACCACCACGGGACGCACCTCACCGGGGGCGAGACCGATCTCCGCCAGCGCCGCTTCGGTCTTCCAGGCCAGGTCGGCGAGGCCGTCGAACTCGTCGGTGACGTCGGCGTCGCCGCGGAACACCCGGCCAGCGGCGATAACCGGGTCTTTCCACGCCTTGGTGTCCACGATGAACAGGCCGCCCGGCCCGACAACGACCATGTCCACCTGAGCGCGGCGGCTACCGGGCCACTGGCGGTCGGGCAGGAAGTGATATCCGGCGGCAGCCAAGGGCGCGAGAACGTGAGCGATGCGCTTCTCGCTGTCGGCGGCGGCGAAGAAGTTGGCTGCCTTGGCCTGAGCCGACTCTGCTGCAAGCGTGTGGGCTTCCGAGAGCGCTAGCTGACGTGTTGCCTCACTCCACGCCGATCCGCCTGCTGACATTCGTCCCCCGAACCTAGATACCGTCCGATCATATTGTTCGTCTCTAGACGGTGGCGCAGGAAGCTCGGGCATCGTTTGGAGTCGCCCGGTGTTTACGGGGATCGGTCCCGAAGTGGGGGTGGGGAGCGGGTGCGCGCTTCGGCTGCGGCGTACCCACACGTACGATCTAGTCGGGCAGCTACGGTGGACCCATGATTCGAGACCTCACAGAACGTGAGCGCGACGTGCTGGCCTTCATGGTCGACAAAGCGCAAACCTTCCCCGGCGATCCGCCGGCGCTCGACGAAGACCGAGGCCGCTGGCGCGCCCAACTGGGCGAGGCCCGCGCGGGCGGTAGCTGCGGATGCGGGTCGTGCCCGTCCATCGAGATCGAGACCGGTCCTGACACCAACGTCGCCACCGCAACCGCCCATCGGATCGTGCTGACCACAGCGCACCCGGACGCCACGCTTCTGCTCTTCGTCGACGATGACCGGCTGAGTTATCTCGAGCTCGCGCCGCACGGTGACGAGGCGTTCGTCGAATTTCCGTTGGTGGACCAGCTCTCGGCCTGACGCGTAGGTGAGGCGAATAGGCCCGCGCAGGCGGCGAAATCGAGCATCTAGAGTTCAGCTATGAATCAAGAACGTTGGCAGAGAATCACCGGAGTCCCGCTCATGATCGCCGCCGTCGTCTTCCTCGTGGCCTACGCCTGGGAGGTCATCGGCAACCTCAGCGGCACTGCCGCCGCGGCAGCGGAACTTGTCATTACGGCCACGTGGGCGGCCTTCGTGCTCGACTACGCGGTCAACCTGCTCCTGGCACCGCGGCGATGGGTGTGGTTCCGTGGGCACATCTTCGACCTCCTGGTTGTGGTGCTTCCCCTCCTCCGGCCACTTCGCCTGCTGCGGCTGGTCACCTTGCTGAGCGTGCTGCAGAGAACGGCCGGCGCGGCCTTCCGCGAGCGGGTGGTCATGTACGTGATCGGGGCATCCGCCCTGCTCGTCTTCGTGGCCTCGCTGGCCGTGCTTGATGCCGAACGGTCGGCGCAGGGAGCATCGATCACGACCTTCTGGGACGCGCTGTGGTGGGCCTTCGTGTCGATCACCACCGTGGGGTACGGCGATTTCGCCCCGGTCACGGCGATGGGCCGGCTGATCGCGGGCGGGTTGATGCTCGGGGGAGTCGCGCTTCTTGGCGTGGTGACGGCGACACTTGCGTCCTGGATTGTGGAACAGGTGGCGAAACAAGAGGAAGACGCCCGGGTCGCTACCCGCGGTGAGATCCGGGCGCTGAGCCGCCAGATCGAGCAGCTGCAGGCGACCTTGGACAGCAAAGCCCCCTGAGGTGGAGATGTAAGGGGTGCCGGCGCCCTATCGGAGTCGGCCGGGCCCCGGATACCGTGCCGGTATGCGCGAGACACCGGATGCGGCGGTGGCGGATGACCGTCGGCGACGGGACGTGCCCACCGGGGTGGTCATGGTGGGTATGGCGGCGATCGCCTGGTGGCCGGCGTTCACCCTCGGCGCCTGGGGCGAGATCTTCTTCGACGACATCCTCGCGTTGTGGGCCGCATCCGCTGCTGCGCTGGTGTTCGTGCTCGTTGAACGTCGTCCATTGCGCGGGAGGCTCGGACGAGCGGCTCTGCTGTTGCTGCCCTCGGTTTGGCTGCTGCTCAGCTTCGTTGCCCACGATGCCGTGACGGACCTCGGCATCGCCCTCCTCGACTTGGCGGCGTTCGCGGCGGTGGTCATCGGCATCCCTTTCACGCTGTGGGTGCTGGTGCAGATCGTCTGGCCCGACTTCGCCGTCGGCACCCCGCGTCGGTCGAAGTGGCTCATCGTGGTCGTGGTGCTCGCTGTTGTGATCGCGTCATACCTCCTGGGCCTGAACCAGGCACGGTTCCTCACCTGCGAGGACTTCTCGATCAGCGGGAATGCACCACCGGCCGGGTGCAGCCCGGCGAACAACGGGTGACGGTTGAACGCATGGCAGCGCTTGTGCTGCAAGGCACGGGTGAGATGCCGACGGTTGCGCAGCGAGTGTGGCGCCGCATCCGTGGGGTGGTCCGGTCTGGACGGGCTCGACCGGCGGTGGGGCTCGACCGTCGCCGAGGTACGGGCGCAGACGAGCTCGGTGTGTGATCATCGACCTATGACCGCAACCACAGAGCATCCCGTCGCCATGCGCGCGACCGGGTTCATCGGCGAATCGCGCTGGCGTCGCCAGCCGGTGGCCCGGGTGCGGTACGACGCCTGCTGGGCGGATGACCGCGTCGAGTTCGACGTGAACCTCACGGATGTGATGTTGCGTGGGTGGCCGGCAGGCCTGAAGCCCATCGTCGACAGCGTGCACGCCAACTGCCCCGAGGTGGGAACCGGCCGGTGGGTGAACGGGTTCGCCGCGGTCGTCGACGGCCCGGAGGCGGAGAACCCGAACCCACCCGGCCCCCGCAGCGGCTGGCCCGGCCGGAGCGGTGTCGCCCGACACTGGCCCGGCCCTCGGGCGCGCTTGGCGTGGCGGCTAATCCTCGGGGTGGTGGCGCTCGGCGCCGGTCTTCTGCTGATCACCGGGCCAGTCCGCGATAGTGTTCTCGCCAGCGTCGGTGCGTTCTGCGCCGTCGGCGGGTTGGTGATACTGGCCGGCGCGGTGCCGCGCCGGTTCCGCTGGTGGTGAGGGAAGCGGTCCCACCTCGCGAGGGCGCTTCCGGCGAGGCGAGAGTTGAGACCAGCTGGGCGCGCTCCAAGGAGTGCGCAGAGACGTGATCGCATGTCCTGGTGCGGGGATGTCTCAGCACCTTGTCTGGAGCGTGACAGCCTTAGGGGCTCGACGGGGTGATCGGGTCGCTGACTGGTGTCGGGAGCGGTTGCACCTGCCCAAGCTGCAGTGTCGTGCTGTCCGCCACCGTCAGTGCGGCGAGAGCATCCCGCACACCGGGCTTTGTCTTGTGGCAGGCGTCGACGGGGTAATGCGCGTTGATTGCCCGGCCGGCAGCGTCGACAAGCCAGAGCGGTGGCACCAGTTCCAGGTTCTCCGTGCACGCGACGTTCGAGTCCTCATCGTCGGGCTCGGCCAGGGCGGCGAGAAGGGGAGCGAGGTCGCCCGCGAAAGTCACCGCGGTGACGCTGAACCCCTGGCCGTCGCCGATGTCGGCCGTCACGTCGCAGCGCACGGCCGTGGCGGGCGAGAAGCCCTCTGGCACACGGCCGGCTTTCGGCGCGTATGGATGCTCCGGGTCGGGCGTGCTCCTGGAGTGACGCGGGAGCGCCCAATCAATCAGATTCGGGGCCAGGCAGTCGTGGGAGTCGACGATCTGCGCGGGATCCGCCTCTTTGGCGTTGCCGCCCGGAATACTGGCGCATCCGCTCACCAGCACGCACACTGCGGCGGCGCCGAGCAGCGCAGCGGCGTGGGCGGAGACTCGGGCTGTTCGGGGCATGAACCGCATGGCACCATCTTGCCCGAGGTGGAAGGGTCCGGGGCCTGCAGGCCGTGACTGCACCTCCTGTAGGCGACTGCGCCCGCTATAGCGGGCGCGGTCGCCGTTAAGAGGTGCAGTGAGAGAAGCGCGGCGTACTGAGCGCTTCGCTGAGGGCGGCCCTGTTTTTCGGCGCGGGCTGAGGGCCTCGCAGCAGGCCACTTGGTGCGTCGGCGCGGGGCGTTAGCGAGTCCGCGCGGGCGCGCGCCTGCCACCGCGCGTTTCTCTCGCGGGCGGTCGTAATCCGGGATTGCTCGTTCCGGGCCGCCATCCGTGAATGAGGATTTCTCTTGACTCCCCGAACCTTAACCGGTTTAGTTGAGGCATGACGAACAACGATGTCCGATCAAGTCCCTGTCCATCCACTCACTCGCGGGCGGGCCGGCTCGCCCTGGCCGCGACCCTGTCGGTCGCCCTGGTGGGCACCGGCGCGCTGGGGCTGGCCCCCGCGTCGGCGGTCACCAGCACCGCGAGCACACCCGCGTCGGGGGTGCCGGCGGCCGACGCATCCGCCCCTCTGACTAATCTCAGCCACCTCAACTTTCTGCTCGACGAGGTGCCGCTGCCGGTGATCGACGGGCACACCACCTACCAGGCCGCGGAGAACCCCGTGGTGGAAGCGCCCTGGACCTACGCCGACAAGAACGATGACGGCAGCTACACGCCGATCGGTGGCGGCGACCTCGACCCGGTCACCGGGTATTACACGCAGGGCGCGTTCAACGCCGACGACACGGCCCGCGCGGCCGTGGTCTACCTGCGGCACTGGCAGCAGACCGGCGATACCTCGAGCCGCGACCACGCGTTCCAGACGCTGCGCTCGCTCACCTACCTGCAGACCACCGAGGGGCCCAACGCCGGCAATGTGGTGCTCTGGCAGCAGATCGACGGCACGCTCAACCCCAGCGCCGAACCGGTGGAGCTGCCCGACCCCAGCGACTCGGCCGAGTCCTACTGGCTGGCCCGCACGGTGTGGGCGCTCGGTGAGGGCTACGCCGCGTTCGCCGACGAGGACCCGGCATTCGCCGCGTTCCTGCAGGACCGCCTGACCCTCAGCCTGGCCGCCCTCAACGCCGGTTCGCTCGGCGACTATCCGAGTTACGACGTCGCGGACGGCGATCAGGTGCCCGGCTGGCTGATCGCCGACGGGGCGGATGCGTCGGCCGAGGCCGTGCTCGGCCTCGCCGCGTACGTGCAGGCCGGCCCGACCGGACCCACGGCTGACACCGCCGAGACCGCGCTGGCCCAGCTCAGCGAGGGCATCGCGGCGATGTCCACGGTCGAGGGCGCCAGCGGCGACTGGCCGTTCGGCGCGATCATGCCCTGGACGCACTCGCCCAGCCTGTGGCACGCCTGGGGCGGGATGGCCCCGGCGGCTGTCGCGGTCGCATCCGAGGTTCTCGACGACCCGGCCCTGCTCACCGCCGCGGTGCAGGACACCGCCCAGTTCACCCCGCAGCTGCTCGCCGCGGGCGGACCGGACAACGCCTGGTCGCCGACCCCCGGCGAGGCACAGATCGCGTACGGCGTCGACTCCCGGCTGCAGAGCCTGGTGGCCACCGCTGACGTGGCCGACGCTCCCGGGCTGCTCAACGTGGCGGCGATCACCGCCGGCTGGTACTTCGGTGCCAACCGCAGCGGCCAGCCCGCCTACGACCCGGCCACGGGAACCGCGATCGACGGCATCGAACGCGACGGCCGGGTGAACACCAACTCCGGTGCCGAATCGACCATCCACGCGCTGCTGTCGATGATCACGCTCGACGCCCACCCTGACCTCAAGGCCGCGGCCCTGGGCGTCACCAGCACCGTGGCCACCCACGGGCTGAGCGTGGTCGAGGCGGAGTCGGGCTCGATCACGGGCGGCACCGTCGTTACGCCGGAGTCCTCGTGGACCGGCGAGGCCAACTGGTCCGGCGGCGCGTATGTCGACCTCGCTGCGGGCGGCACGCTGCGCATCACCGTGCCGGCCGATGACCAGGCCCGCCGGGTGCATCCGATCGTGAACCAGGTCGTCGACCCGTCCGGGACCACCACCTGGACCACCGGCACCGGCAAGCCGGGCAAGGGCCCGGGCAAGTCCGGCACCGGCAAGCCCGGCCACGGCGCTGTTACGCTCGGCACCACCGCCAACGGTGGCGCCGGCGAGCAGGGCGTCACCGAGGCGCCCGGTCAGCTGCTGCCGCTCCCGCTGACGAGCACGCTGCCGGGCAAGGCGACCCAGGTGATCGGCACGACGGATGCCGCGGCGCAGCTCGACGCGCTGCTCATCCAGCCGCTCATCTCCACGGTGGCCGTGACCGGGCCCGCCGGTGACTCGGCGCTCTTCGTGAGCGCCGACACGGCCGATGCGCAGCGCCGCATCGACGTGCCCCGTGGGCAGCAGCTCGTGCAGGAGGCGTTCGACGCCACCGGCCAGCCGGTCGCGGACTCGCACAAGGGCAAGGGCGACGCCCGCAGCGGCAAGGTGTTCATCGCCGCCGGCGGGTTCACCCAGGTGTGGTTCGAGGCCAAGAAGTAGGCATGTGCCGACGAGGTGCCCCGGGTCGCGCGGTTCGCGCACCCGGGGCATTTTCGTCGTTGCGGCGCTCGGGCTCGGGCTCGGGCGCGGGCTCGGAGTTGCGATGCGCGGGTCAGGCGCCGCTTCGCGGGCGGCGGGCCACTCGCGAAGCGGCGCGCTGCCCGCGGAACGCCCGAAACAGGCGCGGGGCACCCCTTCGGCGGGCCCAATCACGCAGGATAGAAGGCATGGCTCACCGTCAACACGCATCCGCCTCATCTGGCCCCGACGGCGACCGGGCCGACAAGACCTGCGCCTCGTGCGGCCGGCGCATCGAGTGGCGTGCGAAATGGGCCAAGAACTGGGCGGCCGTGAAGTACTGCTCCGACGCGTGCCGCGCCCACCGGGTCGACGACACCGACCTGCGGCTGGAAGAGACCATCGAGACCCTGCTCGCAGCGCGGGCGGCGGATGCCACGATCTGCCCGTCCGACGCCGCCCGAGCGATCGGCGGTGACGAGTGGCGCGACCTGATGGAGCCGGCCCGCCGCGCCGCCCGCCGCATGGTCGCCCGCGGTGACCTGCAGATCACCCAGGGCGGCTCGGTGGTGGACCCCTCGACAGCCAAGGGCCCGATCCGGTTGCGCCGGCCGCGTTAGGGCGCATCCGGCTGGGCTGTCGCCGCGCGACGGTACCGACTGAGTCAGCCGATCCTCCAATGGCTGGATGCGCCCGCCATGTCGAGCACATCCAGCCACCAGGGGTGTACTGAGTCTGGGTCGCGCCGGGAGATGGCGCGGTCTCGGGAGCTGCCTGAGCTGCCGCCCGTTGGCCCCGCCGCGCTAGATGCCGGCGCGGTCGAACGCCTGCAACAGCGGGCCGACGATTGTGTCGTCCCGCGGCCCGTACCCGGAGCCCGGAGCTATGATTTCGCCATGAGTTCGTCAGGCAGCATTATCGACGCGCGGGCCCGAGCTGGTCTCTCGCAGAGCCAGCTGGCCCGGCGTGCCGGTGTGCCGCAGCCCAACCTCTCCGCCTGTGAGGCCGGCCGGGTTCAGCCGCGGCCCGAGACCCTCGCTCGCATCCTCGCCGCGACGGTGCCGTTGTGAGCGACCGGAGCCAGGGGAGCGACACCCGATGACCCACGAATTCGACCGCACGGATGCGCTGCTGGCCGACATCCGGGACCTCGTGCGCCACGCCAACCTCATCACCGCGCGCGGCCGGGACGTGTTCTTCGACCGAGGCGACCGCACCCAACAGCTGGCCGCGAAGGCCATTGTGATCGATCTGCAGACCGCCGTGGAGCGGTTGCCCGAGGGGTACCGGGACCTGCACCCGGAGGTGGCCTGGAACGAGCTGCGCGCTATGGGTGACTACCTCGCGCGCGACGCGAACACGGACTACCAGATCGTGTGGAACGCCCTCGTCGCGGACCTTCCCAGGCTTCTGGTGCAACTTGGCATCGCTTAGAGAAGCAGCCAGTGAAATGGCGTGCGGGCCATAGAGTGACGAATGCCCATTCGTTCGGATGCGGTGAAGCCTGAACCAAAGGATCCCCATGGAAACCGCTGCCATCACGACTTGGACTTTTGTTTCGGAAATTCCGATCCCGGCCGACGTCGAACCGATGCTCGTTCCCGGGGAAAGGGCGGTCGCCGCGTACAAGACCTTCCGCGACAGTGCGGTCTTCACAACCAAGCGCCTCATCGTGCGCGATGCCCAGGGGATCACCGGTAAGAAGGTCGAGATGTACTCGCTGCCCTACTCCAGCGTGAACATGTGGTCGTCGGAGAACGCCGGAACGCTTGACATCAACGCCGAGATCGAGTTGTGGACCCGCGCCGGTCACATCAAGATCAAGGTCGGCAAGGCCGTCGACGTCCGGGCACTTGATCGCCTCATCACCCACGCCGTGCTTGGGGCTGAGCTGGCAACCGTCTAGACACCGGGCAATCGCACCGCGCCTCTTACCGTGGCCACGTCGCTCCGTTCGACGGCTCACGAGTGTTGCCGCGGCTTGGGTGCGCCTCGGGTGGCTGGATGATGCCGCTATAGGGGGCTCATCCAGCCACAGGCGATGCACCCAGGCCCCGCCCCCAGCCCATTCAGGCCGCGGCCCGCCCGAAAGTTAGAGGTCGTGCTCCGAACGCCTCGGGCGTACCGTTAAGGCATGGCTGAGATCGCAGAGCCTGAGTCGCCGGTCGCACAGGACGACCACCGATTCTTCGGTCAGCCGCGGGCGCTGGCCAGCATCTTCGGTGTCGAGATGTGGGAGCGCTTCTCGTTCTACGGGATGCAGGGCATCCTGCTGCTCTACCTGTACTACTCGGCCCAAGAGGGCGGTCTTGGCATCCCGCAGGCCACGGCGGCGGGCGTCGTGGGCGCGTACGGGGGAGCGGTGTACCTCTCCACGATTCTCGGCGCCTGGATCGCCGACCGGCTGGCCGGCTCCGAGCGGGTGCTCTTCTTCAGCGCCGTCATCATCATGTGCGGGCACATCGCCCTCGCCCTGATTCCGGATGTCGCGGGCGTCGTGGTTGGCCTCATCCTGGTGGCGTTCGGCAGTGGCGGTCTCAAGGCCAATGCCACCTCCGTGGTGGGCACGCTGTACCGGAAGGACGATCCCCGGCGCGACGCTGGGTTCTCGCTGTTCTACCTCGGCATCAACCTGGGCGCGTTCTTCGGCCCACTGCTCACCGGGCTGCTGCAGACCACCCTCGGCTTCCACTACGGCTTCGGCCTGGCCGCCGTGGGCATGGCGATCGGCCTCACCCAGTACTCCTTCGGCCGCAAGCGGCTGCCGGCCGTGTCCCGCGAGGTGCCCGACCCGCTGCCGCACCGCCGGTACCTGCCGTACTCCGCCATCGCGGCCGGCGGCATCCTGCTCATCGTGGTGCTCGTGGCCACCGGGGTGATCACCGCGTCGAACCTGGTGACCATCGTCATCGGGGTGACGATCGTGGCCTCCGTCACGTACTTCGTCGTGATCCTCAGCAACCGGCACATCTCCACGGTGGAGCGGCACCGGGTGTACGCGTTCATCCCGCTGTTCATCGCGAGTGCGGCGTTCTGGTCGCTGTACCAGCAGCAGTTCACCGTGGTGACGATCTACTCGGACGAGCGACTGAACCGCAACCTGTTCGGCTGGGAGATGCCGGTGCCCTGGGTGCAGTCGATCAACCCGGTCTTCATCATCGTTCTGTCGGGGGTGTTCGCCGCGCTCTGGACCCGTTGGGGTGCGAAGCAGCCCTCCACGCCGGTGAAGTTCGCCTTCGGCACGGGCATCATGGGCGTGGCGTTCCTGTTGTTCCTGCCGTTCGCCGGGGAGCGGCGAATTCCACCCCGTTGCTCGCACTGATCGGCATCCTGCTGGTCTTCACGATCGCCGAGCTGCTGCTGTCGCCGGTGGGCCTGTCGGTGTCGACCAAGCTCGCACCCGAGCTGTTCAAAACGCAGATGGTGGCGTTGTTCTTCCTCTCGGTGGCCCTCGGCACCGCGGTCTCCGGGGTGCTGGCCGAGTGGTACGCCACGGCGCCCGAGCAGCTGTACTTCGGTGTTCTCGGCGGCATCGCCATCGTGCTGGGCGTCATCCTGGGGGTGTTCACCCGGCCGATTCTGCGGCTGATGAGCGGGGTTCGGTAGACGCGATCGGGCGTCTCGGCGGTGGGCGAGTGCAATTCGAAGGGAGCCCAGCGGAGTAACGTCGAAACAATGACAAAGATCGCGGTGCCTGATCCGGGCAAAATCCAGGACGACCACCGCTTCTTCGGACAGCCTCGGGCGCTGGCCAGCATCTTCGGCGTGGAGATGTGGGAGCGCTTCTCCTTCTACGGGATGCAGGGCATCCTGCTGTTGTACTTGTACTACTCGGCAGCGGATGGCGGCCTGGATATCCCGCAGACCACGGCGGCGGGCATCGTCGGCGCGTACGGCGGCGCGGTGTACCTCTCCACCATCCTGGGCGCCTGGGTCGCCGACCGGCTGGCCGGCTCCGAGCGGGTGCTCTACGCCAGCGCGGTGATCATCATGATCGGGCACATCGCCCTTGCGCTGATCCCCGGCGTCGCCGGAGTCGTCGTCGGCCTTATCCTGATCGCGCTGGGCAGCGGTGGCCTCAAGGCCAACGCCACCTCCGTGGTCGGCTCGCTGTACCGCAAGGACGATCCCCGGCGCGACGCCGGCTTCTCTCTGTTCTACCTCGGCATCAACCTGGGCGCGTTCTTCGGCCCGATCCTCACCGGGCTGCTGCAGTCCACCATCGGCTTCCACTTCGGATTCGGTCTGGCCGCCGTGGGCATGGCGATCGGTCTGGTGCAGTACTCGTTCGGGCGCAAGGGTCTGCCCGACTCGTCCCGCGAGGTGCCCGACCCGCTGCCGCGCAGCGAGTACCGGCGTTACCTGCTGATCGCCGCCGCGGCCATCGTGCTCATCGTGGTGCTGGTGCTCACCGGTGTCATCACCGCGGCGAACCTGGTGACCATCGTCATCGGCGTGACGATTGTGGCATCCGTGGCTTACTTCATCGTGATCCTTCGCAACCGGCAGATCTCCACGGTGGAACGCAAGCGCGTCTACGCGTTCATCCCGCTGTTCATCGCCAGTGTGGCGTTCTGGTCGCTCTACCAGCAGCAGTTCACCGTCGTGACGATCTACTCCGACGTGCGCCTGGACCGGGGACTCTTCGGCTGGGAGATGCCGGTGTCCTGGGTGCAGTCGATCAACCCGATCTTCATCATCGTGCTGTCGGGCGTGTTCGCCATGCTCTGGACCAAGTGGGGCGCCAAGCAGCCTTCCACCCCGGTGAAGTTCGCGTTTGGCACTGCGATCATGGGCCTCGCCTTCCTGGCGTTCCTGCCGTTCGCCGGGGGAGCAGCGAACTCGACGCCGCTGCTGGCGATGGTGGCGATTTTGCTGGTCTTCACCGTGGCCGAGCTGCTGCTCTCGCCGGTGGGGCTGTCGGTGTCCACGAAGCTGGCGCCCGAGCTGTTCAAGACCCAGATGGTGGCCCTGTTCTTCCTCTCGGTGGCCCTCGGATCCGCCATCTCCGGTCTGCTGGCGCAGTGGTACGCCGTCGCTCCCGAGCAGCTCTACTTCGGCGTGCTCGGCGGCATCGCGATCGTGCTCGGGCTGGTCCTGGCGGTCTTCGCCAAGCCGATTCTGCGGCTGATGGACGGCGTGCGCTAGCGCGAGCACAACACCTGCATTTCGGGGCGGCGGCCGGCGGATGCCGCGCCATTCCGGGCATCCGCTGGTCGCGACCTGAACATTGCAGGAGTTATGCCCTGACCGGGGCTATGAGCGGGATCGGCAGGGTGCCGGGGCGGTCGGCGGAGCTGTGAGACTTCACAGGAAAGCCCAACTGTGCCAGACTGGGCGACCTCTCGTCCCCCAATTGGGGGCATAGCTGTGCCCGAACGCCGGGAATCCGACCTTAAGGACTCAATGACTGATCAGACTTTTCAGCTTGTCGCGATTGTTTTGTACTTCGCCGGGATGCTCGCCATCGGCTACTTCGCCTTCAGGCAGACCAAGGATCTCGACGACTACATGCTCGCCGGCCGTGGCCTCAAGCCCGGCACCGCGGCGCTGAGCGCCGGCGCCTCCGACATGTCCGGCTGGCTGCTGCTGGGCCTGCCCGGCGCCATCTACGTGTCCGGCCTCGTGGAGGCCTGGATCGCCATCGGCCTGACCATCGGCGCCTGGCTGAACTGGAAGTTCGTCGCCCCGCGGCTGCGCTCGTACACCCACGTGTCGAACAACTCCATCACCCTGCCGAGCTTCTTCGAGAACCGGCTCAAGGACTCGTCGCGGCTGCTGCGCGTGGTCTCGGGCCTGATCATCCTTGTGTTCTTCACGTTCTACGTCTCCTCCGGCATGGTCGCCGGCGGGGTGTTCTTCGAGAACTCGTTCGGCTCCACCTTCCTCGTCGGCATGCTCATCGTCGCCGGCGTCACCCTGCTCTACACACTCTTCGGCGGCTTCCTCGGCGCCACCCTCACCGATGTCGCGCAAGGCCTGCTCATGCTCGCCGCGCTCATCGTGGTGCCCGTGGTCGCCCTCACCAAGACCGGTGGCCTCGGCGCCACCATCGATTCGATCCGCGAGGTCAACCCCGACCTGCTCTCGCTCACCGCCGGCGGTTCCGTCCTCGGCGTCATCTCCGCCGCCGCGTGGGGCCTGGGCTACGTGGGCCAGCCGCACATCCTCGTGCGCTTCATGGCGCTGCGCAGCCCGCAAGATGCCAAGGCCGGCCGCCGCATCGGCATCGGCTGGATGATCCTCACCGCGCTCGGCGCCGTCGCCACCGCGCTGATCGGCATCGCGTACTTCCAGCAGAACCCCGACGTCACCCTGAACAACCCGGAGACCGTGTTCCTGCTGCTCTCGCAGATCCTGTTCCACCCGTTCGTTGCCGGTCTGGTGCTGGCCGCGGTGCTCGCCGCCATCATGAGCACCATCTCGTCGCAGCTGATCGTGTGCTCGTCGGCGCTGGTGGAGGACCTCTACAAGATCGTCGGCAAGAAGGATGCGAGCCCCAAGCAGATGGTGATGCTCGGCCGCCTCGGCGTGCTGCTCGTGGCCCTCGTGGCCGGGCTGATCGCGCTCAACCGCGACGCCACCATCCTCGAGCTCGTCGGCTTCGCCTGGGCCGGCTTCGGCGCGGCCTTCGGTCCCGTCGTGCTGCTCTCGCTGTACTGGAAGAAGCTCTCCACCTGGGGTGCCCTGGCCGGTATGGTCACCGGTGCGGTCGTCGTGTTCATCTGGGGCAACTCCCCGCTCAGCGCCACGATGTACGAGATCGTGCCCGGCTTCGCGGCCAGCCTGCTCGTGACGGTGGTGGTCTCCCTGTTCACCTACAAGCCGTCCACCGAGATCGAGACCGAGTTCGACGCCGCCGCGGCGCAGGCCCGGCAGGACTACACCGAGCCCGAGAAGGCCGCGGTCTAGTCCCAACTGCGTGCCCGGGCGCCGCGTCCCCGTGCGCGTCGCTCGGTGACGGATGCGTGGCCCGGGTCCGCGCGGAATGCGCGGGCCCGGCCGAAGCTGGACGGGATACGCGGGCCGGGCGCCGCTGAGCTGGTGGCACGCCACCAGCTCAGCGGCGCCTGACCCGCGCGCCGTGAAAACGCGGGTTACGCGGCAGCCTGATCCTGGTCATCCGTGGCGCGCAGCGGCTCAAGCGCCTTCGACCAGGCGACGACCTGGTCGAGCATGGTGTCGACCTGGGGGAGCAGGTAGTCGCTCGGCTTGAAGACCGAGTAGTTCTCGAACTCCGTGGCCAGCGAAATGGCCACCTGGCCGCGCACGGTCGCCAGCTGCAGCTCGGAGGCGACGAGCCGCAGGTGCTCCACGGCCCGGGCCCCGCCGACGCCGCCGTAGCTCACGAACGCGGCGGCCTTGTTGTTCCACTCCGTGTAGAGGTAGTCCAGCGCGTTCTTCAGCACCCCGGAGGTGGAGTGGTTGTACTCGGGCGTCACGAAGACGTAACCGTCGAACTCGGCGATCTTGGCCGACCACGCCTTGGTGTGGTCGTTCGAGTAGACACCCATCGCCGGCGACCCCGGCTCGTCGAAGTGCGGCAGCGGGAAGTCGGCGAGGTCGACGAGCTCGAATTCGGCGTCGCTGCGGCGTGCGGCGATGCCCTGCACCCACTTGGCGACGGCTTCACCGTTGCGTCCGGGGCGGGTGCTGCCGAGAATGATGGCGATCTTGGTCACGGGTTCTTCTCCTTGGGAACTATTTGTGCGTAACGCACGTTGGCAGTACTGGGAAGCGGTTCTGCCGCGGTTTTAGTCCCGCACCGAGTCCCGCACTTTGAGGTGCGTGACGCACACGAAGGGAAGAAATCCGGGATGACAGCGCTGCCCGCTGAAACCAATTTCACGCTCGACCCCGATGCGGATGCCCTGTGCCGGGAACCGAGTTCCCGCGCCCTGGTGCGAGACGTCTTCTCACTGACCAGCGACAAGTGGTCCATGAGTGTGATCCGCGCCCTCGCTGCGGGACCGGTGCGGTTCACCCACCTCATGGCAGACATCCCGGGCATTTCGCACCGGATGCTGACGCGCACGCTGCGCGCGTTGGAGCGCGACGGTCTGGTCTCGCGCACGAGCTATCCCGAATCGCCGCCGCGGGTGGAATACGAGCTCACCACGCTGGGCACCACCCTGAGCGAACCCGTGCGGGCGTTCATCGACTGGACGCAGCGGCACCGGGCCGAGATCGAAGAGAGCCGCGCTCGATTCGACGGCTGAGCGCCTCCGGCCGGCTCGTACCAGGTCGGTCGACGGCGCACGGGCATTTCGGCTTCGTTGGATTCGTCGATAGGTTGGCCCCATGTACAGCGTATTGGGGATACTTATCTACCTGCTCGTCGTCGCGCTTGCCGCATTTGCTCTGTTCTGGGTGATCAGGCTCGGTGTGCGTTTCGGCATGCGGGATCACGCCAAGTGGGCGCAAGCCGGGGCGGCCCGCCCGCCCGAGTAACCACGACCGAGTCCACGGTCGGGGCCGCTGACGTCAGCGCAGCGAGCGTTTGGTCCACTCCACGACCAGGGCGAACACCGGCGTCGCGAACACCGCGAACACGATGAGGTTCACGACCACGCTGCCCCAGAAGGCCCGCCGGAAGCTGACCTTCTGCGTCTTGTGCCGCAGGGTTTGCTGGGCGACGATGGCGCCCGGCCAGCCGCCCACGACGCCCCAGAGGAGCAGCGTCGTCTCCGAGATGCGCCAGCGGCCCGCGCCGGCGGCGGACTTGTCGGCCGCGTAGAAGACGAAACAGACGATGCTCGCCACGAGGTAGATGCCGGCCACCCACAGCGGGATCGGCCACAGTGCGTTGACCACGAGATAGCCCAGCACGAAGAGCAGAATCGGCAGGTACAGGGCGGCGCCAGACCGCTTGCGCGAGGCCGGGCGCTGCGCGGACGACGGCATCCGCTGACCGGCGGGGCGCCCCCGCTGGCCGGTCGGCTGCTCGCGCTGGCCCGCCGGACGCACCCGTGTGGCCTTGCTCTTGCCGCCGGGCTCGTGTTCGACCTCGAAGGTGAGCGCCTCACCGAGCTGCGGCCGGGTCGGCCGGGCCGGGAAGGCCTTGATGTGCACGAAGGTCTTGCCGGTGCCCTCGCTGGGGGTGATGAAGCCGAAGCCTCGATCGTCGTCCCAGGACGTCAGCGTGCCGTGCATGCGCGCAGTTCGGGAACCCATGGATCGAGCGTAACCGTCGCAGGCGCCCGGCCCTTGCCCTCGGGACCGGACTGGGTATCAATCGGTTACATCGGTGCGGGATTCGAAGACGACGAGGTCGGGAGCTACACATGGTGGGAAAAGGCACACAGGAGGCGGCGAAAGGTCGCGGCGGCGCGGAACAACGGCGGGCCTCGGCGTCGGGCGCACCCGCGAGCGACCCGGCGAAGATTCGCAACGTGGCGCTGGTGGGCCGGTCGGGCGCCGGCAAGACCCTGCTCACCGAAGCACTGCTCATGGCCACCGGCGCCATCACCCGACTGGGCTCGATCGAGGCCGGCAGCACGGTGAGCGACTCGGACCCGTCCGAGGTGCGCCAGCAGCGCTCGGTGGCCCTTTCGGTCGTGCCGCTGACGGTGGGCGACCTGAAGGTGAACCTGCTCGACACCCCGGGCTACGCCGACTTCATCGGCGAGATGCGGGCCGGGTTGCGGGCGGCGGATGCGGCGCTGTTCGTGGTCTCCGCGGTGGACGGTGTCGACGCGGCCACCACGGCCCTCTGGGCGGAGTGCGAGCGGATCGGGATGCCGCGGGCCGTCGTGATCAGCCGGGTGGACCATCCGCGGGCCGGGTACGACGCGGTGCTCGCGGCCTGCCGGGAGAACTTCGGCACCGGGGTGTTGCCCCTGTATGTGCCGGTGCGAAGCGGCGGTGCCATCACCGGGCTGCTGGGGCTGCTGAGCGGCACCGTCTCGGAGGCCGGGGCCGCGGCCGCCCCGCGCCCGGCGACGGAGGCCGAGCTCCTCGACTCGGAGGCGGCGCGGTCGACCCTGATCGAGGGCATCATCGCCGAGAGCGAAGACGAGACCCTGCTCGACCGGTACCTCGGCGGCGCCGACATCGCCCTCGACACCCTGACTGCCGACCTGGAGATCGCGGTGGCCCGCGGCTCGTTCTATCCGGTGCTGGCAACCTCCGCCGAGACCGGGGTGGGCCTGGCCGAACTGCTGGAGCTGCTCACCGGGGCGTTCCCGTCGCCGCTGGAACGCTTGCTGCCGCCGGTGACCGGGCTGGCCGGCGAGCTCGTGGGGCCGCTGGCTTGCGACCCGGCCGGCCCGCTGGTGGGCGAGGTGGTGCGCACCACCATCGACTCGTTCCTCGGCCGGGTCTGCCTGGTGCGCCTCTTCTCCGGCACCCTGCGGGAAGACAGCATCGTGCACATCGGCGGGCACGGGCTCGCCGACCGCGGGCATCAGGACCACGACAGCGACGAACGGGTCACACACCTGCAGTCCCCGCTCGGGGCGACCCTGCGGCCGGTGCCGTTCAGCGTGGCGGGCGACATCTGCGCGCTCACCCGGCTCACGGATGCCGAGACCGGCGACACGGTCTCCGACCGGGAGCATCCGTTGCTCGTGCAGGCGTGGGAGATGCCGGAGCCGCTGATGCCCGTGGCCGTGCAGGGCGAGGCGCACAGCGACGAGGATGCGCTCGCCAAGAACCTCGGCAAGGTCGCCGCTGTCGACCCGACCCTCCGGGTGGAGCGGAACGCCGAAACCCATCAGCTGGTGCTCTGGTGCATGGGCGAGGCGCACGCCGAGGTGGTGCTCGACCGACTGCGCGCCCAGGGTGTGCATGTGCAGACGGTGGACGTGATCACGCCGCTGCGGGAGACCTTCGCCACGCCGGTCGCCGCCCGCGGCCGGTATGTGAAGCAGTCCGGCGGGCACGGCCAGTTCGGCATCTGCGACATCGAGGTGGAGCCGCTCGAGCGCGGCGCCGGCTTCGAGTTCGTGAACAAGGTGGTCGGCGGGGTGGTGCCCGGCCACTACATCGAATCGGTGGAGAAGGGTGTGCGGGCGCAGATGGCCCGCGGCGTTGCGGCGGCGTTCCCGGTTGTGGACATCCGGGTGACCCTGGTGGGCGGCAAGGCGCACAGCGTCGACTCGTCGGATGCGGCGTTCCAGTCCGCCGGAGCCCTCGCGTTGCGGGAGGCCGCCGCGGCGGGCCGGATCCAGTTGTTGGAACCCGTCTCGGCGGTGACGATCACCGTGCCCGACGCCTACGTGGGCCCGGTGATGACCGACCTCTCCACCCGCCGCGGCCACATGACCGGCACGACCTCGGTGGCGGAGGAGAGCTCGAACCCGGGCGCGGACGAGCGCACCGAGATCAACGCCGAGATCCCGGATGCCGAGCTGCTCCGCTACGCCATCGAGCTGCGGGCCCTCACCGCGGGAAGCGGCACGTTCAGGCGGCGCTACCTGCGGCACGAGCCGGTGCCGGCCAAGGTGGCGTCGGCGGCGGTGCACGCCTGACCGGGGGTCCGCGCCGGGAGTGAGGGCGGGCATCCGCGGCGAGCCAACCGGCCCGCGCGGTACGCGGGTGCGGCGCCGTTGCGCGGGTGAGTTGGCCGGGCTGCGGCCCGGTCGCGCGGTACGCGGGTGGGGCGCCGCTGCGCGGGTGGCGTGCCTGGGGCGGAGCGGCGCGTGGCCCGCGTCGCGCGCGGGAGCCTCTCAGGCAGAATGCACGCCGCGCGGAGTACCGTTGAGAGATGACCGAGCAGCAGCCCTACGATGTCGCCCAGACCTACGAAGACTTCGAGGTGCGCCGCTACCCCGCGCACGTTCTGGCCGAGGTCGTCGTGGACGGGGCGTTCGAGGACGCCGGCAATCGCGCATTCCGGTACCTGTTCAACTACATCAGCGGGGAGAACGTGACCCGCACCAAGGTCGCGATGACGGCTCCGGTGGTGCAGGATGCCGCCTCGACGAAGATCGCGATGACGGCCCCCGTCGTGCAGCAGCCCGGCGACGCCGCCGACGGTAGCCACCGCGTCGCCTTCGTGTTGCCCGCCGGGCTCACTGAAGACACCGCGCCGCGCCCGATCAGCCCTGAGGTGCACTTGCGCACGGTACCCGAGAGCACAGTGGCGGCCATCCGCTACCGGGGACGCTGGACCGAGGACGGCTACGCCCGGCACCTGGAAGAACTGCGCACGGCTCTCGGCGCTGCCGGCCTCACGGCGACGGGCAAGCCACGGTTTGCCCGGTTCGACCCGCCCTTCAAACCCGCATTCCTGCGGCGCAACGAAGTACTGCTCGATCTCGCCGACGCCTAGTAGCCGGCGCACCGGTCTCAGCGGAACGAGACGGAATCGGGCCTGGCCCAGACGACGACGAGCGCGGTGGCGATCGGGCCGAGCAGGAGTCCCAGCAGGAACCAGACCCAGCGCCGGCGTCCCTTCGTCTCGGCCAGGCCGGCGGTGACGATCGCCAGAGCGAACCACCAGCCGCTGTTCTCGTATACGACGGTTGTGTTGTCCATCCCGGCAGGTTAGCGGGTCGTGGGGCCGGATGAAGTGCCCTGCCACCGGGTTGTTCGCTGGGGAGCTGGTCCTCATTTAGGGGGACTTACAGGCGCGCGACGGTGCCATACGGTGGGAACCCAGGGAATTCTTTCGGGGAGATACAAATGGGGCGTGCGTCACGTTCTTCGTCATCGCGGTCGATGACGAAGGGGGCTACGACGCGTCCCCGAGGGGTCTCGACAGGCTCGACCAGCGCGGTGCGAGGGGTCTCGACAGGCTCGACCAGCGTGGCGGGCTGGGTCTCGACAGGCTCCACCGCCGCGTGGGGAGGGGTCTCGACAGGCTCGACCAGCGCGTGGGGAGGGGTCTCGACAGGCTCGACCAGCGTGGCGGGCGGGGTCTCGACCGGCTTGACCAGCGCGCGGCACCGGGCCAAGAGCACGCAGATGTACAGCAGGGAAACGACGGGCGAACAGTCGCCCGATCGGTCGGGGACGGGATCCACCCCGCCCTAACGTGAAGTGACGATTGCCGACACGCAGATACGGCCGGTGAGCGCCCTCGGCGTTTTCGCGGCCTGGACAAGGACGAGAACAATGCACAGACGCACCTTCAAGACAGCCACCGTGGCCACCCTCATTCTCAGCACCATGGTTCTGGCATCGTGCGCCTCGGCGGACGCCGGATCCGGCGGCGGCGACGCCGACGGCACCCTGATCGTCTACACCAACTCCAACGGCGACGGCCGCGGCGAGTGGGTCACCGCGCAGGCCAAGGAAGCCGGCATCGACATCGAGATCGTGGGTCTGGGCGGTGCCGACCTGGCCAACCGCATCGTGGCCGAGAAGAACAACCCGGTCGGGGACGTGGTGTTCGGGCTGAACAACATGTTCTTCGAGACCCTCAAGGCCGAAGACGCCGTGACCGCCTACGAACCGGCCTGGGCCGGCGAAGTCGACCAGGCATCCGGTGACCCGGAAGACGGCGTTTTCTGGCCGCTCGTGGAGCAGGCCATCGTGACCGTCTACGACACCAACATCGTCACCGACGCGCCCGACGAGATGTCCGACCTGTGGGAAGACGCCGCCTACGACGGTCGCTACGAAGTGAACACCGTGCTCGGTCAGGCCACCCCGCAGCTGGTGCTCGCCGGCCTGCTCGCCCCGTACCTCGATGAGAAGGGTGACCTCGGCGTCTCCGACAAGGGCTGGGAGCAGGTGGAGGCCTACTTCGCCCACGGGTCGCCCGCCGAGGAAGGCACCGACCTGTACGCCCGCCTCACCCGCGGCGACGTGGACTTCGGTGTGCTGCCCTCCAGCGGCATCACCAGCCGTGACGCCGAGTACGGCACCACGACCGGCGTGATCAGCCCGGCGGATGGCGTGCCCTACGTGACCGAGCAGATCGGCGTCATCGCCGGCACCCCACGCGAGGCCAAGGCCGAGGAGTTCATCGACTGGTTCGGCAGCGCAGAGACCCAGGGCGCGTTTGCGGCCGAGTTCTCCTCCTACCCGGTCAACGAGAAGGCCCGCGCCCAGGCGCTGCCCGCGGTCGTGGAGCTGATCGAATCGCTGCCCAAGCAGGACATCGACTTCGCGCTCACCCGCGAGAACATCGGCGCCTGGGTCGAGAAGACCGAACTCGAATACCTGCCGTAACCAACCCCGGGATAGCGCCATCATGATCAGGTTCGAGAACATCGACGTCACCTTCGGCGAGCATGTCGCCATCCCGCAGCTGAACCTCGAGGTCGAGCAGGGGGAGTTCTTCACCCTGCTTGGCCCCTCGGGGTGCGGCAAGACCACCGCGCTGCGCACCTTGGCCGGGTTCATCGAGCCCAGCGCGGGCGAGATCTACATCGACGGCAAGCCGGCCAGCAAGTTGCCCAGCGAGAAGCGCAGCGTGGGCATGGTGTTCCAGAACTACGCGCTGTTCCCCAGCATGAGCGTGGGCGAGAACATCGCCTTCGGCCTCAAGGTGCGAAAGACCGGCCGCGCGGAGACCGACCGGCTCGTGCAGGAGATCGCCGCCCAGGTGGAACTCACCCCGGAGCAGCTGACCAAGAACGTCTCCGAACTCTCCGGCGGCCAGCAGCAGCGCGTGGCCATCGCCCGCGCCCTGGTGCTCAAGCCCCGCATCCTGCTCCTGGACGAACCGCTCTCCAACCTCGACGCGAAGCTGCGGGTGCAGCTGCGCGAGCAGCTCAAGAACCTGCAACGCGAGCTGGGCATCACCACGGTCTACGTCACCCACGACCAGGAGGAAGCCCTCACCATGAGCGACCGCATCGCCGTGTTCAACCACGGCGTGGTGGAGCAGGTGGGCACCCCCGAACAGATCTACAACCGGTCGGCCACCGAGTTCGTCGCCACCTTCGTGGGCGCGATGAACCGGCTCACCGGTGAGTTCCTGCAGCAGCTGCGGGGCAACGGCGGGGAGTTCCTGTCCGCCGACAAGAGCTCGTACCTGCGCTTGGAGAAGGTGGGGCTGCAGGCACCGGCGCGCGGCGCATCCGTTCGCCTGGCGGGTGTGGTCGCCGACCGGGTCTACCAGGGCTCGCACAGCACCTACACGATCGACAGCCACGGCAGCCGGATCCGCGCGCTGGTGCCCGAGGGCGGCGCGGCCCCGCTGGTGCCCGGTGCCGCCGCGACCCTGTACATCGACCCCGCCGCGATCCTGCAGTACTAGGGGCCCGGATGCGCAACTCATCGGTGCGGACCATGTTCCGTTCCCCGCTCGTCGTCGTGGTGCTCGTGCTGTTGGTCTGGTTCGTGGCCACCTTCCTCGTGCTGCCCAACGCCACCCTGCTGATCAGCACGTTCTTTCCCGACGGCAAGCTGAGCTTCCGGGCGCTGGAGAAACTCGTCAGCTCGGACCGGGCGTTGAACAGCCTGTGGCACAGCTTCGCGCTGGCCGCGACCCTGGCCGTGACGGTGAACGTGGTGGGCATCTTCATCGTGCTCGTCACCGACTACTTCAAGATCCGCGGCTCCCGGGTGCTCTGGCTCGGCTACGCCACCACTCTCATCTACGGCGGCATCGTGCTGGCCGCCGGGTACAACTTCATCTACGGCAAGTACGGTTTCATCACCAACGCGGTGCGCAACGTGTTCCCCGACATCGACCCCAACTGGTTCTCCGGCTACTTCGCGGTGGTCGTGGTGATGACCCTGGCCACCACCACGAACCACATGCTGTTCCTCGGCTCGTCGCTGGCGAAGATCGACTACCAGACCATCGAAGCCGCCCGCAATATGGGCGCGTCGACCTGGCGCATCCTCTGGCGCATCGTGCTGCCGGCGCTCCGCCCGATGATCTTCGCCGTCACGGTGCTCACGTTCCTCACCGGCCTCGGCGCGCTCACCGCGCCGCTGGTGCTCGGCGGCACCGACTTCCAGACCATCGCCCCGATGATCCTCACGTTCTCCAAGAGCAGCGGTTCCCGCGACCTGGCGGCACTGCTGGCCATCATCCTGGGCCTCGCCACGATCGTGCTGCTCGCACTGATGAACCGGGTGGAGAAGAGCGGCACCTACTTCTCGGTGGCCAAGGTGGCCACGCCGCTGCAGAAGCAGCGCATCCGCAACCCGCTGGCCAATGTGCTCGTACACGTGGCCGCGTACGTGTTGTTTGTGGTCTACGCGCTGCCGGTGCTGCTGATCGTGCTGTTCTCGTTCCTCGAAGCCACCGCGATCAGCACCGGCACCATCACCTGGGACGCGTTCACCCTGGCCAACTACGCCACCGTGTTCGGCACCCCCGAGGTGCTCAAACCCTTCGTGGTAAGCGTGGTCTACAGCGCGCTGGCCTCACTGATCGTGGTGCTCGGCATGCTGTTCGTCGCCCGGGTGCTGCACAAGCACCGCAACCCCGTCACGTCGCTGCTGGAGTACCTGCTGCACATCCCGTGGATCCTGCCGACCATCCTGATCGCGCTGGCGCTCGTGATGACCTTCGACCGGCCCAACCCGCTGATCGGCGGGCAGGTGCTCACCGGCACCACTCTGCTGCTCCTGGTGGCGTACGTGATCATCAAGATCCCGTTCACCCTGCGTCTGCTCAAGGCCGCGTTCGCGTCGGTGCCCGAATCGCTCGAGGATGCCGCGCGCATCCTCGGTGCCGGGCCGCTGTTCACGCTGCGCACGGTGCTGGTGCCGCTGGTGCTGCCCACGGCTGCGGCGATCACGGCGCTCAACTTCAACAGTCTGCTGGATGACTATGACGCGGCCGTCTTCCTCTACCACCCGCTCTACCAGCCGTTGGGCCTCGCGATCCGGGCGAGCACCGAGGGTGAGAACAACCTCGACGCCATGTCGATCACGTTCGTGTACACGGTGCTGCTGATGATCATCATGAGCTTCACCATGTACCTGGTCTACGGCCGGAGCGGCGCCCGCGGCCGCCGCCGCCGCAAGCCGCGGTCACTTGGCGCCGGCTCGTCGGGCACCAGAGCCGGTGTGGGCCCCGCGGCCGCAGTGGGCCCGGCTGCTGCAGCGGCAGCAACGACTCCAGTCACCGCCGGCGCCGTGATGCCAACGGTGACATCAGGTTCCGCGCGAGATTAGCCCGGGCCACTACAGGGCTCCGGTGCACGCTGTGCTTCCGGCACACCCTGCACCGGGCGCGACGAACGTTTATGAGGACAACGGTCGCAAAATAGGACGCGATGCGCGAGTGCATCCTCATAAACTCACTTTCTCCCCCTAACCGTCGCCGCCAAGGCGCCGCTACCGGGCCAGGGTGAGGATCTCGGCGCCGTCGTCGGTGATCGCGATGGTGTGCTCGCTGTGGGCCGTGCGGCAGCCGGTGGCGCTGCGCAGGGTCCAGCCGTCGGCATCCGTCACGAGCCTGTCGGTGTCGACCATCACCCACGGCTCGAGCGCCAGCAGCAGCCCGGGGCGCAACGTGTAGCCGCGGCCGGGGCGGCCGGTGTTCGACACGTGCGGGTCCTGGTGCATCGTCGAGCCGATGCCGTGGCCGCCGAACTCGACGTTGACGGGGTAGCCGGCGGCGTCGAGCACCGTGCCGATGGCGTCCGAGATGTCGCCGATGCGGGCGCCGGGTCCGGCGGCGGCGATGCCGGCCTGGAGGGCGCGCTCGGTCGCGTCGATCAGCGCGACGCTTTCCGGCGGCTTGGTGTCGCCCACGATGAAGCTGATGGCCGAATCGGCGGCGATGCCGCCCAGCAGCACGGCGAGGTCGAGCGACACCAGGTCGCCGTCGGCCAGGGCGTAGTCGTGCGGCAGGCCGTGCAGCACGGCCTCGTTGACGGAAGTGCAGATGTAGTGGCCGAACGGCCCACGGCCGAACGACGGTGCGTAGTCGACGTAGCAGGACTCGGCGCCGGCCTCGACGATCATGGCCTGGGCCCACCGGTCGATGTCGAGCAGGTTCGTGCCCACCGCGCTGCGGCTTTTCATGGTCTGCAGGATGTTGGCGACCAGCGCGCCGGTTTCGCGCGCCCGGGCCACCTCGGTGGGGTTCAGGATCTCGATCATGCGGTGCCTCTCGTCTGGAACCAATAACTATACCGGTCTAAGTATCCCGGATAGACTGGTGGCATGGTCAGGTTGCCGCTCACAGTCGCTGAAGTCGAGCGTGGAGCGCGCCTCGGCGCCCTGTTGCGCCGGGCCAGGGGAGCGCGCTCGATGCTCGACATCGCACTGGATGCCGGCGTCTCACCGGAAACCCTGCGCAAGATCGAGTTGGGCCGCGTCGCCACCCCCGCCTTCCCCACCATCGCGGCGATCGCCGAGGTCGTCGGACTCTCCCTCGACGCCGTGTGGGCCGAAATCTCCGAGCCCGAACGCGAGACTGTTGAGCCCGCCGGCGCCCGCGCGCCCCGGGAGCGCCTGGCCTCCTAGGCTTCGGCGCGAGCGGCACCCCCGAGCTGCCGGCGGTCGCCGGACCGCTCAGCTCACCTTGCGCCGGTAGACCCGCATCGCGAACCCGTACGCGAGCACCAGGATGCCCACGCACCAGGCCAGTGCCACCCAGATGTCGCTGCCGACCGGCTCCCCGGCGAACAGCTGTTGGATCGTGTTGACGATCGCCGTGACCGGCTGGTTCTCGGCGAACACCCGCACGGGCCCCGGCATGGTGTCGGTGGGCACGAACGCCGAACTGATGAACGGCAGGAAGATCAGCGGATAGGAGAACCCGGCCGCGCCATCCACCGTCTTGGCGGACAGGCCCGCGATGACCGCGACCCAGGTGAGCGCCAGGGTGAACAGGGCCAGGATGCCGGCCACGGCGAGCCAGGCCAGCGGGCCCGCGGAGGTGCGGAAGCCCATGGCCAGGCCGACCGCCACGATGATGACGACCGAGATACCGTTGGCCACCAGCGAGGTGAGCACGTGTGCCCACAGTACCGAGGACCGGTTGATGGGCATGGAGTGGAAGCGTTCGAAGATGCCGCTCTGCAGATCGGTGAACAGCCGCACGGCCGTGTAGGCGATGCCGGAGGCGATCGCGATCAGCATGATCCCGGGCAGCAGGTAGGTGACGTAGTTGCCGGTACCCGTGTTGATCGCGCCGCCGAGCACGTAGACGAACAGCAACAGGATGGCGATCGGCGTGATCGCCGTGGTGATGATCGTGTCGGCGCTGCGGGTGATGTGCCGCAAGGAGCGGCCCAGTAGGCTGTTCGTGTCGGCGATGAAGTGGGTGCTCATGATGGGTCCTTTCCGGGCTCGGGGGAGGTGGTGCCCACCAGGGCGAAGAAGATCTCCTCGAGGGTGGGCTGTCGTTCGATGTACTCGACCTTTGCGGGCGGCAGCAGTCGCTTGAGCTCGGCGAGGGTGCCGTTGGCGATGATGCGCCCCTCGTGCAGGATCGCGATGCGGTCGGCGAGTTGCTCGGCCTCTTCGAGATGCTGCGTGGTGAGCAGCACCGTGGTGCCCTGCGCCGCGAGGTCTCGCACTACCCGCCACACCTCCTGCCGGGCCTCCGGGTCGAGTCCGGTGGTCGGTTCGTCGAGGAAGATCACCTCGGGGTGTCCGATCAGGCTCATGGCGATGTCCAGCCGCCGGCGCATTCCGCCCGAGTAGGCCGACACCCGGCGGGTGGCCGCGTCGACGAGGTCGAAACGCGTAAGCAACGCATCCGCGACCTGGCCTGGATTGGCGAGGTGGCGCAGCTTGGCCATCAGCACGAGGTTCTCCTTGCCGGAGAGGATCTCGTCGACGGCGGCGAACTGGCCGGTGAGGCTGATGGAGGTGCGCACCTCGAGCGGCTCGGTGGCGACGTCGTGTCCGTTGACGGCCGCGGTGCCGGCGTCGAACCGGAGCAGGGTCGACAGGATGCGCAGCAGGGTGGTCTTTCCTGCGCCATTGGAGCCGAGCAGGGCGAAGATGCTGCCCGGGGCGACGTCGAAGCTGACGCCGCGCAGCACGTGCAGCTCCTTGTAGGACTTCTCGATGTTCTGCACCCGGATCGCCGGGTGCCGGGTGAGGGTGTCGCTCATGGTGTGGTTCCCTTCTGTGGGTGGTTCTGTGGGTGGTTCTGACGGGTGTTTCTGTGGCTGATCGGCGCGCGCCCGTTACGGGGCGTGCCGCACGGTGATGTCGCCGTACTGGGTGCGTGCGCGCACCGCGACGGTGGGCTCGGACTCTGCCGGGGCGCGGTCGGCCTCGAGGTGGTTGCGCACCCGGCCGTCCTTCGAGGCGAGATCGAGCCAGGCGGCCACGCCGGGCCGCACGCCGATGGTGACCTGGCCGTAGCCGCTCTCCACCTGTACCGACCCGCCCGAGACCTCGGTCAACCGGATGCTGCCGTAGGCGGTCTTCGCGGTCACCGAGGCGAGCGCCCGGGTGATCTCGAGGTCGCCGTAGGAGAGCTTGGCGTCCAGGTCGCCACCCGACTCACCGATCTCGATGCTGCCGTGCGAGGCCTTGAGGAGCGCGTCGCCGGCCACGCTGCCGACCCGGATCTGCCCGTGGTCGGCCGTGATCTCGGCGCCGCCCGCGATGCCGTTGACGCTGATGGTGCCGTGCCCGGCGCGCAGCCAGAGGTCGCCGGTGCCGTCAACGTCCACCGCGCCCATGGAGCACTTGATGCGGGTGGCGCCGAGCCGGCCGGAGGTGTGCACGCCGCCCACCGCGATCTCCGCGGTGAGCCGCGACCCCGCCGGCAGTTCCACTCGCACGTCGACGGACTCGGTAGGGCCGATCCAGCTGAGCCGAGGCCGTGGGCCGGTCACGGTGAGCCGCTGGCCGTCGAAATCGACGCGGGTCTCCTCCGCGCCGCGACGGTCGACGGCCTTGGCGGGGTTGCTCGGCGACACGGTCACGACGGTCTCGGTGCGGTCGCCGGCCACGATCTCGAGGTCGCCGACCTGCAGGTTGACGGCCAGATCGATCGGGGTAGGGGTGGGGAAGCTGGGCATGCTGACGCCTGCCTTTCGTGGGCTCGGGCATTTTTGGGTATGGTCGACCGGCCCCGCGGCTGTGCGGAGCTGGTGGTACGGCGGGGCCTGGGCTTAGCGCGCCCAGCCCGCGAAGTTGTCGCCGGTGCGCAGGGTGCGCTGCGCGGAGCGTCGTTGTTTGGGCTGAACCGCGGCCGCGATTGCGCGCACCAGCCAGGTGTTGACCGACAGGCCGTCGGCCAGGGCCGCCTCGTCGACCCGCGCCTTGAGGGCATCGGGCAGGCGCAGCGTCGTGCGTGAGGTGCTCACATCGTCCAGGTCGACGGATGCGGCGGAGCCGTCGTCGCCCTCCTGCTCGGCCGTGGGCGCTGTCACGACGAACTCCACCTCGCGCCCGCGCAGCCGCAGGTCCACCGACCCGGGGGCGAGGTCACGGGTGATCTCGCCGGCCGCGGCCGACAGCACGTCGAGCAGCACCAGCCGCGCGGCCGCGTCGAGCCCCGCGGCAAGCCGTTCGGCCAACGCGCGGGTGTCGTCGCTGCCGGTCTCCGCGGCCTCGAGAAGCTGCCGCTGAAGGTCGGTGACGTAGGGTGCGAGTTCCATGACTTCAGTGTGACACCACTGTGGTGTCACCGCAAGGTTTTGTGGTGTCAGATATGGAATTAGTGGTGTCAGGTTGCCCAGTGGGTGTCGCATCCGTTGAGCGGCCCTCACCGTGCGGCTCACGGGGCGCCTGGGCACTAGCCGGAGCACCCCAGGCTATGGCGCAGCACGATTAAAGGGACATCGCGACATCGATAGGACGAATTCGCCGCGCGCATCCTTCTAATCTCACTTTTGCCTATGTTGCGGCGCTGCCAGGGCCTGTGCCGCGAAAGCGTGGAGCGCGGTGTGACACTAGGAGCATGGACGGAGCGAAGCGCTGGATTGCGCGGGCGGGCACGTTGGCGGCCCTGACGCGGGGAGCAGCGCGATGACCGTGTTCAGTGCGGGCATCCTGCTGTATCGGGTGACGGATGCCGGGGTTCTGCAGGTGTGGATCGCCCACATGGGTGGGCCGTTCTGGGCGCGCAAGGATGCCGCGGCCTGGTCGATCCCCAAGGGGGAGTACGAGCCGGGAGAGGATCCGTTCACGGTGGCCAGGCGAGAGTTCGAGGAAGAGATCGGCGTTCCGGCTCCGGCCGCGGACTATGTGCAGCTGGGGGTTCCGCCAGCCCTCGGGGAAGGTGGTCACGGTGTTCGCCGCCCGTTCCGACCTCGCTGTGGAGAGGGTGGCGAGCAACACCTTCGACCTCGAGTGGCCCAGGGGATCGGGCACTATCAAGCAGTTCCCCGAGATCGACGATGCGCGCTGGGTGAGTATCCCGGAGGCGCGGGAGAAGCTGGTGAAGGGGCAGGTCGCGGTTCTCGGGGCGCTCGCCGAGTTGCTCGGACGCTGAGCGCACACCGAACACCAGCACACACCGAACCTGAGCACACACAGAACGTGGGCACACACCGAACCTGAGGGCACAGAAAAACCGGGTGGCAGCATCCGTGTGTAGCGGATGCGGCCACCCGGTTCGGTGACGGGCCGTCGTGGCGGCCTGGGGCCGGTTAGCGGCGGCGGGAGACGATCGTGCCGACGATCGCGAGGGCGACCGACGCGATGGTGAGCACCAGGGCGGGGTTGCGCTTGTACGCCGCGGTGATCTTGTCGAGCGTCTCGTGGGCCGTCGCGATGACGGTGTCGGCGGTCTTGTCGAGGTCGAGGTCGTTGACGGCCGACTTGACGGTGGAGACGGTGTCGTCGATGGCGTGGCGGGCCTGCTCGGCGAGGTCGGTGGCCTTGTCGGCGGCGTCCTCGGCGAGGTGCTGGGCCTGCTGGGCGGTGTTGTCAGTCATGGTGTCCTTTCGGGCGAGGGGTCGGGATGGTTCAGGGCGAAGCGGCGAACGGCTTAGCGGTGAACGGCCTTGGTGATCTTCTTCGCGTTGCGGCTGGCGAGCTTGTGGGTGCGGGCGCGAGCCTTCTTCACGGTCGGGTCGTTCCAGGCTTTCTTGGCGTTCCGACGGATCTGCTTGTAGCGGCCGCGGCCGGCCTTGGCTCCGATGAAGTACGCGGCAAAGGCGATGGCGGCGGTGACGATGAGGCGTAGAGCGGTCATGGTGGCCTGCTTTCTTGTTGCGGAGGACGCGGACGTGTCGACGCAAGCGTTGGCGAGGGCGGGCGGGTCGCCGCAGTGCCGCAGCGATTGGCCCGCCCTCACTACTGAGAGGGGAACAGCGGCCGAATCGTCACGGAATTGCCTGAGATTCGGTGCACACCTGCAGGAACGGGCGCCGTAGTCAGCGACGATGGCTGGTGCGGCGCCCGTTCAGGCTGGGTGAGATCCCCGATCTGCCGCCGGTCAGCGGATGCAGCGGGCGGGCAGGCCGTGCACGGTCACGTCGCCCACGACGGCCGGGGTGATGGGGGCGGAGGTGACCTCGCCGGTGGCGGGGTCGGGGGCCAAGCCGAGCACCGTGCCCAGCACGGCCACCGCGGCGGCGGCGGCCCATGCCTGCGGGCGGCAGGCGGCCGGGTAGGGGCCGGCGGCGGTCACGGCGGTGGCGTCGTCGCCGGAGTGCAGCTCGGGCATCCGGTAGTCGAACGACTCGGCCGCGGCGAGCAGGCCGGTGATCAGCTCGCCCGCCTCGGCGCCGAAGCCGTCGCGGCCGAGGCCGGCGATCGCGATGGCGGTGTCGTGGGTCCACACGGAGCCGCCGTGGTAGCTCACCGGCCAGTAGCCGGCCGAGTCGGTGGACATGGTGCGCAGGCCGTAGCCGGAGTTGAGCTCGGGGGAGACCAACCGGGCGGCGACGAGGGCGGCTTCCTCGGCGGAGAGCAGGCCGGTGCCGAGCAGGTGGCCGATGTTGCTGGTGACGGTGTCGACCGGGCGCTTGAACGCGTCCAGCGCCACGGCCGGGTAGCGACCCGCGGGCGAGTCGATCCAGAAAGACTCGCGGAACCGGGTCTTGAGCTTCTCGGCCCAGGCCCGCCACACGTCGCCGCCGGGCCGGCCGAACGCGTCGAGCAGGTCGGCGCCGCCGATGGCGGCCTGGTAGGCGTAGGCCTGCACCTCACAGAGCGCGATCGGGCCGTCGGCCAGGCTGCCGTCACGCCACTGGATGGAGTCGCCGGAGTCCTTCCAGCCCTGGTTGGCCAGGCCGTGGCCGGTGCTGTCGACATACTCGAGGAACCCGTCGCCGTCGCTGTCGCCGAAGTCACGCATCCAGGCCAGGGCCGCCTCGAGGTGCGGCAGCAGGGCCTCGACCTCGGCGTCGGCCATGCCCCAGCGGTGGGCGTCGGCGAGCAGGCAGATCCACAGCGGGGTGGCGTCGACAGTGCCGTAGTACAGCGGGGGCAGCGACACGTCTTCGCCGGGGATGGTGAACGCGGCCGGCCGCAGTTCGTGCATGATCTTGCCCGGCTGCTCGGCGGTCTCGTCGTTAGTCGAAGTGCCCTGCAGCTCGGCGAGGATGCGCAGGGTGGAGGCGGCCAGCTCGGTGCCCAGCGGCAGCAGGAACCGCGCGGCCCAGATCGAGTCCCGGCCGAACAGGGTGAAGAACCACGGGGCGCCGGCGGCGAGGAACGGCTCCTCCGGACGCGCGGTGGTGGCCATCCGCAAGCCGGAGAGGTCCTCAAGGGCCTTCTGCACCCAGCGGCCCAGCCGGGCGTCGCCGGACTGCACCGACACCCCCGCCCATTCGGGGAGCCCGGGGGCCGCCTGCACGACGGTGGCGGAGTGGTCGATGTCGACGGTCCAGGTGACGGTGACGCTGCCGCGGGCCGGCACGGTGACCGCCCAGTTGGCGCCGAGTTCGGTGGGCCGGCCGAGAGCGCCGACCGGGTCGGCCGAGTGGCGGCCGAGCGCCGCGGCATCCGTGCCGAGCACGCCGTCGCCGCTCACCTGCACGAGCGCTGCCACGGTGGGGGTGGTCAGGCGGATGCCCGCGTCGCTGGTCTGCACCTCGACGGACGGGATCTCGGGCAGCTCGGCCGCCGGGAACGCGGCCCGGTCGGCCGCGCTGGCCAGCCCGGCCTTGACGGTCTGCATATCGGCGAAGTCGGCCGACAGGCGCACCGACACCGTGGTGTCGACCGGCTCGGCCAGCCCGGACTCAATGGTGATCTGCTCGGTGAGCCGCCCGGCGGTGACCGTGCGGGTGACGTGCAGCCGCAGCCGTGGGTCGGCGGTGCGGTCGTCGAGGTGGCGGAGCAGCGCGTTGAACGTCATCTCGCCGGCCCCGCGGGCGGCCGAGCCGATCGGTTCGCCGGCGGCGCCGCCGACCAGGAGGGTCCACCCGGAGAGGATGCGGGTGTCGGCGTGATACAGGCCGTGGATCGGCAGACTCGTGCGCCCGTCGGAGCCGGACCACGCCTGGGTGGGCGCGGCCAGAACGATGGCGGAATCGTGGAGCAGGGGCTGGACGGGGTGGGAAAGCATGAGTGAGGTACGACTCCAGTGGTGTTGTGGTGCGGATCCGGGAAACAAAGCGTTCAGGAGCGGCTACTCCTTCACGGCCCCGTCGGTGGTGTTCATGATGCGTTTCTGGAAGATGAAGAACATCACCGCCACCGGGATGGTCATGATCGCCGCCGCGGCGAGCTTGAGCGGGTACTGCGTGCCCTGGCTCAGCTGCCCGGACGCCAGCGACGCGACGCCCTTGGTGAGCGTGGTGAGTTCGGGCGATTGGGTGGCCACGATGAAGTGCGACAGCTCATTCCAGGAGCCCTGGAACGACAGGATGATGATGGTCACCAGCGCCGGCCGGGCCATCGGCAGCACGATCGACCAGAACACCCGGAAGGTGCCGGCGCCGTCGATGCGGGCCTGCTCCTCCACGCTGGCGGGGATGGACTCGAAGAAGTTCTTCATGATGAACACGCCGGCGGCATCGGTGAGCAGCGGCACGATCATGGCCACGTAGGTGTCGTAGATGCCCAGCTGGTTGATCACCAGGAACTTGGGGATCAGCAGCACCACACCGGGCACGCTCATCACGGCGATGAGCAGCGCGAAGATCACGTTGCGGCCGCGGAAGTGCAGCCGGGCCAGCGCATACCCGGCCAGGGAGTTGAAGAAGACCCGGCCGAGGGTGACGAAGACCGTCACGATTGCCGAGTTCTGGAACCAGACCGGGAAGTCCGAGTTGAGGAACAACTTCTCGTACGCGGCCGACGACCAGGTGGCCGGAATCAGCGACATCGGGTTGCTCGCCGCTTCGGCATCCGTCTTGAACGACGTGGCGACCTGCACCAGGAACGGGGCGATGTAAATGATCGCGAGCACGATCAGGATGGCGTAGAGCAGCGACCGGCCGGCGATGGCGGAGGTGGGCAGCTGCGGCCGGCTCAGGTTGCGCAGTCGCTGGGAGGGGGAGCGGGGCTGCACCCGGGCGCGTGCGGTGGTGCTCATTTGGAACCTCCGGGGGTGGGGGTCTGCACGTACATGCGCATCCGGCGGGCGGAGACCTTGCGTTCGGCCAGCAGAGCGCGCTGGAAAAGGGTGAAGACCACGATGATCACGAACAGGATGAACGCGATCGCGGCGCCCTGGCCCCAGGCCTGGTTGGTGAACGCGGTTTGGTAGGACAAGTACGCGGGGGTGAGCGTGGTCTTGCCCGGACCACCCTGGGTGCCGGTGTAGATCTGGTCGAACACCTGCCAGGCGCCGATCAGGCCCAGGGTGAGCACGGTGAACAGCGTCGGCCGCAGCTGGGGCAGGGTGACCCGCCAGAACCGTTGCCAGCCGTTGGCGCCGTCCATCATGGCCGCCTCCACGACGTCGCCGCTGAGGTTCTGCAGCGCCGCGATGAAAAGCAGCATGAACGTGCCGCTGGTGGTGAACACGGCCATCAAGATGAACGCGCTCATGGCCACGGATGGTCCGGCGAGCCACTCCCAGAAGGAGATGCCGAGGAAATCGTTGCCGGTGAGTGCCGCCGGGCCGTTCTGCACGCCGAAGACCCGGAGGATGTTGTGCAGCACGCCGCTGGGGTCGTTGAACCAGTTGGGCCCGTTCACCCCGATGAAGGAGAGCAGCTTGTTGACCGCGCCGGTGGAGCTGAACAGGAACAGCCAGAGCACGGTGATGGCGACCGAGCTGGTGACCGACGGAAAGTAGAAGGCGGTGCGGAAGAAGCCGCGGCCGCGCAGGATCTGTCGGTTCACCAGCACGGCCAGGAACAGGCTGAGCATGGTCTGGATCGGCACGACCAGGAGCACGTACCAGGCGTTGTTGCGCAGAGCCGTGCCGAAGTCCTGTTCGGCCAGGCCGCCACCGCCGAGCAGGGCGGAGTAGTTGTCGAGGCCCACAAACCCCACCGAACCGGCGAAGGGGCTGCCGCGACCGTTCCAGTCGGAGAAGCTCACCCAGAGGGCCATCAGAACCGGGATGACCAGGAACATCCCGAGCAGGATGATCATCGGGGCCGTGAACAGCCACCCCGAGGCGGCCTCGCCGCCCCGGATTCCGGAGCGGCGGGGCGTCTGTGTAGGCGTCGACATGATGGCTACTTCAGCAGTGCTTCGAGGTTCTTCTGCGTGGAGTCGAGGATGGTCTGCGCATCCCCGGTCTTGAGCGACTCGAGCTGTGCGTTGAGGTCACTCACGACATCCGCTGAACCCTGCAGGTTGGGCACGCCCTTGGCGTAGTCGGCCCCGGCGAGGAAGGGCACCAGGGTGGGGTTGGCGCTCTTCCAGTCCTCGGCGGCGGACTGGATGGACGGCATCGGGCCGAACTCCTCGGAGAAGGTCAGCTGGGCGTCCTTGCTGGTGAGCTGTTCGACGAGGTCGAGCGCTGCGGCCTGGTTGGGGCTGTCGGCGGCGATGCCCCAGCAGTTGGTGAACTGCAGGGTGCCCTTGCCCTCCGGGCCCGCGGGGAGCTCGGCGACCGTGTAGTTCACGTCGGGGAAGTCGTTCGTCATGGCCCCGGTGATCCAGTTGCCCTCGATGGTCATGGCGGACAGCTGCTTGCCGAACGCCTCGCCGCCCCAGCCCGCGCCGAGCTCGGTGGCGTACTTCATCACGCCGTCGTTGAGCAGGGTCTGCGCGTACTCGAGTCCTTCGACGCTCTCCGGGCTGTTCGCGGTGGCCTCGGTGCTGTCGTCGTTCATCAGGTTGCCGCCGGCCTCGGTCATGAAGGCGCCCAGCCGGGCGTATTCGCCGCCGATGCCCAGGCCCACCTGCGTGTCGGTGGTGAGGGTCTTGGCTACGGTGGCGAGCTCGTCCCAGGTGGTGGGGATGTCGGCATCCGTGAGTCCGGCCGCCGCCCAGAGGTCGGTGTTGATGATCAGCTGCAGGGTGGAGAAGTCCTTCGGGGCGCAGTAGAACTCGCCGTCGTAGGTGAAGGAGCTGACCAGGCTCGGGTAGAAGTCGTCCTTGTTGGCCAGGTCGTCGCCGTAGGGGAGCAGCGAGCCGTTCGACGCGTAGCCGGCGAGGGCATCCGTGGAGAGGTAGAAGACGTCGGCCGGCTTCTGGGCGGCGAAGCCCTGGGCGAGCTGCTGGTTGAGGTCGCTGGCGACGCTGACCTTCGCGTCGGTGCCGGAGTCCTTCGACCAGGCGGCCACGGCCTCGTTGACGGCCGCGGTCTCGGCGTCGCCGCTCGAGCCGATCAGAACCGTGAGGCCCTTGGAGGAATCGCTGGTGAGTTCGCCGTCGGTGGAGCCGGCGCTGTCGCCGAACCCCGACCCGGAACCACATGCGCTGAGAGTGAGGGCGCCGACCACGGTGAGGCCTGCGCCGATCAACCAGCGGGAGTTGCGTCGTTGCATCTTGATGCTCCTTCTGTCGCGCTACGGTGCGCGCTTGCTTGTGTAGTGGTCACAGTAGCTGAATTAATTTGATCGATCAAATGTTTTCTTGGATCGATCAAATATTGGGTATTTTGTGGGAGCAAACGCGGTACTCTGTGGGAGATCGGTGTTGGATCGATCCATTGACGGGCGCTTAGGTGCCGTGCCGATGCGGGACTCGGGGGAGGAGCGGCCATGACTACGTTTCCGACCGTGACGGATGTCGCGCTGGCCGCCGGCGTCTCCCGCCAGACCGTGTCCAATGTGATGAACTCGCCCGGCATCGTGCGCGCCGACACCCGGGAGCGGGTGCAGGCCGCGATCGCCGAGCTGGGCTACCGCCCGCACGCGTCGGCGCGGCGGCTCCGCACCCGGCGCAGCTCCACCATCGGCATCCGGCTCGACCCGATGATCGACGGCATCTCCGGCTCGGTGCTGGACAGCTTTCTGCACGCCCTCACCGAGCAGGCGGACCGGCAGGGCCTGCGGGTGCTGCTGTTCACCGCGACCGGCCCCGAAGACGAGATCACCCAGCTCAAGCGCCTGAACGACGGCGCCGATGTGGACGGCTTCGTGCTCACCTCCACGTTCGCCGGCGACCCCCGCACGACCTGGCTGCTCGAGAACGGGATCTCGTTCGTGACCTTCGGCCGCCCGTGGGGGGTCGACGATCTCGACGACCCCAAACATCTCTGGGTGGATGTGGACGGCTGGACCGGCCTGCACGATGCCACCCGCGCGCAGCAGGAGGCCGGGGCCCGGCGCATCGGGTACATCGGCTGGCCGAGCCCGTCGGGCACGGGCGAGGATCGCCGGCGCGGCTGGCGGGATGCGATGCTCGAGCGCAATGACGTGACCGAAGACGAACTGGCCGCCCTCGAGGTGGTCACGGTAGACGGCGTGGCCGAGGGAACCGCGGCCATGCAGGAGTTGCGCCGCACTGCAGGAAGGCTCGATGCGGTGCTCTGCGCGAGCGATTCCCTCGCCCTGGGCGCCATGATCGCCAACCCTGAGCGGGTGCCGGTCACCGGCTACGACAACACGCCCGTCGCCGCGGCGATCGGGCTCTCCAGCGTCGATCAGTCCGTGGACGAGGTGGCCGCGGGGGTGCTCGAGTTGCTGACGGGCGAGTTCGGCGGCAAGGTGCACGGTGCCCCCGAGTCGGCGGAGCCTCGGCACCGCATGGTGAAGCCCCGGCTGGTGGTGCGCGAGTTCGCCGCCATCCCCATGGAGGCCCCGGCGCCGGCCTGAGCGCCCTGAGCGCCCTGAGCGCGGGTGCGGCGCCGCTTCGCGGGTGGCGCGCATACCGCGCAGCGGCGTGTGGCCCGCGCGAGGCCGAGGCCGGATGTTGTGCGCGGGCGCGGCGCCGTTCCGCGGGTGCTCCGTCTCGTGCCCACCCGCGGGTGGCCCCTCATGTCCCGAGTGCGGGTGCGGCGCCGTTTCGCGGGTGGCGTGCATCCCGCGCAACGGCGTGCGGCCCGCCCTTGGCCGCCGGCGGATGCGGGGCGCGGGTGTGGCGCCGTTCCGCGGGTGTGGCGCCAGTTTGCGGGTACTCCGTCCCGCCGGGCCCGCGAGTGGCCTCCCATATGCCGAGCGCGGGTGCGGCGCCGTTTCGCGGGTGGCACGCATCCCGCGCAGCGGCCCCTGACCCGCGCTAAGCCGAGGCCGGATGCTGTGCCCGGATGCTGTGCCCGGGTGCGGCGCCGGTGCGCGGGTATGCCGCCGGTCCACGGGAGCAGCGAGAGAGGTCAGCGGTCGGCGAGGAGCTGCCGCAGAGTGTGCTCGACCGGGGTAGTGGCGTGCCCGATGAGGGTCTCCAGGGTGGAGTCGGTGACGGCGAACTCACCGCGGCGCGCGGCCTGGAACATGCCCAGGGAGAAGTCCGCCACCATGGGCGGCAGTCCGCGCTCGATCGCCGAGGCCCGCCACTCGTCGTCGCTCACGGTGACGCGGGTGATGGTCTGGCCGGTCAGCGTGCTCAGGATGCCTGCCACCTGCCCGAGATCGAGGGCGACCGACGCGGTGAGCGGGGCGGAGATGCCGTCCAAAGTGCCGTCGTCGGTGAGGGCGATTGCGGCCACTTCCGCGAGGTCCTCGTGGGCGGTCCAGGACACCGGACCGTCCTCGGGCACGACAATGCGGCCCGTGCTCAGCGCGCTGTCCAGGTGGATGCCGAGCGCGTTGGCGTAGAACCCATTGCGCAGCGCGGTGAAAGGCACGCTCTGCCCGGCCAGGTGGGCCTCGGTGGCGGCGTGTACGAGTTGAGGGGGAAAGAGCGAGTCGGGTGACGCTGCCTGGTGGCTCGTGTAGAGCACCCGCCCGGCCCCGGCCGCCTTCGCCGCGTCGATGGCGACCCGGTTGGCGTCGAATGCGCCACCGCCGCGGATGGCCGCCGAGATCACGAGCACCTGGTCCGCATCCTCGAAGGCGTGCGCGAGCGACCCGGGGTCGGTGAAGTCCCCGGCACGCACCCGCACGCCGCGGTCGGACAGTCCGCGCGCCTTGGCGGGGTCCCGCACGCTCACTCCGACGGATGCGGCCGGCACCCGTTCCAAGACGCTCTCGACGATCTGGGTTCCTAGGTGCCCGGTGGCACCAGTGACGATTATCATTGATTCGCTCCATTCGTTTCCAGTGATTCTGGTTGGCAGACTAGCACTGAAGTTCCGGTGGAAACAATTGCGCGATATCGTTGGTTTCATGACCGAACTTGCCGCAGCATCCGTCAGTGACGACCAGCGCACCCGCATTGTCGAGGTGGCCGCCCGACTGCTGCGCGAACGGGGTGCCGGCGGGCTCACCACTCGCGGGGTCGCGGATGCCGCTGACGTGCAGCCGCCGGCCATCTACCGGCTGTTCGGCGACAAGGACGGCTTGATCGAGGCCGTCGCCGAGCACGTCCTGGCCGAGCACGTCGCCGCGAAGTCGACGGTGGGCGACTCCGGCGACCCCGTCGCCGCCCTGCGGTCGGGCTGGCAGCTACAGATCGACTTCGGGCTGGCCAACCCCGATCTGGGTGCCCTGCTGACCGCGCCGGGGCGAGCGCGGCGCTCACCCGCCATCGAGGCCGGCATCGAGGTGCTTCGCGCGCGAGTGCGCGCGCTCGCCGAAGCCGGGCTCCTCCGCGTGAGCCAGCGGCGCGCGGTGGATCTCATTCACGCTGCCGGCGCCGGGGCCGTACTGGCACTCCAGGAGGCTGCGCCCGAGGAGCGCGATCCCGGTCTGTCCGAGGCGCTGCTGGACGCCGTGTTGCAGCAGATTCTCGAGCCCGACGCGGACGGGATCCAGGGCGACATCTCCAGCACGGCGATCGCCGTCACCTTCGCCGCTCACATTCCCACCCTGCTGGCGCTCACCCCCGCCGAGCGGAGCTTGCTCACGGAGTGGGTGGGCCGGTCGATCGACGCCGCGGAGCACTGACGGCGGTCCGGACCATCCGAGCCGGAGCGTTGACCGCCATCCGGGCCGGAGCGTTGACCGCCATCCGGGCCATCGGCGGTCGACCGCCCGGCGGATGCGGGCCGTTGTGGCTGCCGCCTCCCGCCTACCGCTGCCGTTGCGCGGGTGCGGCGTCCGGGAGGCGCTCATCCCGCGCAGCGGCGTGTCGCCCGCGCTTCGCCGTGCGCGGGTGCGGCGCCGAGGCGCGGGCGGCGCGCAGGGCGCGCAGCGGCGTTTGACCCGCGAATCGCCGGGTGCGGGTGCGGCGCCGTTGCGCGGGTGCGGCGCCGATGCGCGGGCGGCGCGCCGCCCGCGAAGCGGCGTCTGACCCGCGATTCGCAATGAGATGGCCCGAGCGCCGTCCGAGTGAGCGCGTGCGCCTGCGGGTCAGGCCGGGTAGGTCGCGATGGCGCGCTGGGCGATGTCGAAAATGGTCGGGAAGGCCGTTTCGGGCACCCGCACCAGGCGGAGGCAGCCGCGGGCGATCGAGTCCGCGTAGGCGTGCCGGGCGGCCCCGCCGCCCCAGTCACGCTGCACCAGGATGCTCTCCACCAGGCCGAAGACCAGGTGCAGGTCGTCGGTCACGGCCTGAGGGTCGGTGCCGGCAGCCGCGGCGGCCGTGGCGAAGCGGAGGTAGTGCTCCTGCAGGGCGGCCTGCATGGTGTCGCCGCGCTCGGCCTTGGCGTCGGGCAGGCGGTAGAGCACGTGCAGGTTCCAGCGGTCCTGCAGGATCACGTCGAGGTCGTACTTCGCCAGCGCGTAGAGCTTGGTGGGGGCGTCGAGCGGCTGGGTGTCGAGCCACTCGGCGAAGTGCACGGCCGGCTCGACGGTTCCGGTGAGCAGAGCGCTGAGGATGCTGCCCTTGTCGGCGAAGTGGTAGTACAGCGAGGCCTGGCGGATGCCCACCACCGACGCGATCTGCCGGGTGGTGGTGTCGGTGTAGCCCTGGTCGGTGAACAGGGTGGCCGCGGCCTCGAGGATCTCGTCGCGGGTGCTCAGGCCCGCGCGCTGCTTGCCCTCGGCGCGGGGGCGGCCGGCGGTGCGCTTGGGCGTGGTCGGCGCATCCGTCGGGGAGGTCGCCGCGGTGCCAGAGGTGCCACTCGCGTCGGTGTCGGGTGTCGAGGTCATGCGCTCTGGGGCTCCGTGCTCTCGAGGGGGAAGGTGGACGAGTGGATGCGGCCGGACTGCACGATCAGTCGCATTGCGCCGGGATCGGCCAGGGCAGCGATCTGGGCAAGCGGATCGACCAGAGTTGCCACCAGATCGGCCCTTTTGCCCGGCTCGATGGTGCCGACTTCGTCCAGTATGCCGCTCATGCGGGCCGCGGACGACGTGCCGGCCAGGATCGCCTGCATCGGGGTGAGGCCGAACTCCACGAGCAGGGCCAGTTCGCGCAGGTTGGTGCCGTGCTCCACGATGCCGGCATCGGTGCCGAGCGCCACATTCACACCGGCACGGATGGCGGCGCCGACCCGTTCACGGGCGTTCTGGACCGTGCGGCGACGTTTGGCCACCGTCCAGGGTGCCGCGGTGGGGGAGGCCGGGCGGGTGAGCGTGGAGAGGGTCGGCACCAAGAACGTGCCCTGCTCGCCCATCAACTCGATGGTGGCGTCGTCGATGAGGTAGCCGTGCTCGATGCTGCGCACACCCGCGCGCACGGCCGCGGCGATGCCCGCGGTGCCGATGGAGTGCGCGGCGACGCCGATGTGGCCGTGCCGGGCGGCCTCCTCCACGACGGCGCGGAGTTCGGCCTCGCTGAGGCCACCGCCCTCGGGGTTGCTGCGCGGGCTGCCCATGCCGCCCGTGGCGGCCACCTTGATCCAGTCGGCGCCCTCGCGGATCACCTCACGGGTGAGCCGCACGAAGTCGGCGGGGGAGTCGCCCACCACGCCGGCGCCGGGGCCGGTGTCCAACGGGGTGCCGCCCACGGTGCGCCAGTCGCCGTGCCCGCCGCTGACGCTCAGGATGCGGATGGCCAGCTGCAGCGCCGGCCCGGCGATGACGCCGTCGGCGATGGCATCGCGAAACCCGGAGTCCGCTCCGGCAAGGTCCCGGGCGCTGGTGACCCCGGCGTCGAGCGTGGCACGCAGGGCCGGCACCGCCCGCAGGGTCTTGGCGCTTTCCGGTTCGGTGATGCTCGTGAGGGTGTCGGTGGCGGGGGAGGTGCTCACGTGCACGTGGCAGTCGAAGAAGCCCGGCAGCGCGGTGTGGCCGGTGCCGTCGAGCACGGTGAGGGCATCCGGGTTGACCACCTGAGGCAGCGGCAGGGAGCCGGTGGGGGAGATCGACGTGAACAGGCCGTCCGTGATGAGCACATCGTGGGCGGGGCGCGGGGCTCCGCCGAGGCCGTCGATCACGGTGACATTGCGCAGCAGCAGGCTCGGGGTCATGGGCCCAGTCTACCGAATACCTATCGCTGATCGAATTTACGTGATCGAAACATTCGGCAATCACGCCGAAACAGTGCCGGGATAGTTTTTGTCAGCGATAGATATTTCGGCGGCCCGCTCGATTCCGGGTGTTGCCCCGCATCGGCCCCTGCGTCACCCCTGTGTCACCTCAGCTTCATTCCCTGTGTCACCCAGCCTCACCCCCTGCACAGCCCCCTGGCCCACCCCTGTTCCGAGAGGTTCGACCCGATGTCCCCAACCCCGTTCAGCCGCCCCGCGCGGTCCGCCTTCTCCCGCCCCCGGAAGGCCGCTCTGCTCACCGGCCTCGCCGCCGTCACCGCGCTCGCGCTCGCCGGCTGCTCCAGCTCCGCCGCGACCGACAGCTTCGGCTCGAGCGCCTCCGACAGCCTCACCGTCGTGATCACCCAGACCTACACCACCCCGCCCGACCCCGACACGAACTACGACGGCCCGGGCCTGAACATCATCGAGAGCACCTACGAGGGCCTCGTCGCCTACCAGGACGGCTCGGACACCGCCGAGATCGTGCCCGAACTCGCCACCGACTGGACCCTCTCCGACGACGGCCTCACCTACACCTTCACCCTGCGCGAGGGCGTCACCTTCCACGACGGCACCGAGTTCAACGCCGACGCCGTGGTGGCCTCGTTCGAGCGCCGCACCGCCGTCGACGGCGGCCCGGCGTACATGGTCGGCGACGTCACGGCCGTCACTCCCGTCGACGACTACACCGTCGACGTGACCCTCGCGGCGCCGAACTCGGCGTTCGTGGACTACCTCGCCTCGCCGTTCGGCCTCAAGATGGTCAGCCCCACCGTGCTCACCGAGGAGGCCGGCGACGACTTCGCGCAGACCTACCTCACCACGCACGACGCGGGCACCGGCCCCTACGAGCTGTCGGATGTCGAAACCGGCGTCTCCTACACGCTGACCGCCGCCGACGACTACTGGGGCGACGCCCCCGAGTTTGGCACCGTGAACATCGAGATCAGCGACAACGCCTCGGCCGCCCAGCTGCGCCTGGAGCGCGGTGAGATCGACGCGATCCTCGGCAACCTGAACAAGACCACCTTCGCGTCGCTGGCGAGCAACGACAAGCTCGACGCGTCGACGTTCCCCAACTTCACCACCCAGATGGTCTACGTCAACCCGGCCTCCGCGATCTTCACCACAGTGGAAGACCGCACTGCGCTGTTCTCGGGCCTGGACACCAAGACGATCATCGACTCGTCCATGGGCGAGCTCGAGGTGCCCACCAGCCAGCTGTTCCCGGCCGGTATGCTCGACGCCGCAGCGGATGACCAGGGTGTCACCTACGACCCCGCCGCACTGCAGGGCATCGTGGACTCCGGCATCGCCGCGGGCAAGACCATCCGCATCGGCTACCCGGCGTCGAGCTCCGATGCCGCGGCCGTGGCCCAGGAAATGGGCGCAACGCTCAGCTCCGCCGGCCTGCCCGCCGAGGCCGTGTCGCTCGGCAGCGGATCGGTCTACTCCCTGACCGACGACCTGGCCGCAGCCCCCGACCTGGTGATCATGGCCGCGTTCCCCGACGCCGGCCACGTGGACGCCTGGGCGCGCATCATCTACACGCCCACCGGCGGCCTCGACGTGCTGGGCGCCGAGGTGCCCGGCCTGAACGACGACCTCGACGCGGCCCTGGCCACTGAGGGCAATGACGCATATGCCGCCATCGCCCAAAAGATCATCGCGGCCAAGTACTGGTTCTCGATCGGCTCGCTGCAGACCACGACCATCGCCCGCACCGGTCTGACCGGCCTGGACGACGCCCGCAACCTGCTCGAGTACAACGTGCTGCACTTCGCGGCTCTCGGCAACGAGTAGTAGCACCCACCCGGCCGGCGGCGGCGCTTCAGCCCCGCCGGCCACCCCCTCTCCAGCCCCCGAACCCCAGAGGCGAGCATGACCTTCCCCACCGCACAGTCCGGCGCAACACAGCCCGGCGCCGGTCCCGACGCATCCGCCCCGGTCGCCCGGGTCCGGGACCTGCGCATCACCCTGCACCGTGAGGGCGCGGCCATCGAGGCCGTGCGCGGCGTGAGCTTCGACGTGATGCCCGGCGAGATCCTCGGCCTGGTCGGGGAATCCGGCTCCGGCAAGAGCGTGCTGGGCCTGAGCATGATGGGGCTGCTGCCCGACTACGCCAAGCCCAAGGTCACCGGCTCGATCCAGATCCAGGGCACCGACATCGTGGGCACCACCGCCGAAGCCGACCGGCTGGTGCGCAAGGAACACATCGGCGCCGTCTTCCAGGACCCGATGACGTCGCTGGACCCCACCATGACCATCGGGCACCAGCTCGCGGAGGTCGCCCGCGACAAGGCCCATGTGCTCACGCTGCTGGCGGATGTGGGCATCCCCGACCCGGCCACCCGGCTCGGCGCCTACCCGCACCAGCTGAGCGGGGGCCTGCGCCAACGGGTCATGATCGCCCTCGCCCTGGCCCGTAATCCGTCGCTCATCATCGCCGACGAACCCACCACCGCGCTCGACGTGACCGTGCAGGCGCAGATCCTCGACCTGCTGCTCACCCTGCGCGACGAACACGGTTGCAGCGTCATCTTCGTCACCCACGACCTCGGCGTGGCCGCGCAGATCAGCGACCGCATCGCCGTGATGTACCGCGGCGAGATCGTCGAATCCGGCACGGTCACCAGCGTGCTCGGCACCCCGCAACACGACTACACCAAGGGTCTGCTGGCCTCCCGCATCGACCTGAACACCCCCACCGACCGGCCCATTGTGAGCGCCCACGGCGCCGGTGCCGCCGACCACCTGCCCGCCCGCTGGCCGGACGTGTCTCCCGGCGGCCCCGCCGTCACCATCACGGATGTGCGCCGCAGCTTCGTCAGCGGCCCGCTGTGGAAGCGCCGCAGCCTCGACGCCGTCCGCGGTGTCAGCCTCACCATCGCGCAGGGTGAGTCGGTGGCGCTCGTGGGGGAGAGCGGCTGCGGCAAGTCCACCCTGTTGCGCATGGTCGCGGGCCTGGACACCCCCACCTCCGGCACCGTCAGCGTGGCCGGCACGACCCGCCCACAGATGGTTTTCCAGGATGCCGGCTCCTCCCTCACCCCGTGGCTGAGCGTGGGCGAACTGCTCCGCGAACGCCTCACCGCCACCACCCCGGGCCTCACCCGCACCCAGGTGCGCGACCGCATCGAGGAAGCTCTGGAACGCGTGGGCCTGCCCGCCGACGTCGCCCGGGTCCGCGGCGACAGCCTCTCCGGCGGCCAGCGCCAGCGCGTGGCCATCGCCCGCGCCGTGATCGTGCCGCCCGCCGTGCTGCTCTGCGACGAACCCACCAGCGCCCTGGACGTGTCCCTGGCCGCCACAGTGCTCAATCTGCTCGGTCGGCTGCGCCGCGAACTGAACATGTCGCTGCTCTTCGTCACCCACGACCTCGCCGCCGCCCGCGTCATCTCCGACCGCATCGCCGTGATGAACCGCGGCGAGATCGTGGAGCTCGGCGCCGCGGCCGAGGTGTGCGCCAACCCGATCAAGCCGTACACCCGGTCGCTGCTCGCGGCCATCCCCGGCCAGCACCTGCGGGTGGCCCCGCAACGGCCGCCCACCAGCACCATCCCCACGGTTGCGGGCAACACCCTCGACACCTTCGACATCGACCTGGATCTCGACCTCGACCTCGGAGAGGCCCGCGCATGAGCGTTTTCGCCCCCACGCCCACCGTGGCCCGGCCCGGCCGCGGCGCCCGCAAGTTCCAGCGGGTCACCGCGCTGCGGCACCGCTCCACGGTCGTGAACCTCATCGGCCTCACCGGCCTGGTGCTGCTCGTGCTCCTGGCACTGCTCGCCCCGGTGCTCGCGCCCTACAGCCCGATCCTGCGCGCCGGCGCACCGTTCCAGCCGCCGCTGAGCCCCGGCTTCCTGCTCGGCACGGATGCCCTGGGCTACGACATCTTCTCCCGCCTGCTCTTCGGCCTGCGCGCCAGCATCACCGCCGCGGCCATCGTGATCGCCTCCGGCGTGATCATCGGCGGGCTCGTCGGTGTCGTCGCCGGCGCCCTCGGCGGCTGGGCGGACGGCCTGCTCATGCGGGTCACCGACCTGTTCCTCGCCCTGCCGGGCATCCTCATCGCCATGGTCGTGGCCGCCGCCCTCGGCGCCAGCTTCACCAGCTCGCTGATCGGCGTGGCCGTCGTGTGGTGGCCGATGTACGCCCGGCTGGTGCGCGGCGAGGTGCGCTCCTGGGCGGCCCGGCCGCACCTGGAGGCCGCGACCCTGGCCGGCGTGGGCTGGAGCCGCCGGGTCGCCCGGCACCTGCTGCCCGGCGTCACCTCCACGGTGGTGATCGCGGCGAGCCTCGACGTGGGCGGCCTCGTCGTGGCCATGTCGGGTCTGTCCTTCATCGGTCTCTCCTCGCCGGCCCCGGCGCCCGAGCTCGGCGCCATGGCCGCCCAGGGCATGCAGTACCTGCTGCAGTTCTGGTGGGTGCCCGTGGTGCCCGGCCTGGCCGTGATGCTGCTGGCCCTGTGCGCCAACCTCGCCGGCGACGGCATCCGCGACCTGCTGGCCCGCCGATGACCCCCGCATCCGCCCCCGCCCTTCACTCACCTACCTCAGAACGGATGCCGACATGCTGATGTTCATCCTCAAGCGCATCGTCGCCATGGCCGGCGTGCTGCTGGCGCTCACCGTGGCCCTGTTCACCCTGCAGGAGCTCAGCGGTGTCGACCCGGCCAAGGCCTATGTGGGCGCCAACGCCTCGGCCGAGGCCCTCGAACGGGCCCGCGAACGCCTGGGACTCGACCAGAGCGCCGTGGTGCGCTACTTCGACTACCTCGGCGGCCTGCTGCACGGCGACCTGCAGAACTCGCTGCGCACCCGCACCCCCGTCGCCGAGGGCCTGGCCACCGCGTTCCCGGCCACGCTTGAACTGGCCCTGTGGACCCTCGGCTTCGCCCTGATCCTCGGCGCGTTCTTCGCCCTGCTCACCGTGGTGCGCTGGAAGGGCGCCGCCGTGGTGCGGTTCGTGCTGCTCTCCGGAGCCGCCGCCCCCACCTTCCTGCTCGCCATGGTGGGGCTGCTGGTGTTCTACGGGTCGCTCGGCCTCATCCCTGCCGGCGGCCGCTCCAGCTTCAGCGGCGGCTCGTCCAGCCCCACCGGCCTGCTCGTGCTCGACGCGCTGCTGGCCGGCCGAATGGATGTGGCCGGCGACGCCGTCTGGCACCTGTTGCTGCCCGCCACCTGCGCCGCGATCAGCCCGGCGGTGGCCATCGGCCGAGTGCTCGTGGACGGCCTCAAGGTCAACCTCGGCTCCGACCACGCCCGCACCGCCCGCTCGGCCGGCATGAAGGAGTCCGCCGTGCTCGTGCGGCACGCGCTGCGCAACTCCCTCGGCGCCACCCTCTCGATGATCGGCATCCAGACCGGGCTGCTGCTCGGCGGCCTTGTGGTGGTGGAGAAGATCACCGCCTGGCCGGGCCTGGGCAGCTACCTCGAGAAGTCGGTCAACGTCAGCGACTTCCCCGGCATCGCCGGCGTGGCCCTGCTGCTTGGCATCACCTACGTGCTGCTGAACACCATCGTCGACGTGCTCCAGGTCGTGGCCGACCGGCGCATCTCCCTCACCTGACCCACGGATGCGGCCGGCCGGGTTCCGGCGCCGCATCCGCTTCACCTATCCCGTCTTCACCTCACCCAGCTTCACCCCCGACCGGCGCTGGTGCCGGCATGTTCGAACTGCCCCGGCAGGCCTCACCGCCCGCCACCACGAAAGGAACCACCATGACTGCCGCCGAGACGCTAGACATCGTCGGAAACACCGTTCTCATCGTCGTCGACATCCAGGGCGGCGAGATTCCCCGCGAGGACTCCCGCACCGAGATCCCCTACATGGGCGGCCGCACCGAGCGTGCCCCGCGGGTGCGCGAAGTGATCCGGCACTGCCGCGAGAAGGGCATCCCGGTGGTGTTCATCCAGGAGGTGCACAAGCCGTCGCTCGTGGACATCGGCCGCGAGCTCGACGGCTCCGAGGGCCCGCACTGCCTCGAGGGCTGGGAAGAGACCGAGCTGGCCCCGGGCATCGACCCGCGCCCCGAGGAATTCCTGATCAAGAAGCGCCGCTACTCCGCGTTCTTCGGCACCGAGCTGGAGATCGTGCTCAAGGGCTACAAGGCCGAGACCCTGCTGCTCGTCGGCGGACTCACCGACGTCTGCGTGCACTACACCGCGGTGGATGCGCACCAGCACGACTACCGCTTCCGGGTGCTCACCGACTGCGTCGGCGGCTCCACCCAGCAGGCGCACGACAACGCCCTGCAGGCCATGCACTACCTGCAGCGCGACGCTCTCGTCACCGCCGCGCAGACCAACGAGTGGCTGGCCACCCTGCCCACCCCGAAGCCGGTGAGCCCGGTGCACGAGCTGGTGCGCAACGCGTGAACGAGGCTACTGAGCTGACTTCGGACGCCGCAGGCACAGCCTCGGCGGGAGCGGCGTCGACCGCGTCGCCCGCCGGCGCCCGGGCACACGCCCGCGCGCAGGGCGGCACCCGGGTCTCGACCATGCCCACGGTTCCGGCCGCCACGGCCGGCGGATGGCCCGCCGGGCTCGCCGAGAACGACCGCTTCGTCGCCGAAACGGTGGCGGGCGGCAACTACACGACCCTCGCCGTGCAACGCGGCACGATCGTGGAGTTCACCGACCTCGACGGCGACGCCTGCGCGCACCTGGCGATCTTCAACCAGGCGCAACTCGACGAGCGCCTGAACGTGGCCGACACCGTGAAGATCCAGTGGCAGGCCTACCTCGGCGAGGGCGCGATGCTGCTCTCCGACCGCGGCCGGGTGCTCGCCACCATCGTCTCCGACAACTCCGGCACCCACGACACCTTCGCGGGCACCTCCACCCGCGCGGTGAACGAGACCCGCTACGGAGACGGCTCCGCGCACGGCGGCACCCCCGCCGGTCGCGAGCTGCTGATCCTCGGCGCGGCCAAGCACGGCCTCACCCCGCGCGACCTGCCGCCGACCGTCGCCCTGTTCCAGGGTGTTCGGGTCGCCGAGGACGGCGCGCTGGTGTTCACCGGTTCCACCGGCCCCGGCGCTGCCGTGCGGCTGCGCTTCGAGCTGCCCGCCGTGCTCCTCGTGGCCAATGTGCCGTCCCCGGTCGACCCGCGGCCGGAGTACACCAGCACGCCGGTGCGCATCCGGGCCTGGCGAGGCGAGGCGGCCACGCTCGAGTCGCCCGAGGCCACCGCCACCCCCGAGGCCGCCCGCGCCTTCGTCAACACCATCGACTACGCCAGAACGAGAGGACTGTGATGGGCCGCACCGACACGCAGACCAGCAGCGACAGCAGCACCGGCCCCGCCGCCGACCCGACGCCGAACGCCGTACCGGAGCGCCTGTCCGGCCGGGAGATCGTGCTCGACGAGGTCGTGGGCCGTCGCGGCCCCTGGTCCCACGTCGTGGCCGCCGGCGATGAACTCACCATCGTCGACCTCGAGGGCAACCAGGCCGTCGACTTCCTGCTCTACGACGCCGCCGACACCGCCGTGCGCTACAGCGCGCCGGACACCATCAGCGCCCAGGGCAACGTCTATCTCAGCCAGGGCTCGGTGCTGCGCGCCAACACCGGCGACGCCCTGATGACCCTCGTGCACGACGAGGTCGGCCGGCACGACACCATCGGCGGCGCCTGCAGCAAGGAGTCCAACTCCCTGCGCTACGGCCACCACACCGTGCACCAGCACGCTTGCGTCGAGAACTTCCTCGCCGAGGGCGCCCGGTGGGGCCTGGGCAAACGCGACCTGGTCAGCAACATCAACTTCTACATGAACGTGCCCGTCGAGGCGGATGGCGCGCTCGGCATCGTCGACGGCCTCTCGGCCCCCGGGCTCTCACTCACCCTGCGCGCCGAACGCGACGTGCTCGTGCTGGTCTCGAACTGCCCGCAGATCAACAACCCCTGCAACGGGTTCAACCCCACCCCGGTGCGGATGCTCGTGACCCGGACCGCCCGATGACCCCCGCCGACCTCGCCTCGCCCGGCACCCCGCCCGCCGCTCGTGTCGCGGAGGTCTACGCGGCGATCGCCGCTGCGGACCGGCCCGAGGTGTGGATCACCCTGCGCGCCGAGGCCGAGGTGCAGGCCGAGGTCGACGAGGTGCTCGCCCGCGCCGCTATCGCGCGGGAACCGCTGCCCCTGGCCGGGCTGCTGTTCGCCGTGAAGGACAACATCGACGTGGCCGGCCTGCCCACCACGGCGGCCTGTCCCGGTTTCGCTTACCCCGCCGAGGAGGACGCCACGGCCGTGGCCCGATTGCGCGCCGCCGGCGCCGTGGTGCTCGGCAAGACCAACCTCGACCAGTTCGCCACCGGCCTGGTCGGCACCCGCAGCCCCTATGGCGCGGTGCGGAGCGCCCGGCGCCCCGACCGCATCTCCGGCGGCTCGTCGTCGGGTTCGGCCGTGGCCGTTGCCCTCGGCCTGGTGGACTTCGCCCTCGGCACCGACACGGCCGGCTCCGGTCGGGTTCCCGCCGCCCTGCAGGGGCTCGTCGGGGTCAAGGGCACCGTCGGCCTGGTGCCCACCACGGGCGTCGTGCCGGCCTGCCGGAGCCTCGACTGCGTCACCGCGTTCGCCCGCGACCTCCACACCGCCGAGTCGGTGCTGCGGGTGATGGCCGGACCGGACGGCCGCGACGCCCTCGCGGCCCTGCCCCACGCATCCGCCCCGCTCGCCGCCCCAGCGGACCCCGTGATCGCGGTGCCGCGCGCCGCCGACCTCACGGCACTTGCGCCGCTCTGGCGGAGCGCCTTCGACGCCCACCTCGGCCGCCTGCGCGACGCCGGCGTCACCCTCGTCGAGATCGACATCTCCCCGTTCCTGGAGGCCGCCGCGCTGCTCTACAACGGCGCCTTTGTGGCCGAACGCTACGCCGCCGTCGGAGCGGCCATCGACGCAGCACCCGCAGGACTCGACCCTGTCGTCGCCGGCATCGTCACCGCCGCCGGGCAGCTGCCCGCCCACCGGTACGCGGCCGACCTGGTGCGCCTGGCCGAGCTGAAGCTCGCCGGAGAACGGGCCTTCGCCGGCGCCGATGCCATGCTGCTGCCCACCACCACCCACCACCCCACCCTGGCCGAGGTGGCGGCGGAGCCCATCGCCGTGAACTCCCGGTTGGGCACCTTCACCAACTTCGCCAACCTCTTCGGCTACCCCGCCTACGCGGTGCCGATCGACGCCGGCGCACCCGACGAGAACGTGGGCGTGCAGGTGCTCGCCCGCCCCTTCGCCGACGCCGTCGCCCGCGACGTGGCCGCCCTGCTGCTGCGCGTGGAATCCCGGGCCTTGAGCTCGCGAGAGCGGTCGAACGGCCACCTCCGTGCTCCCGAAGCAGCCACTTCGCCGCTTCCGCGGGATGTGGTGTCGCGAGAGGACGTGGGGGAGCGGCGTATGGCGGGACACCACGTGCGCTCGGACCTCGCGGCCGGCGTACACCTGCTCGTGGTGGGTGCGCACCTGTCCGGCCTGCCCTTGCACGACCGGATGCGCCGCCACGGCGCCCTGTTCGCCGGCGACGTGCGCACAGCGCCCGGCTACACCCTCGTGGCCCTCGGCGACCCGCTGAACCGGCCCGGCATGATCCGCACGCCCTACTCCGACTCCAGTGTGCTCGGCGAACTGTGGCGGGTGCCCGAGACGGCGCTCTCGGCACTGCTGCTCGAGGCCGCCGCCCCGCTGGGCCTCGGCCGGGTCACCCTGTCCGACGGCCGCGAGGTGGTGGGCTACCTCTGCGAGGCCACCGCAGCGACCGGCAAGCCCGTGGTGGCCGACGGCGACTGGCGTGCGCACGTGGGCGGAGCCGTCCGTGCCTGACGCCGGACGCTCGAGCTCGCCCCGCACCGATTCACTGCCGCTGCCCGGACTCGAGCCGGTCTCGCCGGTGGTTCCGGCGGCGGGGGCAGGCGCGGTGGCCGGTCGCGGCGCATCCGTGCCCCACGTCAGGCCCCGGCTCTGGCCGCTGGCGCTGGGCACCTTCGCGATCGGGTTCGGCTCGAACATCGTCACGGGGCTGTTACCCACCATGTCCGCCGACCTGGGCGTGACCGTGCCGGAGATCGGCCGGCTCGTGAGCGTGTACGGCTTCACCTACGCCGTGACCACGCCGATAGTGGCCCTGGCCGGCAACAGGCTGCCCCGGCGGCTGCTGATGCTCACCGCGCTGGCGCTGTTCGCGCTGGCCTGCGTGGGCACCGCGTTCGCCGAGGACTACGACACCGTGGCGCTGCTGCGCGGCCTGGCCGCGTTCGCTGCCGGTGGGTTCACGCCCACGGCCACGGTGCTGGCGTCGCGGCTCGCGGCGCCGGGGGAGCGCGGCCGGGCCCTGGCGACGGTGTTCGGCGGGCTCACCACGGCGACCGTCGTGGCCGCGCCGGTGGGCAACCTGCTCGGCCCGGTGCTCGGTTACCGCGGCGTATACGCCCTCACCGCGGGCCTGGCGGTGCTGGCCTTCGTGGCGGTGCTCGCCCTCGTGCCGCGGCCGTCACGCGAATCGCTCGAGGCCGCGATCGTCGCGCGGCCCGGCCGGGGCTGGCCGTCACCGATCGTGCTCGTGGTGCTGCTGGTGTCGATGCTCGAGACCGCTGCGGCCCTCATGGTTCAGACCTACGCATCCCCGTTGCTCACCGCGATGTCGGGCGTGGACGGCATCGGCCTCAGCGTGCTGCTGCTCTGCTACGGCGCGGCCGGGGTGCTCGGCAACATTGTGGGCGGCCGGCTGGCCGACCGCTGGGGTGCCTCGCGCACCCTCTGGCTGAGCTTCGCGGTGTGCGGGATCGCGCTGGTGCTGCTGCCGATCGCGAGCCGGTCGATCGTGGGCGCCGGCCTGGTGTTCGCCGTGTGGGGGTTCGCCGCGTGGGCGGCCAACTCGCCGTTGCAGGGCATCCTGCTCGGCCTCGCCGGACGCCACGGGCAGCTCGTCGTGGCGCTGAACTCCTCGGTGATCGCGCTCGGCACGGGCCTGGGCGCCCTGGCCGGCGGCGCCATCATCGCCGGTGGCGGCATGCTCGTGATCGCCTACTGGGGCGCGGGCGTCATGGCCGTGGTGGTGGCACTGGTGCTGGCGGTGTCGGCGCGGGGGCGGGTGGCCGGGTTCTGAAGCGGCCCGGGGCGCGAACCGTCCCGGGCGGCGCGAGGCCAGCGCAGCGGCGCCTGGCCCGCGCATCCGCCCGCACACGCCGAGCGCGGGCAGCGCGCCGCTGCGCCGGTGGCGCGCAGCCCGCCCAGCGGCGCCCGGCCCGCGCCTAGCCCGCGCGGCGCCCGGCCACTCAGCCCTGCAGCGCTGTGACCGAACCGAAGAACTCGGGGTAGCTCGCGTAATAGGTGATGCCGCCGCTGTTGACGACCACGGGCAGGAAGCTCGGGTCGTAGTCGGTCGGTGCGCGGAGGACGCCCTGGACGGGAACATCCGTCTGGGTCCACCCCTCGTCGAGCAGTTGCTGCTTCTGCGCGGCCCAGCTTGCGTCATCCTGCGTCGCCTGGGCGTACCAGACCTGCACATCGCCGCCGTCTCGTTTCCAGTAGCAGCCGAAGCCCGCGTCCATGAGCGATTGCATCGTGGCGTCGAACGCGCGGGTGTCCGGATTCAGGGTCAGTCCGTCCTCCTCCAACGACGAGTACTCCTCGGCGGTCAGCACGGTGTCGCAGCTGGCCGTGGCCGCGGATGCCTCCGGCTCGGCTGCAGGCGCGGCAGCGGTCGGCGTCGGAGTGGCGGTCGGTGTCGGGGCCACCGTCGCGGTCCGAGTCGGCGTCGGCGACGGTTGAGCGTCGTTCCCTGCCGCACATCCAGTCAGCACAAGGACCAGGGCCAGACACGCGGGGACTACGGATCGTCTCATGCCCCCAACCTAACGGTGCTTCTCTCGGATGGGGCGAGTCACGCGTGCCAGAGATGGCATCTCCCCGACGGATGCTCGGGAGCGACGCCGTTGCGCGGCGGGCGCGCTGGCCCCTTGATGGGTGACAGTCACGCGGATACGGTCTCGGTGTGCACGTCTGACAAAGGAAACGAAGGAGGTTCCCATGCCCGCCACAGCACTGCCGTCCAGCGGTGACACCCCCGACGACGGGGCCGGCCCCGGCCCCGGTACCGTGCAGACCTGCGACGCCCGGGGCATGGCCGAGATCCACCGGCTGTTCCGGGCCGGTTTCGGTGAGGCGCCCGGACTGGTGGGCGGTGTCGCCGACGGCGATTCCGGCCGGGCCGAGACCGTCGGCGACCACCTCGCGATGCTCTCCACCGCGTTGCACGCCCACCACGAAGGCGAAGACACCCTGCTCTGGGGCCGACTCGAAAGCCGTGCCCCGTCGTGCGCGGCTCACGTCGCCCGGATGAAGCAGCAGCATGCCGAGATGCTCGTGCACCTCGAGGAGCTCGACGCGAGCCTGCCGGCCTGGCGGGGGAGCGGCAGAGCGTCGGATGCCGCATCCGTCTCGGCCGCCCTCGCCGGCATCAACGCGGCCCTGGCCGTGCACCTGCCCGACGAGGAGACGAACATCGTGCCCGTGATCGAGACCGTCATCACGCCGCGCGAGGTCGACGCGCTCGCCGAGCACGCGCGCAAGGCCACGCCCAAGGGCAAGATGTTCATCCAGTTGGGCGCGATCCTGTCCGCACAACCGGATGGCGGCACCGCCTGGCAGCACGAGCACCTGCCCGCTCCGGTGCGGCTGCTCTGGCGGCTGGTGGGACGGCCGCGGTACGAGCGGTACCGCGCGCAGCTGGTGCGCTAGCCCTACGATGCTCCGGCTACGGCAGCGACATGTCCTGCAGCACCGGCCAGAGCAACGACACGAACAGCACGATGACCACCACCACGAGCACGGCGAGGCCGAGGATCACCGCGTAGGTGAGCACCACGGCCAGCAGCTGCAGCCCCACCACGCCGACGGGCGGGCTGGCCACCTCGTGCTCATCCTCGAAGATCGCCAGGCCGTCGGCGTGGCCGGCATTCTCGGCTGCGGTCGTGTTCTGCTCTGGCGTGCTCATCTGTACCCCCGGGGGAAGACTACCGGTGCCTGGTCACTGCGGGCCGGCCGGACTCACACGGCCGAGTTGTCGTCGAGAGCAGTGAGGGTGTTGGTGCGGGCGTCCACCCGCATCCGGGTGCACAACTCGTCGAGGGGCAGCCGGGCCTGCTCGTCGGTGAGTTCGATGCGCGCGAGTGTGTAGTCCTCGGGCGGAACCGGCGTGGGCGTGGGGTGTTCACCGTCGTCGATGACGGCGCCGATGATGGTTCCGGCGTGGTCGTGCACGGCGAGAAGCAGCATCAGGCCTCCACTTTGATGGCGGTGAACATGAGTAGGCCGCCGTTGCCCGACGGCCGGAATTCGCGGCCGACCGGGTCGGACACGGTGACCAGGAAGTTCTCGACGAACCGCATGTCGTTGTCGGAGGTGGTCCACTGGCGTTCGACCTCCACCTGCATGTTGCCCTGGTGCGGGCGTACGGCGAAGCCCCAGTAGTGCGAGTTGTCGCCGAGCGGCCACGACCAGATGAGCTGGCCCCTGGCCTGGTAGAGGCCGTTCTGGTTGTCGTGCGGTGCCCAGTACTGGGTGACGGTGGTCATGGCGCATACGGTACCCCGGCCGCAGGTGCGCTTCAACGGGCAGCGGTGGTCTGTCGGATGCCTCGGTCGCACGGGGCTTTCGGGCAGCGGATGCGCGGGCGTAGCGTGGATGGCACAGGCGGGGATGTTTCGACACCCAGCGCCGGGGGCCGGCACCGATCGGGAGCTCAGATGGCCGTCAGGGATGCGTTCAGCACAGAGGAGTGGCGCACGGTCGGCGCCGCGCCGTTCCTGGTCGGCCTGTACCTGGTGGGGGCGTCGCAGAGCTCTCCGATGGGGATCGTCACGGAGATGCTGGCCGCGGAGAAGGCGGTCACTCTCGAGGCATCCCAGCCCGACGGGCTGCCCATCGTGAAGGAGATCGAGGCCGACCTGGTGGCGGAGGTTCTGACGAGGGACTTCGGTCTGGTCGACGGCGCCGACGAGACCCAGGCCCGGGTGCTCGGCGAGCTGACCCTGGCGCTGGCGCTCGTGAAGACGCAGGTGCCCGGCCTGGACTCCGCGTTCCGGGCCTGGCTCTTCCGGGTAGCCGAACACGTGGCCCGGGCGTCGGCCGAGGGCCCTCCCGGCGACCGGCGGGTCATCGGAGACCACGAACTCGACGCGCTCCATACCCTGGCCGGCCTGCTCGGGGTGCCCCGGTAGGTATACCGTCTAGGCATGCGCACGCCGCCATCGATCGACCGGGTGAGCGCCGACGACCTCATGTCGCTGGTCGCCGAACACGGCTCCACGCCGATGCAGGTCGGCGCGGTGCTGCTGCTCGACACGAGGCCCGGCCTGGATGCCACCCGGCTGGTCCGTGAGCTGGGCCGCCGGGTCGCGGGCATACCGCGGCTGCGCCAGCGACTCGCGACGGTGCCGGTGGGATTCGGCCGACCGATCTGGGTGGACGACCCCGGCTTCGATATCGCCCGGCACGTAACCGTGACCGAGGTAAGCGACCCGCTGGCCGAGCACGAGGTGCTCGACATCGCCGCGACGCTGCTGAGCACGCCCCTGCCGCGCAGCCGCCCGCTCTGGACGGCCACCCTGGTAGTGACCCCGGGCGGCACAGAGGCCGCCCTCATCGTGGTGTTCCACCATGTGCTCGCCGACGGCATCGGCGGCCTCGCGGTGCTTGCCGGCCTGGTCGACGGCACCCACGGAGACGGCTCGCCGGCGCCAATCGCCCCGTTCCCCCGGCCGCGGCCGTCCGCCGGGCAGATCGCCGCGGACATGCTGCGGCTCCGCCTGCGCGCTCTTCGCCGGGTGCCGCGGGACCTGCTGCGCCTGGCCGCGGCCGCCCGCCAGCTGCGGCTCGTGGGCGCCAGCCGTGTGGCGCGCACCTCCCTCAACGTGCCGACGGGAGCCCGCCGCCGGTTCCTCGACATCCGGGTCGGCCTGCCGCAGACTCTCGCAGCCGCCCGGGCGCGTCAGGCCACGGTGAACGACGTTCTGCTCGTGGCCATCGCCGGTGCCCTGCACACCCTTCTCCTGAGCCGCGGCGAACTGGTCGATGAGTTCGTGGTGTCGGTGCCGTTCTCGGCCCGGTTGCAAGCCAGCGCCGGGCAGCTCGGCAACGCGAGCGGCGTCATCCCGCTGCGCATCCCCGCCGTGGGCGACCGCGACGAGCGGCTGCGCCGGGTGGCGGCGCTCACCCGCACCGCCAAGCGCACAGCGCGCGGCGCATCCACGGCCCTGATCGGCCCGCTCTTCCGGCTGCTGGCCCGGCTGGGGCTCTACCGATGGTTCATCGACGGCCAACGGCTCATCCACACCTTCACGAGCAACGTGCGCGGGCCGGCCGAGCCGCTCACCCTCGTCGGCTGCCCGATCACCGCGCTGCTGCCGTTGAGCGCCGCGACGGGCAATGTCTCCGTCGCGTTCGTTGCACTCTCCTACGCGGGCACCCTGGTGATCACGATTGTCGCCGACCCGGATGCCTGCCCCGACCTGCAGGCGCTCCGGGAGGCCCTCGTGACGGAACTCGCCGCACTGGGCATCACAGCCACAGGAGAGGTCAAACCGGCCTGACTCAACCGTTATCACACAGGCCTGACCGGCTGCTCACTGCGATACGCCCCTAGCGAAATGCCTGTTGATAGCGTTTTTAATTCGGGACGACGCAGGCGAAGGCCACGAGCCTTCACACCTTGCGCCCGCCAAGGAGGACGCCCATCACGGCGTCCGCCGCACTGACAGGAACAGGGGTATCACCATGACCGTCACCAACAAAGTCGCACTCGTCACCGGAGCCGGCCAAGGCATCGGACGCGGCATCGCTCTGAGGCTCGCCCAGGACGGCTTCGATATCGCCGTGGCCGACCTCGCGGTGCAGGCCGAAAAGGCTGCGGGCGTCATCACAGAGATCGAGGCGCTGGGCCGCGCGGCAGTGTTCGTCAGCGTGGATGTCTCCCAGCGCGACGACGTGTTCGCCGCGGTCGACGCCGCGGCGCAGCGACTGGGCGGGTTCGACGTGATCGTCAACAACGCCGGCATCGCCCAAGTGACGCCGTTGTCAGAGATAACCGAAGACGAGCTCGACTCGATCTTCCGCATCAACGTGAACAGCGTGATCTGGGGCATCCAGGCCGCCGTGGCCAAGTTCGACGAACTGGGACGCCCCGGCAAGATCATCAACGCGGCGTCGATCGCGTCCATCCAGGGCTTCCCGATCCTCGGTGCGTACTCGGCCTCGAAGTTCGCCGTGCGCGGTATCACCCAGGTCGCCGCGCAGGAGTTGGCGCCGAAGAACATCACCGTCAATGCCTACGCCCCCGGAATCGTCGGCACGGGGATGTGGGACCTGATCGACGAGAAGCTCAGCGTGATCAATGGCAAGCCCCGTGGGCAGAACCTCAAGGAGAACGTCGACGGCATCGCGCTCGGCCGCATCGAGACCCCGGAAGACGTGGCAAAGGTGGTCTCATTCTTCGCCGGGCCCGACTCCGACTACGTCACCGGGCAGGTGCTGCTGGTCGACGGTGGCATGCTCTACAACTGAGTCGCATCACTCCAGCTGGGCGGTTCCCTTCGTGGGAGCCGCCCGCTCGCGCCTAGATCGTGCCGAGTGCGGTGAGCTTGGCGCGCACATCCGCGTCGCTGGGCTCGACCATGTGAGTGTTGTCGGCGAAGACGAGCACGGGAATCTGGGTGCGGCCGCTGATGGCCCTGGCCCGGTCGGCGCCGTCCTCGACGGTCTCCAGGTCCACGTAGTTGTAGGCCACGCCCAGGCCGTCGAGCAGTTTCTTGGAGCGGCGGCAGTCCTTGCACCACTCGGCGCCGAACATGGTCAGGTCGGCGGTGGCGGCGGCGGGCGTTGCGGGTGCGGTCATGGGTCGAGCTTACGGGCGGGCCGGCTTGGAGAACCCTGGGCACCCGCGCTGTGCCGGCCGTCGCCGGTCGGTCACGTCCGATGCAACAACCGGACCGGAGCATGAGAGGTTCAGCTCGCGGAGGTGAGTTCCGGTTCGTCGGAGGGCGCCACATCGGCAGCGCCGGGCCGCACCCGGGTGGCCAGCACCGGCGCGAACAGAACCACGAGCAGCCCCGCCAACGGAACCACGAGCAGCCCGTAGCGGAGCGCCGTGAGGTCGGCGATGGCGCCCACGATGGGCGGGGACACCAGGAAGCCCAGCCGTAGCAACCAGGCCACGATGGTGAGCCCGGTGCCGGCCCGGAAGCCGGGCAGCTCGTCGGCGGCGTGCATGGCGGCGGGGATCAGCGTGGCAACGCCCAGACCGGCGAGGCCGAAGCCCACGATGGTGCCCGGGATGGACGGGAACGCGAGGGCGCTGCCCATGCCGAGGAACACGATGGCGCCGCCGGCGCGGGCCACGGCGCGCTGGCCGAACCTGTCGACCAGACCGTCGCCGAGCATCCGGCCGATGAACTGCATGCCCTGCAGGGCGATGAAGCCCAGGCCGGCCACCAGAGCGGATGTCTCGAGCGTGTCGGTGAGGTAGATGGCCGACCACGACGCCCCGGCGTCTTCCACGACGGCGCCCGACGCGGCGATCACCACGAGGGCTCCGAGCACCAGCCACTTGCCGAGTCGGGCGGGGGAGCGGGTGGGGACCGTGGTGGCGATCGGCGCGGCGGCCTCGGGCTCCAGTGGCTCGGGGCCGGCCAGCAGGAACCGGTAGGTGTAGAGCGCGAACAGGCTGAACGTGACGGCCGAGACCACGAGGTGGGTGCCTCGGGGCACGTCGAGCTGGGCGGCTGCGGCGCCGAGCAGACCGCCGGTGACCGCGCCGATGCTCCACACCGCGTGGAAGGAGTTGAGGATGCTCCTCTTATAGAGCCGCTGCACCCGCAGGCCGTGCGAGTTCTGGGCCACGTCGGTGATGGAGTCCATGGCCCCGGCGAGGAAGATGCCGGCCGCCAGGGCGATCCAGCTGGGCGCGATGCCGGCCACGATCAGGCCCACCGAGGTGAGGATGGTGGAGGCGATGGCCACCCGCGAGGAGCGGAACCGGCGGATGAGCATGCCCGCGGCGAGTCCGGCGATGAGCGCGCCCAGCGGGAACGCCGCGACGGCCAGCCCGAACTCGGCGTTGCTCAGGCCCAGCTCGGACTTGATCGCCGGATACCGGGGGATCAGGTTCGCGAACAGCGCGCCGTTGGTGAAGAACAGAACGGCGACGGCCACGCGCGCGCGGCGCACCTCCACGGCGGGGCGGATGCTGGAGCGAGCGGGAGGCGTCATTGCGTCAGGGGTCTTTCCGGTGGAGGTCGCGAATCCGGTGCGGGGCACAGGGTTCAAGCTTGGCACGGATGCCGGAGCCGGTGGGTGCGCCACCGGCGCGGGCGGCCCTTTCCGGCGGCCGGATGCCTGCCTATGCTGGCAGGGTCGTGCGCAGGCCGGCGGTGCTTCCGCGGTGCGCGTGCCCGGAGCCAGGGAGGAACCCATGACGTTCACCGATCTCGACGGGCGCCCCGAGAAACCGCCGCTCAAGGTGGGCCCGGCGGTGCGGGGGCTGGCCGGCTGCGTGGCCCGCACCGCTCTGCTGCTGGCGGAGCGGCGCATCCACCTGCCCCAGGAGAACACCGGCCGGTTGCTCCGGTTCGGCGATGGCAGCCAGGCCGTGGTGTACCGCGAGACCGTGGTGGACCGCGGGGTCACCCACGACCCGGCGGTGCTCGTCGTGGGGTTCCGGTTGCGGGTATTGCGGGGCCGGGCGCACCGTTGGTTCCGGGTGCAGAGCATCCTCAACACACCCCTGTTCGTCGGGTTTCCCGGCTTCGTGTCCAAGCTCTGGATGACCCACGACGAACACGGCGTGTACCGCGGGATCTATGAGTGGGACGGCCCCGACCGCGCGGAGACCTACGCGCGCACCCTGTGGCGGGTGCTGGCGCTGGGCAGCGTGCCCGGGTCGATCCACTACCGGGTGCTGCCCGGGGTGCACCGGGACGAGTTCCTCGCCGATCCGGCCGCGTACCTGCCCGGGGTCGCGCCGGCTCTGGAAGGCCCACCGGCCGTGACGGTGATCGGCCCGGCGGGCTGGTGGCGACCGGCCCGGCCGATGCTGCCGAAGGCCCGGCTGCGCGAACCGGTATGACCGGCTTCGACACGGATGTGCTCGTGGTGGGCGCCGGCACCACGGGGCTCACTCTCGCGTTGCAGGCGCACGACCACGGTGCCCGGGTGCGAATCGTGGAACGGCGGCCGGAGCCGTTCCGGCCGTCACGGGCGATGGTGATGCATCCGCGCACGCTGGAGCTGCTGCGTCCGCTGGGGGTGACGGATGCCCTGCTCAGCCGCGGCGATACCTCACCGTCCGTGCGGCTGCACCTGGGCTCGCGCGAGGTCGCGGTGTCTGCGGACCGGTTCGATCTGCCGGGCACGGCCTTCCCGCACCTGCTGCTGATCCGGCAGGCGGATGTGGAGGCGGTGCTGGCCGCGGCGCTCGCCGAGCGGGGCGTGCTGGTGGAGCGCGGCACCGAGGTGGTGCGGGTGGCCCGGCTGGGCGGCGGCGGTGCGCGGGCGGTGCTGCGCGGGGACGACCGGCCCGAGCAGGAGGTGCGCTGCCGGTATCTGGCCGGCTGCGACGGACCGGCCAGTCTGGTGCGCCGGTCGGTGGGCGGTTGGCTGGGCGGTGACTACGCCCAGGAGGTGGTGCTGGCCGACCTGGAGCTGGGAGCATCCACGGTGCTCGAGCCGGGGGTGGCGCAGGTGGTCGTGGGGCGGCGCGGGCTGGTCTTCCTGTTCAACATCGGGGAGCGGGCCGGCTGGCGCATGCTCGCCACCCGCCCAGCCGGCGCCGACCGGCAGCCGTTCGGTCAGCCGGGACCGACCGTGCCGGCCACGGCCCTGCAGAGCCTGCTCGACGAGGCCGGGCTGCCGGCCCGGATCGCGTCCGTGGCCTGGTCGGCCCAGGTGCGGCTGCAACACCGCCTCGCCAGCCGGTTCAGCCGCGGGCCCCTGTTCCTGGCCGGCGACGCCGCCCACGCGCACTCGCCGGCGGGAGCGCAGGGCATGAATGCGGGCATCCATGACGCCGTCAACCTCGGCTGGAAACTGGCCTTCGCGGCGGCCGCCGGCCCCGCCGGGTCACTGGCCGCCCTGCCCGGATCGGCGCTGCTGGATTCGTACGCCGCGGAGCGCCGCCGCGCGGATGCCGCCGTGCTGCGCCTGACGCACGCCATCTACTGGGCCGAGGCGAGCCTCAATCCGGTGGCCCAACTGGCCCGCGGCGTGCTCGTACCGCTGGCCGCGCCGCTGGTGCCCTGGCTGCTTCGCGGCCGCCGTCTCACGGCTGCGGGGGTGCGCACGCTGGCCCAGTTCCGGCTGCGGTACCGGCACAGTCCGCTGTCGGTGGAGGTGCACGCTTCACTCACGCCGGTGCGTGGCGGCCTGGCCCGGCGCGGGCTGCGGCCCGGGTCCCGCGTGGCCGACACCCTGGTGCGCTGCGAGGGCCGCCGGGTGCGGTTGCACGAACTGCTTGCGGGGCCGGGGGTGCATATCCTGCTGCAGGCGGATGCCCGCCCGGTGCCGGAGCGGCTGCTCGGAGCGCTGACGCACGCCTATCGGCTCGCCGACCGGCCGGGCACCGGCATGCTCGTCGTGAGACCCGACGGGTACGTGGCGCTGCGTGCTCCCGTCGTCGACGAGCCGAACCTCGCCGCGTGGCTGCGGATGGTGGGCCTGCTCGTCGGCTGAGCCGGCGGCGGGCTCAGTGCTCGGCCGGTGCGAAGACCAGGGCGCACGGGTCGAGCCGGAAGATCGGATGGTCCGCCACATCCGGCAGCTCGGCGAGGAACGCGTCGGCCCGCCGGCCGAGCCTCTTGAGGTACGCAGCCGCGATCCGGGCATGTTCGTCGCCGCGTAGCTCGGTGGCACGGTAGGGGTGCCGACGCCAGTGGATGCGCAGCTCGCACCGTCCGGCGACGCGGAGGTTGCGGACCCACTGGGTTTCCCCGCGGCCGGCGATCACATAGCGGTCGCCCTCCATGTCGAACGGGGCGACGGGGGTGCCGATCTCGCGTCCACTGGTGCGGCCGCGCACGATGAGCGTGGGGGCGCCGAGGGTGCGCGCGACGGGGTTGACGACGTGCTGCAGGAACGGGCTGGGCGGGAGGTAGCCGCCCTGACGAACGTGGGTGGTGCTCACTGGAGGCTCCTTTCTCAAAGCGAGGCGCGCATCCGCCCCTCGCCGCACACGGTACTGCCGGCGCCCCGGCCACGGAAGTACCGCGCGAGCCGGCGTGTCTGAGAACCCTCGAATCATCCGTCCGTGACACTGTGGCCCGTCTTCGACCGGCGTCGTTCGGTTCGGTGCGAGCCGTTCCCCGTCAGGGACTCCCTCGTTTTTCGCCAGTCGCGTACCGTCGCTCGCAGCCGATATAACAACCGCTCGACAACAGGAGGAGCCATGCAATACACCCGTCTAGGCCGAAGCGGACTCACGGTGAGCCGGATCGGGCTTGGTTGCATGAGCTATGGCGATCCACAGTCCGGATTGCACAGCTGGACCCTCGATGAGGATGCCGCCGCCCCGTTCTTCCGGCAGGCCGTCGAACTCGGCGTCACCCTGTGGGACACCGCGAACGTCTATCAGAGCGGCTCGTCCGAGGAATACGTCGGGCGCGCCATACGGCGCTACGCCCGCCGGGAGGAGATCGTTCTCGCCACCAAGGTCAGCGGGACGATGCACGCCGGTCCCGGAGGTTCGGGTCTCTCGCGGGCAGCCATTCTCGAGCAGGTCGACGCTTCGCTCAGCCGCCTCGGCACCGACTACATCGACCTCTATCAGATTCACCGTTTCGACGGTGACGTCCCGGTGGAAGAGACGATGGAAGCTCTGCACGACATCGTCCGGGCGGGGAAGGTGCGCTACCTCGGTGCATCGTCGATGTACGCCTGGCAGTTCGCGAAACTCCAGTCGGCCGCCGCGCAGCACGGCTGGACGAGCTTCGTGTCGATGCAGGATCAATACAACCTGATCAAGCGCGAGGAAGAACGCGAGATGCTGCCGATGTGTGCCGACATGGGTGTCGGCGCCGTCCCGTATTCGCCGCAGGGGAAGGGCCGGCTGACCCGGCCCCGCGACGCCGTCACCGAACGGTCGGCCGTCGACACCGTGGCGAAGGCGTTCGACACGGACTTCGACGGGCCGGTGATCGATGCCGTCGAGCGGCTCGCGGCCGACCGCGGCGTGCCGATGGCCCAGATCGCCCTGGCCTGGGTGCTCAGCAAAGCCGTCGTCAGTGCGCCGATCGTCGGTGCCACCAAACCACACCACCTCGCTGACGCGGCGGCGGCCGTCGAGCTGCAACTCACCGCCGAGGAGATGCGCATGCTGGAGGCACCGTACGTGACCCAGGCGCCGTTCTGGTACTGATCCGGCCAACGACCGTGCCCGGCGATCGTGACTACCCTCGAGGATATGGAGAGCAAGATGCAGCTGCAGGACTTCCTCACGTCGCGTCGCGCCAAGGTCCAACCTGAGCAGGTCGGCCTGCATCCCGGCACGAATCGGCGGGTTCCCGGGCTGCGGCGCGGAGAGGTCGCACAACTCGCCGGCGTCAGCGTCGAGTACTACACCCGCATGGAACGCGGAGACGTCGGTGCAGTGTCCGAGACCGTTGTCAACGCCGTCGCCCGCGCGCTCCTGCTGGACGACGCCGAGCGCGCGCACCTGTTCGACCTCGCCCGCACCTTCGACTCGGTGTCCCCTCGGCCGCGCCGGCGACCGGGCGGCGTCTTGACCGTGCGTCCCAGCCTCCAGTTCGTCCTCGACACGATCACGACCGGGCCGGCGTTTGTCCGCAATGGGCGGATGGATGTTCTCGCCGGCAACCAGCTGTGGCGCGCTCTCTATGCCGATATGTACGCCGGCCAGGGCGCACAGCCCAACCTGGCCCGGTTCACCATCCTCGACCGGAAGCATTCGGAGCCTTTCCACCCGAACTGGGATCTCGCAGCCGACATCACAGTCGGGATCTTGCGCATGGAGGCAGGACGGGACCCCCACGACAAGGACCTGCACGACCTGATCGATGAACTAACCACCCGCAGTGAGGACTTCCGCAGACGGTGGGGCGCCCACAACGTCCGTGATCACGGGACGGGCACAAAACACTTCCGGCATCCCGTCGTGGGTGATCTCCATCTGGTCTACGAAGCCGCAGAGCTGGTCGCAGATCCCGGACTCTCCCTGCTCATCTACGGTGCCGAACCGGGCTCCAGCTCCGCCGCTGCACTCCAACTGCTCGGCGCGTGGGCAGCGACCCACGAGAACTCCGGCACAAGCACCGTTCGCCTCGCCGCCGAGTAGGACCCGTTCTGCCCGGGACGGGGCTGCGGCGGGCGCCACAGAACACTATCCCCGGACTCGGACTATCCAGCCGACAATCCGACCATGATGTGCGCGTGGCTTGTGCAGACTCGGCACCGTGTGCTGCATGGCACCGCCGGGCTCGGGCACCAGTCCGTGTTCCGCTGGGTCGTCCGACAGTTGGTACCGCACCGAGATCTGGTCAATCCGAGCCACGCGACCGGAAAGGTAGGTCCAGTCCGAGGCGCCGAGGTCCCGCGTCGCCTCGGCGTAGGTGTCTCGCTGTAGCGGAACGGTTCGGCGGCCGGCGAACAGTCGGGCCAGCCAGTCCTGATCCATCGGCACTAGGGCCCAGTCGACCCGCTGATCGAGTTCGACCTTGAAGCCGTCCTCGGCGACCTGCCATTCGGTGAGCCAGACATCCGTTTCGTCGGAATCTCTGGGCGGCGAGATGTCTTCTGCGTCGACCGCTTGTGCTTCGCTTCGTATGAGTGATTCGTACGAGGCGCCGAGACGCATGTGATCGGTGGAGTCGCAGGACGCGACGTGGTGACTCCCGGTACTCCCCGCTGAAGGCTGCTCGCTGCTCGGGAGTGACATTGACCCAGACTAGGTGGGGACAGCGCCGTGCGCGAGGACCTGCGGAAGTCAACCGTTCCGTAGCGAGTTCAGGTGCAGAACGTCGGAGTCCAGGCCCGTGTGTGACCATGTGGGTATGGACGAGAGACCAGAACTTGGAACGATCGCGGTCGAGGCCAGCGTGCTCGGACAGGACGGGGTTGAGCTCGACGTGATGCTCGCTGAGCTGCAGGCGGACCTCACCGGGGAGATGCCGGCGGACACTCCTCGCCAGGGGTGGCGTGTGCTCACCACACGGGACGGTGCGGCCGAGATGGTCGGCGCGCCAACGGATGCCGATGGTCAGTGGTGGCGGATTGGCCTCATCAGGCGCGCGCAGAGTGAGGGCGCACCGCGTCTTCTCGAGCTGCATTCCACTTCACAACGTCGCCGGCCCAGCAGGAAGGACCGGGCTGGCCGGCTCACCCTCCGGTGGACGGCTGCCACTCGCACGGCACCCGATCTGGACCTGCTGGCGATCGATATCGTCAACGCTGGAGCAGAACGCTGGTATCCCCAGGGGGACTCGTTCATGGTGTTCGCGGCGCTCGGCCGACCGGGTGAGCCTGCCCCTGGAGTCAATTTCGCGTACGTCGCCGGACAGAACCCTGCACTGCCCCTGGACCCGGGCGAGTACGCACGGGTGCGGGTTGTTGTCGATTCGGGCCAATGGCGCGATGCGCATCCCGGGCCGCATGAGGTTCACGCCTTTCTCGTCAATCTGGGTCTGCGTGGAGCAGAGCCGCTTCACGTGGAGCTGTCCGAGCGAGACATAGAGGTCCACCAGCCTCGGAAGCAACCACCGGCGCCACCATCCCCGTGACGGGTCGGCCGTTCCGTCCTCCGGGTGGGCGCGATAGCGACGACAAGAGGATTCTGTGCATCCGGCTGTTTCGGGCCAGGAAGAGCCACTGAGCCGAATCGGGATGGGACGGCCGTGATCAACCGGCGTTCCACTTCGGCCGAACCAACCAGGCCATCACGGCGCTCACGGCAGCGAGCGCACCCACCGTGATCGGAATCCACGCTCGAATCGAGGCGCCAGCCCCGAGGCTGGCCGGAAGCGTCAGAATGAGGACGCAGCTCGAGATCACGAGCACAGCGAGGAAGACAAGGAACCTCGGAGTAGATCGTTTCATGGTGCCGCAACCTCACTCGGGGTACCCGGACGGTCCAGGGCGAAGGCAGCCGGCCGCATGTCTCGGCGCAGACGCCCAGGTCAGTGCGGCCCGCCGACGGGGCGGATGGCGAAGATCTCAGGGTCGTTCTCGCCCGGGCCTGGCACAATGGCGATGTCCTCCGGCGCAATCACCCTGCCCGCAGCGGTGACGAAGGCGATCGAGGCCGCCTCGCCGGTGTCGGCGTGCTGATACAGGCGGCTCGGGCCGTGCCCCGAGGGCCGGTAGACATTGCCCCACTGGGCGAGCGCACCGAGCACGGGCAGCAGCGCGTCGCCGGCCGAGGTCAGGTGGTAGTCGAAGCGTTCCCGGGCGCCGGGCTCCCGGTAGCCGCGCCGCTCAAGCACACCCGCATCCACGAGGCCGCACAGCCGTGAGGTGAGGATGTCGGTGGGGATGCCGAGGATCCGGCGGAAGTCGCTGAACCGGGTGTGGCCGCGAAACGCTTCCCGCACGATCAGCACGGTCCACTTGTCTCCGAGCACCTGCATGGTGCGGGCGATGGAGCAGCGAGAGTCGGTGCCGGGGCGCGGGGCCGGACCGGGGGACAGTGCGTGAGGAGCATCGGAACGATCCGTTGTCATGCCCTCATCTTGGCACCACCGCTCCTGGGCGAGTCGAGTGGATTTCACCTTTGCCGCTGTGTAACGTCGGTCTCCGGCCAACCACGATCCGCACCACGACCGAACGGCGGCCGGCACCCGCACCTGAAAGGCTCCACATGCACCGACGCATCCGTATCTCGTTCGGCTCAGCCCTGTGAGCGAATCGTCCCTCGGCAAGCGGGAGCGCCTTCGGGCGTTGCACGACAAGTTCATTGTGGAGGACCGGTGGCGCACGGCCGACGAACGCACCCGGCTCTACCTGCTGTCGGCGGCCCTCGTGGTCATCGGGGTGGCGGGGTTCCTGATCATCCTCGCCGACATCGTGCAGCGCGATGACGTGGCCGGCATCGACATCCCGATGAACGAATGGCTCATGCAGACCCGCACCGGGGCCATGACCGCGATCATGATCGGCCTGGCCATCGGGTTCGGACCGGTGGCGCTGCCGGTGATCATCTTCGGCACGATCGTGGTGTGGGGCGTGCTCGCCAAGCACCTGTGGCGGCCGGTGCTGCTGGCCCTGGGCACACTCACCGGCCTGGTCCTCGTGCAGGTGATCACCCGGCTCGTCGAGCGGCACCGCCCGCCGGTGGAGCTCATGCTCTTCGGCGTGGACACCACCTACTCATTCCCGTCCGGGCATGTGTCGGGTGCCACGAATTTCCTGCTGCTGCTCACGTACCTCATCTACTCCCGGCGCGCAGCGAGCCGACGAGCGGTCATCGTCGTGGGAGTGCTGCTCGTGATCGCCGTGGGCCTGGCCGCCATCAGCAGGGTCTACCTCGGTTATCACTGGCCAACTGATGCGCTGGCTTCCATCGCCCTCGCGCTCGCGATCCTCGGCGGCATCATCGCCCTCGACACCTGGCGCACCGTGCGGGTGCGGGCGGGCGGGCGGCTGGGCACAGACGCAGACGCATCCGCAGATAGATAGGCAATGGTGAGGTTATGAGGACGCTTTGCGCCACAACATCCGCATAAGCTTCCGAAATCCTTTTTTCCGTGCGACCTAGTCACCTTGGCCGAGCCAGGCCCGCACCACCTCCACGGCCGCGGCGCGTTTCGCCGTGAGGTCGGCCAGATCCGTCACGAGCAGGCTCGCCCGGATGTCGGAGTGCCAGGTGAGCAGGCCCTGCGGGTCGCCGGTGAAGGCGGATGCGGCATCCGTGTTCTCGGCGGTCGTCGCGCCCCTGTGCAGCACCAGGCGCACACCGTCCTTGCCCTGAGCGCTGATCGTGGCCTGGTCGACACCGTCGATGACGTAGCTGGGGGAGTTCCACTTGATGTGTTCCTGCGCGGTCGGGTTCGCTTCATGCACGAGCGACCGCAGCGCCTCGATCACGGGGAGTCGGGCCGCGGGCTGAGCAGCGAGGAACTGTTGAACCGAACCGTAGCGATCAACCATGCGGCCGATCGTAGCGCGAGAGCAACAGGGTGCGCGTAATTGACTGCACCGCGCGTAAGCGGTAGACACGATGGAAGGGTCGGCCGCCCCGTGTGACCCATCCGACGGCCGGTTCGCAACGTTTGGAGGACTCGTGTCCGACACCTTCACCCTTATCCTCGGCACCGCGCTGGTGCTGGGAGCGATCGCCGTTTCGGTGTTCCTGTACGTGACGTCGCGCCGCTCGCGGTCGGCCCACCTGACCGAACAGGAGCGGGCCGAACGCGACGCTCGCACCCAACTCGAAGCCGCCCAGGGCACTAAGATCCGCAACACCGGCAGAGGCGCCGGCCTCTAGGCCGATCGGCCGCCGCCGTCGAAAGGAAACCCATGAAGTACACCCGTCTGGGCACCACCGGTCTCGAAGTGTCGGCGATCACGCTGGGCTGCATGAGCTTCGGCAACCCGATGCGCGGCAATCACGCCTGGACCCTGCCCGAGGAACAGAGCCGCCCGCTGATCCGGCAGGCGTTGGAGGCCGGAATCACCACCTTCGACACTGCCAATGTGTACTCCGACGGCAGCAGCGAGGAGATCCTCGGCCGGGCGCTGCGGGACTTCAGCAGCCGCGACGACTACGTGCTGGCCACCAAGGTGCACGGGCGGATGCGGCCGGGTCCGAACGGTGCCGGACTCTCGCGCCGCGCCATCCTGGCCGAGATCGACCACAGCCTCACCCGGCTCGGCACCGACCATGTCGACCTGTACCAGATCCACCGCTGGGACCCGCTCACGCCCATCCTGGAAACCATGGAGGCCCTGCACGACGTGGTCAAGGCCGGGAAGGCCCGCTACATCGGAGCGTCGTCGATGTACGCGTGGCAGTTCGCGCAGGCGCAGTACACCGCCGACCTGGCCGGGTTCACCCGCTTCGTGTCGATGCAGGACCAGTACAACCTGATCAACCGGGAGGAAGAGCGGGAGATGCACCCGTTCTGCCTCGACCAGGGCGTGGGGGTGTTGCCCTGGAGCCCGTTGGCGCGCGGCAAGCTCACTCGCGAGTGGGACGCGTCCACCAACCGCTCCGAAACCGACACCTTCGGCCAGACCCTCTACAAGCAGCAGGAGTCGGACGACCGCGAGATCGCCGCGGTCGTGGCTCAGGTCGCGGCTGAGCGCGGGGTGCCGCGGGCGCAGGTGGCCCTGGCGTGGGTGCGTCAGCAGCCCGCCGTGACCTCGCCGATCGTGGGCGCCACGCAGGCCCACCACCTCACGGATGCTGTCGCCTCGGTTGACCTCACCCTCACCGACGAGGAACTGGCCCGGCTCGCCGCGCCGTACCGGCCGCACGCCCCCGAGGGGTTCTAGCCGTCCACTCGGGCGACCGGCCCGCCGAATGTCGGCGGTGTCGCGTAGCTTGGCGTCACCTACTCACTCACCCTCGTGCCGAGAAAACGGAGCAGATCATGAGGGTATTGGTGGCGACGTCGGCGACCCAGGGGACGCGCTCAAGCGATCACGCGGGCTGTGCGGACGGAGAACTTGTCTGGATGGTGGACGCTTGTCGCTCAGGGTTGCGCAATCCTTACGGTGCGTGTCCGGGCGGCCGGACGTTCCGGGGTCTGAGCTCGGACGCTGACACGACGACTGCCGTCGTGCGCGACATCGCTGGTCTCACGGTGGAAGAAATTGTCGATGCGGTGCTGGCGCGGTGGCACGCGGCCGGACGGGACTCGACGCACCCAGCCATGATCGTGAGTGCGACGCTGCTCAGCTTCCAGATCGTCAGCCTGGCAGCCGGGTTTCCCGCCGGGCAGGTCGTGGAACGACGCGGAAACACCGTGTACGCACGCACCAAGTCCCTGTCGAGCGCGAAGCGGTGAGGCCGACGGCGTACCACCGTGGACCAGCACAGATGCCGGTGAAACGGATAAACGGACAAAGGGGGTCGCTAGGCTCGGAGACGTGACTCGTCTTTTGAAGGTCCTGTCCTCCCTTGCCGTGACCGCCGTGCTGACACTCGGTGCGCCGCTGGCGGCGACCGCCGTTGCGCCGGCTCCCGTCGCGGCCGGACGGTCGGCCTCGACGGTGCCGGGCGGGGTGTCCGGCCTGGCCGGAAGCGCGCGTGCCGCCGTGCCCGCGGACACGTCGGACTTCAGCTTCGCGCTTTATGCGGGGGAGTACTACCTCGACCGGGATACGACAGGTCACTCCACGCTGCGCACCGTCGAGACCTTCGTCGCCGAGTTCCCCGACTTCGACCAGAACCGGGGCATCATCCGGGCCATCCCCAACGACTACGACGGCGTGCCGTTGAACACCACGGTCGAGTCCGTCACCGACGCCGAGGGAACGCCGGTCTACTTCGAGTCCACGGACACCGGCGGATTCACCGAGCTCGCCCTCGGCACCGACGAGTTCGTGCGCGGCACCCAGACCTATGTCATCAGCTACACCCAGCAGAACGTCGTGCGCGCCTTTGCCGACACGAACGACGACGAGCTCTATTGGGACACCAACGGCACCGGCTTCGACCAGCCGTTCGGCTCCGTCGCCGCCCGGGTGCACGTGGCCCCGGCGATCGCGGGGTTCCTCACGGGCAACAACGCCTGCTACACCGGTGCGCAGGGCGAGAGCGGCGACTGCACCATGCTGCAGGAGGACGATCCGGATGCGCCGGCCACCGCGGCCGGCGACCCTGCCGCCGCTGAGCCGTCCGCGGCTGATCCCACGGTCACAGACCCGGCCGCTGTAGACCCCGCTCCGGCAGACCCGGCGGCGACCGACCCCGCCGCGACCGACCCCGCCGGCGCTCTCCCGGCCGGCCAGATGTTCACCGCTGAGGCCACCGACCTGGGCCCGGGTGAGAATCTCACCGTGGCCATCGGATTCACGGCCGGAACCTTCGTGCAGGTGCCCGCCGATTACCAGTCGGGATCCGGCTACCAGCCCGGGTTCAGCGCTCCGATCGACGCCAGCGGCATCCCGTTCGGCCTGATCGGCCTGGCCCTGCTCGGCGGAGTCTTCGTCCTCGCCCGAGTGTTCGCGTACCCCCGTGAGCCCCGCGGCCGCGGCACCATCATCGCCCAGTACAGCGTGCCCGCCGGCTACAACCTGCTCGAGGCGGCCGACCTCATCGGCCGCACCCGCTCGGGCGTCGCCGCGGAGATCGTGAGCCTGGCGGTGCGCGGCAAGGTGCGCATCCTGGACTACCCGGTCAGCGCTTCGGGCGGCGACTACACGCTGCAACTGCTGCGCACCGACGGTGTCGACGACCAGGAGTTGACGCTGCTGGCCACGTTCTTCCCGGGCCTCACCGAGGGGGCCGTGTGCGCGCTCGGCGTCACCAACGACCCCCTGGCGCGAGCTCTGACCGCGGCGACCGCCGATGCGAATCGCCGTAACATCGCCCGCGGCTGGCGCACCCGGCCTGCCATGTCACCTGCCCGCAAGCGCCTGATCATCGGTCTCGGCGCCTTCGCGCTGCTCAGCCTGGGAGCGCTAGGAATCCTCCAGCCGCCAGCCGGCTGGTGGTTCTCGGTGCTGGTTCTGGCCGTTGCGGCGGCGATCGTGGCTATCGTCGCGGCCCAGCGGCCCGTGCAGCTGAGCACCGCCGGGGTGGAGCAGCGCGACTACCTCACCGGCATGAAGGTCTACCTCGACCTGGCCGAGGCCGACCGGTTCCGCATGCTGCAGAGCCCGGATGGCGCGTTGCGGGTCACCGTGCCCAGTGCGGTTCCCGCCACCACCGCTACCGCCTCGAACGGCTCGGCGGCTGCCGGCAGCGCCGACGGTGTCGACACCGTGGAGCTCGTGAAGCTCTACGAGAAGCTGCTGCCCTACGCGGTGCTCTGGGGCGTTGAACGCGAGTGGGCTGCCGAACTGGCGGTCTACTACGAGCAGGACGCCACCCCGCCGGGCTGGTTCGTGTCGCAGAACGCGTTCAACGGCATCTACCTGGCGTCGGCGCTGAACGGCATCGTCAATTCGGTGCACACCACCGAAACGCCCACACCGCCGCCGACCTCCTGGTCGGGCAGCGGCGGCGGAAGCTTCTCCGGCGGCTCCTTCGGCGGCGGCTTCTCCGGTGGTGGCGGTGGTGGCGGTGGCGGAGGCGGCCGCTAGAGCCGCTTGACCATCTCGATCTCCTCCGAGGCGGCATCCAGCACGTACTGCACCCGGTGCCCGGTCTCGATGAACCCGCGACGCAGGTAGGCGGCGCGGGCGCGGGCGTTGTCCTCGTGCACGTGCAGGGTCAGCACCTCGCCCTCGCCGCGCGCCCACTCCTCGAGCGCGCCCAGCAGGCTGTCGAAGACGCCGGCGTCGCGGCCGCGGTGCGCCGGCGACACGTACACGCCCACGAGCAGGGCACCTGAGCCGGGATCCGGCACGTAGCCGCCCATGGTGCCCACCCAGTTGCCGGCCGGGTCGATCGCGACCAGCACGGTTCCGTGCTCGGCGGTGCCGCGCGCTGCGCGCATCCGCCATTCGCTCTCGGCGTGGCTCAGGGCGTCCTGCAGGGTCTCCCCGAACGCGATCGGAGTGTCGGCCAGCATCTCCAGGCGGAGTGCCCGCACCTCGCGCCAATCGCTCGCGACGGTGCGGCGGATGCGGTACCCCTCTGTAACCATTCGCCGAGCATACCGATTCCACGCGCTCCGGTGCCGTAGGACGAGCCCCAGCAGGAGTTATGCGACGCCGCGGGTGCTGACGGGGCGGGTGCTCGGGTACCGGAACGAGAGCAGGTCGGGCAGGTCGAGCACGGAGGCGACCCGGCGGGTCTCCGGCACGCCATCCCGCGGCGCGGAAGCGACCAACACGGCCTCCATGCCGTGCGCGCGGGGGCCGTCGAAGTCGGCGTCCCAGGTGTCGCCGACGAAGATCACCCGGGCCGGGTCGGCCTCCGCCCGGTCGAGGGCTGCCTGGTAGATCGCGGTGTGCGGTTTGCGGTAGCCCACCTCGAGCGACGTCACGATGTGGGCGATGTGGTCGGTGGCGCCCATGGCCGCGAGTTGCCGGGGCACGACGGATGCGCTGTGCGTGTTGGACACGATGGTGAGGGTGAACGTCTGGCCCAGTTCCTTCAGCGTCTCGGCCATGCCGGGAATGAGCACCACCCCGCGCTCCCAGTCCGCCATGTTGCTCTCGGCGCCGTCGGCGATCTCCGCGGTATCGGGTTCGCGGCCGAGCAACTGCACGATCGCTCGCCGGGACAGCTCTTCCATGGTGAACTCGCGGTGGTCCACATCGGACTCCGTGTTCAGCCGATGGAAGGCATCCAGCCAGGCGCTGGCGGTCTCCTGCTCGGTGCCGCGCGCGCCCATGGCCTGCATGCTGGCGTGCGTGTCGGCGTAGCCCTGCCCGGCGCGGGAGTCCGCGTAGTTGACGAGGGTGCCGAAGAAGTCGAGGAACAGATGACGCATGCCCCAAGCTTGGCAGCACCCGGACCAAGTGTCCCGCAACGACCCGACTAGCCGCATCCGCCGCATCCGCCGCGTATGCGGCCGGCCAGCCGCGTGTGCGGTCCCGACCGCCGCAGCGCGTGCCACGCGCCATCGAAATTCGGATGCGCGGGTGGCGTGCCGCACCGCAGGTGGCGCGCCACCCGCGCAGCGGCGCCCACCCCGCGCTCCGCACACCCCGCGCTCCGCACACCCCGCGCTCCGCACACCCCGCGCTCCGCACACTCACCGTGCCGGTTGGTCGCGCGTCGGATGCGCTCGCCTGGGGGCGGTGTCGGGGGTGGCAGTTACCGTGGCGGCATCTCCTCGTGCCGAGAGATGGAGTTACTCATGCGGGTATTCGTGGCAACAAAGGCGACCCAGGGCGCCCACGTGCACGATCGAATGGACGGCATCGACGGTGAGCTGGTGTGGTTGCTGGAACCGTGCCGGGCATGCTGGTGTTATCCCGACGGTCGATGCACGTGTGGCCGCATGTTCTCGGGTCTGAGCTCGTTGCGGGAAACATCCACCGCGGTCGTCTCGGAGGTTCCCGGCCTGACTCGGGAGGATCTCGAACGCGCGATGCGGGGCTTCGTCCGGGCCAGGCGCGACCTGTTCTGCTGAGATGAGCACTCGTACACCACCGCGATCGACAACCTCATCGCGCAGGCCGGGCTCTGGCCCGTCGGCACCGTGCTTGGACGCCGGGGGCACGTGCTGTTGCCGAGGGGCATCGTCTCGGCGCATCCGACGAAGGTGTGACAGGCGATCCGGGCGGCGCGCGGGTCACGCGCCCGTCCGCGGGTGGCGCGCCACCTGCGAAACGGCGCCTACCCCGCGCAACGCGCCGCGCGGGGTAGGCGCCGCTTCGCGGCACTGCCGCGCGGGTGGCGGCCCACCCGCGCAGCGGCGCGGTGCCCGCGCTCACCCTCGTCGCCGTTGAGCGCGGGTCACGCGCCGCTTCGCCCGGGGCGTGCCACCCGCGTTGCGGCGCCGCTCCCGCGCAGCGCGGTCCCGACGAGGAGCGCGGGTCACGCGCCGCTTCGCGGGGGTTGTGCCGCAGGGGCGTGCCCTCCGCGCAGGGGCGTGCCCTCCGCGCAGCGGCGCGCTTCCCGCGCGACGCTTTCTCGACGCCCGCGCACCAGAACCGGGGATGGGGGCGGGAATAGCTGGGCGTCGGGAAACGCTGGCCCAGGTATGAAACACATCGGGTTCCTCTCCTTCGGCCACTATCAGGCGGTGCCGGGGTCGCTCGTGCGCACCGCACAAGACGCCCTCCTGCAGACCGTGGAGCTCGCGGTGGCCGCCGAGGAACTCGGCGTCGACAGCGCGTCTGTGCGCGTGCACCACTTCGCCCGGCAGCTGGCGTCCCCGTTCCCGCTGCTCGCCGCCATGGCCGCTCGCACCAGCCGCATCGAACTGGGCACCGGCGTGATCGACATGCGTTACGAGAACCCGCTCTACATGGCCGAAGAAGCGGCCATCACCGACCTGATCAGCAACGGGCGCCTGCAGCTCGGCCTGAGCCGAGGCTCACCCGAGACCGCATTGCGCGGCGCCGAGGCGTTCGGCAACGTGCCGGCTCCGGGGCAGTCCGACGCGGATGACGCCCGCGAGCGCACAGCACGCTTCCGCCTGGCCATCGCCGGGGCCGGCCTGGCGAACGCCAACCCGCAGTTCACCGGACACAACGGGCCGCTATCCATCGAGCCGCAGTCGCCCGGACTCTCCGAGCGCATCTGGTGGGGCTCCGGTACCCGCGCCACCGCGAAATGGACCGGTGAGCAGGGCATGCACCTGATGAGTTCGACGCTGCTCACCGAAGACACCGGGGTGGACTTCGGCGACCTGCAGGCCGAGCAGATCGCGATCTTCCGCGCGGCGTGGGCGGAGGCCGGGCACCCCGGGACACCGCGGGTGGCGGTGAGCCGCAGTATCCTGCCCCTGGTCACCGACGAGGACCGCCGCTACTTCGGGCTGCGTGCCCAGGCCGACAACCGCGACCAGGTGGGTCATCTCGACGGCGGCCTGGCCCGCTTCGGCAAGAGCTACATCGGTGAACCGGATGCGCTCGTCGAGCAGCTGGCCCAGGATGCCGCGGTGCAGGCCGCCGACACCGTGCACATCACGGTGCCGAACCAGCTGGGCGTCGACTACAACGCCCGGTTGCTCGATTCGGTGCTGCGATTCGTGGCGCCCGGCCTCGGCTGGCGCTGACCAACGCCAAACGCCTGCCAGGGGGCAAGCCTGTCGCGGCTCACGGTGTCCAGGGATCGGCGGGAGGGATCGGTCCAAATGCGAGCGGAGCTTCGACTGGCTCCAGAGCCGAGGCATCCCACCGCTTCGCGCTAGGAGCGCGCTGTGGGTAGGCTATGGGAACCCCGTGAGAGCGCGATCATTAAACGCGAAAATTACCCGTGAACGGGGTGTGTGCCGAATCCCGGATGCCCGTAGAAGCTGTCCAGACGCTGCTAGGTTCGAGAGCAACGAGCAGTTTGGGGACTGAGCCGTGAGCGCATTTCGCGTACCATCACTTCGCTTCCCGCAGAGACGTGCGGGCAGTGCGCTCAGCCTGTCCTCGTCTGCCCCCTTCCGCTCCGTGACCCACCGGCCTCGGCCGGTGTCGGACCCCGAGACACCACCGGTCGTCCGATGACGACTCCGAGCAACTCCGTCGCCCCTCTTCCCTCCGGAACGACCGTGGCCGCCGAGACCTCCACTCCCGATGCGGCGCTGGCCGCGGCCGACGCGCTGGCCGACGGCATCGCCGACCTGCTGCCCGCGGACGGCGGCCGTGACGTCGACCTGCCCGGCGGGTTCGTCGAGCTGGCCGACCTGCCGCTCCCGGTCGACTCCGTCGAGCTTCCGGTCCCGGTGCCGATGGCTCCCGGGCTGGTCACGGCGCCGGCCCGCCGCATGGCGATCGATCGGCTGCTCGAACAGAGCGCGACGGCCAACCGGGACGGTCAGCACATCGTGGGCGCGGCCCAGGCTGAAGAGGTTCTCACCGACCCGTTCATCACCCCGGCCCAGGAGGCCAGGGCCCGGCAGCTGCTCTCCGGACACCGGTTGCGGCTGGGCGAGTTCGAGGCATCCGTTCGTCACGGTCTGCTGGCGCTGGATTACCTCACCGCCAGCGGTGATCTTCTGGGCCAGTCCAATGTGCACTGCACCCTGGCGTTGGCGTTTCACGAGACCGCGCTCGAAGAGCCGGCGCTCAGCCATGTGCTTGGTGCCCTCGAAGCGGCACGCGCCTGCGGCAGCCGCACGGCGGAGTTCTGGGCGCTGTCGCGGTCGTCGATGGTGCACCAGGCGCTCGGCGATGCCGAACGCAGCATCGAGCTGGGTCAGCAGGCGATCGCGCTGGCGGACACCCTCGATGACCCGGAGGCCGGGTTCGCGTCTCGCAACAACCTCGGCGACGCCTGCCTGGAGATCGCCCGGGGGCAGCGGGCGAGGGGCGAGAGCACCACCGAGGCCCTGCAGGACGGCCTCACCCTCACGCTCGCCGCCGTGGCGCTGGCCGTGAAGCAGCGGCACGCTTTCTACGAGACCATCGCACGCACCAACCTCGTCGATATCCTCATCGAACTCGGCGAGTACGCCGACGCGCGCCGGCAGGCCGTGCGGTCCAAGACCATCGCCACCACCAACGGCTACCGCAACCTTGTGGTCAACAACGACGTGCAGCTGGCCGAGGTGGCCCGCGCCGAGGGCCGGCTCGACCTCGCCTGCGACATGATGAACGCCCAGCTCGCCGACCCGTCCATTGCCGAGGATGCCGCGCTCAACGTGCGGCTGAACCGGGAACTCTACGAGATGCACCGCAACGCCGGCCGGTTCGAGGAGGCGCTGCGGCACCACGAGGAACTGCACGTGCTGATGCTCGGTCTCACCAGGCAGACCGCCGGGCTGCAGTCGCGCATGCTGATCAACTCCCTCGAGATCGAACAGGCCCGTCACGAGGCGCAACGCTCGCAGCTCGAAGCCGACATGCAACGCATCCGCGCCGAAGAACTCGACGAGCAGGCCAACACCGACCCACTCACTCGGCTGCCCAACCGGCGGGCGCTCGACCGGCAGCTGCCCGCCATGATGCGCAGCGCGCTCGACCGGGCCGAGCCGCTCTGCGCCGTCATGATCGACATGGACCACTTCAAGGAAGTCAACGACGAACACGGGCACGCCGCCGGCGACCGGGTGCTCACCACCATGGCCGGCATCCTCGGCGCGGCCACCCGGGAGACCGACCTGGCCGTGCGGGTCGGCGGCGAGGAGTTCCTGCTCGTGCTCGGCAACACCTCCATCGAACAGGCCACGCAGATCTGCGAACGACTGCTCGGCGAGGTGCGCAGCCACCCGTGGGGCGTCGTGACCAGCGGGCTGCGCTGCACAGCGAGTGTGGGCGTGGCGCTGCTCAAGCGCGGCGAGAGCGTCTCACGCTGGCTCGGGCGCGCCGACGCCGCCCTCTACGAGGCCAAGGCCGCCGGTCGCAACCGGGTGGAGCTGGCCGTCACCGTCGCCTGACCGGTCGTTCTACGGCACCAGCACGATCTTGCCCACGTGAGCGGATGCCTCGAGCCGCCGGTGCGCATCCGCCGCGTCGGCGAAGGAGTAGCGGCTGTCGACCACAGGACGCAGCCCGCCGGACTCGAGCCACGGCCACACCAGGGCCTGCAGCTCGGCCATGATGGCCGCCTTCTCCACCGCGGGGCGGGCCCGCAGGGTGGTGCCCCAGTACCGGCCGCGCTTCTGCATGAGGTGGAACGGGTTGAACACGGCGTCTTCGCCGCTTTGGTTCGCGATCACCATGATGGTGCCGCCCAGGGCCAGCGCCGCCACGTTGCGGGCCGCGTAGGAGCCGCCCATGATGTCCAGGATCACGTCGGCGCCGTGTCCGCCGGTTGCCGCGAGTACCTCGGCCACGAAGTCTTGCTCCCGGTAGTTGATCAGCACCTCAGCGCCCAGTTCCCCGCACACCGCGAGTTTCTCGGCCGAACCGGCCGTCACGAGCACCCGCGCGCCGGCCAGTCGGGCCAGCTGAATCGCCGTGGTTCCGATGCCGCTGGCGCCGCCGTGCACCAGGAGGGTCTGCCCAGCCGTGAGGCCGGCGCTCATGAAGACGTTCGACCACACCGTGGCCAGCGCCTCCGGCAGGGCGGCCGCGTCGACCAGGTCGAGGGCGGCTGGAACCGGCAGGGCCAGGTCCTGGTGCACCACGGCTTCGGTGGCGTATCCGCCGCCTGCCAGCAGGGCGCAGACCCGGTCGCCCACGGCGAAACGGGTCACGGCCGTGCCGATCTCGGTGACGATTCCGGACACCTCGAGGCCGGGCCAGGCGGGAGCGCCCGCCGGGGAGGGATAGAGCCCGAGACGCTGTTGTACGTCGGCCCGGTTCACCCCGGCGGCGGCAACCTCGATCCGGATGTCGCCGGCGCCGACGGTGAGGTCGGGAACGGTCTGCAGGGTGAGGGCCTCCGGGCCCCCGGGAACGGTGACGACGAGTGCGCGCATCCCGCCATCCTATGCACACCCCCTGCACGCCCCCTGCGCACGCTTCCGCCCCCTGCGCCCTCCCGCGAATTGCGGCTCAAGCACCAGAATCGCCGGGAATTGGGGGCTCTACTCACATTTCGCGAAGGGGGAGTCAGGCGCGCATGCGCTCCAGGAGCAGGGCGAACAGCATGTTGGAGCGCTGGTCGTCGGTGGTGACATCGAGCAGCTGCAGCAACGCCGACTGGTCGTCGACGGGGGAGTTGATGACCTCGATCGTGTTGATGCTCTCGATGGCGGCCATCAGGCGGGCCACGCTGGTGGATGCCTCGGCCGGCGGGGCCTGGTCGGCGGCGGCCTGGCCGGCGGGCTGGTGGTCTGTCGGGGTGGTCTCGTCTGAAGTGGGCATCTTTTAACGCTACTCCAGGAGCGCAACCCGGGCACACACCACTGGCCCCCTCAGATCGCCCGCTGACCGGGCATTCGGTGCCCGAGGCCGACGGTCGGGCGGCAACGGCGAGAAGATGCGTTCACATGGGTTTGCCAGAACTATATGAGGATTCATGCAGAAACTTTGTGCAAGCTAGGCGACTTGCCTGCGCCGACCCGCGCGCGTGGGCCCCACCGATCAGTGATTCTGCCGCCCGTCCGGCGCGCACTGACCCGACCCGGAAGCTTATGCGCCCCACAAACTCTATGAACTCCATGCCCGAAAACAGCACGCCCGAGAACACCAGCAGCACTCCGAACCTCGCCGCACTGTCCACCCGCGCCGCCCGGAATACCCGCAGGCCGCGCACGAAGCGCCTCACCCTCCTCGCCGGCGGGCTCGTGCTCGCCGGAGTTGTCGCCGGTACCGGCTTCACCGTGCAGTCCGCGGTGGCCGAACAGGAACAGCAGGCCCAGCAGGTGCGCGACGAGCGCGCCGCCGCCCATGCCGCCGAGGTCAGCAAGACCCACCTGGCCGCATCCGTTGCCCTCTATGACGCCGACACCGCGCTCGAGGCTGCGGCGAACAAGGTGGATGCGTCCGCGCTGTCCAGCACATCGGCCTCCCTGGCCGAGTACATCTCGTTGCCGCTCGAGGATGTGTCCCAGCTCACGTCCCAGGTCAAGGAGCAGGCCGCCGCAGTGCAGGCCGCCGCCGCCGAGGCCGACCGGGTAGCCGTGGAAGTCGCGGCCGCGCAGGCCGCCGCCGAGGCGCAGGCCGCCGCGGAAGCCCAGGCTGCCGCAGAGGCCCTCGCCGCCGGCAACACCCCCTCCGGCGCCAAGGCGACCGCCGCCAGCCTCGCAGCCTCCCGCTACGGCTGGGGTGACGCCCAGTTCTCCTGCCTGAGCCAGCTCTGGCAGAAGGAGTCCGGCTGGTCGTACACGGCCTACAACAACAGCGGCGGTGCCACCGGTATCCCGCAGGCGCTGCCCGGCAGCAAGATGGCCTCTGCCGGTTCCGACTGGGCCACCAACGCCACCACCCAGATCTCCTGGGGCCTGGACTACATCAATTCCGCCTACGGCACGCCCTGCGCCGCCTGGTCGCACTCGCAGGCCGTGAACTGGTACTGATCCGGTTCCGCCCCGGCCGGCGCATCCGCTACTGCCAGTAGTTGCTCTGGTATGCCCAGATGATGACCGCCAGTTCGAGGGCGATCAGCACGTAACCCACCCACAGGGCCGCGTAGGCGAACGCCCGGCCGCTGGCCCGGCCCTCGGCGATGCGCGCGAGCGTGACATGCGCCAGGATCACCCCGATCACCGGCAGGATCAGCGCCATGACGAAGCTCAGCACCGCCAGGCCGCCGGTAGCGTCGGGGTCTGGATCGACCGCCGCCGCCTGGGCATTCTGCCGGATGCCCAGACGCAGTAGGAAGACCATGCCGATGGCACCGGCGAGGATGACGATGATGGTGATCGGGTACACGCCCATCGCTCGTTCCTTTCCTCAGTGACCCGGGCCGCCCGCGCCTCACCGGGCGGTCAGCTGCCCGATCGTGGTGCCGTCGGCGGATTGCAACGTCATCACCCCGGCCTGCACCCGGCCCTGGGCGGCTTGGCTCAGCCACTGGTCCACACCCTCGCAGGCCCGCAACGTCTGCGCGCCTCCCGTGAAACGGATGGCGTCGTCGTCGGCCTGCTCCCAGCTGCCGGTGAGTGCGTTGCAGCCGTCGTTGCCCGAGTAGGTGCCGTCGGCCTGGATCGACAGGAAGGGCGCCGTGGGGGTGTTCGACTCGACCCAGTAGCCGATCGGCAGCCCCTGCGGGCCCACGGTCGGGTCGGTGGAGCGCACCAGTGTGGTCTCGGTCGAGTCGAACGAGCTGTGGATGATGAGGGTGTCGCCGTCCACCTCCACCGAGGTGCCCCGGCTGACCGCCAGCGGCAGCTGGGCTCCATCGCAGGCCATCATCGTCTGTGGGCCCGACGTCGTGCTGAGGCTCCCGTCGGCTGCGAGCGTCCAGGTGCCCTGCACCCGATTGCAGCCGTCAGAGGCGCTCCAGGTGTTGTCCTGCACGAACGAGACGTAGGGCTGCTCAGGGCTGTCGAAGGTGCGGTCGAGCACCCAGGTGCCCACGAGGGCGCCGGGCTGCACCGAGCCGGACTGTCCGGGGCTGGGTGACGACGACGTGTTGGGAGTGAGCACGGTGCATCCGGCCAGAACCAGGAGCACGGCCGCCGCGGTCAGCAGCTGTCGCACGGGGGAGTGCATGGCCATTGGATCACCTCTTCGACGTGTGTGGACCGGCACAGCGCTCGGCCGCGGTGTGCTGCCGAGGGCGGCGCGCGCCGCACAACGCAATCTAGTGCGACCCGCACACCGGGGCAACGGCGTCGCCCGCGAGCGGGCCGAGGAGGTGTACGTTCACGTCGAGTCACCCTGATACGTCACGGCCACGGAGGGAGCGGATGGTGGATGTCGAGGCCGGAGCACTGATTCTCGTGGCGCTGCATGCCGTGATCGTGTTCATCGCCACGGTCTATCTCTCCGCCAACCGGCGGCCCTCCGCGGCCATCGCCTGGGTGCTGGCGATCATCTTCATCCCGTATCTGGGCGCTCTGGTCTTCCTGCTGATCGGGGTGGGCCGGTTGCCGCGCTCCCGGCGGGAGAAGCAGCGTGAGGTGAACGAGTTGATCATGGCGCGCACGGACGGACTCGACCAGGTCGGCCACCGCGACGAATGGCCGGAGTGGCTCGGCTCCGCGGCCCGGCTGAACCGCAACCTCGGCGCCCTGCCGATGGTCGGCGGCAACCGCATCGAGTTGCTGCCCGACTACGAGGGGTCGATCGCCAGCATGGTGGCGGCCGTCGATGAGGCGACCGAGTTCGTGCACGTGCAGTTCTACATCCTGGTACTCGACACCGTCACCCAGCCGTTCTTCGACGCCCTGGCCCGGGCCATCCAGCGCGGCGTCTCGGTGCACGTGCTCTCCGACTACCTGGCCTGCCTGATGCTGCCGCGCCGCAAGGAGACCATCGCCGCCTTCGCGGAGATGGGCGCGGAGTGGCGGGCGCTGCTGCCGCTGCGATTCTGGCGCGGCCAATGGCGCCGCCCCGACATGCGCAACCACCGCAAGCTGCTCGTCGTCGACGGGCGGGTGGGGTTCACCGGTTCCCAGAACATGATCGACTCCACCTATCTCAAGCCCGGCAACCTCAAGCGCGGGCTGCACTGGCACGAGCTTATGATGCGCCTGGAGGGGCCGGCGGTGCGGGAACTCAACGCGGTCTTCCTCGCCGACTGGTACAGCGAGACCGACGAGATGCTGCCCATCGACACCAGCCCGGTGGTGCTGCCGGCCGCCACCGACCTGCTCGACGCCCAGGTGCTGCCGAGCGGACCGAGCTTCGACAACGACAACAACCTCAAGCTCTACGCCATGCTCATCCACAAGGCCGAGCGGCGGGTGAGCATCACCAGCCCCTACTTCGTGCCCGAGGAATCCACGATGCTCGCCATCGTCACGGCCGCGTCCCGTGGAGTGCAGGTGGAGCTGTTCGCGTCGGCCATCGGCGATCAGGCGCTGGTGTATCACGCGCAGCGCTCGTACTACGAGGAGCTGCTTCGCGCGGGCGTGGCGATCTACCTCTACCGGGAGCCGACCGTGCTGCACGCGAAACACTTCACCATCGACGACGACGTGTCGGTGGTCGGGTCGAGCAATATGGACATCCGCTCGTTCAGCCTGAACATGGAGGTGTCGGTGCTCGTGCACGGCGCCGAATTCGTGCAGCGGATGCGGGCGGTGCAGGACGAATACCGGTCCAACAGCCGGCGGGTCGAGCTGGCCGACTGGCTCGACCGGCCCACGGGTGCGAAGGTGTTCGACAACCTGGCCAGGCTGACCTCGTCCCTGCAGTAGAGGCCGGTGAGGAGCGCGCATGACCGAGTGGGGGCAGCTCCTGCCGCTGGCGCTCACGATCGCGCTCAGCCCGCTGCCGTTGGCGGGTCTGCTGCTGATGCTGCTTGCGCCCGACGGGTTCAAGGCCGCGGCCGGGTTCAGCATCGGCTGGTTCCTCGGGGTGCTCTTCTCGGCCACCCTGCTGGCCCTGCTGTCGTCGCTGCTGCCCCACGACAGGTCGGCCGGCACCCGCTTGCTGCAGGTGGTGGTGCCGCTGTTGCTCGGTGTCGCCCTGATCGTGCTGGGCATCGTGCAGTGGCACGACCGGCCCGAGCGCGGCGCGGAGGTGCCGCTGCCGCGCTGGCTGATGGCGCTCGACCGGCTGACCCCGGCCCGGGCCACCCTGATCGGGGTGGGCTACGCGGCGTTCCGCCCGAAGAACCTGGTGATGGCGGCGGCGGCCGGTGTGGTGATCCTGGGGGCGCACACCGATCCCACCGGGATCCTGGTCTCGGTGGGAGTGTTCACCGCGTTGGCGTCCATCACGATGCTCGGGCCCGTGCTCGCCTATGCGTTCGGCGGCGCCGCGGTGCGCGGGCGGCTGGTGCGGCTGCGGGAGTGGCTGGTGCGCAACATGCCGCTGATCACGGTGTTGACGGTGCTGGTGCTCGGTATCTTCCTGGTGCTCGCCGGACTGGGCGAGGGGTTGCGACAGGCGCTGTCCTAGGCGGGCCTCCGCCGGGTGTTCGTCCTAGACGGCCACGGCCTGATCCCAGACCTTTTCAAGGTCGGCCGACTTCATCGGACGCCCGAGCAGGTATCCCTGGGCGTAGTCGCAGCCGAGCCGCGTGAGCTCATCCAGCTGTTCCGCAGTCTCGACGCCCTCGGCCACGCAGGTCATGCCGAACTCGTGGGCGAGTCCGATGACGGCCGCGACCAGGGCGGCATCCCTGCTGTCGGTTGTCATGCCGGCGACGAAGGAGCGGTCGACCTTCAGCTGCTTGGCGGGCAGGTGACGGAGCCGGGCGAGCGACGAATATCCCGTGCCGAAGTCGTCGATGGAGAGCGAGATGCCGGCGGATGCGAGAGCGTCGACTGTCGCCAGCATGATCTCTTCGTCGTCGATGAGCGCGGTCTCGGTCATCTCCAGCGTCAGCTCCGCGCCGACCAGACCGTGGTCCGCGATGGTACGGGTGATGTTGCTGACCAAGCTTCGGTCCATCAGTTGCACGGGGGAGAGGTTGACGGAGACGTAGAAGCCCGGCGGTACCCGGTCGGTGAGCTTCCAGGCGCTGAGCTGGCGGAGAGCTTCTCCGAGTACCCAGGCTCCCAGAGGCTCGATGAGTCCGCTGCTCTCGGCGACCGAAATGAACTCGTCCGGCGGAATCAGCCCGTGGCCGGGGCGGTTCCACCTGACCAGAGCCTCGACGCCCGCGGCGATCCCACCGGTGATGGTGGTGATGGGCTGGTAGTGCAGAACGAATTCGTCACGCTGAAGAGCGAGGGCCAGCGCCTGCTGCAGATCGAGCCACCGCAGTGCCTGAGCGCTGCGTCCTTCCTCGAACTGTGCCGTTCGGTTACGGCCCTTGACCTTTGCGCGTTGCATGGCTGCCCCGGCCTCGCGGAGGGCGTCGGTCGGATTGGTCTCCGCGGTGACGTTGGCGATTCCCACCGATGCCGTGATGCGCAGCTCATAGCCGCCCAGGCTCACCGGTTCCTGCAGTGCGGTCACAATTCGCTTCGCAATGGTGCGTCCGCGCTGGGCGTCGGCTCCTTCACAGAGCACGAGGAACTCGTCGGCACCGAGCCGGGCAACAGTGTCACCGGCCCGCGTGGCCCCGACGATCCGCTGTGCGGCGTAGACGAGAACGGCGTCCCCGGCGTCATGGCCGAGTCCGTCGTTGACCATGCTGAACCGGTCGAGATTCACGACGAGCAAGACGGCGCTGGGCGTGCGGTTGCCGTCGGATCGACAGCGCTTCATGCGCTCCATGAGCTGGATGCGCCCGGGCAGGCCGGTGAGCGAATCGGTGAGGTCGGCGGAGTCCGGGCTCGAGAGCTCCCTGGCCGTGGCTGATGTCGTGATGCTGTGCGGTCCGGCCGGCCAGGCAGTGGGGGAGTCGCCGGAATCGTATCGGGTGGTGGACCGGACGGGCTCGGTCCAGTGGTAGTCGCTGCCGGCGATGTCGTGGCTGAGCCACAGTCCGTGGGCGACGGCACCCTGCTCGTCGACGGGATCGACGAGAACGACGGGAAGCTGCCCGTTGCGGTTGCGGGGGAGCAGCACAGTGGCCGTTCCCGCGCGGGCGGTGAAGTGCAGGGTGGCAGCGACTCGTTCAGAGGCGATCATGGGTTCCTTCGTCGGACGTGGCTCGAACTAAGGCTGGGTCTGGGCGGGCGTGGGGACGTCCGCGGATCGACGGGTACGTCGTCTGCGAATCCAGAAAGTTGCGCCCAGCGCGATCATCAGGGCGAGGGCGGCGGCTCCCACGAGGAATGGCCACGCTCCGACCCCGGTGTCAGTGTCGACTGCGACAGATTCGCCGGCCTCGGGGAATGTCACGTCGGCGGTCGCCTCGTGAGTGACTAGCCCGCTGGTAAGGGTGAGCGTCGCCCGCCACGGACCATCCGGCAGATCGCTCCCCAACGCGACGACAACCGTGCCGTCCTCGCCCGGCGCCAGAGTCAGTGCTTTCTCGGTCGCGAAGGGTCCGGCAGAGAGAGCGCTCGGGCCTTCGGACAGTTGGAGGGAACCATTCACGTCCACCGCTCGGCCGCCAGTGTTTGTGACCTGTGCGGTGACCTGCGGCACGCCTGCTTCTGTTCGGCCGGCCTTGACCTCGCCGATGCTGAAGTCGGCGGCAGCTCCGTTGCCGGGTCCGACCGCCACGTACATGCGCACGCCGACGCGGCTGGCATTCGTAACGGTGGCGCCTTCCTCCGCGGGCGCTGTGACTTGGGCCCAGATCGCCGCATATTGCTCGCCCTCCACCGCATCTTCGGGCACCGTGACGGTTACCGTCACTTCAGTTGACTTCCCGGCTCCCAATTCAAACTCCGGGGCACTGACCGAGGTCCAACTTGTCAGTTCATTCTGTGCGGCCCCGTCATCGCCGATGAACGAACCAGAGACGATCCGTGCGGAGCCGGCGTAGACAGTGACGCTCTGCGTTGATGAATACTGGTTGAGGATTTCGACGCGACGCTCGATGACGGTGCCGGGCGGCAGACTATCGACGATGTATCGGATTGCGCGGGGGTTGCTTTGAGCAGCCGCAGGGACGTCGATCAACCGGATCCCGATACCACCAGATTCTGCCGACGACGCTTCCTGCGCAAGCGCGCTGCTGGAAGGTGTCGTAAGGAAAGGGAGGATGAGTGCGATCGAAAGTGATAGCAGTATAGGTCGCACAGTTTCCGGGCTACTTTCAGTAGACAACGCTGACGATGCCGGAAGCGGCACCCATGATGCGGCGAAGGGGCGGCAATCACGCCTCCCCTTCGCGCAATTGGCTTAGAGGAGCGAGTGAGTCACTGTTCCCGTGTAGTCGCCAGCGAGTGCGTCGGACGGGATGTCCAGGGTGACATCCGCTGTCCAGCTGGCGGTGTTGTTACCGTGAACGGCTGTGGCGGACTGAGCGGTCGAGAGGACGCCTCCTGTGGAGTCGGCGCCCGCGACGACAGTCGCCACCCCGGTGGTGGTCGCAACGTTCGGTGAGTACGTGAACGCTGCTGCAGGAATGGTGTCGACAACGGTCGCATTGACGGTTGACACGAAGTTGCTCACTGTCACCTGGACGGTCCAGTCGATGGTGCTTGCAGTGGTGTCCGTGACGGTCATGCTGCCGAGGATTCCGGTCGCGGGTGCGTTGGGTGCTGCAGCCGTCAGGGCCAAGGCGCTGGGCGCACCGAGTACGAGTTCACCGCCATCGACTGCGACGGTGACAGGAGCGCCACCGTCGCTGATGGGCTCGGCGGACGCGGAGAGCGCGGTGGCTCCGGTGAGTGCTACGGCGCCGATGAGCGCGATGGAAGCACGGGTGATGTTGCGCATGATGGTTGTCTCTCGTTCGGTAACCCGGCTGACCCTGGAGGGCCCCGTGGCTTTGCGTCCCCGACTTGCACCGGGTTTGCCTTTATCGGGTGAGGTGTTCCGCGAGTGCGGACGCGGCGAGATGCGCTGCGTGGGTGAATCATTGCCTCATTGAGAGCTAATCAGCATTCGATTGACCGCGTTAGCAGTTCCGTACCCCCACTTCGGGACTTTCTTGTCTGCGATACTGCTGCTAGACAGGGAGATTGTCTGTGAGACGCCACGTTCTCCGCCGCCACTACTTCGGGAGAAACTCGATGACAACGAACCCAGCGGACAGCCGCCTCGCCACCCGCCGCACGGCCTCCGGCGAGTTCATCGAACGGCTGGTGCGCCCGGCGCTCGCCGTGGAGCTCGGCCTCGAGCCGCATCCCGAGGGCGGCTGGTACCGGCGCACCTGGACGTCACCTGTTTCGGTGACGCTCACGGATGCCGACGGCTCCGAGCGCACTCGCCCGGCGGCCACGCTCATCCACTTCCTGTTGCCGGCGGGGGAGTTCTCCGCATGGCACCGGGTCGCCTCCAGCGAGATCTGGATCTGGAACGGCCAGGGCACCGTGGAACTGGAGCTGGGCGGCGACGGCGACGAGCCGGAAACCGAGGAGACCGCCATTCTGGGCGGCCGATTGCTGCGTGGCGAACGCAGCCAGGTGATCATCCCCGAGAACGTCTGGCAGCGCACAGTGCCGAGCGATGACGACGCCCTGGTGAGCTGCGTCGTGTCTCCCGGCTTCGACTTCGCCGACTTCTCCATGGAGTGAGTGCCAGGGATACCGTCCGGGTCAGCGACCGAATAGCCCCCGGTAGTACTCGTAGGTCCAACCGACGAGCGCGATAACGGCGACGCCCGCGCCGATGAAGCAGAGCCAGAAGCCCACGGCGAGCCCGAGGAAAACCGTGGCGATGGAGGCGGCCAGGATGATCGGCCACCAGCTGAACGGGCTGAAGAACCCGAGCTCGGGGTCGTCATCGTCGATGTTCGCCGTCGCGATGTCCTGCGGCAGCTCCCCGCCCTGGGCCTTGTGCACCCGGCCGAGGTAGAAGGCGATGAAGGCGGCCAGCACGCAGGTGAGTCCGAGCACGACGGTGCCCACCCACTCCACCGGAGCGCCGGGCGGGGCGATGGTGTTCGCGGCGAGCTTCTGAGCGTTGACGATGAGGTTCCACACCGTATAGGCGATGTCAGCGACCAGGAAGAAACCCGCGAGCACCCAGAACAGCCTGATATTGGCTCGCATGAGAGTGAACTCCCTTCCGGCGGCGCGCACGGCGGCCGGTCGAGCGGCTCGCAGCGGGAGGCGTTCCCGTCGCCGTCTGCAGGCAAACTACACCGAGATGCCCGATTGGGTCCGGATTGTCACCTGTTGGCCCCCGGATAGTCTCGGTTCGGTCACCGGTGGGCCGCAAATGACCGTAACTTAGATAGGTAGGCACGCATCCGTCGAACCCGACGCGCAGCGAGCCCGCGCACACGAGAGGTTGAGTTGTGAACGAGGAATGCATCCACGGACTGGACGGGGAGCTCTGCGCCCTGTGTTTCCCACCCGCCGCCCCCGTCGCATCGACCGTACCCGCCGTGCGTGCCCCGCGCGCCAGCCGCGCCCGCACGCCCGAGGCACCCACCGCACTGCGGACCGTCGTGGCACCGATCACGACGGGCACCGCCAAGACCAAGCGCCACGACGACAACGTCGGCGAACAGCGCATCTACCACCTCACCCACATCCGTAACCTGCCCGGCATCCTCGCCACCGGCCGGCTGCTGGCCGACAACAGTGAGGCCTGGGAAGAGCGTCCGGTTGTCGACATCTCGTCGCCCGAGAACCGCCAGGCCCGCCGCGAGGCCCTCGTTGCCGGACCCGACAGCCCTGCCGTCGCCGGTCACGTTCCGTTCTTCCTGTCGCCCAACGCCCTGGTCTGGGAGAACATCCGCGCCCAGTCGCTCGACCCCCGCCTCTCCGAGGACGCGCACGACGCCGCTGCCTTCGACTTCGTGATCCTGGTCTCCACGGTCAAGAAGGTGCTCGACCAGCAGGTCGCCACGGCCGCCGACCCCACGGTCACCCACTTCGCGGTGACGGATGGCGATGCCGCCTTCGCGAGCACCCGCTTCGGCGCCACGGCCGACAGCGCCGACCGCCTGCTGCGCACCCTGCGCGCCGACCTGGACTCGGACGCGATCCTCAAGGCCGAGCTGCTGGTTCCCGGCGAGGTTCCCTTCGGTTTGATCACCCTCATCGGCGTTGCCAACGACCGGGTGCGGGATGCGGTCAAGCCGATCCTCGCCGCGGCCAGCCACAAGCCCAAGGTCGCCGTCTACCCGCCGTGGTTCCACCCCACCGAAGAGCTCTAGGCCGAATTCTCGACCGGCCCCGCCGGGTTCCGACAGGCTCGACCACCGGTGCTGGGCCCCTGGCGTCGGTCGAGCTCGTCGAGACCCGGGTGAGTCGCCTGCGGGGCTAGACCACGCCCAGGGGTACGTGCTCGCCGGCGGGTAGTTCCACCCGCAGCTCGTCGCCAGGGGCCACGGTGCCGTCCACGACGACGATGCCCATGATGCCGGCCTTGCGCAGGATCCGGCCCGACGCATCCGTTGTCTTCAGGGTTTTCTTGAGGCCCTGCTGAAACTTGTCGATCATCGAGCACGGGTCGCGCATGCCGGTGACCTCCACGACGGCGTCGGCGCCGAGGTGCAGACGGGTGCCCACCGGCAGGGCGAGAAGGTCGATCCCGGCGGTGGTGATGTTCTCGCCGAGCTGCCCGGCCGACACCGTGAATCCTTCGTCCTCCAGCTCCGCGAACAGCTCGGAGCGCACCAGGTGCACCTGGGTGAGGTTGGCCCTGGTCGGGTCGGTGCGAATCAGGTAACGGTGCTGGGTGGTGGGGCCGGCGTGCGAGTCACCCTCGATGCCGTGACCGGCCAGCAGGCTGATACTCGGCACGACGGGCTTGCTGAACCGGTGCTTGTCATCCCGGCTCACGGCCACGACGGTTCCGGTCTGCGGTGCGCTCATGCCGCCATCCTGCCAGATCTCGGTAGCCGAACCCGAGCGGAACCTAGTCAAGGGCCTCCACCGTGACGGCGCCGTTGGTGGTCTCCGCGGTGATCGAACGCCGGGAGGTGCTGTCGGAGGGCACCGAGTCGGTGTTCACGGAGCCGTTGGTGGTGCGGGCGTTGACCAGGTAGTCCACCCCGTCCACGGGCACCCGCACGGTGACCGACCCGTTCGTGCTCGACGCATCCACCGAGTCGGGCGCATCGGCGAACTCCAGGGTGACGGAGCCGTTCGTGGTGCCGGCCTCGACGATCTTGGAGGTGGCGCCGCTCACCCGGATATCGCCGTTGGTGGTCTGCAGGGCCACGCGGCCCACGGTTCCGTCGGTGTCGATGGCGCCGTTGGTGGTGGTGAGCGTGACGCGTCCGGTGAGGGCGGATGCGGTGATGCGGCCGTTCTGCCCCGTTACCGTGACCGGCAGCGACCGGGGAAGCTGCACGGCCACGGTGATGGCGCAGCGCGAGAAGATCTGCGGGCGGCAGCCGCCGCGCACCTCCGTCACTCCGCCCGTGGTGGTGGCGCTCAGGGTGGGCTGGTTGCCGAAGAACGAACCCGTCATGCGCACGTGAACCTGGTCGTCCGCGCTCGGCTCGAGGCTGACGGCGGCGTTGGGCACCTGCACGCTCAGGCTCGTTCCCGCGGCCAGGTCGGCCCGCAGGTCGACCGGCCCGCTGCGTCCGGACAGGGCGAAGACGAACGCGGCGACCAACAGCCCCAGGCCCACAATGGGCACGAGGATGTACAGCAGTGTGCGCCACAGGGGAGTGGGCCGCGGACCGCCCGACGGCGGTGGAACGGACGGCGGCGGCGGAGACGGCACCGTCGGCGTAACACGCGGAGGTGCGGACTGCTGCGCCGACGGCTGCTGTGCCGACGGCTGCTGCACCGACCCGTACCCCGCCGCCGGCGGGCGCGGGCGGCCGGGCGGCGACGAGGTGTCGGACATGGCGTGGGCTCCCCAGGATCAACGGACCGCCGCGATCGTCCGGCGGCAGGCCGGGGCGCGCGAGGGCCCTCTTGCGGGGCACGGTAGCAGGGTTGCCGGTGGCCCGATACGCCGGGCCGGTTCAGCCGCTCAGCCGTCCAGCGGCTCAGCGCTTGGTGTTGTCCCGCTTGGTGATGTCGCGGGTGCGGTAGCGCAGCACCCGGGCGCGCACCGAGAAGATCCCGCCGAGAACGAGGGCTGCGATCGCCACGGGCAGCAGCGTCGACAACATCGAGTTGCCGGTTGCGGCGTTGAAGATCAAGAGAGCCACGGCCAGACCGCTGCAGGCGAAAGCCGCAACCGTGTAGGTGGTGAACGTCCAGGGTTTCACGGGGCAAGCATCCAATCTGGCGGTCGGCGTTCGGGCGCCTGGTGACTTTGGCGTTCGGGCGCCGAGGTGGTTACACGGTACCAGCGCGCCTCTCGTCAGCGGGTGTGACTCGCTCGGCGGCATCCCGGATGTGCATGTTCTGCCCTGGCGAACGTAGGCTTATTGTCTAGTCACCATTCAGAGATAGGTCTGACGTGAAGGTCATCAGCTACAACCTCCGCAAGAACCGTGCCAGCGGAGAGCTTCTCGCACTCGCGGAACGATACGACCCCGACCTGCTGTGTCTGCAGGAATGCGACACTCTCGACCTGCCGGCCGAGGTGGGACTGCTGCACCTGGCGGATTCCACCACGCGCAACCGGCTCGGTCTGGCCGTGTACTACCGGCGGGACCGGTTCACCGCCCGCAAGACGCAGACGTTCGCGTTGAAGAAGTCGCTGCACGACAGGGTGCTCACCCCGGCACACGAACGCCTCATCGGAACGCTCCTGTACGACATGGCCGCGGAGCGCGAGCTGGTCGTGGCGTCGTTCCACGCCGCCCCGCTCACGGCGCTCAACTCCCTGCGCCGCAACCAGATCCGGTCGGCGCACGCCGAGCTCAATGTGCTCGGCCCCAACCTGCCGACGCTGATGGTGGGCGACTACAACTACCCGATCTTCAAGAAGCACCTCAGCAACGAGGTGAAGGAATCCGGGTACGACCTCACCCTGAGCGACAGCCGCACCTACACGCGGTACAAGTTCTTCCGCGGCCACTTCGACCTGGCCACGTCGGTGGGCCTCACGATCGACAACATCGAGACGTTGCCACGCGGCACCTCAGACCACATGCCGATCCTGGTCACTTCGTCGTACGGCGACGCGACCGATGGCGACGCGGTGCTCCGCCCGAAGCAGACGGTCGCGCCCGTCGAGGGCGAGTTCTCGATCTGACCGAACGGTTAGCTGCGCACCCGCAGCAGGCCGGCGCGCTCCGGATGCTTGTCGAACCACTTGGCCACGTACCAGCAGTCCGGTGAGACGGCCCGGTGGCTCGTCTTCTCCACGTCGTCCATGGCGAAGGTCACGACCTGGCCGGCCAGGCCCTGGCCGCGCCGGGCCGGGTCGGTGAAGGTGTGGTTGAACGAGAGCGTGTCGCCATGTGCCGCGTAGTCCGCCACGGCGGCGAGCTCGCCGTCGAGGTAGAGGGCGTAGCGGGAGGCATCCGGTTCATGGGCGAGGACTGTGTTCACCGGACAATCGTAAACCCGCTCGCCGCCTGCACCCGGCGGTCAGCGCGCGGTGCGGTGTCGGTGCCGTCGGGTAACCTGACCCCACCCCAGCAGCCGGAGGCTCAGCGTGTTCTTGCTCGATTCCACAGTGATCTTCAGCGCCAGCGACCTCGGCGCCGCCGCGGGCTGCGAGTGGGCCGTGATGCGCACCCTCGACGCCAAGCTCGGCCGGGTCGCGGCCGTACCCGACGCGGGCGACGCCATGCTGCGCCGGGCCGGGTCCCTCGGTGATGAGCACGAACTGCGCTACCTCGAGAAGCTGCGCGGCACCCGCCAGGTCGTCGAGTTCGCCCGGCCGTCGATGCGGGAACTGCCGCAAGCCGCCGCCCAGACCGCCGACGCCTTCCGGGCCGGCGCGGATGTGCTCTTCCAGGCCACCTTCTTCGACGGCCGGTTCGTGGGGTTCGCCGACTTCATCATGCGCACCGAGTCCGGCTCCTACGAGGTCTTCGACACCAAGCTGGCCCGCTCGGCCAAGATCACCGCGCTGCTGCAGGTCGCCGCCTACAGTGACCAACTCGACAGGCTGGGCATCCCCACCGGCGAGAACGTGCACCTGCTGCTCGGCGACGGGCGCACGAGCACCCACCGGCTGCGCGACATCCTGCCGGTCTACCGCAAGCGCCGGGCCCGGCTCGAACGCCTGATTGACGAGAGGGTGGCCGACCCAGACCCCACGGAGTGGGGCGACCCGCGCTATGCCGCCTGCGGGCGCTGTGCGGCGTGCACCCTCGAGGTGGAGGCCCACCGAGACGTGCTCCTCGTCGCCGGCATGCGGCTCACCCAGCGGCGACACTTGCTCGAGGCGGGCATCACGACCATCGAGCAGCTCGCCGCGAGCAGCGGCCCGGTCGACGGTCTCGTCGAGGCCACGGTGGAGGCCCTCCGGGCGCAGGCGCGGCTGCAGCTGGTCTCCCGGCAACTCGCCAGCGGTGAGACCGGCCACGCCGACGCCCCGGCTTTCGAGGTGTACAACCCGGTGGCGCTCGGCGCGCTGCCCGCACCGGATGCCGGCGACATCTTCTTCGACTTCGAGGGCGACCCGCTCTACAGCGAGGCGGCCGTGGGCGACGACACCGTCGAATGGGGGCTGGACTACCTGTTCGGACTCATCGAGGAGGACGGCACCTTCCGGGCTTTCTGGGCGCACGACTACGCCGAGGAACGCCAAGCCCTCATCGACTTCCTCGCCTACGTGGCAGAGCGCCGTGCCGTGCATCCCAACCTGCACATCTACCACTACGCCGCGTACGAACGCACCCACCTGCTGTCCCTCGCCGCCCGGCACGGCGTGGGCGAAGACGCCGTCGACGACCTGCTGCGCGCCAACGTGCTCGTTGACCTCTACCCGGTGGTCAAGAAGAGCCTGCGGGTGGGCTCGCACAGCTACTCGATCAAGAAGCTCGAGCCGCTCTACATGGGCGACGACCACCGCGAGGGCGTCGACAACGCGGCGGACTCGATCACCGAATACGCCGACTCCCGGGCCCTGTACCGCGACGGCGACCTCGCCGGCGCCCAGGCCAAGCTCGATGCCATCGCCGACTACAACGAGTACGACTGCCTCTCCACGCTGCGGCTGCGCGACTGGCTGCTCGCCCGGGCCGACGAGGCGGGCGTGCCGCGCGCGGCGTCCCGAGACCTCGAGCTGGACATCCCGGTGCGGGAGCCCAGCCCGGTCTACCTGGCGTTGGCGGCACAGGTGGCGGATGCGCCGCCCGGCGACCGCACCCCGGACCAGACCGCTATCGCCCTGGCCAGCGCCGCCATCGACTATCACCGCCGCGAAGGCAAGAAGTTCTGGCAGGAGCACTTCGACCGGCTGCGGAACGCCGCCGACGAGTGGTCGGCCACCCGCGACGTGCTGATCGTGGCGCACGCCACGGTCGACCGCGACTGGGCCCTGGTGGGCCGGGACCGCAACCTCTCCCGGGTGCTGCGCATCGAGGGCGAGGCCGCGCCGGGCAGCTCGCTCAAGCTCGGCCAGCGGCCGTTCCTGCTCTACGACGCGCCATACCCGCCGCTCGTGCAGACCGGCGAGCCCGGCTCCCGGGTGGCCCACGAACGCACCGAGATCACCGGCCTAGTCGACGAGGCCACCGGTGAGGAGGTGCTCTACGTGACCGAGAAGCTCGGCCGTGGCATTGAGCCCTACGACCAGCTGCCGATGGCCCTCGCGCCTGCCACGCCGCCGCCGCCGGGCACGCAGGTGCCCGCGATCGCCGAGTGGGGCCAGCAGGTGCTCGATGCCCTGCCGGCGATGCTGCCGGACGCGGCGCTGGACATCCTGCGACGGGTTCCGCCCCGCCGGGTCTCCGATCGTGGAGTGGCCTCGTCCGATCGTCGGTCGAGCTTGTCGAGACCCGGTGACCCGGCCTCGACCAGCGGCGGCGACATCACCGCGGCTATCCGTGACAGCCTGCTCAGCATCGACCGCTCCTACCTGGCGGTGCAGGGGCCGCCCGGCACCGGCAAGACCTACACCGGTTCCCGGGTCATCGCGGAGCTCGTGCGCGACCACGGCTGGAAGATCGGCGTGGTGGCCCAGTCGCACGCGACCGTGGAGAACATGCTCTCCGCCGTCCTCAAGGCGGGCCTGGCGGCCGGGCACGTGGGCAAGAAGGCCAAGGCGGGGGAGGAATCCCGGGAAACCGGGTGGACGGCCCTGGCGCCCAGCCGGTTCGCCGAGTTCACCGGGCAGGCCGGCGGTTTCGTGCTCGGTGGCACGGCCTGGGACTTCAGCAACGCCCAGCGCATCGAACCCGGCTCGCTCGACCTCCTCGTGATCGACGAGGCCGGCCAGTTCTCGCTGGCCAGCACCATCGCCTCCGCCGTCGCGGCCCGGCGCCTGCTGCTTCTCGGCGACCCGCAGCAGCTGCCGCAGGTGAGCCAGGGTTCCCATCCCGAACCGGTCGACGTCTCGGCGCTCGGCTGGCTCACCGACGGCCACGACGTGTTGCCGAGCGAGTTCGGCTACTTCCTCGCCAAGAGCTGGCGCATGCACCCGGCCGTGTGCGCGCCGGTGTCGCGGCTCTCCTACGAGGGCAAGCTGGAATCCCGGGCCGCCGACCGGCACCTCGACGGCGTCGAGCCCGGCCTGCATCCGCTGCCCGTGCCGCACACCCTCAACTCCACCTCGTCGCCGGAGGAGGCCGACGCCGTGGTCGAGCTCATCCGCTCACTGCTGGGCCGCGCCTGGACCGTCGGCGGGGTGAGCACCCCGCTCGGGCAGGGGGACCTCATCGTGGTGGCGCCCTACAACGCCCAGGTCGAGGTGATCCGCGAACGGCTCGCCCTGGCCGGCTGGCACGATGTCAGCGTGGGCACCGTCGACAAGTTCCAGGGCCGTGAGGCCGCGGTGGCGATAGTGTCGCTTGCCGCGTCCAGTGCCGAAGAGGTGCCGCGGGGGCTGGAGTTCCTGCTCCTGGCCAACCGGCTCAACGTGGCCATCTCACGGGCCCAGTGGGCGGCGTACCTGCTCTATTCGCCCGCGCTCACGGATGCCTTGCCGCACAACGCCGGCACGCTGGCGCAGCTGAGTGCCTTCATCGAGCTCGTCGAGGGCTGATCCCCGCGCCGGAGCAGCTCAGCGCCCCAGTTCCTGGGCGAACCGGGGCGGCAACACCACGTTGTCGCCCCCATCGGCGAAGAACGGCGCGACCTCGGCGGGCGTGTACCCGGCGATGCCGCAGCCGATCTCGGTCACAAGAAACCTGAACTCCGGATGCTGCGCCGCGAAGTCCACGAATCCACCTACCTCGGCCTGCAGAATGGCCAGCCCGCTCATCGAGTTGATGGCATAGGACCGCCCGTGCAGCCCGTGGCCCTGACCCCAGACCGCGCCGAACCGTTCGTGCGCCATCGCGGCCGCACCGGCGGCGTGCATCCCCGCCGCGTTCGACCCGAAGACGAAGACCTCGCCGGGCGCCAGCTGGGTGATGCGCACGATCAGGCTCCTTCGGGTGCCCCGGTGTTGAGGCGGTTGGTGGGGTCGAGCTTCTGCAGCAACTG